>JBQTHL010000020.1:0-5199 GCA_052389915.1 Panacagrimonas sp.
GCAGCTTCGCGCGTAGCGCCTCGGCCACATTCTGCAGATTGCCGCAATCGAAACTGACAGCGACAGGCCAGCCCGTCAGCTCGTGCACCGTGGCGCCGGTGGCGTAGCCCTCCGCGATGCCGAGCACCTCGCCGGCCTTGGGCTTGCCGATGGCGTGATACCGGCCCGCCTTAGCGGTGCCGGTGCCGAACATCTTTGACCCGTCCGGCTGGATGAATTGCAGACCGTGCAGCTCGCCGGCTGTGTCGCGCACTGGGATCAGAAGTTGCTCGCGTAGCTGGCGAATGCCGTAGACACGCACGCCCTTCTTCACCAGGTACGGATGCGTCACACGCACCTGCGGCTTCGCCTGATCCCATAAGCGTGCGGCCTTCTTGCGCCCCTTCTCGCGTTCCGCTTCCAACTCCGCAGCGCGGGCCGCACGCGCGGCCTCGATCCTTCGTCGAGACTCCGCTTGCTCGGCTGCACTCAGCTCGCGGCCGATATTGGCGTGCCAGGTGTGCGAGGCGCCTGCGTCCTTCCAGGTGCCGTACTCGCCAGCGGGCAGGCCGTCGCTGTGCAGCACGAACCATCCGTTCTTGCTGCCGCGTTTCTCGCCTTCCACATGAAAGCGATGCAGGGCGCCGTCGGCCACGATCACAGCGCGATCAGACGGCGCCACGCCGGCATCAGCCATCGCGCTGAAGAATTGGTCGAGCACCTCGCCGGATGAAGGCACGCGATCAGGCCTCATTGCGCTTCATCCACTGGAAATTCTCGCACCAGTGGTTCGCCGGCACGCGTCGCATGCTGGTCGTCGTCAAAAGCGACCGCTGGCCGACCGCCTCATCGAACCGGCAGTAGCCGAACGGATCGTCGCGGGACGGCTGCTCGGTCTCGAAAAAGTCGCACACGCGACATGCCTCGCCGGGGCCGCGCTCACGGTATGGCGGCCGGCCGCTGCCAGGCCCGCGATAGCCGGGCAGAACTGCGGGCGCGGGCTTCGGAAACAACCCGTCACCTGGCTTCACTTCGCACCGTGCTTCGCTGCGCGCGACGTGGCAATCCGCAGCTCGATCCAGGCGGACACCGAACTTTCCGGCCATGCGGAAAGGTGCTGCGACAACCTCACCGGGGCAGGGAAGGCCCCGTCAGAAATCCATGCGTACAGTGTGGACCTCGACACACCAACCCGGCTCAGTACCTCGTTGAGTCTCAGCAGGCGCTCGGCCCGGTCTGTATCGCGTGTTGCTTTCGCGGTGTGAGCCGCCGCCAATCCTGTTTGATCCATCGTCCATCTCCGACTGTTGCGTTCCGAATGGAACGCGCCGGATGACAATAAGAATGCGAAACAGCGAGGGCCTTAGCCTTTCGTCCCTCTCACGATTTTCCGACAGGTTTTGTTGCCGATTTCTTGTAGGTGGCCCCTGACCGTTGAAACCGACATGCCGAGCGACCGCGCAATTCGCGGCGCGCGTCCCCGTTGCGGGCGATTTTTCGCAAATTCTTCTTGCAGCGCGGCCTCCACTTTCATGCGGTTCTGCTTCTTCACCTTCGCCTGATTTTCAGCACCGAATCGGCCACCAGATTTGCGCCGCTCATGGATGTTTCGCTCAGCGAGGATCGCGGGCTCGTGGAGGCTAAGAACCATGAGGCCCCACTGTTCGACAGCCTTCATCGCTGAGTGCGCTACTTGGAACCCAACGGCTTCCTCATCGCCGTGGCCCTCGATCAGATTCAGTGCTCTTCGCGCATGGTTCTTCGCTTCTCGCGCAAAGCCTTGGGTCGTCAGATGATCATCGCCCTCGCTCGACGTGTCGTATCTGTCTGCTCTCGTTCTGGCCCACTCCTCTTTCTTCGCCGCGGTGTTCTCGATGTGTTGCAGGTTCTGCGTCACGAGCTGCCTTAGGGTTTCCCACGACTCAAAAAATGACTTCCAGTCCTCCATCGAATTCAAAGGGATCGATTGCGCTTTGGGAGATCGAAACAGCGATTCCGCGTACTTGACGGGATTGCCAGCGCGCGTAATACGTACCCGCGGTTGCGTGCCCTTTACACCGGACCCTGCGGATGCTCCAGGCCTTGTAAAGACTATCTCGGTGCGGGGCATTCGCTTAGGCATCGTGAACCTTCAAGAAGTCGGATTGCGCATATACCGCATGGATCTCGTGCCTCGATGCCTTGGGGTCTCGTTCATAATTTCCTCAACCAGTTTTCGCATGTCAGCTCCGGCACGCGCCGGAACTCGCGGAGGTTGTCCGTAACCAGGACAAGGTCACGCGCCACGCACTGCGCGGCTATCTGCATGTCCAACGGGCCGATGCCTTCGCCCTTGGCTTCCAGTGCGGCGCGGATACGCGCGTAGACCGCTGCGTCATTGGCGTCGAAGGGTAGGGTCTCCATGCCTCGGGTCAAGTCAGCCATGTCTGCCTTTCGCCTTCCCGAATCACGGCTCTTTTCCGCCCCCGTCAGCAGTTCGCCAAGCACGACGGCAGACAGGAACAGTCGCTCAGGCGCCAGCCCTGCCAGGCGATTGAGCAGGGTGGCCGGTTCGCCCTTGAGCGCAGCAATCAGGATGTTGCTGTCCAACAGATACCGCGCCGCCACGGATCAATCATCCAAGGACGGCACGGGCCGGTTCTTGCCCTGCGGAGGGCGCTTCCAGTCCGAATAATCCGCCCCCCGCGCGCGGATGCGCGCGAACAGGTCTGCGGCGGTAGCGGCTTTGGGCCGCAATACGAGGTCTCCGTCGCGCTCGAATATCTCGACTTCGGTCGCAGCCAAACGCATCCGCGCGGGAATGCGCACGGCTTGAGAATTCCCGAGCTTGAACAGTTTGGCAGTCGTCATGTGGTGTCCAGGTAGGTCCGTGCAAGTCCAAGCATATCCGCGAATAGGTATCCGCGCACCTGACCCAATCCGCTACAGCCAACCGCGCTCCGCGAACGACACCGGCGCCCCACTACCGATAACGAAGTGATCGAGCACACGCACATCGATCAGCGCCAAGGCGTGGCGTAGTCGGTCGGTCAGCACCCTGTCTGCGGCCGACGGCTCAGGCACTCCGCTTGGGTGGTTGTGCGCGAAGATCACGGCCGCAGCATTCAGTCGAATTGCGTGCTTCGCCACCTCGCGCGGGTAGACGCATGCAGCGTCCAAAGTGCCGGCACTGAGTGTCTCGGCCGAGATCAGTCGATGTTGCGAGTCGAGAAAAAGCCCGACGAAGTGCTCCACTTCTTTCCCGGCAAGCCATAGGTGCAGATAGCGGCGGGTAGTTAGCGGATCGCTCAACACATCGCCGTGCCTGTGCATCCGCTTTTCGAGAATGCTGATCGCTCGGTAGATGGCTCGATCCTCCCGCAGCTGCGATTCGGAAGGGACAGCGGCGGGTTCCCCGCGGGTGCGCGCTCGGGGCTCGGTGCTACGCTTCAATGCAGCTCGTGTCATGGGTCAACTCCATGTTGCGAGTCAGGGTCGGTAGCGTGGTGAGACACGCTGCCGGCCCGCCTCATTGCCCGGCTGAAGTCCGCCGCCGGGCTTCGCGGTAAATCGCTCTACGCGGCTCGCAGCGGCACTACCTTCAGCTCGCCGCGCGCAAGGCTGTCCAGGTAGTCAGCCCAGGCCTGCATCATCTTGCGACGCTCCGGCAGGTGCTCCGCGTAGTTGTAGGCCGCGCGTACGGGGTCGCGCTCGCCGTGCGCAAGCTGGCGCTCGATTGCGTCGCGGTTCCAGCCCATCTCGTTCAAGCGCGTGCTCGCGATGCTGCGAAAGCCGTGGCCGGTCATCTGGTCTTTGGAGTAACCCAGTCGCCGCAATGCGGCGAGCACGGTGTTCTCGCTCATCGGTCGCGTGTGCGTGCGCAGTCCGGGGAACACGTAGCGGCCGCGACCCGTGAGCGGATGCAGCTCGCGCAGGATGGCAATGGCCTGCACGGGCAGCGGCACGATGTGTTGCACACGGGCCTTCATCTTTTCGGCAGGGATACGCCACTCGGCAGCATCAAGATCGATCTCGGTCCATTCCGCGTGCCGCAACTCGCCAGGACGAACGAACAGCAGCGGGGCGAGCTGGAGCGCGCACGCGGTGACGAGTGAACCCTTGTAGGTGCGGATGGCGCGCAGCAACTCGCCGACGGCCTGCGGGTCAGTGATCGACGCATGGTGTTTTTCCCTGACTGGGGGCAGGGCGCCGCGAAGGTCGCCCGACGGATCACGCTCTGCGCGGCCGGTGGCGACGGCGTAGCGAAACACCTGCCCGCTGTTGTGCAGCGCGCGGTGCGCAGTCTCCAAAGCGCCCCGGGCTTCGATGCGCCGCACGACGGCCAGCAATTGCGGCGCAGTGATCGCGCCCGCAGGCAGGTTGCCAATCCAGGGGAACACGTCCACTTCGAGCCGGCGCTTGATGCGGGCACCGTGCCCCTCTGACCAAGTGGACGCGAACTTCGCGAGCCACTCCAGGGCTACGGCCTTGAATGTGTTCTCGCCTCCTTCCTCGCCCGAAGCCTTCGCGGCCTTCCGCTGCTCGCTCGGGTCGATGCCGGCGGCGATGCCCTTCCTGGCGTCGTCGCGCCCCGCGCGAGCTTGCTTGAGCGAGACATCCGGATAGACGCCGAGCGACAGCAGTTTCTCCTTGCCGTCGATGCGGTACTTCAACCGCCACCATTTGCCCCCGGTGGGCGTCACCAGCAGGAACAAGCCGCCATTGTCCGCGAGCTTGCGCGGTTTGGGGCCGGGCTTTGCCGTCTTCACGGCTGTATCGGTCAAAGGCATGGTCTGGGGGTAACAGGTCAGAGGGTGGGGCCAGTTACCCCTAGAGTTACCCCCTTGTTACCCCGGATGTCAACGGACGCAGGCGGACGTATACGGACCATCAGACAAGAAAAAACCCGCAATTACGCGGGTTTAGTGGACTTCAGCGGACCCTCTTGGACCCTTGTTTGGTGGAGCTGGGGGGAATCGAACCCCCGTCCGACAACCTTCAACGCCGCAGATCTACATGCTTAGCCTGTCTTTGATTTTCATCGCCAACTCCCCGACAGGCAGGGATCGAGGACGCTTATCCCCTTGGGGTTTTCGTCTCTAGGCGAAGGGCGCGCTTCGAGCTTAGTTGATGAGAGTCGACGGCTGCTTCAGGGGCATCAACACCACCTGGGCAACCGCTCGCCGGGATTAAGCGGCGAGGGCGTAGTTAGCGTCGTTCGCAACTAGCTTGTTTGCACGG
>JBQTHL010000021.1:0-99912 GCA_052389915.1 Panacagrimonas sp.
GCAAGGTGTGGCGACAGCTCAGACGCGAGGGCTTTGATCTGGCTCGCTGCACGGTGGCGCGCCTGATGAAGCGCCTGGGCTTGCGTGGCGTCATCCGCGGCAAGTCGGTGCGCACGACGGTGAGTGATGCCAACGCACCTTGCCCGCTGGATCATGTCCGTCGTCACTTCAAGGCGGATCGGCCGAACAAGCTGTGGGTCAGCGACTTCACCTACGCCTCGACCTGGCAGGGCTTCGTCTACGTCGCCTTCGTCATCGACGTCTTCGCCCGGCGCATCGTCGGCTGGCGCGCGTCGTCCTCGGCGCGGACCGACCTGGTGCTCGACGCGCTGGAGCAGGCGCTGCACGAGCGCAAACCGGTCGGCCCGGATCGCTTGGTGCATCACAGCGACCGAGGCGTCCAGTACGTTTCGATCCGCTACACCGAACGTCTTGCCGACGCCGGTCTCGAACCTTCCGTGGGCAGCGTGGGCGACTCTTACGACAACGCCCTGGCCGAGACCATCAACGGCCTGTACAAGGCCGAGGTGATTCATCGACGACCTTCCTGGCAGCGCCGCGAAGACGTCGAGTGGGCCACGCTGCAGTGGGTGGACTGGTACAACAACCGCCGACTGATGGAGCCGCTCGGCAACATCCCTCCGGCTGAAGCCGAGGAAGCCTACTATTCGCAGATCCCGAGTCTCGCCCTCGCGGCGTGACTCAAACCAACGAGCCTCCGGGAAAACCGGGGCGGTTCAAAGTCCAATCCGCAGCGGTACTGACAACAACACGCCGTTGTCGCCACATGGGGATACCCACAAACTTGCGACAGGTCTTTGGGTCTCGAACCCGAGGTTCGTTCCAGGATTGATCGCGAACTGACAGAAACATGATTTCGATTTGCACGCGTGCGCACTGTTTGCGGCAGCCGCTCGCCGTTCGGTTCGAGATCGTGGATCAACTCTAAACACTGCGAGACTCGATCTTCGATTCATTTGCAGTGAGCTATGTCGCTAAACCCGTATGTGGCACAGGTTTGTGCCACACGTATCTAACCTTGCGCAAAACGTGGGGCCCGGGGGTTCGGCAACGCGTGTCGGCCGCGTCGGAACGTAGGGCTCTGAGGTCCACTTGCCAGGTCTGGCCAGCGGCTCGCAAACGCGATCAGAGACACGCGAGAGGACAATTCGACGTTGAATGCGCCGAACTCATCGTAGCCGCAGTGGTACCGACTGCCGCATCCGCGGCGAGTGGCAGTTGGCGCGGTCGCCGCGCGAACCGTGGTGACAATCACCGGAATCGGATTCGCGGGGGTTCGGTTTTCTGCGTTGGTCGACGGCTTGCGCTGTTCTCGTATCTGAAAACTCCCTTTACCCTTAAAGGGCCTTTAAAGGAAATCCCCAGCGTCTGACTGAGACAGCCATGTCCACGAACGAGCAAAGGACTTGCTCCAGCCGCACGTCCAGTCTCTGAAAGCTCTGCACCAACGTATTGTGAATTTTCATTAAACGCCGGTCGGCTCGGGAGTTGCCGGTTTTGGCACTGGGGCTCATCGGCGATCGAATTTTCAGTGGTGCCCAAGTTCACCAATACTTCTTGCGCCATATCCGTGTGGCTTGATACGGAAGTTGCAGATCGTCTGAGTCGATCACCAGTCGACGCGCTGCCGTCGCAAAATCAGGACGATTTCGGACGACGGCGGACTTTTTTGCCGATGCCCATCCCCATGTCGCCAGCTAAACCGTTGCGGCGGTTTTCGGAGTAACGAATAGGCAAGCAGAGATAGGCCTGTCAGGGTGTCACCGTGAGCGTGAAATGGAGATCACGCATGCTCGAATTATTCGTTGCGGAGGCCCGTCCAGAGCCGACGATCGAACACCTCATGTGCGCAACCTCGACAAAGTCCCGCACCCGCGCCAAACCGCATTGCGCACTGCCGATGGGTGAGTCTCCGTGCGCACGCTCGACCTCAACGAAGCGGCAAGTTTTCTTCGAATTTCGCCGAAAATCCTCCGCCGTCGTGCGGCTGCAGGCCTCATCCGTGGCGCCAAACCTGGGAAGCGCTGGGTGTTCCTCGAATCCGATCTTGCCGACTACCTGGCACGGCTCTACGCTGTCTCCCGGCAAGCGCCGCGACGTGGCTCCAAATTGGAGCTAGACACATGGGTATCTATCGACGCGGCGAAGTGTGGCGGATTCGGTTCTCCACGCCAGACGGTGAGCGAGTACGAAAGTCTTCTGGGACTCAAGACAAGCGATCCGCGCAAGAACTCCACGACCGGCTGAAAGCCGAAACGTGGCACAAGGGCGCATTGGCGGAGAAACCGAAGTACACGTGGGAAGACGCAGTGGTGCAGTGGCTCAAGGAAAAGAGTCACAAGGCTTCACTGCAGAAAGACAAGGAGATTTTTTCGTTGGGTGGATCGGTATCTGGGCGGGCGACGGCTGGTCGATATCGACCGGGCGATGCTCTTCCGGATACTCGACGGCAAAGCCGCGGCAGCGAATCAAGCGACCGCGAACCGCTACATGGCGCTGGTGCGGACCGTGTTGCGGCGAGCATGCGAGGTGTAGGAATGGACCGAGCGCGTACCGAAGGCGCCGATGTACCAGGCGCAATCCAAACGGACTCGGTGGCTGACGCAGGAAGAAGCTGATCGGCCGCTCTCCGCTCTTCCCGAACACCTCGCCGAAATGATGCGTTTCACGCTCGCAACCGGCCTTCGTCAACGCAACGTCTGTCGCCTTGGATGGGCCGATGTGGACCTGGCGCGCTGCTGCGCATGGGTCCCCTCCGACCAGTCGAAAACGAAGAACGCGATTGCGGTGACGCTCAATGCGGACGCGATGGCCGTGCTTCAGCGACGCGAGGGGATGCACAAGGAGTTCGTGTTCACGTACCGGGGAAATCCGGTGTGTCAGGTGAACACGAAAGCCTGGCGGGCAGCAGTCGAGCGAGCGGGCCTCAAGGATTTCCGCTGGCACGATCTGCGACACACCTGGGCATCCTGGCACGCGCAGCAGGGCACTCCGTTCAACGGTCTTGCAGGCGATGGGTGGATGGAAGTCGCCGGCGATGGTCCAGCGCTACACGCGCACCTGACCGCGGCTCATCTGATGCCCTATGCGCGGCGTCTCGCAGGTGTTTCGGCGATGTAGAAGCGACTGCGCCTTTTTAGGGGCACAATTTGGTACAGGGTACAGTGACAAAAAAATGACCAGCGAGGCAGCTTCGCAAGTCCTTGTAATAATTGGTGGTGATAGCTGGAATCGAACCAGCGACCTCAGCATTATGAGTGCCGCGCTCTAACCGTCTGAGCTACATCACCATTGCGGGAAGCCATGCAAGGGCGCGGATTGTAGTGGACCACCTGCGCCAGCGTCACGCTCAACCCTCTTGTAAGGAATCCGATGACCGATCTTGCCTTCCGCTGGCGCAACCAGCGCCTCGAACCCGTTGCCTTCCCGCATCTTGTCCCGCTGGACGGTCTGCTGGGGATCGATCGTCAGAAAGCGGCGCTGGTACGGAACACGTTGCAGTTCGTGGAAGGGCGGGCTGCCAATCACGCGTTGCTGACGGGCGCGCGCGGAACCGGCAAGTCCAGCCTGGTGAAAGCGATGCTGACGGAATTTGGGCCGCGCGGGCTACGTGTAGTGGAAGTGCATCCGCACGATCTGACCGATCTGCCGGACGTGGTGGCGCCGCTGCGTGATCGCGATGAGTTCTTCGTCCTGTATGTGGACGACTTCAGCGTGGCCTCGGGCGACGCGAAGCTGACGGCGCTCAAGACCGCGCTCGATGGCGGCATCGAGGAGCCGCCGGAGAACGTGCTGATTTACGCCACGTCCAATCGCCGACACCTGATGCCCGAACTGGCGCGGGAGAACGAGGAGTACCGCTGGGATGGCGAGGAACTGCATCCGGGCGAGACCACGGAGGAGAAGATTTCCCTGTCCGAGCGCTTCGGGTTGTGGCTGAGCTTTCCGCCGTTCACGCAGGACCAGTATCTCGATGCGGTGCGCATGCACTTGCGCGTGCTCGGAGCTGAAACGTGGAGCGGGGAAATCGAGAAACTGGCGCTGCGCTGGGCGCTGAACCGCGCCTCGCGTTCGGGCCGCGTGGCGCGGCAGTTCGCGCGCGACTGGGTCGGGCGCAGACCTTAGCTCAGCCTCCCAGCAGCGTCTTCACCACGCTCACGTATTGCTGCATGGCTTCCGCGGCGCTGGTGCCCTTGAGCCTGGCCCAGGCGTCGTACTTGGCGCGGCCCACCATGTCGAGCATGCCGGGCCGCGAGCCCTTCACGTCGCCGTCGGTGGCTTGTTTGAACAAAGAGTAGAGCGCCAGCAGGTTTTCGTTGCTGGGCCGCTTGGTCAGCGTCTTGACGTCTTTCTGAGCCTGTTCGAACAGGGTCTTGATGTCGGACATTAGGTTTCTCCCCCGTGATTGTTTCTGGTAGAGCTTGTATCACAGCTCCCGCGAACAGGATTACGGCCGGGCTACGAATATCCGGCCGTCACCACCGCCACCCAGCGGCACGGCGTAGCCGAAGTCGATTTCAAGGTCCACGAAACCGCTGAAGCGCAGACGCAGGCCGACCCCGAAACTGGTGTGGATGCGGCTCAGGCTGGCGTCTTCGGGCTGCTCGAAAACGTTGCCTGCCTCCAGCACTACCAGCGCGCGGATCCAGTCCCTGCCGACCGGGCGCAGATACTCGGCAGCGAGCCGGTAGTACGCGTCGCCCTCGAAAGAATCGTTGGAGAAACCACGCAGACTTCTCGATCCGCCCAGCTCGAATGCGTCGTCATCGGGCGGGCCACCGTGGCGTGCGCCGGCCTGTGCGGTCAGGTCGAGATTCTGGTGCGCGCGGGCACCGACAGGATTAAAGCTGCGCCAGTCCAGCGTGTAGTTGATCTGGTCGTAATCGCTGGCCAGGCCCTCGGTGGCCACGGCCAGCCTGGCGCTGAACGCGCTGCCCGATTCGCTGTAGCGCTTGAGGTGCAGGTCGCGGTGACTCAAGCCCGCCAGCAGCGATGTGGCCGTTCCGTACTCGCGCTCGGCAAACTCGCCGCGGGTGTCTTGGTTCTCCCAGCTCATGCCGCCGGACGCCATCCAGCCCTGGCTGGGCGAGCCTCGGCTCAGGTTGCGCGAAACCTGGACCTGCGCGTTCTGGAACGTCTCCTCGAAGAGCAGATCGTCGTTGTCCTCCACTTCGACCGGGCGTTCGGTGTAGCCCGCGCTGAGGCTCAGGTTGTAGCGGCTCTCGAAGATTTGCGGGATGGAGTAGCTGCCGGCGAAGCTGGTCTCGCGCCCTATGCCTTCCTCCTTTTGGTCGCGCTGCTCCCAGAACACGCGCATGTTCTGGTTGAGCCCGAACAGATTGGCCCAGCGCAACTGCACGCCATAGGCGTACTCGCCGGAGTCGGTGATGTCCGCGCGTGGGAACGGCAGGATGTAGAACTTTTCCTGCACGGTGAAAATCAGCACCACGCCGGTGTCCACCGGAACCTGTTCGACCGCGACGGTGCGGAACAGGCCCAGGTCCTGTACGGCCTGACGTGCGCGCTCGACCCGTTGCGGATCGGCCGCGTCGCCCGGCGCCAGCAGCATCTCGCGCCGCATGACCTTCGGCTGGGTCACGGCATTGCCGGAGAACTCGATGCCGATAATTTCGGGAAAAAACGCTTGGCTCGGAGGCTCGGCGGGAACCGGCTCCTGCGCCGTGGCCGATACGGCCAGCAGGCACAACAGGAGCGGCAGGCGATTCATTTTCGTTCGAGCGTCAGGAATCGGTATGGGCAGGCGTGGCGCTCGTCCGCGGGATGATCTTCACGTGCGATCTCGCGAAAACAGGTTTCGTCAAAATCCGGGAAGTGCACATTGGCCCTGCGGCCTGCGCCTAGCTGCGCGAGCACCTGGGTCAGGTACAGACGTCGCGCCCGCACGAGCGTCTGGCGATACAGCTCGGCCCCGCCGATCACCATCAATTCGCCATCCGTGTGCGCGCCCAGCGCGGACTCGACCGACGCGAAAACCCGGGCACCCAGCGGCGCGAACGCAGGCTCGCGGCTCACCACCCAGTTCTCGCGACCCGGCAGCGCACGACCCAGCGAATCCCAGGTACGCCGGCCCATGAGGATGGTCTTGCCCAGGGTCAGGCGCTTGAAGTGCGCAAGATCATTCGGCAGACGCCAGGGCAGGCCACCGTCGCGGCCGATCAAACGGTTCTGGTCCATCGCCACGATCAGGCTTAAGGACTCGCCCGCCTCGCTCACACCGCCACCGGCGCCTTGATGTGCGGGTGCGGCGCGTAGTCCGAGAGCACGAAATCCTCGGGCCTAAACGAGAACAGGTCGGTGACCTCCGGATTGAGCGTCATCCGAGGAAGGGCATGCGGCGCGCGCGTGAGCTGCGTGCGCGTCTGGTCGAGATGGTTCGAATACAGGTGGCAATCGCCGCCGGTCCAGACGAAATCACCCGGCTTCAAGCCACAGACCTGAGCGACCATCAGGGTCAGCAACGCGTAGGACGCAATGTTGAACGGCACACCGAGGAAGATATCGGCGCTGCGCTGGTAGAGCTGGCAGGAGAGTTTTCCGTCCGCCACATAGAACTGGAACAGCGCGTGGCAGGGCGCCAGGGCCATCTTGTCCAGCTCGCCGACGTTCCAGGCCGAAACCATCAGCCGCCGCGAATCCGGATTGCCCCTGATCTGGTCGATCAGCAGCCGCATCTGGTCGATCTCGCGTCCTCCGCTGGCCGGCCAGGCACGCCACTGGCGCCCGTAAACCGGGCCGAGCTCGCCTGTTTCGTCCGCCCACTCGTCCCAGATCGAGACGCCGTGTTCCTTTAACCAGGCCACGTTGGTATCGCCGCGCAGGAACCACAGCAGCTCGACCAGGATCGATTTCAGGTGCAGTTTCTTGGTGGTGACCAGCGGAAAGCCTTCCGCCAGGTCGAAGCGCATCTGGTGGCCGAAAACGGAGAGCGTGCCGGTGCCGGTGCGGTCGGATTTGAGCGCGCCGTGCTCGAGTACGTGGCGCATCAGGTCAAGGTATTGGCGCATGCCGGAATTGTACCGGCTGCGATGAGCTAGACCGCGAAGCTTTCTCCGCAGCCGCACTGCGCCTTCACGTTCGGGTTGATGAACTTGAAGGACTCGTTCAGGCCCTGCTTCTGCCAGTCCAGAATCATGCCTTCGAGCATCGGCAGGTACTCAGTCTTGACGATCAGCCTGGCTCCGTTGGATTCGAACACCTGGTCTTCGGCGCTGGTTTCGTCGGCGTAATCCATGGTGTAGGCCCAGCCCGAGCAACCGGATTTCTTCACGCCCACGCGCAGCCCCAGGCCCTTGCCGCGCTTGGAAAGTTGGGCATTGATGCGTTCGGCAGCGGAGGGTGAAAGCTGAAGGCTCATGGACTCTGGTGGGCTAGCTCGCGCAGAACGTCCTGCGCCATGAGCCAACAGTGGGCCCGATCCTCGGGGATTTCAAGCGCGGTGCGAAGCTCTTCTGTCCTCGCCTGGGCCAGTTCGGCCTGCGGCCGCCCGATGCTCGAGCCCGCCAGCCAGGCTCCTGCGGCAATCGTGTACGGGCAGCCGTAGGCCTGGAAACGGGCGTCAATTACCCGATCATTCTCGATCCGGCATTCCAGTCGCAATCGGAATTTCCCCGCCGCCGTTCCAGCCTCGGCCGACACGACCCCTGCCCCCGTTTCGAAGCGCCCAGCCCGTGGCGTCTCGCGAAACAAACGCCAGACCTCGGTCGGATAATCGAGCGGGTTACCCATCAGGCGAGCCGGTTCAGCCCGTTGTGCGCAGCCACCCGGTACGCCTCGGCCATCGTCGGATAATTGAACGTGGTGTTGATGAAGTAGCGCATGTTGTTGAGCGCTGCATTGGCCATCACGGTCTGCCCGATGTGCACGATCTCCGACGCGCGATCGCCGAAACAGTGCACGCCCAGCACTTCGAGGGTCTCGGCATGGAACAGCAACTTGAGCATCCCGGTGGTCTCGCTGGTCATCTGCGCGCGCGCCAGGCTTTTGAAGGCGGCGTGACCGACCTCGTAAGGGACGCCGGCGTTGCGCAATTCGCGCTCGGTACGGCCGACCGAGGAAATTTCTGGAATGGTGTAGATGCCGCTGGGAATCGTCTCGAGAGACTCGGGCGTCGACGTGGCATCGAGCATGTGCTGCACGACAAAGCGGCCCTGCACGTAGGCCACGCTGGCCAGCGCCGGCGGGCCGATGACATCGCCCACCGCGTAGATATGCGGCTGTGCCGTGCGGAACACCTCGTCCACCCCGACCTGCCCGCGCGAATTCAGCGCAATGCCCAGCGCTTCCAGCCCCATGCCCTCGGAATTTCCGCTGCGGCCGTTGGCCCAGAGCAGCACGTCGGACTTGATCTTGCGCCCCGATTTCAGGTGCAGCACCACGTCGCGCTCGCGCGGCTCGACCCGCTCGTACTGCTCTTCGTGGCGGATGATGCAGCCCTGCTCGCGCAGAAAGTACGAGAGCGCCTCGGCAATCTCGTCGTCGAGGAAAGACAGCAGCCGCTCCTGCGTATTGACCAGAGTGACCTTGGCGCCGAGGTTCAGAAAGATCGAGGCGTACTCGCAGCCGATGATGCCGGCGCCATAGATCGTCACGGAGAATGGATGCTGCGCATACCGGAGGATGCTGTCGCTGTCCCTAATGCGCGGATGCGAGAAATCCATCTCCGGTGGATGGTAGGGCCTGGAGCCGGTGGCGATGACGAAGTGCTGGGCGGCAAGCGTTTGCACCACCGCACCGCGTTGAATCACTTCGACATGGTGAGCATCCGCGAACCTTGCCTCGCCCTCGAACACAGGGACCAGATTGCGCTCGTAGAAGCGCCGCCGGCTCGCGACTTGGGCATTCACCACCTTGTCGGCGCTCGCCAGGATCTGCGGATACTGCGGCGGGTTCTCGGACTGGAAATCTCGCAGCAGCGGGTTGTGGCGCAGATCGTTCAGCGTCTTGACCGCGTGGCGCAGCGCCTTGCTGGGAATGGTGCCCCAGTGCGTGCAACCACCGCCGACTTCCGTGTAGCGCTCGACCAGCGCGACACGGCGGTGGTTCTTGGTCGCCATCATCGCCGCGCCCTCGCCCGCCGGGCCGGAACCGATCACCACGATGTCGAATTTCTGCATGGAGGAATGGTAGCGGTAGGAGGGGCTCTGCCCCGACCGGAAACTCGAATTGCGCCGTGAGCTCGAATCTGCGAGCGCCTGTCGGGGCGGAGCCCCTCCTACATGGGTGGGCTCGGAGACAGCGCTCGCAATCTCCGTACCTCTTCAATGACACGCGCGGCAGCAGCGTCGACTTCCGCCTCGCTCGTCGATGCGCCGAAGGAAAAGCGCAGCGAGGCGTTCGCCAGCTCGTCATCGCGCCCGAGCGCGCGCAGCACGTAGGACGGCTCGGCCGTGGCCGAGGAGCAGGCCGCGCCGCTGGACACTGCGAGATCGAACAACGAGGCACGCAGCGACTCGCCATGCACGCCCTCGAAGCTGATATTCAGCACGTGCGGCGCTGCGCGTTCGGGATCGCCGTTGCGATGCACACCCGCCAGATTACGCAGCCGATCCCACAGCCGCTCACGCTGCGTCTCCATGTGCAAGGCATCGGCTTCAAAACGGTCGGCGCCACGCGCGAAGGCCGCGCCCATGCCGACGATCTGGTGTGTAGGCAAGGTACCGGAACGCATACCCCACTCATGTCCGCCGCCGTGCATCTGCGGTGCGACCCTGGCGCGCGGCTTGCGCCGCACGAACAACGCGCCGATGCCCTTGGGACCGTTGAGCTTGTGCGCCGACAAGGACAACAGATCGACAGGCACCGCGCGCAAATCGATAGAGAGCTTGCCTGCGGCCTGCGCCGCATCGACGTGCAACATCACACCACGCTCGCGCAGCAGCACGGCCAGTGTCGGGATATCGGTAACGTTGCCGATTTCGTTGTTGACCCACATCAGCGACACCAGCACCGTATCCTGCGTGATCGCTTCCATCACCTGCGCGGGTTCGATACGGCCGAGGCGATCGGGCGCGAGGTACGTCACGCGAATGCCACGCGCCGAAGACGATGATTCCAGCCAGCGGCAGGCATCGAGCACGCACTTGTGCTCGATCCGCGAGGCGATGACGTGTGCGCGGCCGCGCGCATGAAACTCCACCGCGCCCTTGATCGCGAGGTTGTTGGATTCGGTAGCGCCGCTGGTCCAGACGATTTCCTCGGGCTGGGCACCGACCAGACTCGCGACCTGCGCACGCGCGCGCTCCACTGCCTCGCGTGCCGCGAGACCGGGTGCGTGATCCGATGCAGGATTCGCAAACCCTCCACCGGGCTCCAGCCACGGACGCATCGCGTTCCAGGCTTCAGGGGCCAGCGGTGTGGTGGCGGCGTGATCGAGGTAGATCAAGACTCAAGCAATACAGGCGTGGACGAGCACGCATTATCGCAGCAGCTCGGACGACAGCCGCCATGCGCTTCTCGGTACATGACGGGGTCAGGCTGCGGCCCGTACACTTTTCCGACTGGAAGCGATCCGCGAGCATGCGGGCCGCCTTGTTCCTGGAGGCAGGTTTGAACATCACCATTTTTGGCTCCGGCTATGTCGGGCTCGTCACCGCAGCCTGCTTTGCCGACGCCGGCAACGACGTGCTGTGCGTGGACGTGGACGCCGCCAAGGTCGAACGGCTCCAGCGCGGCGAGTGCCCGATCTACGAACCGGGCCTCGAAGACCTGCTGATCGAGAACGCCAAGGCCGGTCGCCTGAAGTTCACCACGTCGGCTGCCGAGGGCGTGGCGCACGGCCTGTATCAGTTCATCGCGGTCGGCACGCCGCCGCAGGAGGACGGCTCGGCCGACATGAAATACGTGCTGGCCGTAGCCCAGTCCATCGGCGAGCACATGAGCGAGTACCGCATCGTCATCAGCAAATCGACTGTGCCGGTCGGAACTGCGGATCGCGTGCGCGAAGCGATTGATTCAGAGCTAAAGGCACGCGGTGCGAGCCTGGAATACGACGTCGTATCCAATCCAGAATTCCTCAAGGAAGGCGCCGCGGTGACGGACTTCAACAAGCCCGACCGCATCATCGTGGGCGCGTCCTCGGACAAGGCCGCGGACCTCATGGCCGCGCTGTACGCACCCTTCAACCGCAACCACGACCGCATGATCGTGATGGACGTGCGATCGAGCGAGCTGACCAAGTACGCGGCCAACGCCATGCTGGCCACCAAGATCAGTTTCATGAACGAGATGGCGAATCTTGCGGAGGCCGTCGGCGCAGATATCGAGAACGTGCGCATCGGCATCGGCAGCGATCCGCGCATCGGTTTCCACTTCATCTATCCCGGCTGCGGTTATGGCGGCTCCTGCTTCCCCAAGGACGTGAAGGCGCTCGCGCACACGGCGGCGACGGTGGGTTTCGAGGCGCGCCTGCTCAATGGCGTGGAAGCGGTCAACACGCGGCAGAAGCATCGCCTGTTCGAAAAAATCCAGAAGCATTTCGGCAATGTGAACGGCAAGACCATCGCGCTCTGGGGTCTGGCCTTCAAACCGAAGACGGACGACATGCGCGAAGCGCCGTCTCGCGACCTGATGGAAGCGGTGTGGGCCGCCGGCGGGAAAATCCGCGCGTACGATCCGGTTGCAATGGACGAGACCGCGCATCTCTACGGCAAGCGTCCCGACCTGTATCTCGCCAGTTCGGCCGAAGATGCTGCAACCGGCGCCGACGCGCTCGCCATCGTGACCGAGTGGCGCGTGTTCCACGCGCCGAATTTCGACAGGCTCAAGAAGCTGCTCAAGACACCCGTGATTTTCGACGGACGCAATCTGTACGAACCCAAGTTCGTCGAAAAGGCGGGCATCGCGTACTACGCGATGGGTCGCGGACGAAGCTGAAGTGAGATCGGCGCTCATCGCGCTGGTGAGCTGCCCCGTCGACGCAGCCGATGGGCTGGCCACTCATCTGGTCGAATCGCGCGTCGCGGCCTGCGTCAACGTGATTCCGCGGATCCGATCGACCTATCGCTGGAAGGGCGAGGTTCAGCGCGACGACGAAGCGCTGCTCATCATCAAGACAACGACCGAGCGCTTCGAAGACCTCAAGCGCGCCGTGCTTGCGCAGCATCCGTACGAACTACCCGAGGTGATTGCGGTCGATATCGCCGCCGGGCACCTGCCCTACCTCGATTGGATTGCCGAATGCGTCTCCTCTTCCGGGTAGTCCTCGCGGCAACGCTGCTGGGCCTGACTTCCGGCGCGCATGCGGGATTGCTCGACAAATTGGGACAGGACCCTGGCATTCCCTCCGCTGAGGAAGCTTTCATCGTCCAGCCTGCGCTGTGGGACGGCAAGGAACTGATCGTCGGTTGGAACATCGCGCCGGGCTGTTACCTGTATCGCGACAAGCTCGTGGTGGAATCCATCGCACCGAAAGGCTATGCGCTGGGTTTGGCATCCACGCCACTGGCCGAGGCGCATCGCGACGAGCATTTCGGAGAGGTCGCGATCTTCCGCACCTCAGTGCAACTGCGCTTCCGGCCCAAGTCGGGCACGCCTCCGGAATCGCTGCGCGTGCGTTACCAGGGCTGCGCCGAAAACAAGGTGTGCTATCCCACGCAGACCCGCGTGATCGACGTGCGGCAATAACACTTCTCTGCTCCCAGGTCCGTGAAGAAAGTCCTCTCGCTGGTCTTCCTCGCCGTCGTCGCGACGGCGGCTGGCTTTGTTGCATATCGCTACTACTCGGCGTCTCAGACAGCGCCGAGCGCCGCTGCACCAGCACCCGACATCAGCCTGTCGACTCTGGACGGCGGCACCGCGCGTCTAGCGGACTATCGCGGCAAGCTCGTGCTGGTGAATTTCTGGGCGACCTGGTGCGCGCCCTGTCTCAAGGAAATTCCCTTGCTGGTGCAGATGCAGGACCGTTACAAGTCGCGCGGTTTGCAGATTCTGGGACCGGCGCTGGACGATCCGGAACAGGTCCGCGCCAGCCTGCCGCGCCTGAAAATCCAGTACCCCATCCTGATCGGCGAAACCGAGATCCCGAAAGCCATGGACGCGCTGGGCGACACGCTGGGCGCCCTGCCGTTCTCCGTACTGATTGCGCCTGACGGGAATGTCGTGCTGCGCAAGCACGGTGAGTTCGAGCTTGAAGAGCTGATCCAGTTGATCGAGGCCAATCTGCCTTCGGGCTGAGCTTGCGAGCCTCTCGTGACTGCATCCTGCGGCGAACGGCCGCGAAGTCGCCCTGAACGGCCGGCAAGTTTCCTTCCGCCGATCATTGGTGCAGAATCCCCGGCCTCGCCCCTCCCTGATTGCTCCGCTTGAGCCATCTGCTGCTCCTGAACGGCCCCAACCTCAACCTGCTCGGCACGCGCGAGCCCGAGGTTTACGGCGCCACGACCCTGGCCGAGATCGAAGCTGACATGACCCAACGGGCGCAAGACCTCGGGCATCGGTTGAGCTGTTTCCAGAGCAATCACGAAGGCGAACTGATCGACCGCGTACAGCAGGCACGCGGCGACGTGGATTTCATCCTGCTCAATCCAGGCGCGTTCACGCACACCAGTGTCGCGCTGCGCGACGCGCTGCTCGGCGTCGCCATCCCGTTTATCGAAGTGCACCTGTCGAACGTCTATCGACGCGAGGCATTCCGGCATCACTCGTATTTCACCGACATCGCGGTCGGCGCCATCGTGGGGCTGGGGCCCATCGGTTACGGCCTGGCGCTGCACGCCGCGGATCAACAACTGACGAACAAGGGGAAGTAACAAGATGGATCTTCGCAAGATCAAGACGCTCATCGACCTGGTCGAACAATCCGGCATCTCCGAACTGGAAGTCCGCGAGGGCGAAGAGTCGGTGCGCATCAGCCGCAACACCGGACCGGTGTCGAATTACTACTCGGGAGGACCGGCAGGATCGGCTCCTGCCCCGTCGTATGCGGCGCCCGCCGCTGCACCTGCGCCCGTCGCACCGGCAACTCCCGCTGCTGCGCCCAAGCCCGCCATCGACACCCGCCACATCGTGCGCGCGCCGATGGTCGGCACCTTCTATCGCTCGCCCTCCCCGGGGGCGAAGTCCTTCGTCGAAGTCGGGCAGACGGTCAAGGTCGGCCAGACCTTGTGCATCATCGAAGCCATGAAGATGCTCAACCAGATCGAGTCGGACAAGGCCGGCGTGGTGGTGGAGGTGCTGGTGGATAACGAAATGGCGGTGGAGTTCGACCAGCCGATGTTTGCCATTGAGTAGCCGAGCCCACACGATGAGGGACATCAAGAAAATCCTGATCGCCAATCGCGGCGAAATCGCGCTGCGCATACTGCGCGCCTGCCGCGAGATGGGCATCAAGTCGGTGGCGGTTTACAGCCAGGCCGACCGCGATCTCAAGCACGTGCTGCTCGCCGACGAGGCCGTGTGCATCGGCCCGCCCAACGCCGGCAAGAGTTACCTCAACATGGCCGCGCTCATCAGCGCGGCGGAAGTCACGCAGGCCGACGCGATCCATCCCGGCTACGGCTTTCTGTCCGAGAACGCCGACTTCGCCGAGAGCGTGGAGAAGTCCGGCTTCATTTTCATCGGACCGAAGTCGGAGACCATCCGGCTGATGGGCTCCAAGACCAACGCCAAGGCCGAGATGATTGCGGCCGGCGTGCCCTGCGTGCCGGGCTCGGACGGTGTGCTGCCGGAAGACGAGGCAACCTGCCTGGAAATCGCGGAAAAGGTCGGCTACCCGGTGCTGATCAAGGCGGCCTCCGGCGGCGGCGGTCGCGGCATGCAGGTGGTGCGCGCGGCCGACGATCTGATCGGCAAGATTCAGATCGCGCGCACCGAGGCGCTCAACGCCTTCAAGGACGCGTCCGTGTTCCTGGAGAAGTACCTGGAGACGCCGCGCCATGTCGAGGTGCAGGTGCTGGCCGATGGTCAGGGCAATGCCATTCACCTGGGCGAGCGCGACTGCTCCATGCAGCGCCGCAACCAGAAAGTCGTCGAGGAATCGCCCGCGCCTGGCATCACCGACGAGCAGCGTGAGGAAATCGGTGCGCTGTGCGTGGAAGCCTGCAAGCGCATTGGCTACCCCGGCGCCGGCACGGGCGAGTTCCTAGACGACGACGGGCGCGGTTACTTCATCGAACTGAACACGCGCATCCAGGTCGAGCACCCGGTGACCGAGATGGTCACGGGCGTGGACCTGATCCGCGAGATGATCCGCATCGCCGACGGCAAGAAGTTGACCAAGAAGCAGAGCAACATCCGTTTTCGCGGTCACGCCATCGAGTGCCGCATCAACGCCGAGAACGCGCGCACCTTTACGCCCTCGCCGGGCGAGATCAAGAAGTACCACGCCCCCGGCGGGCCGGGTGTGCGCATGGATACGCACATCTACTCCGGCTACAAGGTGCCGCCGCACTACGACTCGATGATCGGCAAGCTGATCTGCTGGGGGAACACGCGCGAGTCGGCGATCAACCGCATGAAGGGCGCGCTGTCCGAGATGATCGTCGAGGGCATCGAGACCAATGTTCCCCTGCAGCAACGCATCATGCGAGACGAGGCTTTTGTGAAGGGCGAGCACGATATTCACTACATGGCCGGCATGCTCGAACGCTGGGCGCAGGAGTAGGCACGGCATCTGCATAGTCGTGTCTGAACCAGCGTGAACCCTTTCCGAGAGTCTTGATGAAACCTGTTTTTCTGACCCAGTTCCTGATTGAAGAGCAGCGCGACCGCGGCGAGCAGATGCCAGACCTGCGCCTGCTGATCGAAGTCGTGGCGCGCGCCTGCAAGCGCATTTCCATCGCAATCGGCAAGGGTGCGCTGGGCGGCGTGCTGGGCGAGGCCGGCACCGGCAACATCCAGGGCGAGGCGCAGAAAAAACTCGACGTGCTCTCCAACGACATCCTGCTGGAAGCCAACGAATGGGGCGGGCATCTTGCAGCCCTGGCGTCTGAAGAAATGGACGAGCCGCAACTCATCCCCGAGCAGTACCCCAAGGGCGGGTACCTGCTGCTGTTCGATCCGCTCGACGGCTCCAGCAACATCGACGTGAACATTTCCGTCGGCACCATTTTTTCGGTGCTGCGCGTGCCGCGCCGAGCGCCTGCATCGCTGGAAGAATCCTTTCTCCAGCCAGGCACAATGCAGGTCGCGGCCGGCTACGCGCTGTACGGTCCGAGCACGCAGCTCGTACTGACCATCGGCAGCGGTGTGCACGTGTTCACCCTGGATCGCGAGCTGGGAAGTTTCATGCTCACGCAGCGTGACCTGAAACTTCCCGCCGATACCCAGGAGTTCTCGATCAACTCCTCCAACACTCGCCACTGGGAAGCGCCGGTCAAGCGCTACATCGACGAATGCCTGGCCGGCAAGGACGGCCCGCGTGAAAAAGATTTCAACATGCGCTGGGTCGCCTCGATGGTATCGGACGTGCATCGCATCCTCACCCGCGGTGGCGTGTTCATGTATCCGCTCGACAGCAAGACCAGGGCCCAGGGCGGAAAGCTGCGCCTGCTGTACGAGGCCAACCCCATGAGCCTGCTCATCGAGCAGGCCGGCGGCGCCGCGAGCACCGGTCGCGAGCGCATCCTCGACATCAAGCCGGACAAGCTGCACCAACGCGTGCCGGTCATCATGGGGTCGAAGAACGAAGTCGAGAGAGTCGCGCGTTACCACGCGGAGACCTGAAGCAAGCAGAACAAAAGGAGTCGTCGATGCCGCGCAATGCCTTCTACGCCCAGTCTGGCGGCGTCACCGCCGTCATCAATGTCTCCGCCCAGGGCGTCATCGAGACGGCTCGCACGTATGCGGACAAGATCGGCAAGGTGCTGGCGGGTCGCAACGGCATCATCGGCGCGCTGACCGAGGACTTGATCGACACCTCGCAGGAATCGGCCGAGGCCATCGCGGCCTTGCGTCATACGCCAGCCGGGGCCTTCGGATCTTGCCGCCACAAGCTCAAGGGCCTGGACACGCATCGCGCGGAATACGAGCGCCTGATGGAGGTGTTCAAGGCGCACGATATCGGCTACTTCTTCTACAACGGCGGCGGCGATTCGGCCGACACCTGCCTCAAGGTCAGCCAACTCAGCGGCGCACTCGGCTATCCCGTGCAGGCCATCCATGTGCCCAAGACCATGGACAACGATCTGCCGCTGACCGACTGCTGCCCGGGCTTCGGTTCGGTGGCCAAGTACACCGCGGTGTCGATTCGCGAGGCCGGCTTCGACCTGGCCAGCATGGCCAAGACTTCGACCAAGGTTTTCATTCTCGAAGTGATGGGCCGCCACGCCGGATGGACCGCTGCAGCCGGAGGCCTCGCGGCAGAAAGCGAGGGCGAGGCGCCGCAGATCATCCTGTTTCCGGAAATCGTGTTCGACGAAGCGAAGTTCCTCGCCGCGGTCGATGCCAGCGTCAGGAAGTACGGTTATTGCGCGATTGTCGCGAGCGAAGGACTGCGCCTCGCCTCGGGCGAGTTCCTGTCCGAAGCCGGCGGCAAGGACGCCTTCGGCCACTCGCAGCTCGGCGGCCTGGCGCCGCTGCTCGCGCAGATGGTCGGCGACAAGCTCAAGTACAAATTCCATTACGCCGTTGCCGATTACCTCATGCGCGCAGCGCGCCACATCGCCAGCGCAGTCGATGTCGAACAGTCCTACGCAGTAGGCAAGGCTGCGGTGGAACTGGCCGTCGCCGGCAAATCAGGCCTGATGGTGACCATTGATCGCCAAAGCGACGAGCCCTACATCTGGACCACCGGCTCGGCGCCGCTGGATCAGGTCGCCAATGTCGAGCGCAAGATGCCACGGGATTTCATCAGCGAGGACGGCTTCCACATCACCGAGGCTTGCCGTCGCTATCTGTCGCCGCTGATTCAGGGCGAGGACTATCCGCCCTACCGCAATGGTCTTCCCGAGTACGTGAAGCTGCGCAATGTCGCGGTGCCGAAGAAGCTGGCGCCGTTCAGTCTGAAATAACTCCGCACGTGATCGAGAGCGCCTGTCGGGCGGCCCAGATCGATCGTCAAGAAGCTGGAGAGCGCACGACGCTTCGCAAACGCAACGAGGATTGCTGCGTGGTCTGAGCCTGTGCTCGCTGGTTCGATGCCGGCGGGACGACCACTCGATACCGCACCTCGCGGGTCGTCGTAGGTCTGCCCTTGTCCAGGCTGGGCCTGAGACGGCTGGTCTCGATGGCGCGGGTCAGGCTTTCTCCCAGCGCTTCGGAAAACTTCGGCGGCAGACCCTCGACGATCGCTACGTCCTTGGCGCGGCCGCGATTGTCGACGGTGAACTCGGCGAGCAGATGACCCGGACTCTTGCTCAACGCCACGGGTATCGGCGGGGGACGGAACACCAGGAAGGCAGGCAGGCTGAAATCGATCCGGTCCGTCCCGCCCTTGGTGATCTCCGCAGATCGCGCGTAGGCGCGCAAGGCCTCGCGCCGGAGCCCGAACAGCCAGTGCAGATCGCCGACCCGCTCGAGCGAGCGTGCGCGTTCGTCCACGGTCCCGTCGGTACGGGCCAGCGCGATGCGGTACGCGCGTCTCAGCGCCACGTTGGGCTGGTGCTGGAAAGGAATCCTGGGTGAGTCCTCGCTCGGTTCCCAGAACACGCCGCTGATCGCAAGGTCGAGCAGCGGACCGACCAGCAGGGACGCTTCGGCACCCTGCTTGCGGTGAATCGCATCGACCGCCCTGCCGTGCAGTTTCACGGCCTGATCGAAGTCCTGCACATCGCGGAACCAGCGCCCGGCGCTGACGTAATGCCAGGCCAGCGTCGGTAGGTCGCCGCCGTGCACCTGCTCGGCTACCTGCACCCGCTTTTGCTGCCAGCGCGACGCGTCTTCTATCTTCCCCATGGCACGGTTGGACACTGCCAGCGCACGCAGGAAATCGATCTGCTCGGGACTGTACAGCCCGTGGTTGACGCGGTGCGCCTGCAGGCCGTTCTCGAAGGACTCGACCGCCAGTTTCAACCGGCCCAGCGCGTGCTGCGCCGCGCCTATGCCGTAATGAATATCGGCCAGGCGCGGATCGCGCGGACTGGGCGCGGTCGCAGCCAGGTCAAGGGCCACGCCGAAGTCCTTGATCGCCTGCTGCGGCTGTCCTGCACGCAGCCGCGCACTGCCCTGATTGGTCAGCGGAATGATCGTTCGCGCATCAAGCTGCCCATAGGCCTCGCGGCTGGCCTCCAATGTCCGCATCGCCAGACCCAGGGCCGTTTGCGCATCGTCCTTGATTGCGGCGTATTCGATGTCGAGAGCGGTGGGTGCACCGGCCAGCCGTGCGGGGTCTGTGGGCAGGCGCCGCAGCGGCGGCGCTTCCGGCAGCGGCGGCGTGAACTGGAGTTCGATGGCCTGCGCGGGCCAGGTCAAAGGCAGGACAGAAACGATCGACAAGCCGCAAACGATGTATCCGCGCCGCAGCAACGCGATCACGGAGGCCCTGTGGCCGCGCGATTCGAACGTGCAGTCCATACGCTCGCCTCCGCAAAAGCGGTGCCCGGGTTTGCGGCCCGAGCGGGGTTCTAACTTGACGCGAGATCGGTTCGATTGTCTGTACGGCAGCGTACACACACCCCGCGTAGAAACCACTCGGGGCGAACCAGGGCGTTACCCCAGCCTTTGACCTGACCGGATGCCCCGGCGGCGGACGACTAAGTGTTGACGCCGTAGATCTTGTGGCTGTGGTGATCCTTGGGTTCCCACAACCCGATGCCGGTATCGATGTCGGAGACCGGAATCAGCGTGTCTTCGCCACGCGATGCAAAGTCGACGAAGGCCGCCTCCAGGGTACGCACCAGCGCGCGCGCGTTGCCGTGCCAGCGGCATTCGCGGATGCGCTCCCAGGCCTCCTCGGACAGGCCTTCCGGCGCTTTCCAAGTGGTGACGCCGGATGACAGGCGCGCCAAGGTGGTGGCGGTGACCGCAATCATGTCTTCCTCGCGCTTCGCGAGTTCCGGCACGTTGAGAGTGGCGGCGCCCAAGCGCGTGAATTCGTCGATGTTCACCGAGTCCAGCAGGTGCTGCCAGCCGCGGTTGGTGGCGAACAGCAACGCGCAATCGAGCTTCTGTTTGGCGGCCGCTCCGAACGGCAGGTACTGCCCGTTGTCGAGCGCTTCCATCAGCACTTCCATGACCGGCCCCATGATGCCGTGGCTCTCGTCGAGGAAACACACGCCGTCACGCGCCTGCGTGAATGCACCGATGCGCGCTCCCGCGCCAGGGAATGCACCGGCAACATGACCGCATAACAGCGATTTCACCGCGCCCTTGTCGCCGGTGTTCTCGGCAGCGAGGTTCACCGAGACGAATCGGCCCTTGTTGCGAACCAGGAAGTAGTAGTACGCCAGCGAGGTCTTGCCGCTGCCCGGCCCGCCGAGCAGGTAGGCGCGATGGATTCCGTTCTGTGCGAACGCGCGAACACGCGCGACCAGGATCTGGAGCGGATGGCTGAAGACATAGAAATTGCGGAAGCTGGTGTTCTCCACCTCGGTGGTCATCGGCATGCGGATGACGTTGTCCTCGACCACCGGCTTCATGCGCTCTTCAAGCATTGCGGACACGGCCGGGAGATCGTTTGCAAGCAGTAGCCGAACACCGCCCAGTCTCTGCTCCGAAGCGCGCCGATCCAGCCAGCGTCCAAGCGCCACCAACTGGCCGGGCCGCACCGTGACGATCAGGGTGAGCACACGACCCCCGCGACGCAGCGCCAGCACGGCGTCTGCCAGGGCATCGAGCTTCACCGGCTCGACGAACAGCGCGAGGATGAAATCGCTCTCGAACGGTTCGCCTTCAAAGCTCGCGGGCAGACCGCGGAACTCGAAGCGCCGGCCGGCCGCCAGATGCTGGTTAAAGGCGCTGAGCCGTTCCTGGTCGGATACCTGGCCGTTGCTGGTGTAGACAATCAGATCGGCCGCCGGAAAGCGGTCGGCCGAGGGATGGATCTGTGTTTTCTTGGTACCGAGCCGGAACATCAAGCTTCCCTCGCAATGAATGGCTGCACGCTACTCCAAGCCGGCACCGCAACTTCAGTACACAGCCGACGAACAGCCGACGCGCTCCGATCGACGGTGACCCGCGGTTCAGCTTGCATCTTGCTCACGCGCAGGGAAGCGTCTGTCGCGGGCATGGCCCGCTCCTACTTCACCAGCGCCGATCTCAACTCGCGCAACTCCGCCTTAACGCGATCCGCGTTCGCGCGACCCATCCTGAGCAGTGCTTTCTGGCCAGAGGAGAGGCTCTCCAGTTCCGGGTCGGCAAACAGGTACACGACCTTGGGCCGGGCGAGCGCGATCGGCTCGTCGATGACGGGCGTATCGAGCAGGTGGTCGACGACCGCTATCAGTCGATCGTTGAAATAGCGCGTACGCGGGTTGCCGATGCGGTCGTAAGCGTCCTGAAACAGCGGGTAATAACGCCTGTACAGCGCGACCACCTTGGCCGTATCCATCGATACGAACGTTTCGACCAGCAGCGTATAGCGCTTGGCATTTTCCGTGTTCAGCGCCAGCGCATCGCCGGTCTTGTCCACCGCCAGCTTGCCCGGCACCGAACGCACCGGCCGCAACCACAGGGGCAGCGGGTCTTCTCGGTCCAGCGAATCGATCAGCAGCACCATCCTGCGGATGACATCGCGCGGCACGAACGCCGCGTCCAGCGTCTCGGCGCCGTACAGCTCGCGCAGTTCTGACATGACCTGGGAATCGCTGTCCTCCAGTTCCGGCAGCGGCTGGGTGCGCTCGACCGGCTCCGGAACCGGATGCTGGATCGGCGCATCTTCGGAAGCCAGTTCCGGAGGCGGCAGCCCGTCCTGCGCAGCCGGCCACGGTGCGACCGGTTCCTCTCCCGCGTAATCCCAGTCGCCGTAAAGGTAATAGAACGCGGCGCCGATGAGGGCGAGCCCCAAGGCGAGCCCGACCCAAGCCGCGCGATTGTTCATATGCGTTTCGCTCCTTCCTGCTCAGGGGACCGGAGTCCGGCGACCGGACACAGGTCCGTGGTCGAAGGGACGTTGCTCGGTCGTGAATGGGGCCGCAAGTTTAGTCATCGACCGCAAGTGCAGGCGAATCGGTACAACGCCCCCTCGAAAGACCTGTCGTACGCAGATGAGTTCTGACCGGCGCTTCCGAAGACTATGATCGTCATCCCGATCCTGCCCGCCAGCCCGCCATGCCCTCCTTCGACGTCGTCTCCGAAGTAGACAAACACGAACTCACCAACGCCGTCGATCAGGCCCGACGCGAACTGGAGCATCGCTTCGACCTGCGCGGTACCGGTGCGCGCTTCGAACTCGAAGAGTCCGTGATCACGCAATTCGCGGCCAGCGAGTTTCAACTCACTCAGCTCACCGACATCCTGCGCAAGCGTCTTTCGAGCCGGAGCATCGACCTTCGCAGCCTCGACGAAGGTGAGGTGGAAACCAATCTCGCCGGCGCGCGGCAGAAGATCACCGTCAAGCAGGGCATCGAGCAGGCGCAAGCCAAGAAGATCATCGCCAAGATCAAGGAGTCCAAGATCAAGGTGGACACTTCGATCACCGGCGAGAAGCTGCGCATCAACGGCAAGAAGCGAGACGACCTGCAAGCGGTTATCGCGCTGCTCAAGAAGGGCGAGTTTGAAGTGCCCTTGCAGTTCGAGAATTTCCGCGACTGACGAGACCCGCGGACCGGCTACAAGCGCGCCGCGCCGAACGTATCGCATCGCTGCGGGTCGCCACTCTCGAAGCCCGCGCGGAACCAGCGCACGCGCTGCTCGGAGGTGCCGTGCGAGAAGGCATCCGGCACCACTCGGCCCTGCGATTGTTGTTGCAGGCGATCATCGCCGATGGCGGACGCCGTGTTGAGCGCTTCTTCCACGTCTCCGTCTTCGAGCCACCGGTGTTTGGCCTGCGCGATGTTCGCCCATACGCCGGCATAGCAATCGGCCTGCAACTCCTGGCGCACGAGCAAGCCGCCGTCGCCCTGCACGTCCTGGCCTTTGACGCGCGCGGCGTTGACCTTGTCGGACACGCCGAGCAGGGTCTGCACGTGATGCCCGACTTCGTGCGCGATGACATAGGCGTACGCGAAATCACCGCCGCCGCCGAGCTCTGCCTGCATGTCGGCGAAGAACGCCAGATCGATGTACACGTCGCGATCGCCCGGGCAGTAGAACGGGCCGGACGCGGAATTGGCGCTGCCGCAGGCGGTATCGACGCCACCGGAAAAGAGATTGAGTTTCGGTGGCTCGTAGGTGCCGCCGGACGCCTGGAAAATCGGACCCCAGGCGTCTTCGGTCTCGCCCAGAATCACGCGCACGAACTCGGCGGTCTCGTCGTCGGCCGGTGGCGCCACGCCTTGTTGTTCGACCGGACCTGCTCCACCCTGCATCTGCGCGACCATGCCGAGCATCTCCATCGGGTCCTTGCCCAGCAGCAGGCCGATGACCACGACGACCGCGATGCCGCCGAGTCCGAGTTTGCCGCCACCGCCGAAACCACCACCGCGCCGACCACCGCCACCGCGCAGGTCCACCACGTTGTCGCTGCGTCGTCCCTGTCTCCAGCGCATGGGCCACTCCGGTTAAAGAAGCCGAGTCTAGCCCAGCGCTCGACAACATCGGACCGCAACAAAACTACGCATGTCCTGCGCTGTGACTGCGGCGCGGCTCCAGGTGCCGCGAGCCTGCGCCCGACACGGGCGCAGGCTGCAAGTGGGTCTGCACGACGGAAACGTTCAGCGGCCCAGCCCTTGCGGCGACGCCGTAGCGCTGGCGCGCATCGGTCGCTCACCACGGCCTGAGGTCGTGCTGCCCGTGGCCTTCGGCCCGCCGTTGCGGGGTGCGCGGATCACGGCGGTCGGCGCGGTCTGTGAGGGAGCGATGTTCGTGTACGTCGCGCCGCTCATGGTCATGGCGTTGCCGGGAAGGCTGACGGCCACCCATGCCGAAGCGACGGGGCTGGTAGCGGTGATTGCGAGCGTGGCCGCGACGGTCAGGCTGCGAAGGGTCTTGCGAGTCATTTGAGGTCTCCGGTGATTGAGTGAGACCAGTCTGAAACTCTTGCCCGAAAATGATTAGTCGGTCAGACGGAACCTGATTCTTTCCGTTTTGGAAATCTCAAAACCTGCCCGCCGCCACTCAGGCCTTGCTCGCGGGCAGGCTGTAGCTGCCGGTAGCATGCGCGACCAGTTGCGGATCATCGCCGCAGCGCAGCTTCACCTCCATCACCGCCAGCTTGCGCCCGAGCTTGAGCAGGCTCGCCTCGGCGTGCACATCGGCGGCGATGCCCTTGGCCAGGAAATTGAGGTTGAGGCTGGACGTCACCGCCATCACCTCGGGGCCGATGTGCGACAGCACCAGCGCGTACATGGCCAGATCCGCGGTGGTGAACAGCGCCGGCCCGGAGATGGTGCCGCCGGGTCGCAGCATCCATTTGCGGAATGGCATGAGCACATGGACGAAACCCGGTCGCAACTCGTCCACATGGAAAAACGGCGCGTCGGACTTGAAGCCCGCGGTGATCAGGCGCTCCACCGCGGGCGCCTGCAAGACCAATTTCAAATCCATCCGAATCCCTTGAGCGAGTCGAAGACGAGTTTCAGCGACAGTATCACCAGGATCAGCTTGAACAGCGTTGTGAAGCGCTCCTGGCTCAACCGCTGGTTGAGATGTTTGCCCACCCAGGTTCCTGCGATCACCGCGAGGCACAGCGGAATCAGCAAGTCGGGGCGCGCGAACGCGCTGTAGCCGACGAAGCCATAAGCCAGCACGCGCAAGCCATGACCCAGCACCTGGGTGAACGCCAGGGTGGCGATGGTGGTTTCCTTGGGCCACTCGGGCCGCAGAAACAGGCGGCCGATGAATAGCCCGGTGGCGCCCACGAACATGCCGAGACTGCCGTTTAGCAGCCCGGCAACAATGAACGACGGGCGCGGCGCCAAAGGCGCACCCCGGTCCCTGGTCGGCACCAGCGAGGCGAGAATCAGGGCGGCGAGAATCAGGCGCACCACGTTCACGTCGGCCCGTTCTGCAAACGGCGCAATCAGGAACGTCGCCGGTAATGCCGCCAGCGCAAACCAGCCGGCGCCGCGCCATTCGACGTGCTTGACGTAAGCCAGGGTGCGCGAGGTGTTGGACACGAACTGCACCGCGGCGAACAGCGGCACGGCCTCGACGGTGGTGAGACCCAACGCGAAAAACACGCCGATCAGAATGGTGCCGCCGCCCAGCCCGGCGACACCTGACAGCGCGGACGTGAGGAAGGCGAAGACGGTGAGAACGGGAACCAGCGTATCCACTAGGCTTGCTTCACAGCACCAGCAGCGACACCAGCACCAGCATCAAACCCATTCCCGCGATGTCGGTGCCGGTGGTCAGCAGAATGCTGGAAGCGGTCACCGGGTCTGCGCCCGCTCGACGCAGCGCCAGGGGCACCAGCACACCGAACAGGCCGGACAGCATGCAGGCGCCGATCATGGCCAGCCAGATCACACCGCCGAGCAGCAGCGCGTCGGCATTGCCGTCGCGGCTTGCCATCCACCACATCGCGAGCGCGGCGATGGCGCCGGTCAGGAATCCGTTCATCGCCCCCAGCGCGAGTTCCTTGCGCAGCAGGCGCAGCACAGATATTTGTTCGAGATCGCCGAGCGTCATGCCGCGCAGCGTGATGGCCAGCGCTTGGCAGCCGGTGTTGCCGCTCTGCCCTGCCAGCACCGGCAGGAAAGCCGCCAGCGCGACGATCTGCGTGATCGTGGACTCGAACAGGCTGACCACAAGACCCGCGCCAAAGGCGGTAATCAGGTTCACCTGCAACCACGGGTGGCGGAGCGTGAACGCCGTCCAGATGCCGGAGCCGACGCGCTCCTCCTTGGCCACACCCACCATCTGGCCGGATTGCGCGCTGATCTCGATGGCCTGCCGTTCGAACAAGCGCCAGCCGCGAATTACGCCGGCCAGACGCCGCTCGCCGTCGACCACGGGATAGACCGGGTAATGCCGGCGGATCGCGGATTGCAAGGCCTCGCCGATTACCGTGTCGAGCGCTAGCGCGAATGGATCGGGCAGCATCACATCCGACAAGGGTTCTGTAGGGTCGGCAAGCAACAGATCGCGAATCACGATCATGCCGGAGAGCTTTTCGTCGCCGTCCGTCACATACACGTAGGTGATCTGCCGCGGCGCCGGATGCGCGCGCAGGAAGTCGATGGCGTCTTGCACCGTCGCCGTCGCCGGCAGGACGGCGAGCGCCGGTTCCATCATGTCGCGGACGCCGCCTCCGGCAGGCTCGACGTTCTGCTCGGCCGCATCTTCGGCCAGGTGCAGGCGCAATTCCTCGGGCAGATAAGCCCTGACCCGATCCGCAAACTCGGTCGGCAGATGCGCCAATACCCAGGCCACGCGCTCCGGTGTTTCGCGACTCAGCAACTGTGCGGCGTCGAGCGGCACTCGCGCGCGCACCGCGCGAATCGTCCGGGCCAGATCGGCGGCGTCGCTCATCGAAGCTGTTCTCCTTGCAAATATTCCGGATGATGGGTCTGCGCTTCAACGTTCACAATCCGATTCCGCGCGACTCGACGATTCGACAAACCCGCTTGGGAGAGCACCGATGATTCGCCTCTACGGATTCACCGGCTCCGGCAATTGCTGGAAGCCCGCCGTGCTGATGGAACAGCTCGGCATTGCTTACGAGTGGGTCGAGGTCGATATTCTCGCAGGCCAGAGTCGCACGCCTGAATTTCTCTGGCGAAATCCCAATGGCCGTGTCCCCCTGCTGGAGCTGGTGCCGGACCGGTTTCTGGCCGAATCCAACGCCATGCTGTGCTACCTGGCAGAAGGCTCGGCGTTGCTGCCGAACGACCCTTTCGCACGCGCCAAGGTGTTGGAGTGGTTGTTCTTCGAGCAGTACTCGCACGAGCCGTACATCGCCACCGTCCGTTTCTGGGTGAAGTACCTGGGCAAGCGCGACGAGTGGCGCGACAAGATCGCGGAGGCGATGTCCAGGGGCTACGCCGCACTCGGTGTAATGGAAACCCAGCTCGCGCGCACGCGGTTCCTGATCGGCGCCGACTACACCATCGCGGACATCGCGCTCTACGCCTACACCCAGGTGTGCGACGAAGGGGGTTACTCCCTTGACTCCTTTCCCGCCATCCGCGCCTGGATGGGGCGAGTCGCCCGGCAATCACGCTTCAGGTCGATGGATAGCCTGCACAAGCCGTAGCCGTAGGTCGGCAATCCTTTGCCGAAACTCGCGTGGGCTTGAAGTGAGCCGGCGGCTAGGGAATGCCGCGCTACTCGGGCTTGGAGAGCGAGGCCAGAGCCGCGCCGTGCGCTTCCCAGTTCTGGCCGTCGAACGCTTCGTACTCGACGGCTTCGACGCGCGAGCGATCCACGCAGCGCAGGTTGATCGAATACCCGTCCGGGTTGGAGCGCGGAACGTAGAAGCTCTTCACGCCGCAGACGCGGCAGAACAGGTGCTGCGCGGCGCGGGTGTTGAAGCGGTAGCGGCTGAGCGTCGACGGATCGCTCAGCAAGCGGAAGTGCCTGCCAGGAACGATCAGGTGTTCGAAGCCGGTCATCGCGCAGATCGAGCAGTTGCAGCGCTGCACCCGCACGCGCGCCGGCGCCTGGAATTCGAAGCGCACCGCCCCGCAGTGGCAGCCGCCGGTATGCGTGAGAAGAGGATCGTCGTTCATGGAAAGATAGTGGCCGAATCGATTCTCCGAGGCGGCCCAAAACCTTAGAATGCCGCGCTTACAAGGAGCCCTACGTCACTTCGATTCTCAATCATGCGCCTGACGTTCACCAAGATGCACGGCACCGGCAACGACTTCGTCGTGATCGACGCCACGCGCGCGCGCTTTGCGCCGTCGCCGGGGCTGTTGCGACGGCTGACCGACCGGCGCTTCGGCGTGGGTTGCGACCAGGTGCTGTTGGTGGAAGCGCCTTCGGCAGCAGATGTGGACTTCGACTACCGCATCTTCAACGCCGACGGTTCCGAGGTCGGGCAATGCGGCAACGGTTCGCGTTGCCTGGCGCGCTTCGTCGCGGACAACGGCCTGTCGGACAAGTTGCGGTTGCGCGTGCGCACGCACACCTCGGTGCTGGAATTGCAGCGGCTCGACGACGGACAGGTGAAGGTCAACATGGGCGTGCCGCGCTTCGAGCCGCGCGACATTCCGTTCACGTCGGCGCAGCGGCACACGCGCTATTGGCTGGACCTGCACGGCCAGCACATCGAGTTCGGCGCGGTCGGCATGGGCAATCCGCATCTGGTGATGATCGTTGCTGACGTGGACTCCGCGCCGGTCGACGCGCTGGGGCCGCAACTCGAACCGCATCCGGATTTTCCGCAGCGGGTCAACGTGGGTTTCATGCAGATCGTCTCTCGCGATTGCGTGCGCCTGCGCGTGTTCGAGCGCGGCGCGGGAGAAACCCTGGCCTGCGGTAGCGGCGCCTGCGCCGCGGTGGCGGTGGGAAGATTGTGGGAACAACTGGACGCACGCGTGACGGTGCAGGTACGCGGCGGCGAGCTGGTCATCGAATGGCAGGGCGAAGGACATCCGGTGTGGATGACCGGCCCGGCCGAAACCGTATTCAAGGGGGAACTGGAATGGAACGAATGAAAAGAGCGCCGCAGGCATGAACGGCCCCGCCGACACGCCGCCGATTGCTTCGCCATCGCTGGACGAGAACGAAGTCGCGACCTACCTGCGTGCGCATCCGGATTATTTGTCGCGCTTCCCCGAACTGCTGGAGACGATGGAATTCGTGCACGCCAGCGGCTCGGCCGTGTCGCTGATCGAACGCCAGGTGGAGATTCTGCGCGGGCGCAACCAGCAACTCGAGGATCGGCTGAACCATCTTCTGGAAGTGACGCGCGACAACGAGCAGCGCGCCGCCAGCGTGCACCGGCTGGCGCGCACGCTGATCCGCGCTCCGACCATCGCCAGCGTCGCGCTGGGCTTGCAAACCAGCATGCGCGAGGACTTCAAGATCGACGAAACCTTCGTCGGCATCACGTCTGCGGTGCTGAAGCGCAGCGACATCGACGGCTTGGCGCGGCTGGAGTCCGACGGACCGGTGATGCGCGCGTTCGATAACTTCTTTCGCACCAAGCTGATCGAATGCGGCCCGCTGGCCGAGGCGCAGGCGAAGCTGCTCTTTCCCAAGGCCGCGGAGTTACCCCGATCCGCCGCGGTGGTGCCGCTGGAGAAGGACAAGAATCTCGGCGTGCTGGTGCTGGCCTCCGTCGATCCGGAGCGTTTCCAGCCACGCCAGGGCCGCATGTTTCTGGAGATGACGGCCGAGCTGGTATCGGCGGCCATCCGCGCCAAGCTCGCCTGATGCAGGCCGCGCCTGCGCTCGACGTGGCGATCGAGCGGTTCCTCGATCACCTGCGTTTCGATCGCAGGCTCGCGGCCGCGACGGTCGGCGGGCGCCGGCGCGATCTGGCGTCGTTCCTGCAATGGTGCGCAACGGTTCGTCTCGACGCCCTCGATCGGCTCGATGCGACGGCGCTGCGCAGCTACGTGGCGCTCATGCGCCGCAACCAGCGAGACGCCGCGACCATCGACCGGCACCTGTCCAGCCTGCGCTCCTGGTTCCGTTTCTGCATCGATCAGGCCTGGCTTGCGCACAATCCGGCGGCGGAGGTGCGCACGCCGCGCAAGTCCCGCCCCCTGCCCAAGACCCTGACCCGCGAGCAGGCGCGCACCGCGGTGGAAGCGCCTGCGGTGGACGACAGCATCGTCGCCGCGCGGGACCGGGCGATTCTCGAACTGCTGTATTCCTCGGGCCTGCGCCGCAGCGAGCTGCTCGGGCTATCCCGCGAAGATTTCAGCGAGGACTGGTCCGAAGTCCGCGTCACCGGCAAGGGCAGCAAGCAGCGGCTGGTGCCGGTGGGGGGGGCTGCCAGAACGGCGCTCGCCGAATGGATGCGAGTTCGCGCCCACATGGCTGCGCCCGCGCAGCGAGCACTGTTCGTCGGCAAGCGCGGCGAGCGCATGTCGCCCAGTTCGCTGGCGCAACGCCTGCACTACTGGGCGCAACGATCGGGGCTGGCCGCGCGACTGCATCCGCATCGCCTGCGTCATTCCTTCGCCACCCATTTGCTCGAAGAAAGCTCCGACCTGCGCGCGATGCAGGAATTCCTGGGGCATGCGCGCCTGGCGACGACGCAGATCTACACGCACGTGGATTTCCAGCGGCTCACGACGGTCTACGATTCCACTCATCCGCGGGCACGGCGGAAAGCCGGTCCGATTTGATCCGGCGAAAGCAACTCGATACGGTCGAATGGTGTTCTGCACTTGTGCAGTGCGCGAAAAGCTGGATAATTTCGACGGGTCCGCGCCGGGTGACAAGGTTGCGCGGCGCAATTCATATCATTTCTTTTTTGGGAGTAGTCCAAATGCGTAACGTTCTCCTGGCCCTCGGCCTGTCGTCTGCCCTGATCCTTTCCGCCTGCGGCAAGAAGGAAGAGGCCGCTCCGGCTGAAGCAGCTCCTCCCGCCATGGCGCCGGAAGCTGCTCCTCCGGAAGCTGCGCCGGCCGAGCCTGCTCCGGCAGAAGCGCCCCCTGCGGAAGCTCCGGCTCCGTAAAGCTTCTCTTCACCGGCTGTTCAAAGGCCCCGTTCGCGGGGCCTTTTTTTATGCCCGCGATTCGCCTGCACGCGACAGGTCGCAAGACGCAGGGCTCCACATAGAAAAGGGGCGGATCGCGTGCGATCCGCCCCAACACAACACCCCTGGGAGGAGAAACGTCGCGAGTCGATGAGCGGACTCGCGACGCTGAAACGAGTTACATGTTGTAGGCCTTTTCGCCGTGCTCGGCCAGATCGAGGCCTTCGCTCTCGGCATCTTCCGACACGCGCACGCCGATCGTGAACTTGAGTAGCAGCATGGTCACCGCAGCCACCGTGGCACTCCAGACCACCGCGATGCTCGCGGCCTTGAGCTGGATCATGATCTGCGCGGAGTCGTAGCCGAAGGTGGGACCGACCCAGCCGTCCGTGACATAGCCGGCGCCGCCCAGCTCGGGATTGACGTAGACACCCGTCAGCACCGCGCCGAGGAAGCCGCCGACGGCGTGCACACCGAACGCGTCGAGCGCATCGTCGTAGCCCAGCATCTTCTTCATGTAGGCCACTGCGAAGAAGCAGACCACGCCGCAGACCAGGCCGATGACCAATGCACCCTGGATGCCGACGAAGCCGCAGGCCGGCGTGATGCCGACGAGGCCGGCGATCATGCCCGAGATGATGCCCAGCAACGACGGCTTGCCCTTGAATATCCACTCGGCGAAGAACCAGGAAATGCCGGCCACGGCGGTGGCGAACATCGTGTTGGCAAAGGCCAGCACTGCGTAGCCGTTGGCTTCGAGGTTGGAGCCGGCGTTGAAGCCGAACCAGCCAAACCACAGCATCGCAGCACCGATGGCGGACATCACCAGACTGTGCGGCGCCATCGACACCTTGCCGTAGCCAGCGCGCTTGCCGAGGAACAGGCAGACCACCAGTCCCGCGACACCGGCGTTGATGTGCACCACCGTACCGCCGGCAAAGTCGAGCGCGCCGAGCTGCCACAGGTAACCCGCAGTTGCATTGAGATCGGCCACGACTTCAGCCGAGCTATACGCGTCGGGGCCCGCCCACCACCAGACCATATGCGCCATCGGCAGGTAGGAGAACGTGAACCAGATGACCGAGAAGATCAGCACGGCCTTGAACTTCATTCGTTCGGCATAGGCACCGGCGACCAGGGCCACGGTGATGCAGGCGAAGGTCAACTGGAACATTGCGAACATCAGCTCGGGAATGTAGACGCCCTTGCTGAAGGTGGCGGTCGGCACGAAGTTGCCCTTGGCGTCGTACACCACGCCTGCGAGCATCATCTTGTCGAGCGTACCGATGAACGGGTTCGTACCGCTGAAGGCCAGGCTGTAGCCGTACACCACCCACAACACCGAGATCAGGCAGAAGATCGCGAAGGTCTGGGTCATGGTGGACAGCATGTTCTTCTGGCGCGTCATGCCGCCGTAGAACAACGCCAGGCCGGGCAGAGACATGAACAGCACCAGGGCGGTTGCCGTCATCATCCAGGTGACGTTGCCCATGTCGTACTTGGGCGCGACATAGCCATCGTCGGCCGGAGCCGCTTCTGCAGCAGGCTCCTCGGCTACCGCTTCGGCAGCGGCAGCGGGCGCCTCGGCCGCAGGCGGCGCTTCGACAGCGGGCGCTTCAGCGGGAGCCGGTTCGGCCTGTACAACTTCCACCGGCTTGACCTTCTTTTCCTTCTTCGGTTTGAGCGCGGGTTCGGGCGGCGCTGTCTCCACCACCGCTGCTTCCGGTGCTGCTTCCGGAGCAGCCGCTTCGGGTGCAGGTGCTTCCGCGACCGGCTCTGCAGCCGCTTCCGGCGCTGGCGCGACTGCTTCTTCGGTCGCCGGCGGTGCAACGTCTTGGGCAATAACAGGTGCGGCAAACGCACAACCGGCAGACAGCCAGAACGCCAGTGTCAATTTACGAATCATGAAATTCTCCTTGCGTGGTTCTTTGCCCGCTACGCGGTGCTCTCCCGGCGGACCGTTCCGGAGAAACGGTGACCGGCTCCCTGCGCCGCGGCGAGAGATCTGTCAAAGCGCGTCTTTACCGGTCTCGCCGGTACGGATGCGGATGGCTTGGTCGAGACTGAAGACGAAGATCTTGCCGTCGCCAATCTTCCCGGTGTGAGCAGCCTTGCTGACGGCGTCGATCGCTGCATCCACCTTGTCGTCTGCCAAGGCCACCTCGATCTTCACCTTGGGCAGAAAATCGACCACGTACTCGGCGCCGCGGTACAACTCGGTATGGCCCTTCTGCCGGCCAAAACCCTTTACTTCCGTTACGGTGATGCCCGCCACCCCAATTTCCGACAGCGCTTCGCGCACCTCATCGAGCTTGAACGGCTTGATGATTGCTGTAATCAATTTCATTTAGTAACTCCTTGATAAGGCAAATAAACAACGCCTATTCCCATGCGCGGAACGTGACGCCATGCAGTTCGGCACAAAGGCGAAAGAGCACGGAGCGTGCCAGCCAAATTGAAGCGCGGATGAAGCTTGGAGAAGAGAATTCCGGGGGATTCCGCACCATCCTGGTGCGGCAGGTCGGATTATCCAACGATGGAGGTTCAGCACCGGATCGCAGACACTCCCGATGTCGTTCGTTGAGCCCGGGATAAACGCTCCGTATCAGCGCCGCAATCGGAAGAGTTTGCCGCCGGGACAATTCATCCATTCCGGTGGATAACGGATCGGGTTATGCACACTGCCTGTCATTCATATCGAAATCGTACCGTCAAGGTCGAAAAATTTCACTTTCCTGTAATGATGGTACAACCTCTTGTAAATAAAGTGTTTTTATTTTATTTTCGGTTAATTTTTGGAAAGCCGCGGTCAATTAGGCCAAATGACGCGTGCGGGACCCTGTCACCGATTCACAAAGTTATGCACAACTCGGCACGGTGATGGAACTGCGTGTACAGGTAGCGGTTCCCGCGCCTCTGTTTTTCCCCCTGGCTTACCTTGCGGAGGCTCTGCCCATCGCCCCGGGATGTAGGGTGCAGGTACCGTTGGGACGGCGCCAGGTGGTCGGCATCGCGTTGACTGCCCCCGCACCGACTTCGGACATCTCGCTCAAGTGCCGGCCGGTCACTGCCTGTCTCGACACCGAACCCTTCCTGCCGACGTCGATTCTCCAGCTCTGTACCTGGGCCGCTGCCTACTACCATCATCCGATCGGCGAGGTCTTTGCCGCAGCGATACCAGCGAATCTGAGGGCCGCGCGCCCGATCCGGAGCCGGGCGACGGCTGCGCCGGCCGTTTCGGCGCCCGCCGGGCAGGCCAGGGCGCCGAACCTCACGCCGGAACAGGTCGCCGTGATCGACCACCTGAGCAGGCTTCCCACCGGCTTCAACGTCAGCCTGATCGAGGGCGTGACTGGCAGCGGCAAGACCGAGGTTTACCTGCGCCGGGTAGCGGCGGTTCTCGATGCGGGTGACCAAGCTCTGATTCTGACGCCCGAAATCGGATTGACGCCGCAACTGGTGGAACGCTTCCGCGCACGCTTCGGTGCGGCGACGGTAGGTGTCCTCCACTCGGGATTGACCGCTCGCGCAAGGCGGGAAACCTGGCTCGCGACGGCGGCCGGCGACTGCCGCGTCCTGATCGGCACTCGCTCCGCAGTCTTCGTCCCGATGCCGAAGCTCGCGCTGATCGTGATCGACGAAGAGCACGACGCTTCGTTCAAACAGCAGGACGGATTCCACTACTCGGCCCGGGACCTTGCCATTCGTCGCGCGCAGCAGGCGGGGGCGGCGGTGATCCTGGGGTCGGCTACCCCATCGCTGGAATCGCTGCACAACGTTCAGCGCGGCCGCTACCACGGTTTCCATTTACGGCACCGAGTTCAAACGCGGCGTCTGCCGCAGGTCAAACTGGTCGACTGCCGCGGATTGAAATTGCAGCACGGCCTGGCGCCAGCCCTGATCGAGGCGAGCCAGCGCCATCTGGACGCGTTCGGCCAAGTGCTGATGTTCGTCAATCGCCGCGGCTACGCACCCGCGCTGCTTTGCCACGACTGCGGCTGGGTCGCGCCCTGTCCGCATTGCGATGCCCGCCTCGCCCTGCATCGCGCGCGCGGGCAGTTGATCTGCCACCACTGCGGATCGCAGACGCATATCCCGGTGCGTTGCGGGCAGTGCAGCGGCACGACGCTGATTCCAGTGGGACAGGGAACCGAGCGGCTGGAAAGCGCACTGCGCGAACGCTTCCCCGACGTTCGCCTGGAACGCTTCGACTCCGACCGCGCTGGCAAGGCCGGCGAGTGGGAGCGGCTGCTGGAAGACATCCGCTCCGGCTCCATCCGGGTTCTGGTGGGCACTCAGATGCTGGCCAAGGGACATGACTTTCCGGGTCTGAGCCTGGTGGGCGTGGTGGATGCGGACCACGCCTTGTTCAGCACCGATTTTCGCGCCATCGAACGCATGGGCCAATTGCTCACGCAGGTGTCCGGGCGCGCCGGGCGCGGCGACCTGGACGGCGAAGTGCTGGTGCAAACCCATCAACCGGATCATCCGCATCTTCAGCGATGGTTGCGCGACGGTTATGCCGGGCTGGCGCAGTCGCTGCTGGACGAGCGACGACGCACCTCGCTGCCGCCCTACGTGCATCTGGCCCTGATCCGCGCCGACTCTCTCGATCGCGACGCTCCGCTCGCATTCCTTCGCACCGTGGCAGCGCAGATCGACACGGGCGGAATCGAAGTGCTTGGGCCCTCTCCGGCGCCGATGGAGCGCCGCGCCAATCGTCATCGCGCGCAACTATTGCTGCGCTCGCGTAGTCGTACACGCTTGCAGGCCTTGCTGACGAGGCTGGTACCCGAGATCGACCGGCTGCCCGGGGCTCGCAAGCTGCGATGGTCGGTCGATGTGGACCCGGCTGACCTGTATTGACCCGAAACCTTCATCGATACCTCCGTGAAGTCCCGACTGTCACGCGTCATGGCACGGCCCTACGCTGTGCCGGCACTCAACCCAACCAGGAGCTTCAGCTATGAGCACTCCCTTCCCCACTCGCACGCTCGGCCGCGACGGCCTGCGCGTTTCCGCCATCGGCCTCGGCTGCATGGGCATGTCGGATTTCTACGGCCCGGCGGACGAAGGGACCAACCTCGCCGTCCTGAACCACGCGCTCGACATCGGCGTGAACTTCCTCGACACCGCCGACATTTACGGTGCGGGCGGCGAGAACGAGAAGCTGTTATCCAAGTTGCTCAAGACAAGGCGCAAGGAAGTGGTGCTGGCCACCAAGTTCGGCAACGTGCGCGCGCCCAATGGCGACTTTCTCGGCATCAGCGGCAAGCCGGAATACGTGAAGTCCTGCTGCGAAGCCAGTCTCAAGCGCCTGGGCATCGATACCATCGATCTTTACTACCAGCATCGCGTGGACGACACCGTACCCATCGAAGAGACGGTGGGTGCGATGGCGGAGTTGGTCAAGGAGGGAAAGGTGCGGCACCTGGGCCTGTCCGAGGCCTCCGGTAACACGCTGCGTCGCGCAGTGAAGGTCCACCCCATCACCGCCTTGCAGAGCGAGTACTCGCTGTGGTCGCGCGACATCGAAGCCGACGCGCTACCCGCGTGCCGCGAGTTGGGCGTGAGCCTGGTGCCGTACAGCCCGCTGGGCCGAGGCTTTCTGACCGGCGCCATCGCCAAACCGGAAGACCTTCCGGCAAACGACTGGCGTCGTTCCAATCCGCGCTTTCAGGCCGAGAGCCTCAAGCAAAACATGGCGCTGGTCGCAGCGGTAACAGAACTCGCCACGACCAAGGGCTGTACCCCGGCCCAGCTCGCGCTTGCGTGGCTGCTGCACCAGGCACCGGACCTCGTGCCGATTCCAGGCACGCGCAGCGTCAAGAGGCTGGACGAGAACGCGGGTGCCGCGCGCGTGCAGCTCACGGCTAAGGATTTGCAGGCTATCCAGCGCCTGCTGGACAGGACAGAGGTCGTTGGTCTGCGCTACCCGGAAGCGTTCATGGGCTCGCTGAATCGCTGAGGTCGTCAACCGGCCCAAACGAGCGCATCGTCCAGGCTGGCACCGGCTCCCGAAAAAGTATTTTCTGGACCGCATCGAAGTTGTCGAAACCGGCGTTGCTCGTTCGACGTGTCATTAGAGACCCGCTTAAACCCGTCACCCCCGACGGGACGGCGGGGCTCCGACCCCACACGGAGACACAACGATGCGATTCATGGTGATAGTCAAAGCAGACAAGGACAGCGAGGCCGGCGTGATGCCGGACGAGAAGATCCTCACGGCAATGGGCCGCTACAACGAAGAACTGGTGAAAGCTGGCGTGATGCTGGCCGGCGAGGGCCTGCACCCCAGTTCCAAGGGTGCGCGCGTGCGCTTCTCGGAGACCCGGCGGACCGTGATCGACGGACCGTTTCTGGAGAGCAAGGAACTGGTGGCCGGGTTCTGGCTGTGGCAGGTGCGCTCGAAGGACGAGGCCATCGAATGGCTCAAGCGCGCGCCGTTCCATGGCGGCGCAGAGGTCGAACTCCGCCAGGTTTTCGAAGCCGACGATTTTGGCGCCGAGTTCACGCCCGAGTTGCGTGAGCAGGAAGACCGCTTGCGCGCCCAGATCGCGGCCAAGAGCTAGCGGCTGCGACCGTCGAACAAATCTTTTCCGGCCTGTCGATTTGCTGACCCGTTCGACGAAACGGTATCAGCGCGAAACACCACCCCGATCCAGCAGGAGATGTCATGCAAGTTCAAACCTATCTGTCGTTCAACGGCCGCTGCGAAGAGGCCATCGAGTTCTACCGCCAGGCGCTCGGCGCCGAACCGGAAATGCTCATGCGGTTCAAGGACAGCCCGGAACCGATGCCGCCCGGCATGCTGCCGCCGGGTTACGACAACAAGGTCATGCACACCAGCTTTCGCATCGGCGAGACCATGGTGATGGCCGACGACGGCGGCGGTTGCCAGGATGCGAGCGGCGCCGCGTACTCGAAGGGCTTTTCGGGTTTTTCGCTGACGCTGAACCTGAAGGACGAGGCCGAGGCGCAGAAGCGCTTCGCCGCGCTGGCCGAGGGCGGCCAGATCAAGATGCCGCTGGGCAAGACTTTCTGGTCGCCCTGCTTCGGCATGCTGGCCGACCGCTTCGGCGTGTCCTGGATGGTCAACGTAATCGCCTGAGCGCTTCGCGCGCGTTACGAGGGAACTCTTCATGTCCACCCAGATCTACGTCAACCTGCCGGTCAGGGATCTTCCGGGATCGATCGCGTTCTTCACCCGGCTCGGCTTCAGCTTCAATACCCAGTTCACCGACGATACCGCCACCTGCATGATCGTCGCGGACAACATTTTCGTGATGCTGCTGACCGAGACGAAGTTCCAGACGTTCACGCCCAAACTCATCTGCGACGCCAGCAGGAGCACCGAGGTGCTGTTGTGCCTGTCGCGCGAAAGCCGCGCCGCCGTCGACGAGATGGTCGCCAGGGCCGTGTCCGCCGGCGGCAGCACTTATCAGGAAGCGCAGGATCACGGCTTCATGTACCAGCACGGTTTCCAGGACCCGGATGGCCACATCTGGGAGCTTGTTCACATGGTGTCGGCGCCGGCTTGAACGCGCCCTACACCGCATTTGCAACCACCCACCGCAAGGAGCAGTCATGAACTACGTAGACGGTTTTGTTGTACCCGTTCCCATCAAGAATCTCGACGCCTATCGCGAGATGTCGCAAAAATTCGGCGCCATCTGGCGCGAATACGGCGCGCTGGAGTACATCGAGTGCGCGGCCGACGATGTGAAGCCCGGCAAGCTCACATCCTTCCCACAGAGCGTGAACCTGGAAGAAGGCGAGACCGTGGTGTTCGCATGGATCGTGTACCCCTCGCGCGAGAAGCGTGACGAGGTCAACGCCAAGGTCATGGCCGACCCGCGCCTCAAGGAGATGATGGACCCCAAGGACATGCCCTTCGACGGCAAGCGCATGTTCTTCGGCGGCTTCAAGGTCATCGTGGATCTCTAAAAGGAGCGATGTCATGAAAGTCGTTCAGAAGATCACCCCCTGTCTATGGTTCGAAGGCCAGGCCGAAGAGGCCGCGTCGTTCTACGTCTCGATCTTCGCCAACTCGAAGATCACCGCCATTTCCCGCTACGGCGAAGCCGGACGCGAGTTCCACCGCAAGGAGCCCGGCACGGTACTGGCCATGGCATTCGAGCTGGACGGGCAGAGCTTCACCGCGCTCAACGGTGGCCCGGAGTTCAAGTTCACGCCCGCGATCTCGTTTCAGGTCAACTGCCGTACCCAGGAGGAAGTCGATCACTACTGGACGTCATTGTCCGCGGGTGGCTTCGAGGGCGCCCAGCAGTGCGGCTGGCTTCAGGACCGATACGGCGCGTCGTGGCAGGTGGTTCCGATCGTGCTGACCGAGATGATCGGCGACCCCGACGTCGAAAAATCCGGAAGAGTCATGCAGGCGATGATGCAAATGAAGAAGCTCGATATCGCCCGGCTGCAGCAGGCATACCGCGGATAAGCCTGGCGCCGGACAGCCAGCAGGGCTGTCCGGCGCGCTGGCCTCTCCCGGTTTGGCAACGCCGACTTCTCTGGAGTTGACCACCGCGTGAAATTGTTCGGCAAGGCCGAGCGTCTTCAGATCGCGCGGCAAGCGTGTGGTCGCGTTGGGTACCAGCACGAGACGCAGCGAGGGAGCACAGGCATCGAGAATCGACATCGTTGTCTCATCGACCTCGCCCGGGTACGCCGTCCACAGGGCAACCGCCGCGGCGGCACGTAGGCTCCGGACGCGCTGCGAAGTTTCTCGGCTGCGTGTTCCCGCCATTGTTCATCGGTGAAGACGCCCGTGACGGCAGGACCCAGAAGCTCCGGCGAAAATGCCGCCATGCGCAGGCTGCCGATCGGCAAGCCGCGCCACCTCGATCGCCTCATCGGACGGCCGCCATTTACGGATGACGCCGTCCAGATCGATCAGAAGCGCTTCGTAGCGCACGGGCGACCGAGCCGTCGTGACCGGCTTGATTCTGTCCCTACCAGTTCGTCGAATGAGACCTCCGAAATCGACATCGCGTGATGCCCAGACGCCCAAGTTAGGCCGCTGCTGCGCAGGCTTGCACGCGGTTAGATCTGCCACAAACCGTGATCATTTCCGCCTTGGAGATAAATGGCGAATGTTCCGTGACCGGGTATCGCCATGGGCGGAACAGCGACCTTACCGCCTGCCTGCACTACAGCGGCGACGGCCGCTTCGATGTCCTTCACCAGCCAATACGGCCGGATCATGGGTTCCTCAGTCTCACGCAAGGGGGCACGCACCCCTACCAGCCCGCCGTCTGCCAACACAGCGGTTCGCGCGTATCCGACCCCAGCATCAGGCTCGCCGAACTGCACCCCGTGTGTTGACGCGTATGCGGCGCACACGGCGTCTACGTCCTTAGTCACGATTTCGAGATATTGGATCTGCATGGCTCTTTAACCTCCGATTGCCGTTCACTCATGATGCGGCCTCACGCCTGGTTGGACGGCACTGGCACGCAGCCACGCGACGAAGACCGCGGCAAAGGCCAGATCGCCCAGCCCGCCGAGCATGACCAGCAGTGATGCGTGACCTACGAGCCACAGCGAGAAAAAGAGAACGGACGCGCTGGCCTTGCCGATCGCGCCGAAGGCCAGCAGCGGCCTGTGTATGCTGGGCTGAAGGGCAAGCCAGGCGTAACTGACGCCGAATTGCGCGACGAACAGCGCAACCAGCGCGGTGTAGAGCGTTGGGGCCGGCGGTAGCGCCGCAAGCGTACCCAGCGACGTCGGGAACGCGAACATCAGCGCTGCGCCGAAGTTGAACAGCGCCGCGACGAACAGCAAGCGCCTCATCGGTTTGTCAGTGTTCATATCCCTTGCTCCATGTCCGCCGCCGAAGAGTTCCTCGGCTTCGGGTGTAAGACGCTGTAACCGCCAGATCTTCCCGCTGTCGTCAGGGCTGTCACGATCCGGCGAGCGCAACGACGAAAACCGAGAACGACAGGAAACTGGCCACTCTGCGAACGGCATGAAGCCGGGACCACCGAACGAGGAGGTTCGATGCCTCGTCTGAGGAGGAGTCGAGGGAAGGATCCATGAGACGGTCGTTCGTGGGCTTGATGACAATCAGAGTAAAGGGGATGACGAAGGCCAGAACAACGGCACCGAGCAGCCAGAGCCACCCGCTTGCGCTCCACCAAGCCCATAGCGCGGCCAAAGACCCCAGAAGCGCGAGCGATGCCTGGAATGGCGCGGCGCGCGCGTACATCGGACAAAAAAAATCGACCGCTGCCGACGTGCCGAGTTTCGTAGCGGCTGGATGTTGCACAAGGCTGACGTATAGGGCCGCACCGGTGAAGACACCTGAGCATATGAGCGCGATGAACTCCGGAATCACGAAAAGTCTCCTTGCCGTGTCCACAGCCGTGAAACGAATTCGACAGAAACGATCCCGGTTGCACGGAGCCTATTCGAGCCCCTATTCGAGCCTGGTCGCAATCCACCAGGTCGTGCCGCCCGGATCGCGAAACCCTCCTCGCTTGTCTTCGTCGCCCTTCCTCACGGGCTCCTGCACCGGCGTGGCGCCGGCTTCGAGCGCGAGACGGTAGGTGGCGTTGACGTCGCTCACGTACACATGAACATGGCTGGCCACGACGGGCCAGCCCTGAGCGCTATCGGACAACATCACCACGGTATCGTCGATGCGAACTTCGGCATGCGCCAGCTTGCCATCGTCGCCGGGATAACGGCGCAAGCGCTCAGCGCCGAAAACGGCAACCAGGAAATCGATGGTGCGGGCTGCCCCGTCAACGATCAGGTAGGGCGCAACGGAGGTGTAGCGGTCTGGCTTGTAAGCAGGTGTCATGGGTTTTGCTCCTGGATGGACGCCGCGCCGATCCTGCGGAACGCTACGCGTAAGAACAGAATCGGTGGACGCAGCTTGCACTCCCCTGTTGGCCGATGAGCATGGAGCTATACACGCCGCCGGTGGCGATTGGGTTTCACGCCGAGAGTTCGGTCAGCTCAGTCCTTCCACCTTCAGCGCGGCGCGCACCGCCGGCCATTGCTCGATCTGCGTCTTGTATCGGGCCAGCGGTGCCGGCACGGCCAGCTCCACCATGTCAGCCCAGCGCAGCATCACGTAGAGCAAGGCGTCGGCGACACCGAAGCTTGACCCCAGCAAGTAGCCGACGTCCACCCGCGGGGCGAGCCAGTCCAGGCGCCCGGCGAGCGATTCGCGCAGCCAGGCCTGTTCTTCCGACTGAGTCGAGAAGAACAATCGGACGAAGGGTTTTTGCACCTCGGTGGACAGGAAGGCCAGCATCTCGATCTGCCGGGTGCGCGCCCTGTCGGTCGGGGGCATCAGCGCTTGTGTGCGCTGGGCGAGCCAGTCCAGTAGCGCGACGTTCTCGGTCAGCAGGCTGCCGTCGTCTAGAACCAGGGCGGGCACATAGCCATTGGGTTTGATGGTGGTGAAGTCATCCCCCGCTCGCGTCTTGCGTGTCGGGATATCGACCTTCACCAGGTCGAAGTCGAGGCCGGCTTCGCGCAGCGCGATGTGAAGATCTTCGTGCTGGGCGACCGCAGCGATGGTCAACTGCCGTTTGCCGTGATGGCGCGTCCGCGTCATCACGACGACGCCATCGTCCACGCCTTGCAGCTCTGGCTCGCAGACCACTACGCCCTTCCCAATCCGGTGGCGCAGATGGTGCTGCGCGCGGGCCTGCCCGAGCGCAGCTTCAAGCGGCGCTTCAAGACGGCGACCGGCTACACGCCCGTCGACTACGTGCAAGCGCTGCGCCAAGCAGATGCTGGAGGCGACGACCGACGCAGTGGAGGCCATCGCTTCGACGGTGGGCTACGAAGACCCGGCGTTCTTCCGCCGCTTGTTCAAACGGCTCGCGGGTGTGACGCCGGGCCGGCAGCGGTATCGGAAGCTGCGCGTTCGGAGATGAGTTAAGGCGAATTTCCAGGCCGCCTGATCCCGCGTCGGTCCGCCCTCGAAAGATTCGGTCTGTGAGTGGAACAGATTTCTCGCTGCCGTCGTGTTTACTTCCATACCGCGCATGCCGCGGTGTTCCGACCGGGCCGGCCTGCCCATCCAACAACGCGAGGACGTTCCATGAAAAATTTCCCGGCGTACGTGTTTTGTGTCGTAGCACTCTCGGCCTGCTCCGACGATGACCGAAACTCCGGTTCGGGCAACGGCGGTTTATGCAGCCCGTTCACCTCCACCCTGGCCATCAAGGACCGCATGAACCAGGTCGTCAGCACCTTCAGCGCGGGCGAGATCATCAGCTTCGAGGCGCGTGTGACCAACGGCAGCACCTCCGCTCAAACGCTCACGACCCGCAACGCCTGCGCCCAGGTCGGTTTCGAGGCCAGCAACAGCAGCGCGCAGATCGTGTGGGGTTCCAATGATGGCATCACATGCGGAGCGGCTCTCATCGACGTGACCTATGCCCCCGGCGAAACCAAGGTCTACACCGCGCAGTGGGACCAGGAGCTGCAGAACAATACGCAGGCTCCGGTTGGGCAATACAGCGTCCGCTCGGTGGACATCACGCAGTGCAGTTCGGCTATCGACAAGACGGCCAACTTCACGTTGCAGTAATGCCCTGCGAAACGCGGCAGGAATTTATTTTCGGAAAATCGTGTTGCGCGTGTCGATCCCGTCGTCGCCCGTTCGACGTATGGATGGAAGGGCTTGCACGGATGCGATCGCATCCCGGAGTCCTGCTCCCCAAACCGCGTTACTCGCAGCTCGATTCCTTGCGAACATCTAAAGACGACTTCATGCGCCCCTCCCTCGTCGTACCCAAGGCAACGCCCCGCGAATGGATCGGGCTGGCCGTGATCGCCCTGCCCTGCATGCTCTACTCGATGGACCTGACGGTGCTGAACCTGGCGGTGCCGGCGCTGAGCGCGGACCTCGCGCCGAGCGCTTCGCAACTGCTGTGGATCGTCGATATCTACGGCTTCATGGTCGCCGGCATGTTGATCACGATGGGAACCCTGGGCGATCGCATCGGACGGCGGCGGCTGTTGATGATCGGCGCAGCGGCGTTCGGAGCCGCCTCGGTGCTTGCGGCGTTCTCGACCAGCGCCGAGATGCTGATCGCGATGCGCGCCTTGCTCGGCATCGCCGGTGCGACCATAGCGCCGTCGACGCTTTCGCTCATCCGCAACATGTTTCACGACCCTGCCGAACGCACGACCGCGATCGGCATCTGGGTCTCCAGCTACTCGGTCGGCGCGGCCCTAGGTCCCGTGCTCGGCGGCGTCCTGCTCGAGTATTTCTGGTGGGGTTCGGTGTTCCTCATCAACGTGCCGGTGATGCTGTTATTGCTGAGCCTGGGCCCGGTACTGCTGCCCGAGTTCCGCGATCCTGCCGTGCGCCGGCTCGATCCGGTCAGCGCAGGGCTGTCGCTGTCCGCGGTGCTGGCAACGATCTACGGGCTCAAGCGCATCGCCGAGAATGGACCGGACTGGCTGCCGGGTCTGCTCATCGTGGCCGGACTCGGAATCGGCGCGTTGTTCGTGCGGCGGCAACGCACGCTCGCCGAGCCACTGATCGATCTGCGATTGTTCCGCGTGCCCGCGTTCAGCGCGTCGCTGACCCTGTACCTGTTCTCCGGTCTGGTCATGTTCGGCGTGTACATCTTCATTGCGCAGTACCTGCAACTCGTGCTCGGCTTGTCGGCCCTGGAGTCGGGCTTGTGGACCGTGCCCTGGGGCCTGGCGTTCATCCTCGGCTCGATGCTGACGCCCAGGATGGTGTGCAGCTTTGGATCGTCGTCCGTGGTCGTCAGCGGCCTGGTGCTTGCGGCGGCTGGATTCGGATCGATCACCCTGGCGAGCGCGACCTCCGGGTTGGCGGCCATGGCGTGCGCGATGGTGCTGATGTCGCTGGGCCTGGCGCCGGTGTTCACCCTGGCCACCGACTTCATCATCGGCTCCGTGCCGCCCGAGCGGGCGGGCGCTGCATCGGCGATTTCCGAAACCAGCTCCGAGTTCGGCGGTGCGCTCGGCATCGCCATCTTTGGCGCCATCGGTACGGCCATTTATCGCGCCGCCATGTCCGACGCGGTGGCGCCCGGTATCTCGCCGGAAGCGATGGCGGCAGCTCGCAGCACACTCGGCGCGGCCTCGGCAGTTGCGAGTCAACTGCCTGCCGAATTCGGCGCCGCGCTGCTCGATGCGTCGCGCGAAGCCTTCGTCCAGGGAATGCACCTGACGGCGGCGATCGGCGCCGTCGTGATGATCGTCATGGCCGCGCTGGCAAGACAGAGCTTTCGAGAGCGCGCCACCAGCTCCGAACGGCCTATGACGGAAGGCGTATCGGGATCGTGAAGTTCGTTCGTGATGGCCGTTTTCGATAACTCTCAACACTGCAAACCGGAGTTCCCATGTTCAAGATCGTTCTCATCGTCGTCGTCGTTCTGATCGCTGCCGTCCTGATTTTCGCCGCGACCCGCCCTGACACTTTTCATGTCGAGCGACGCATCGACATCCGTGCGCCGCCGGAAAAGATTTTCCCGCTCATCAACGATCTTCACGGCTTCTCCACCTGGTCGCCCTACGAGCACAAGGACCCCGCAATGAAGCGCAGCTATAGCGGTGCCGCGGAGGGCGTCGGCGCCGCGTATGCCTGGGATGGCAACAAGGAAGTCGGACAGGGCAGCATGGAGATCACGGGCTCATCCGCGCCATCGAAAGTTACGATCAAGCTGGATTTTCTCCGCCCGTTCGAGGCTCACAACACCGCTGAGTTCACGCTACAGCCGCAGGGCGAGACCACGCAGGTGACCTGGGCGCTGGACGGACCCTGCCCCTTCATCTCCAAGCTGATGGGCGTGATCTTCAACATGGACAAGATGATAGGCACGGACTTCGAAGCGGGCCTGGTCAAGCTGAAGTCCGTTGCCGAAGCCTGAGAGGATGTGAATAAATCTACTGCGCTCGGCATTTCGCGTCGCTGCGCTGCTCGAAATCCTCACATACTTCTACGTACGCTGCGGTTTCTGCGCTGCTCGCAACGCGAACTGCCTTCGCTCACTACGATTTCTTCACATCCTCTGAGCACCGCCGCCGACGTGAGTTCGTCCCCCACCCATCGCGCCATCGAAGCGGTCTTCCGCATCGAGTCTGCCAGGCTCATCGCGGGGCTTGCGCGCATCGTGCGCGACGTGGGGCTGGCCGAAGAACTGTCGCAGGATGCGCTGGTCGCGGCGCTCGAACAGTGGCCGGCTATCGGCGTGCCGGAAAAGCCGGGCGCCTGGCTCATGGCCACGGCCAAGCACCGCGCCATCGACCGGGTGCGCAAGCGCAGCCTGCACCAGAGGAAGGAAGAGGCCATCGCCTTTGAGATCGAGGCGCAGATGGAATCGAACAAGCCCGATGTCGATGCGCAAATCGACGACCCAGTCGGCGACGACCTGCTGCGTCTGGTCTTCACCGCCTGTCATCCGCTGCTGTCGCCCGAGGCGCGCGTGGCGCTCACCTTGCGGTTGCTCGGCGGCCTGACGACGGAAGAAATCGCGCGCGCGTTTCTGGTGCCGGAACCGACCATCGCCCAGCGCATCGTGCGCGCCAAGCGCGTGCTGTCCGAAGCGCGCGTGCCTTTCGAAGTCCCTCGCCTCAACGAGCTTGCCGCCCGCTTGTCCTCGGTGCTCGAAGTGATTTACCTGATTTTCAACGAGGGCTATGCGGCAACGGCGGGCGACGACTGGATGCGCCCCGGCCTGTGCGAAGAAGCGCTGCGCCAGGGCCGCATCCTCGCGGGCCTCGCGCCGCAAGAATCCGAGGTGCATGGACTGGTGGCGCTGATGGAGATCCAGGCCTCGCGCTCGCGCGCAAGAGTCGGCCCCACGGGCGCGCCCATCCTGCTGCTCGAACAGGATCGCTCGCGCTGGGATCAACTGCTGATCCGTCGCGGACTCGCCGCACTGGCGCGGGCCGAAGCGCTCGGTGGCGCGCTCGGCCCTTACGCGTTGCAGGCCGCCATCGCTGCCTGCCACGCGCGCGCACGCGCGGCCGAGGAGACCGACTGGGCGCGCATCGCGGCGCTATACGACGCGCTGGCGCAGATCGCGCGTTCGCCCGTCGTCGAGTTGAATCGTGCGGTGGCGGTGTCGATGGCCTTCGGACCTGAAGCCGGCCTGGAACTGGTCGATGCGCTGGCGTCCGAGTCGGCGCTGAAAAACTATCACCTGTTGCCCAGCGTGCGCGGCGATCTGCTGGCCAAGCTGGGACGCAAAGCGGAGGCCGGTGCGGAGTTCGAGCGCGCCGCTTCGCTCACCCGAAACGCGAGAGAGCGGGCCCTGTTGCTCGAACGCGCTCTGGTTTGCGCACGCGGTTCAACGTCGCGTTAGGGATCCTCTGCATGGGATGTTGTAGGTCGGACTTCAGTCCGATTTGCGCCGCTGCGATGTCGGGCTGAAGCCCGACCTACAGTTGAATTTCGGCCTGCGCAGAGTTTCCTTCCCTAGGGCGCCGGCTCGGCCCGCACCAAGCGCACGACTTGTCCGGTGTCGGCCTCGACGACCAGAATCAGCCCCTCGCCCAGCGCCTTGTCCAACCCCTGTCCCAGCACGATCCATCGCGCGCCTTTGCGGAAGGCGCGGTAAGGCGCCTGCGCATCGACTTCGCCCGCACCGTAGCGCTGGCTCCAGAGTTCCTTGGCCAGCGCAATCGCCGCCTTGCCGTTGGCAAGAGGTCCGCGCGAAGGAATGTCCTTCACCGCTTCTTCTGCACCCAGGCCTGCGAGGTAGTTCTGAACCCAGGGCTCCCACTCGCTGTCGGCGATGGATTTCACGTTGAGACGATCCGGCAGATCCTCGGCTTTCCGCAGGTGCAGATCGTACGGCGGCGGGTACGAACCGGGCAGCGGCACGGCCTTGTCGCCCAGCAGTTGGTTGAGCGCTTCGCGCACGCGTTTGGCCACGTCGATCGGCGTCGGCGGGTTGGCCGGGCGCGTGTAGACGATGTGCTGCTTGCCGTCGATTACCACCAGCCAGGGCGTGCGCTGGATCTTGTAGGTGTTCACCAGCGGATCGCCGTCGAGCAGCAGCGGAAAACTCAGGCCGCGCTCGCGCATGGTCTGCACGGGGTCGCCGCTCTCCTTGATGTTGATGGTCCAGACATTCACGCCAGCATTGCGGTAGTCGTGCCAGATGTCCTGCACGTAGGGTTGCAGGGCCCGGCTGAAAGGACACCACGAGGGCCAGAACATCAGCACTGTCGGCCGGCCCTGCGCGTCGGCCGGGTAGTTCACCGTGCGTCCGTCTGGCGTCTTGAGCGACCACGGCGGCGCGCTGGCGATGGGGCCGGGTTCATCGACTGCGACGGCGGCCATCGCAAGCCCGGACAGCATTAGGCCGGCCAGCATGACGAGCGCACGACGCGTGCGCTGAAGAAGCGTGTGCGTGATCGCCGGGACTACCGGTCCATGCCGGAGGATCGGAATGTCGAGAGATGTCGTCATTCCCGAAGTTTGGCTCGATCCGTTCTTCTTGTCGCCGCGAACCCGTCTTAGGAGGGGCGTAAGCCCCGACAGGCGCTCGCCGACCAAAACTTGCCTCGGTGTTCGAGTGCTAGTCGGGGCTCACGCCCCTCCTACTTCGCGTTACCGGACCAGGACTTTGCCGCTCAACGGAAGACCCAAGGTCTTGCCACCGGCGTCCGCCATCTCCGGGCCGACGGTCACGCTGTAAAGCCCCGGCGATACCGGCAGCAGCAGCATCCGCCTGTTCTTGCCCACGGCCCACCGGGCGACGACCGGCATTCCGTTCGATCGCGTGACCTGGACGTGGCGATCGGCCCCGTCCGCCGCGGCAAAGCCGCTGTCGAACATCAGGACGATGGAGGAAGCGCCGGCGAGGTTTCCGGCGTACACCAGGTTGAGTCTGCCGGGCCGCGGAGCAGGCCACCAGCTTGCCGGTGTCGATAATTTCGAGGGCGTCGCCGCAGCGGGCTCGGCCCTCACCGCTTCGTTCGACTCGACGCGGGCGGGTGCGGCTGGCGCGGGTTCTGCGGGCGGCGCCACGGCAGCGGATTTGGTCTGGCCTACTCCACTTTCTGTTTCGCCGGCCGGGGTCTCGATCGGCGCGGCTGCGACTACGACTTCAGCTGCCGGTTCCGGCGCGACTTCCATCGTCTCCTCAGCGGCTCCGGCGACTTCCACGGTCTCCGGGACCGCAATGTCCGGCGCCGACGCGGGCTCCGTTATCTCGTCGGTGACTGCGGCGCCTTCCACAGTCTCCGGGGCCGCAACGTCCGCCACCGGCGCAGCAGCAAGTTCGGATGGCGGTGCTTCCGCAGCAGGTGCCGGAGCAGCAACGGGTGCTTTCGCGGCCGGCGCGGGGGCAGCGTCGCGTTGAACATAGATATACGCGAGGCCACCAGTCAGCACGACGGCGAGCATGAAGGCAGCAAGCAGCCTGTTCTTGCGGGGTGCCGCGGTTTCGCCATGTTCGGATTCGACCGACACGACGGCGCGTGGAGCGCGCAATTCCGCGCTGGGTTCGTGCGCGACAGGTGCAGGCACGGGAACGGGCACCGACGCGAGCGCCGGAAGTTCTGCGCGCCGCACCCGACACGCGAGTTCGCCCATTCCGGAAAAAGCGACCCTCTCGCCGATCGCAATCTCCTCCTCTCCGACCACTTCGGCCGAAGAGAAGCGATAAAGCCCGCCGTCGTCGCCGTCGATCCAGCCGATCAGTTCGCGTGAATCGAAGTCGATGAGCGTGCCGCGCAGATCCTGCATCGCGCCGCCGTCGATACCGGCAAGCTTGAACGCGACACCGCCGACTCCCGAAAACGCAACTGTCTGACCCACTTCGATCTCCAATTCCACGGCCACGTCGGCGGCAAACTCCCCCACTTGTCGGGCGCCGACTATAGTCCTTTGCGTGAAACTTGCGACTGGAATTTCAGACCGTCTCGAAGAGCCGGATTCGCAAAGTTAATTCCGGGTCGAACCCGTTCGACCCTCATGCAATCAAGGAGCCTGCCCATGGCCTACATGCTGCTGATTCAGGAAAACGGAGCGTTCCGGCGAGACCGCCCGCTGGAGGACAAACGCGTCGCCTACCAGCGCATGGTTCGCTACGGCGAAGATCTGAAAGCGCGGGGTCTTTACCTGGCCAGCGACTCGCTGGCATCGGATGCCGAAGGCGTGAGAATCGAGGCCCGCGCCGGCAAGCGCGTGCTGATCGACGGTCCGTTTTCGGAGGCCAAGGAAATTGTCGGCGGCTTTTTCCTGATCGACTGCGCGACCAGGGAGCAGGCCATCGCCATCGCCAGCGAGTGCCCTGCGCTGGAGTGGGCTACGGTCGAGGTGCGCGAGGTCAGCCCCTGCCACGACGACGTGCCCTACTGAATCACCTGGCCGCGGTTTTCGCCGGCAGATAAGGAACCGGATTGACCGGCTGCCCGCGCTCGCGAATCTCGAAGTGCAGGACGGGCTTGTTCTCGGGCCCCAGGCCGAGTTCCGCGATGGGCTGCCCGCCGCGCACCATCTGCCCTTCGTTGACCAGCCGCGTACGGTTGTAGCCGTATGCCGACAGGCGCAGATCGTCGTGCTTGATGATGATGAGTTCGCCGTAACCCTTGAGCGCCGAGCCGCTGTAGACCACTTTTCCGGGTGCCGACGCCACCACGGTCTGGCCTAGCTGGCCGGTGAAATCCAGGCCCTTGGAGCCCGCTGCCGGGTTGTATCCGCGCACGACCACGCCCTCGGTCGGCCACTGCCACTTGTATGGCCCGCTGTGCTCCACGGCCGCCGGCGGGCGCGGGACCGGCATTTGTGTGGGCATCTGTGTCGACACGGGCGGTGCCGCTGGAACCGCCGCTGGAACCGGAGGGCTGGGCAGGCTGGCAACGGGCGGCGGCGTGGGCAAGGACGCGGCCGGGGCTGAGGGCGTTGCAGGTTGCGTGACGGGTGGATATCTCCGAACCGCACCGTCTCCCGGAATCACCGCGACATCCGGCACCTGGGTAGGCAGCGGAATCGGCCGCGCAACGCCGGTCGGCACTTGCAGATCGGGTGCTGCCGTCGTCGTCGTATCGCCTATCCGGTACTGGGTCGGCGGCGGCGCGGCCAGCCTGAGTACCTGGCCTGGTCGGATCAGGTAATCGGAACCGATGCCGTTCCATTTCGCCAGCTCGCGAAAGTCCAAGCTGCTGCGAAACGCGATGGAGTACATGGTGTCGCCCGGCCGCACCCGGTATTCGCTCGGTCCCAGCGGTCGTTCGGGCGGTGGCGCGGGCAGGACGGCCTGGTTGGCGGCCTCGCGCTTGGGCGGCGGCGACCAGGTGTACAGATTGGCGCAACCCGCAAGCGCGACCGCGACCGCGACCGCGAGCATGAGCCACACCAGCTTTCGAATCACGAGGCGCGCTCCGAAGAAGATTTACGGTGCTTGAGCACGAACCAGATCACGAAGATCAGCAGCGCGGCCAGCGCCAGCAATCCGGCCTCGTGCGTGTACGTCGAGACCGCGGCCACGACCGGCTCGCCGAAGAAATATCCGAGCGCGACCAGCACGCCGGACCAGATCGTCGCGCCCAGGGTCGTGAGAAAGAAGAACGGCGCGAGCCGCATACCGAACATGCCGGGCGGAATCGAGATGAGATGACGAATGCCCGGAATGAAACGGCCTACGAACGTGGCCATGTTGGCGTTGCGCAGGAACAGCGCCTCGGCATCCTCGAAGGTTTTCTGGTTGACCAGAAAATACTTGCCGTAGCGCAACACGAAGCCTCGACCGACGTAGCGTCCCAGCGCGTAATTGACGCAGGCGCCGATCATGGAGCCGCCGCCGCCGGCCAGCGCCGCGAGCCAGGGATTCAACTCGCCCTGCGCGGCCCGGTAACCCGCGGGAATCAGCACCAGCTCGGAGGGCACCGGCACCAGGGTCGATTCCAGCGCCATCAGGAACACAATCTCCCAATATCCGAGATGCGAGAGCATTGCTTGCAGCCAGCTTCCGAATGCTTCCATGTTCGCTTATGCCTTGCCGGTCAGCAGCGGCACGAAACTCACCGCGCCCAGGTCGCGTTCGACCGAGCCGCCCGGCATGCGTTCGATCACGCGCAAGGACTGCGCGCCGAGCGGCCCCACCGGAATCACCAAGCGTCCGCCGATGGCGAGCTGCTCGATCAGCACCGAAGGCAAGCTCGCGCCTCCGGCGGTGACGATGATTCCGTCGAAGGGCGCATGCGTCGGCCAGCCCAGCGTGCCGTCGGCATAGCCGAAATGCACGTTGTGAAAGCCGAGCTTTTCCAGGCGCACGCGCGCCGACTCGGTCAGCGCGCGAATGCGCTCGACGGTGAAGATTTTTTCGACCAGCCCCGACAGCACCGCGGTCTGGTAGCCGCTGCCGGTACCCACTTCGAGCACGCGCTTGAGCGAGGACTTTCCGGCCAGCAGAGCCTCGGTCATCAGCGCCACGATGTAAGGCTGCGAAATGGTCTGCGCATGGCCGATCGGCAGCGAGCGGTTCTTGTAGGCCTCGCTCTTCAGCGCTTCCTCTACGAACTCGTGGCGCGGCACCTTGCGCATGGCTTCGAGCACCCGCTGATCGCGGATACCGGCCGCGCGCAGATCGTCGAGCAGGCCGTCGTGCACCTTGGCCGACGTCATGCCCAGCCCGCGGCTGTGGTGATGGCGGGTCGGCGCCATCAGAGATTTTTCGCCCAGGCAGACAGACGCTCGATGGCGGCGTAGCGGGTCAGGTCCACCAGCAGCGGCGTGATCGACACGCGGCAATTCCGGATGGCGTGGAAGTCGGTGCCGGGACCGGAGTCGGCGTCGCTCCCGGCCGCACCGATCCACCAGATCGGCCGGCCGCGCGGGTCTTTTCCAGGCACCACTTTCTCGGCGCGATGGCGATTGCCCAGGCGCGTCACTTCGAAACCCTGAAGCTCGTCGTACGGCACATCGGGCACGTTGACGTTGAGGATGTTGTCGCCCGGCAAGGGATTCTGGCGCAGCGTCTCGACCACGCGCACGGCCACTCTCGCTGCGGTCTCATAGTGCTCGGGCGCGATGCCGCAGCAGGACACCGCCACCGCCGAATAGCCCAGAAAACGGCCTTCCATCGCGGCCGCCACCGTGCCCGAGTACAGCGTGTCGTCGCCCAGGTTGGCGCCGGCGTTGATGCCGGACACCACCATGTCGAAGCTGTCTTCGATCATGCCGGTGAGCGCGAGGTGCACGCAGTCCGTGGGCGTTCCGTCCACGCACATCGTGCCGTCGGCGTGGGTCTGCACGCGCACCGGGTTGGACAGCGTGAGCGAGTTGCTGGCGCCGCTGCGGTTGCGGTCCGGCGCCACCACCGTCACCTCGTGGTGCTGGCGCAGGTGATCGCGCAGGCACAGCAGCCCCGGCGCGGTGCAGCCGTCGTCGTTGGAAAGAAGGATTCGCATGGATCGGGATGCAACAGAGAACGCCTAGTTTATCCGCCACGCCCTATCATTTCGTGTGACGACGGATTTTTCTGCCATGACCACCGACGCGCCAGACGACGACACCAGCGCCTTCCGAACCGCCATGCGCGGCGTGCAGACTCTTGCGCCCAGCCAGCGCGTTAGCGTCAAGCCCCTGCCCTCGCCGATGCCGCGCCACAGTACGGCCGACGAAGCGGCCGTCATCGCCGAACTCCTGACCGGCGCCGATCCGGATCATTTCGAGACCGGCGAAACGCTGTCCTACAAGTGCGAAGGCGTGCAGGACCGCGTGCTTCGCCAGCTGCGCCGCGGCGGTTTCCGGCTGGAGGCGGAACTGGACCTGCACGGCCTGAATCGCGACAAGGCGCGGGCCGCGGTATCGGTGTTCCTCGCCCAATGCCGCGACCTGGACCGCCGTTGCGTGCGCATCATCCACGGCAAGGGCAACGGCTCGCCCAACAGCGGGCCGGTGATCAAGCGCGCGCTCGACGGCTGGCTGCGCAAGGTGCGCGACGTGCTGGCCTTCTGTTCGGCGCGGCCGGAGGACGGCGGTAGCGGGGCGGTATACGTGTTGCTGCGCCGCGGCGGCTGAACCGATCTCATCGAACGACGTGAAGAAGAAAGTTCTCCTCACCGACTACGCTTGGCCGAATCTCGATCTGGAACATGCGCGCTTCAAAGCCGCCGGCATGCAACTGATCGCCGGCCCCAAGGCCGCACCACCCGCCGCAGAGATTGTCCGCATGGCGGCTGAGCACAGACCTCAGGCCATCATGACCTGCTGGGCGCTGGTCACCGCCGAAGCCATCAGGCACTGCGAAAACCTCGAACTGGTCGCGCGCATCGGCGTCGGGCTCGACAACATCGACCGTCACGCCGCAGCCGCGAGCGGCGCCATCGTCACCAACGTGCCGGACTACTGCATGGAGGACGTGTCGGATCACGCCATCGCCCTGCTCTTGTCATGGGCGCGCGGCGTGGTCGAGTACGACCGCGAGGTGAAAACCGGCATCTGGGATCCTTCGCGCGCCAGGCCGCACCGCGTGAGCACGCTCACCGTCGGCATCGCCGGCTTCGGCCGCATCGGCCAACTTGCCGCAAGGAAGCTGCGCGGTCTCGGTGTGAAGCTGCTGGCCTTCGGCCGCAGCCACGCGCCGGATCATCCGGCCGACATCGAATGGGTGGACTTCGGGGGTCTGCTGGCACGCAGCGACGCCGTGATCGTCCTGCTGCCGCTGGGTCCGGAGACGCGCCACATCTTCGACGCCGGCGCATTCGCACGCATGAAGCCGGGCAGCCTGCTCGTCAACGTCAGTCGCGGTGCGCTGGTGCACAACGAAGACCTGCTCGCGGCACTCGAACAAGGCCGGCCTGGAATGGCGGCGCTGGACGTGGTGGAAGGCGAACCCTCTCCACCCCGCAGCATCACCGGTCATCCGCGCGTGATTGCCACGCCCCACATCGCGTTCTCCTCGCCGGCTTCGGTCGAGGAGCTACGCCTGCGCGCGACCGAGGAAGTCATCCGCGTGCTGGCCGGCGAGGCGCCACGGAACCCTTGTCCACCTCCCCAGGTCTAGTGAGTTGGCGATCACCAACCTACCGCCTCTCCCCCGGAAGCTCAGGCTGCCTTTTCCAGACTCTTGTCCCACTGACCCAGCGCCGCCAGGCCGTTCATTTTCGCGCGATGCAGATGCGCGGCTTTGCCAGCCTCCACGTTCTTGCCGCTCCAGGCTTTCTGAGCCGCAGCCTGCAAGGCACGACCGTAAGAGAAAGTCAGTTTCCAAGGCAGGTTGCCGATCTTGTTCATCGCGTCGAGATGAGCCGTGGCGAGTTCATCGTCCTGCCCGCCGGACAGGAACGCGATGCCCGGCACCGCGGGCGGCACGCAACGACGCAGCACGCGCAGGGTGCGCTCCGCCACCTCGTCCACGCCGGCCTGAGTCGGGCACTTGATGCCCGACACGATCATGTTGGGTTTCAGCACCATGCCTTCCAGCGACACGTTCTGGTAGAAGAGCTGCTGAAAGGTTTCCTTGAGAATCCAGGTCGTTACTTCCTCGTTGACTTCGGCGGAATTGTCGCCGTACATCAGCACTTCGGGCTCGACGATGGGGACGATGTCGGCTTCCTGGCACAGCGCCGCATAGCGCGCCAGCGCATGCGCATTGGTCTGGATCGCGTTGTAGCTCGGCGCACCGTTGCCGATCACGATCACCGCGCGCCACTTGGCAAAGCGCGCACCGGCCTCGCGGTACTTCACCAGCCGCTCGCGCAGACCGTCGAGACCTTCGGTGATCGTCTCGTCCGGCTTGCCGCCTGACAGTGGCTTGGCGCCAGCGTCCACTTTGATACCCGGAATCACGCCCTTGCTTTCCAGCAGCTTCGGAAACGGCTGACCGGCAAGGCTGGACTGGAACAGCGTCTCCTCGAATAGGATCACGCCCGAGGTGTGCTTCTCGAAATCCGGCGTGGTGAACAGCAGGTCGCGATAGGCCTTGCGGTTCGGCTCGGTGTTCTCGACACCGATCTTGTCGAAGCGCTTCTTGATGGTGCCGGTGGACTCGTCGGCGGCAAGCAGACCGCGGCCGGGAGCAACCATGGCCAGCGCGGTTTCATTCAGGATTTTTTCGTTCACTACAGCCTCGGACATGAAAGGAATGGATAGGACAATCGTTGGCGGAGAGGGAGGGATTCGAACCCCCGGAACCTTTCGGTTCAGCGGTTTTCAAGACCGCCGCATTAGACCGCTCTGCCACCTCTCCGGCGGCCGCGAAGGTTAATCCATGAGCCGGGCCAGGGTCCACGCGAAGTGTCGCATGCGACGTGGCACGATGCGGTTCCGCTATGCCTTTCGATACCCACTGGAGAATTCGATGATCGCCTATGTCACCCTGGGAACCCAGGACCTTGCCCGCGCCGGGCGTTTTTACGATGCCCTGCTCGGCGAACTGGGCGCGAAACGCTTCATGGATAACGAACGCATCGTGGTCTGGGCCGCAGCTCCCGACGCGCCCATGTTGTCGGTCTGCAAGCCCTTCGACGGCGGCGCTGCGACGGTCGGCAACGGCGTGATGGTCGCGTTGGCGGCAGCGGACAAGGCGGGGGTGGACCGCCTCCACCGGAAAGCGCTGGAACTGGGCGCGACCGACGAAGGTGCTCCGGGTCCGCGCGGGCCCGGCTTCTACATCGGCTATTTTCGCGACCCGGACGGCAACAAGCTCAATTTTTTCTGCGGCATTTGAACGGGCAAGAAAAAGGCCGGCGACTTGCCGGCCTTTTCCCTACAGCAGCTTCAGACCGCTACCGATTGCCCTCAGGGGCTTTACTCTCCGGCGGGGAACGAGATGTCGATGACGTTGCGGTTCCTGGGCGAGAACCCGCCGATCAGGCCGGCCACGCCCGACAACACATCCACGGTGTAGAGCTTGGCAACGCCGCTGGCGTCGGTGAAAGTCGCGAAGCCTTGGTTGCTCACCGTGTCGCCGGCGGCGTTGACCATGGAACGGATGTCGAAGCCGACGGCCGCTTCGGTGGTGGTGGTGAGCGTGCCTGTCGGCGCCAGAATGCCGGAATTGGCCGGAGACTGAACCAGGACCTGGTCGGTGGTGGCGCTGATATCGAACAGCGTGGTCGCGGTGCGCGGGCTCAGGTCGTTGTTGGTGTACGCAGCGCCCACGATGCCCGTGGTGGTGACGGGCACGGCGGCACCGTTGTTCAGCACCGCATCCGCAATGGTTGCTCCCCCGAGCTGGTGCCGCAGGTTCTGACCGGTGTTGCTGACGATGCGCAGGCGGTCTGCAGCCGGGTTGAAATCAACGCCGAACGAGGTTCCGACGGGAGCGACGGTGAGCACGCTGACCAGGGTAAGAGCCGCGGACTGGACATCCACCGTATAGACGCCGCCGGTATTGCCGACGCCGTAAAGCTTGCCGTCCTGCACCCGGTAGTCGATTCCGATCAGCGCAGTGTCGGTGCCGATGAATCCGGTCAGGGCGCCAATCTCCACCGCGAGCTGCGGCAGTGCGACGGAGAAGCAGACCAGACGCTGGTCCGCAGTCAGGGCAATGCCGCGCTGCAGCACGGGAGCACACAGTTTCAGGCCGGGGCCGATGAGGGCGGGACGATCAACCGCGACCGCAGGGGTCGTCAGTCCGGAAACGCACAAAGCAATTCCAGCGACGAGGGATTTACGCAATTTCATAGGGTTTCTCCAGGTTGTGCATCGGGATTTCGCAAGTTGTTTGACGCCACTCCACCTACTCCAAGGGCAGCGCCATCCCTAAGTGCCTTGGCGCAGCTACATGGTTCATGCTTCCGCCCGATTTTCCGGCCAAACCCTACCGGGCGGCGAAAAGCTGAGATTTCCTTGTCGGATTAGTGCTACAGGCATACGGTTCCCACTTGCGGGTACGCATAGGGATGCCACCTTGGACGCAGTCGGCCGATGCACGGATTCACCCGAAAACCCGGTCAGCGCACCAATTCCTTCTCCTGAATCACCACCGCCGCGATTTCCTCGATAGATCGCGTGGCCGAGCTTACGAAGGGAATGTTGCAGCGCTGGTACAGCCGCTCGGCCTCGCGCAACTCGAAGGAGCATTGCGCCAGCGAGGCGTACTTGGAGCCCGGCCGGCGCTCGGTGCGAACCTGATGCAGACGCTCTGCGTCGGAGGTGAGGCCAAAACAGCGGTCCACCAGTCCGTCGAGCGACTTCGGCAATTTCTGCGCTTCGAGATCGTCCTCCGTGATGGGAAAATTGGACGCGAAGATGCCGTGCTGCAAGGCCAGGTACAGCGTCGTCGGCGTCTTGCCGCAGCGCGATGGCGCAATCAGGATGACCTGCGCGTTGGGCAGATCGCGCGTGGACTGGCCGTCGTCGTGCTCCATGGCGAAATTCATCGCGGCGATGCGCGCGTCGTAGCGCCGCTTGTCGCCCAGGCCGTGAGCGCGGCCCTGAGTATGCGTGGACTTCTGGCCCAACTCCTCTTCGATGGCCGGGATATAAGTATCGAACAAGTCCACGAACATCCCGGTGCAGGTGCGCAGGACGGCGCGCACCTCCTCGTTGACCGTGGTGGAAAACACCATCGGCCGCGGCCCGGTGCTGCCCAGGTAGTCGATGTACTCGATGGTGTTGCGCGCCTTCTCCACTGTGTTGATGAACGGCAGCGTGGATTTCTTGAAGGTCACCCCGTCGAACTGCGTGAGCAGGGTGTTGCCGAGCGTCTCGGCGGTGATGCCGGTGCCGTCAGAGAGGAAGAAGACGGGGCGCGTGGGTGGGGTCTTGGTCGGCATGTACCGAGTGTCGGGCTTCTGCATGGACGAATCCAGACTTGGGTAGCCACTCAAGGCCGATCCACCACTCCGGGTAGAATTGCGCCCACGCGGCCACCTCGTGACCGCCTTCCCTCTTTAACTTGTCGTAAGGAATCCAACGAGTGAGCGATCACGTTCTCTGGTACTCGCGCCTGCGCATGCACGATGTCGAAACGGTCGGCGGCAAGAACGCCTCGCTGGGCGAGATGATTTCCAACCTCGCAGCCTCGGGCGTGAAAGTGCCGAACGGCTTTGCGACCACGGCCGACGCCTACCGCGAGTTCCTCAAGCACGAGGGCCTGGACGCACGCATCAGCGCTCAGCTCAAGGCGCTGAACGTGGACGACGTGAAGGCCTTGGCGGCGACCGGCAAGAGCATTCGCGAGGCGGTGGTGAAGGCGCCCTTCCCCGCCCAGCTCGAAAAGGAAATTCGCGCGGCCTACGAAACACTGGTCAACGAATCCGGCACAGAAATTTCGGTGGCGGTGCGCTCGTCCGCGACGGCTGAAGATCTGCCCGACGCCTCGTTCGCCGGCCAGCAGGAAACCTTCCTCAACGTCAGTGGCATCGAGAACGTGCTGCACGCGATTCGCGAGGTCTTCGCCTCGCTGTTCAACGATCGCGCGATTTCCTACCGCGTGCACCACAACTTCGAGCACGATCAGGTCGCGCTCTCGGCCGGCGTACAGCGCATGGTGCGATCCGACAAGGGTGCATCCGGCGTGATGTTCACGATGGACACCGAGTCGGGTTTCCGCGACGCGATCTTCATCACGGCGTCTTACGGCTTGGGCGAAGCGGTCGTGCAGGGCGCTGTGAACCCGGACGAGTTCTACGTCTACAAGCCCGGTCTGCGTGCCAAGCGCCCCGCCATCCTCAAGCGCGGCCTCGGGGAAAAAGCCAAGAAGATGGTGTATTCGCAGGAACGCAAACTCGGCCGCACGGTGGAGTTCGTGCCCGTGGCCACCGAGGACCGCGGTCGCTTCTGCTTGAGCGACGCCGATGTGGAGGCCCTTGCCCAGCAGGCGCAGATCATCGAGGACCATTACCAGCGGCCGATGGACATCGAGTGGGGCAAGGACGGTGTCGATGGCCAGCTCTACATTCTCCAGGCGCGACCGGAGACGGTTCAGAGCCGCGCGTCGGCCAACGTGTTGCGCCGCTACAAGCTCAAGGACAAGGGCAAGGTTTTGCTGGAAGGCCGCGCCATCGGCCAGAAGATCGGCGCCGGGACCGTGCGCCTGATGAAGGGCCTGGACCAGATGTCGAAAGTCGAGAACGGCGACGTGCTCGTCACCGACATGACCGATCCCGATTGGGAACCGGTGATGAAGCGCGCCAGCGCCATCGTCACCAATCGCGGCGGACGCACCTGTCACGCCGCAATCATTGCGCGCGAACTGGGCATTCCCGCCGTCGTCGGTTGCGGCAACGCCACCGAACTGCTCAAGGACGGCCAGAGCGTCACCGTGTCCTGCGCCGAGGGTGACACCGGCCACATCTACGACGGCCATATCGACTTCGTCGTCGATGAGGTCGCGCTCGACAAGATGCCGGAGATCCCGGTCAAGATCATGATGAATGTCGGCACGCCGGAGCAGGCCTTCGACTTCGCCTCGCTGCCGCACCACGGCGTTGGACTTGCGCGCCTCGAGTTCATCGTGAATCGCCAGATCGGCATCCACCCGCAGGCCTTGCTCGATCTGGATCGCCAGCCACCTGACATCCGGCGTCAGATCACGTCGATGATCTCGGCCTACGCCAGCCCGCGCGACTACTTCGTCAAGCGCCTGGCCGAAGGCGTGGCGACGATTGCCGCGGCATTCGCGCCCGAGCCCGTGATCGTGCGCATGAGCGACTTCAAGTCCAACGAATACGCCAACCTCGTCGGCGGCAAGAAGTACGAGCCGCACGAGGAAAATCCGATGCTGGGTTTCCGTGGCGCCTCGCGTTACATCGCGCCCTCGTTCCGGCCCTGCTTCGACATGGAGTGCGAGGCGCTGCGCTTCGTGCGCAACGAGATGGGCCTGACCAACATCAAGATCATGATCCCGTTCGTGCGCACGATCGGCGAGGCCAAACGGGTCAACGAGATCCTGGCCGAGAACGGACTGGCGCGCGGCGACAACGGCTTACAGCTCATCATGATGTGCGAGCTGCCGAGCAACGCCGTGCTGGCCGACCAATTCCTCGACCACTTCGACGGGTTCTCCATCGGCTCCAACGACATGACCCAGCTCACCTTGGGTCTGGATCGCGACTCCGGCCTGATCGCGCACCTGTTCGACGAGCGCAACGACGCGGTCAAGGCGATGTTGAGCATGGCCATCCAGGCCTGTCGCAAGCGCGGCAAGTACGTCGGCATCTGCGGCCAGGGGCCCAGCGACCATCCGGAGCTGGCCAAGTGGCTGCTGGACGAGGGCATCGAGAGCATGTCGCTCAACCCGGATACGGTGGTCGAGACCTGGCTGTTCCTAGCCGGGCAGAGCAAGCCGGCTTGAGGCAAGGCCTAGATTCTGGCCTGATCTTCAGGACGCCTGATCGCTTGTCCATGGCCCGGACGTACTGGGTCGTCTTGTCGCTCATCGCAGGGCTCTTTGGAGCCGTCGCCTGTCAGTCCAGCGAAGCAAGGTTCGACTACTGGGTTCTAGCCCTGTCCTGGTCGCCCGAATACTGCGACTCAGACCAGGCGCGTCCCGGGTCGAAGCAATGCTCGCAGTCACGCGAGTTCATCGTCCATGGTCTGTGGCCGCAGCACGAGCGCGGCTATCCCGAGTTCTGCGACACGCAGTCTCGCGTCAGCGAGCGGACGGCGGATCGCCTGAGCGCGCTGGTTCCGGATCGCGGGCTCGTGTTCCATCAGTGGAAGAAGCACGGCAGTTGCAGCGGCATGACGCCGGGAAACTACTTCGCGACGCTGGAACGCGCCGCCCACTCCATCGTGGTGCCGAGCGCTCATCTAAAGAAGGCGGCAACGCGAAGAGTGAAGCGCGTGGAACTCGAGCGCGCCTTCATCGAGGCCAACCCCGGCCTTGCTCCTGAAGCCATCACGCTCGAATGCAGCCGGCAATACCTGCGCGAAGTCCGGATCTGTCTCGATCGTGATCTCAAGCCGCGCGCGTGTGGCGTGGATGTCACCGAGGCCTGCGGCACCGAACTGAGCGTGCGACCGGGCAGGACCGAGTGACGCTGCGTAGCTGCTCGTCTGTTCGAGCCTGATAAGCCTCGTGTAGGTCGGGCTTCAGCCCGACTCCCCGGCCTGGATGTCGGGCTGAAGCCCGACCTACGGGAGAATCCTTGGGTGCTTCGAATCGGCGCGACCGCGCCGAGAGCTCCTACGGCGACCGCACGCTCCGGTATCTTGTGGTGACCAACCCGGAGCCGACATGAGCTGGACCCCAGATTCCTGGCAGCAGAAACCCGCCGTGCAGCAACCGAACTATCCGGATGCGGCGGCGCTGGCACGTGCGCTCGAAGCGCTGCGCGGCCTGCCGCCGCTGGTCACGTCCTGGGAGGTCGATGCGCTGCGCGTGCAGCTCGCCGAAGCAGAAGACGGCAAGCGCTTCGTGCTGCAGGGCGGCGACTGCGCCGAGTCCTTTGCCGACTGCCGCTCGGAAATCATCACCAACCGGCTCAAGGTCCTGTTGCAGATGTCACTCGTGCTGGTGCATGGGATGAAGACGAGGGTCTCGCGTATCGGCCGCTTTGCCGGGCAGTACGCCAAGCCGCGTTCGGCCGATCTGGAGACGAAGAACGGCCTCACCCTGCCTGCCTATCGCGGCGATCTGGTCAACGGCCCCGAGTTCACCCCGGAGGCGCGCATTCCCGATCCGCAGCGCCTGCTCGAAGGTCACATGCGCTCGGCCATGACCATCAACTTCGTGCGTGGCTTGATCGACGGCGGCTTCGCCGACCTGCATCACCCGGAGTACTGGGACCTGGCCTGGGCCGAACACTCACCGCTCGCGTCCGAATATCAGGCGCGGGTCGACTCCATTGGAGATTCGCTGCGATTCATGGAACGCCTCGCCGGCACCGAGCTGCACGAATTCAACCGGGTCGATTTCCACACCAGCCACGAGGCGCTGGTGCTTTGGTACGAACAGGCGCAGACGCGGCAGGTGCCGCGCAAGACCGGCTGGTACAACCTGTCCACGCACTTCCCGTGGATCGGCATGCGCACCGCAGACCTCGGTGGCGCGCACGTCGAATATTGTCGCGGCATCCGCAATCCGGTGGGCGTGAAGATCGGGCCGGGGATCGACGAGGCCTGGCTGCTCGGGCTATGCCGCGCGCTCAATCCGGATAACGAAGCGGGACGCCTCGTACTGATTCACCGCATGGGTGCGGCCAAAGTCGCGGATCATCTGCCGCGCCTGATCGAAACGGTGAAAATGGCGGGACATCGCGCGCTGTGGATCTGCGACCCCATGCATGGCAACACGCAGACCCTCGGCAACGGCATCAAGACGCGGCGCTTCGACGACATTCTTTCCGAAGTCACACAAGCCTTCGAGATTCACACGCGCTGTGGCTCTCGCCTGGGCGGCGTGCATCTCGAACTCACGGGCGAAGATGTCACCGAGTGTCTGGGCGGCGCGCGCGACCTGACCGAGAAAGACCTGGAACGTGCCTACCGTTCGCAGGTCGATCCGCGGCTCAACTACGAACAGGCGCTGGAACTGGCGCTGAAGCTCGCCGCGCTGCGGTCGATGCCGGCTGGTTGAATTTTTCGGCGCGCTCAGTTGTTGCCGGTGCCCGGACGGGTCGGCGATATGCGCGCTGGCGGATCCGACGCGGGGAAGCTGTCGTCGAGCGCATCATCGAGCGCGGTCTGGACCGAGCTGCCCTGACTGTCCTTGTCCTTCGGCGGTTCTGCCTTGTCCGCAGGCGGGCTTTTCTTGCCCAGGGTGCGCCGCTCCAGTTCGGAGTTGCTGTCGAGCCTGCGCTCGAGCGAAATTTTTTCGGCACCGGGGCCGCGATTCTGGTCTTGAGTTTTCATTCGATCTCCTGGGTCAGGGAAACGCCATCAACGATTTGGAAAAACGGATGTGGTCGGAGACATAGCCGATCAGCGTGTTGTGCCTTTCTTCGTCGCCCGCGGTAGCGAAGGCAGGCGTCCGGCTTTCGCATCCGTCGCTTCGGTCGGCGACTGCGATTTTCGCGGTCAGCACCGGCGGCTGCGCCGTCACTCGCCACACGACGTTGCCGACATCGTCGGCCACCAGCAGCGCGCCCGAGGCGTCGAGCGTCACGCCGACGGGTCGGCCCATGGCCTCGTCGTCGTCGTTGAGAAAGCCGGTCAGCACATCGACCGGCCCGCCCACGGGCTTGCCCTTGCCGAAAGGCACGAAGACCACCTTGTAGCCGCTCATGGGCTTGCGGTTCCACGAGCCGTGCTGGCCCACGAACATACCGTCCGAAAACGTTTTCGGCAGGGACTCGCTGCGCGCGTAGGTGAGCCCTAGCGACGCGGTGTGCGCGCCCAGCGCGTAGTCGGGCACGGTGGCGCTCGCCACCAAGTCCGGGCGCTGAGGTTCCACGCGTTCGTCCACATGACTGCCGTAGTAGCTGTACGGCCAGCCGTAGAAGCCGCCTTCGCGCACAGAGGTCATGTAGTCGGGCACCAAGTCGCTGCCGAGTTCGTCGCGCTCGTTGACCGATGTCCACAGCTCGCCGCTGTCCGGGTGCCAGGTCATTCCGACCGGGTTGCGCAGGCCGGAGGCGTACACGCGCTGCTGGCCGCTTGCCGCATCGATCTCGAGGATGGCGGCGCGATCCTTCTCCGCCTCCATGCCGTTCTCGGCGACGTTGCTGTTGGAGCCGACAGCCACGTAGAGCTTGGTGCCGTCCTTGCTCGCGATCAGGTTCTTGGTCCAGTGATGGTTGAGTGTTCCGCCCGGCAGGTCGGCGATCTTGGTGCTCTGCGCCTTGATGCTGGCGTCGCCGGCCACGTAGGGGTAGCGCAACACAGCGTCGGTATTGGCGACGTAGAACGAACCGTCCACCAGCGCCATGCCAAAGGGGGAATTCAGGTTGGACAGGAACACCGAACGCTGATCGGCCACGCCATCGTTGTCGGTGTCGCGCAGCAGGGTGATGCGGTTCGCGCTCGGCACGCCGGCGCCGGCCTTCTTCATGAAAAAGGACTGCGCGCGGCTCTTCAGACCTTTCTTGTCTTCCGGGCGCGGTGGCGCATTGGTTTCCGCAACCAGCACATCGCCATTGGGCAGTACGTGCAGCCAGCGCGGATGATCCAGCCCGGTGGCAAAGGCGCTGACCGTCAGTCCTTGCGCGGCGACCGGTTTGACGCCCTCGGGCCAGCCGACGGCGGGCGCGACCTTGACCTGCGGAATCAGGGATTTCTGCGGCGCAGGCAAGACCGGCGTGGGACCGCTTCCGGCAGCGATCGGCACCTGCGCCTTGTCCGCGCAGGCGACCAGGCCCAATGCCATGACCGGGCCCAGAAGAGTCACGGGTGCGTTGCGGGTAAAGCGGCTGGAGTACATGGTCGGGGTCCCCTTGACCGAACGAGTCACAAGGCACCGGAGCCAGTTGCGTGCCATGGTCCGGAACGGCCCGCCGAATGGCGTCGCAGGCCTCGCGTTGCCAGCGAGCGAAGCGAGATGGCATGCGATCTGCGCCAGACGGCACATGAATCTGCGCCCTCTTGCCGCCGACAACTCCTTAGCTGGCGGCACCGCTATTCCGCCGGCAATGACGGGAGCAGAGAGGGCATACCCGGCATGCAGCCTGCACGAAGGGAGCTGTGCGGAGAATGCAGCTCGCCCGACACAAAAGCTTCGCGGCGGAGCGCCCGGGTGACGCAGGCCGAACTGGGAACCAGCTCCAGCCTGCATCCGGCCGGCGTCGAAGCGGCGCTGGCGGCCGAGCTGTTCTGGATCATGGCCATCGGCGCGGCGATTGTCTGGGCGCTGACCATGGCTGCGGCGCTCTACGCGGCCTACGGGCGCCGCAAGGACGGGCAGGCACGTCGTCGCACGGCCATGTTCCTGATCGTCGGCGGCGGATTGATTGCGCCGACGGTGGTTCTTGGAGCGCTGCTGACGTATGGCCTTTCAACGCTGGTGGGTTTGCAAGGCGACGGAGACGGACTCCGCATCGCGGTCACCGGCGAACGCTTCTGGTGGCGCGTGCAATACGCGCCCGGCACCGAGGCTCGAATTGATCTGGCCAACGAAATCAGATTGCCCGTGGGCCGGCGCACCGAGCTGCTGCTGAACAGTCCGGAAGTCATTCACTCGCTTTGGATTCCCGCGCTCGCTGGGAAAGTGGACATGCTGCCGGGACGGCAGACACGCTTGGTGCTGGAACCGACCCGGGTCGGGCGCTACCGCGGCATCTGCGCGGAATACTGCGGCACCGGTCACGCGCACATGACGTTCACCGTGGACGTGCTCGCCGCAGACGAGTTCGCGGCGTGGCTGGAGCAGCAGCGAAATTCCGCTCGTTTGCCCGATACCGCGCACACGCGGGATGGCGCGGCTGCGTTCGTCTCGTACGGCTGCCCCGCCTGCCACACGATCCGCGGCACCGCCGCGCGTGGGGTGATCGGTCCCGACCTGAGTCATGTCGGTGGCAGGCCCACGCTTTCCGCTACCGATCTGGCGATGGACGATGCCTCGCTGCAGCGCTGGATCCGGAATCCCGCAGCGATCAAACCCGGCGCGCTAATGCCGGGCTTCAGCATGATCAAGGACGACGACATCGCGGTCCTGACCTCCTACCTGCTGAGCCTCAAGTGAGCGCCGACACCCTTCCCGATCAGAGCGACCCGGTCGTACGCGCTGCGCAGGAACAGCGACTGCTGCGCGCCTGGGCGGTGCCGCGCGGCTGGCGCTACTGGTCGGAGGTGAACAACGACTCGGTGGGCATCTGGTACATCTGCACCGCGTTCGCGTTCTTCCTGTTTGCCGGCGTGCTGGCGCTGCTGATGCGCGCGCAGCTCGCGGTGCCGGAGAACGAGTTGCTCAGCGCTCGCACCTACGACCAGGCCTTCACCCTGCACGGCTCGGCGATGATGTTCCTGTTCGCGGTGCCGATCTTCGAAGCCTTCGCCGTGCTGATGCTGCCGCAGATCATGGGCACCCGCGACCTGCCCTTTCCGCGCCTGTCGGCCTACGGCTACTGGTGCTTCCTGATCGGCGGCGTGTTCGTGTGCGGCTCGATTTTTTTCGACGCCGCGCCGCAGGGCGGCTGGTTCATGTACCCGCCGCTGACCACCAAATTCTCGCCCGGCCTCGGCGCCGACATCTGGCTGCTGGGTTTGAGCTTCATCGAGATTTCCTCGATCGCGGCGGCCATCGAATTGATCGTCGGCGTGCTGCGCTGCCGGCCGCCGGGCATGCGCATCCACCTCATGCCGCTGTACGGCTGGTACATCCTGGTGGTGGCCGTGATGGTCCTGCTGGCGTTCCCGCCGCTGATCGCGGGCGACCTGCTGTTCGAGATGGAACGCGCCTTCGACTGGCCGTTCTTCGATGCCGCGCGCGGCGGCGATCCGCTGCTGTGGCAACACCTGTTCTGGATCTTCGGCCACCCCGAGGTCTACATCATTTTCCTGCCGGCGATGGCGCTGGTCGCGACCATCGTGCCGACGTTCGCGCGTGCGCCCGTCGCAGGTTATTCGTGGGTGGTCTTGTCTGCCGTCGGCACTGGTTTCCTGAGCTTCGGCCTGTGGGTGCATCACATGTACACCACCGGCCTGCCCGGAATCTCGCTCGGGTTTTTCTCGGCGGCGTCCGAAGCCGTGGCGATTCCGACGGGCATCCAGATTTTCTGCTTCATCGCCACGTTTCTCGCCGGGCGACTGGTGCCCTCGGTGCCGATGCTGTTCGTCGCGGGCGCGCTCGCGATCTTCGTCCTGGGCGGCCTGACCGGCACGATGGTGGCGCTGGCACCGTTCGACTTCCAGGTGCACGACACCTACTTCGTGGTGGCGCATCTGCACTACGTGCTGATCGGCGGAATGCTGTTTCCGGTGTTCGCCGCCATCGCCTACTACTTCCCGCTGGCGCGCTCGAAATCGCTGTCCGCGCGCTGGGGAAAAATTGCGTTCTGGACCATGTTCACTGGCTTCAACCTCGCGTTCCTGCCGATGCACTTCACCGGCCTGGCCGGCATGCCTCGCCGTGTCTACACGTATTCCGAAGCCTCGGGTTTCAGCGTGCTGAACCTGGTGTCCACCGTCGGCGCATTCGTCTTCGCCACCGGCGTGCTGATTTTCCTCGCCGACGTGCTGCGCCCGCGGCGGCGACAGGCGCTAGCTGCGCCTAATCACTGGGCTGCCGGATCGCTGGAATGGCTCGGACCGAACCCGAAGCCGCCGTACACGCCGCGCAGCATCCCCATCGTCAGCAGCCGCTATCCGCTGTGGGACCAACCGGAACTCGAACGCGAAGTCGAGGAGGGTCGCCACTTCCTGCCGGACACCGAGCAGGGTTATCGCGAAACCCTGGTCACCAGCACGCTCGACGCCGAACCGCAACAGTGCCTGCGCGTGCCCGGGCCTTCCTTCCTGCCGATGATCGCCGCGATTCTCACCGGCGGCGTGTTCATCTTTGCCACGTTCTACTGGTGGACCTTGACCCTGCTGAGCGCGGTCGGCGCCGTCGCGGCAATCCTGTACTGGATGTGGAACGTGCGTGTCGGGAATCCGGCCGAGGTCACCGCACACGTCGGCCGCGGCGTGGTGCTGCCGCTGTACGTGTCCGGTCCGCAATCGGTCGGCTGGTGGGCCATGTTCACTCTGATGATTGCCGACGGCGCGGCTTTCCTGAGCCTGCTCTTCGGCTACTTCTTCTACTGGACCGTGCACGAGAATTTTCCGCCGGCCGATCTGCTGTCGCCGGCTCTGGATGCGTGGTGGGTCGCGGCGCTCTGCGTGCTGCTGGCCTGGGGCACCATCGCCTGGAGCCTGCGCTGCAATGCGCGGTCCCGGCGATCTGCCGTCAGCGCCTCGCTGGCCGTCGGCGCGCTGCTTTCTGCGGCCGGCGCCGCGGGCATGTTGGCCGGCCCCTCGATCGCCAAGCTCGATCCCACCACGCACGTGTATCCCGCGATGGTGTGGGTGCTGTGCGGCTGGTGCGCCGTACACCTGGCGCTAGGAACGCTGATGCTCCTGTTCTGCCTGGCGCGCAATCTCGCAGGCTGGATCGATGCGCGGCATGACGGCGAGTTGATCAACGTCCGGTTGTATTGGCATTTCGCGGCCGCGACGGTGATGGTCACCCTGGCGGTGCTGTGCCTGTTTCCGCGGGGCGCGTGAGATGGATTCGCGAACTTTCCTCAAACGAAGAATCACGCGACACCTCGGCCCGGGATGGTGGATGGCTTCCAACGCAAAGCCGTCGGTGGGCTCACTCTGGTTGCTGATTCTTGCGCCGACGGTTTGGGCGGTGCAGTTCCTCGCCGTGTACGTCATCGCGGCCATCCATTGCGCGAAGTCCGAGACCGCAGCGATGACCGGCACGCGCGCCGTCATGGCGGGAATCGCTGCGCTCGCCATGCTGCTCATCGTCGTGCACGGAGTTCGCAGCCTCGCGATCTCGCGTCGACGCGAGTCGGGAACGGTGGCCGAACGCCAGCGCTTCATCGCCTTCGCCGGTTTCCTGCTGGCCATCGTCAGCGCCATCGCTACCCTCTTCGGCACCCTACCGATCCTGATGATGCATACCTGCGAATGATCCGCCCGCTCCCAACCGCGATGGGGCTTGGCGTTCTCGCTTGTGCCTGGCTGGGGCCGCTGCCGGCGCTGGCCACGACAACGTTCTCCGCGCACATGGCGATGCACGTGTCGGTGGTCGCCCTGGCCGCACCGCTGCTCGCGCTCGGCATCGGCGGCAGCAGCCTCGATCCGGCGCGTCGCTGGCCCGGGCTGTTCGCGCCGCTGCCGGCATCGATCATCGAGCTGGTCGTCATCTGGGCCTGGCACTCGCCCGCGCTGCATCACCTGTCGCAGCGCGACGGCCGCATGATGAGTCTCGAACAGGGTCTGTTCCTGTTGTCGTCGCTGCTGGTGTGGCTGTCGGCCTTCGGCGGACCGGCGCACCCGCGTGACGAGCGTGCCGTCGCCGGCATCGGCGGACTGCTGATGACGTCCATGCACATGACCCTGCTCGGCACCTTGCTGACCCTGAGCCTGCGTCCGCTGTATCCGCACGGTGACGTGAATGCGCTCGGACGGAGTGCGCTCGACGACCAGCAGCTCGGCGGCATGCTGATGCTGCTCGGCGCCGGGTCGAGTTATCTCATCGGCGCGCTGTGGCTGCTCGCAGGCGTGCTTCGGCGTCGTACCAAGGCCGCATGAAAACCCTCTTCAAGCACTTCGTCTGGTTCGGCGCGATTGCGGCTTGTGCCGGGCTGACGGTCGCCTGGCTCGGCCTGGTGCCGATCGCCGCGAGCACCGATCACTGGCCGCCTGCGAAATGGTTTCTGCACTTCACGATGCGCCAGACGGTACGGAGCGATGCCCGCGGTATCGAGGCGCCCGCGCTGGACGACCCGCGCCTGCTGCACCGCGGCGCGGGCGCTTATGCCTTCGGCTGCGCGTCCTGCCACGGTGCGCCCGGACAGCGGCCCTCGCTGGCCGCAAGCCTGATGATTCCACCGGCGCCGCCACTGGAACCCGGCAAATGGAAAACCCGGGAACTGTTCTGGATCGTGAAGAACGGCATCAAGTACACGGCGATGCCGGCCTGGGCGTCGCAGCAGCGCGACGACGAGGTCTGGGCGGTGGTCGCGTTCCTGCTCGAACTGCCTGAAATGCAGGCCTCCCGGTATAACCAGCTAGCGCATGGAATTGCCGCAGAACCCGGCGAATCGCCGACGGCGCCGCACGGGATCGAAGAGATGCTCACCGGCGTGGGCGCCTGCGCAAGCTGTCACGGTTTCGACGGCGCCGGACGTGACGGAACCGCGCCGGCTCTGGCCGGGCAGAAGGAGGACTACTTTGCCACGAGCCTGCGCGACTACGCGGCGGGCCGACGCCCCAGCGGGGTCATGCAGCCCATCGCGGCCGCCTTGAGCGAGCGTGAGATCGCCGGCCTGACCCGGCTGTTCGCCGCGATGCCCGCGCCTGCGGCACGCGCCGGCGCCGATGAGGAAGCGGTGCAGCGCGGCGCCAGAATCGCGGAGTCCGGCATTCCGGATCGTGACGTCGCGCCCTGCGCGGCCTGTCACGACCGCGACAGGGAGGCGATACACCCGGACTATCCCGATCTCTTCGGCCAGGACGCGGACTATCTGGCGAAGCAGCTTCGCCTGTTCCGCGACGACGCCCGTGGACATACCGCCACCGTCGCCTTGATGCGATCCGTGTCTGGAGGTCTGTCCGAGACCGAGGCGCGCGACGTATCGCTGTATTACTCGGCAGCCGGTCGATGATGCGAACTCACTGCAGCACCACCGCATCGATCCACACGTTGCCGACGGACTGCCCCAGGGTGAAACTCAGGATCGCACTGGTGCTGGTCGTTGCGACGAAGGTGTAGCTGAATTCCTGCCAGGTGGTGTTGAGCGCGGGGAACCGCTTGAAATACTCTGTCCAGGGCGAGCGGTTGAGCTGCACCACTGCGCCGATGGTCCGGCTGCGGTCTGCCATGGCCCGGAACTTCAGGGTGTAGGTTCTTCCCGCGACCAGTGTCAGGCTCTGCGCCAGCGCCGTGTTCCACGGCGCAACGGTGTCCGCACGGGTGATGCTGAGCTTCGCAGAGCGGGCGCCCTCGAACTTCACGCTACTGTCCACCGCTGCATTGCCCAGCGCATTGCCCGTCGCAAAGTAATACCAGGGACTGAGATTGCCGCTCTCGAAGCCCGGGTTCAGCACCAGGCTGACCGGCGTCGGCGGGGGGGGCAGTGGAGTCGGTGGGGGAGGAGGCGGGGGAGGCGGGAGAGGTGACGGCGGAGGCGGTACGGGCGGCGGGGGCGAACCCGCAGTAGCCAGCGACACCTTGTCCACCCAGACGTTGCCCACCGACTGGCCCAGGTTCAGGCTCAGGACCGCAGCGGTGGTGACTGGCGCGGTGAAGGTGTAAGTGAACTCCTGCCAGCCGGTATTGAGCGTGGGGGTCTGTCCGAAATAAACGGTATAAGGCGAAACGTTGCGCTGGAGCAGGGCCCCGATCGGCCGGGTGCGGTCGGCCCTGGCGTGGAACTTCAGGGTGTAGAGGGTGCCGGCCACCAAGTTGAGGTTCTGCCCCAGGGTGGCGTTCCAGGGCGCTGGCGTGTCGGCACGGGTGAGGTTGACCCTTGCGGAGCGATTGCCTTCGAATCGGACGGCACTATCCACCGCGGCGCTGCCCAGGGCATTGCCTGCCGTGAAGAAGTACCAGGGGCTCAAGGCGCCGGTTTCGAAGCCGGAGTTCTGCACCAGGTTGATGGACGGCGGCGGCAGCGGTTCGTCGTTGTCGGCAATCGTCAGGACGGCCGTGGACGGCAATATCAGCCCGGCTCCGACAACAGGTGCCGACAGCGCAAGATTCACCGTTTCGTCCGGCTCGTCCGTCGCATCGTCGTCGATGGCGATGGCGAAGGTCTTGGGTGCGGTATCGCCGTTGGCCCAGCTCAGCGTGCCGCTCGTGGGGGTGTAGTCGCTGCCGGCACTGGCCGACCCGTTGGACGTGGAATACGCCGCCATCAGGACACCGAAGCTGCCGCCAGTGCGCGTGATCGTGATCGTCGCAGTCGGGCCCGCTTCGCCCACCGAGTACGTTGCGGCGCCGAACTGCACCGTGCCCGCCGGAGGATCGAGGTTGCCGAGAATCGTCAGGACCGCCGTCGCGGGCGTTCCGAGAGCGGCGCCGATGGCGTCAGACAGGACCAGGTTCACGGTTTCGTCGAACTCGTCGCTCGTATCGTTCGCGATCGGAACGGACACGATCTTCAGGCCGTCCTCCCCGTCCGCCCAGCTCAGGACCTGGCTCAGCGCCTCGTAGTCGCTGCCGGCCTCGGCGGTGCCGTTGCCGGTCGACAACCCGACACTGGCCGCGCCGAACGACCCTCCCGTGCGGCTCAGAGCGATGAGCTTTGCGCCATCGCTTTCGCTCGCACTGGAGACCGGGACGGCGAACTGCACCGTACCCGCCGGCGGATCGTCGTTGTCGTTGATGGTCAGCGCGTGCGCGCCGGGGTTGCCGAGGGTGGCATTGATCGGCGTGCCCAGGGTGAACTCCACGGTCTCGTCGGGCTCATCGATACCGTCGTTGGTCAGGCTCACGACAATGGACACACCGGTCGCGCTGGCCGGAATCTGCAACAGGCTGCTGCTGGCGATGTTGCGATCGGCCGCCGTGGCGGTGCCGCCCACGGCGAAGGGCACGCTCACGATCTGTGCCGAGGCCTTGGACAGGTTCACGGACACCAGCACCGATCCCGCTCCCTCGTCGAAGCTCGACCCGGGCAGCGCAAAAGCCACGGTGGGCGCTTCGTCGTCGTCGCGGAGGTTCAGGGTGTGGGTGAAGGGCGCGGTGATGGTGGCGTTGGTCGGCGCCCCAAGTTGCAGGGTCAGGGTCTCGTCGGGTTCGTCGAGGTCGTCGTCCGTGAACGCGATGTCGATGCTGGCGCTGGTCGCGCCGGCCGCAATCGTCAGCGGGACAGTCGTGCTCAGCGAGTAATCGCCCGGGCCCGCAGTGCTGCCCGCAAGAACCGAGACCGGCACGGTGACGTCGAAGGTCGAGGCCGCAGACAGCTCGACGGTGGCCGTCGCTGTCCCTGCTCCTTCCGACAAGGTCTGCGTGGCTGCGGTGAAACTCACCGTCGGCGCTGCGTCGTTGTCCTGGATCGTGAGCGTGAACACACTCGGGATGGTCTTTACGGCGTTGGTGGGCGTACCGAGCGTGAGCAACAGGGTTTCGTTCGCCTCGTCCAGCAGATCGTCGGCGACATTCACGCTGATCGTGCGGCTGGTCGTTCCGGCCGGAAAAATCAGCGGGCTCGCGCTCAGACCGCTGTAGTCGGATTCCGAGGCGCTGCCGGACACGCTGAAGGGCACGCTCACGTCCAGGCTGAACGCAGCGGAGAGCGAGACGGTGATGCTCAGCGTTCCTGCGTTTTCGCTCACCGTGCGGCTGGCCGGGGCGAAGGAAACGTTCGCGACGGTCGGGTCGGTCAACGTCGTGCTGGCGAAGCTTTCGGACACGCCGCCCACGTTGAGGCCGGTCTCCACCGTGGTGTTGTAGTTCGCCGACGAGGTGTGGCGCAGTTGCACGGTCTGGCCGTTCTGCACGCTGCCGGGCATGGACGTGAAAGTCCCATTGCAGCCGATGGCGTATTCGCCGGTGACCACGGTCACGGGGATCGGCGTGTCGATACCGGTGATGGCAACCGTGTCGGAGACGATCGGCGTGCTGCGTGGGACGCCGATCTGGTCGGTGAAGCCGAAAGCCGCCGGCGAAACGTCGCCGCCGCCGAGGCCGTCCGTGGTGAGCACGTTGTTGCTGGTCGTCAGGCCCGGGTTGTCGGGGAGGTTGAAGGGCGTGCAGCCTACCCCTACCGAGCCGGGCTCTCCGTCCGAGTGGACCGTGTTGTCCAGAACCTGCGCGTTGTCGCTGTTGGTGACGAAGATACCGCTACCGGTGGCGCCGGTGCCGCCGGTCAGACCCTCGATCCGGTTGCTCTGTATCAGCGCACCCGGTGCAGCGAGAACCTGGATGCCGGCTTCGCCCGCGCCCGTCCGGCCGACCCGACCGCGCACGAGGTTGTCGAGAATCTGCGCGTTCGGACTGTCGTACACGGCGATGGCGTATGCACCCGCACCGGTGGCACCCGTGGAGCCTTCGATGGTGTTGTTGCGGACGATGGCGCCGTCGCCCGAAAACTGGGCGACGGCGGCAATCACGTCCCTGAAATAGTTGCCCTCGACAGCCAGATTCGACCCGAACAGGCTGCGCACGCCGGTATGGTCGAAACCCGTGAACGTGTTCTCGGCGACGACCAGGTCGGAAGACTCGGTGTCGATGCCGTAGATGCTGTCGGCGAAACCCGCGCCGACCTGCGCATGAAGGTCCAGGCCCTCGATGCGGACGCCCTGCGCGCCGACCCGGATGAGTGTGCCGCCGGCAATGCCGCCGCGAAGCTCGGGCGCCGCCGCATCGGCGCCGCCGCCCGGATCGCCCGCGGCGCCTCGCAGGATCAGTGCTTTGTCGATACCGAGATTGCCGACGTAGCTGCCCGCGGCCACATCGATGATCGGGGCGGCCGTGGTCGTGGAGGCGTCGATCGCCTGCTGCAGGCTCGCGGTGGCGGCGAGCACGTTCACCTGCGTGGCCGTGCCGATCAGCCGGGAGCCGTCCAGCAGCACGCCATCTGCTGTTGTCACCCGGCCGGAGACATTGAGCGTCGGCGCCGTCAGCAACAGATTGCCCGCGCCCATGACGATGTCGTTCGCCAGGTCGATCTGTTGCGCTTGCAAGCCGAGGTCGAACAGCGTCGGGCTGCCGCCCGACGTGGAGAGATCGATGTCCTCACCGATACCAATGGCATTGTCGGCAAGGATGGTCACGGAACTGGTCGTCAGGACATCGGCGATCAACCCCGCATTGATGTACGTGTAGTCGGGCGTACCCAGCCCATTGCCGATCATCACCGTCGACGGATCGATCTGAAGCGTGCCGACGTGGCCGTTCGCCGCGACGGTGCTCACGAGTCCGGCAAAAAACACGACGCCTTCTCCGGTGGAAACATCCACCAGGCCGCCGTCACCGCCCTGCGCGCCGCCTCGGGCCGTGATGTCGCCGCGGAACTCGGATCTGCGATTGCCCCAGACCACCACCAGGCCGCCGTCGCCACTGTGCGTAGCATCGGCGTGCACGAGGCTGTCGGAGGAAAACGACGTGGTCGCGGCGCGCTGCACGAGCCGGTGGGTGGCACCGTTCAAATCTCCACCCAGCAAGACCTGCCCGCCGCCAGTCCTGCCCGAGGCGTCGATCTCCGCGCCATCCACCGCCACGTGCAGGCCGGTCGCCTGCACATAACCGCCCTTGGCCTTCGGGTTGCTTGCGTCGATGCGGCCGCCGAGCTTGACGCTGCCTCGGTCGCCAGCGGACAGCATCACCCAGCCGCCGCGGGCGCGGAGGGTTCCGCTGTTTTCCAGGCGTGGTGCGGTATCGAACGGAAACGCCGAGTGCTCGAGATGAGAAACCGTCATGCCCGCGAAGGCGGGCATCCAGCTCTGGCGTGCTGGCTGGGCGAAAACTGGATTCCCGCCTTCGCGGGAGTCGTTCCGACTAAAGGAATCACGGAGGTTGAAGAAGGCGTCTGCGGAACCCATTCCATCGCCGGAAAAATCGAACGCCACCGCGCTGCCCGAAGCCAGCACCACGTGCCCGCCATCGGCCTGCACCACGCCGCTATTGACCACCTGCGCCGCCACCAGCGCAGCGACTCCGCCGCCTTCGACCGTGATGCGGCCCTGGTTCCAGATCTTGCCCGCGGTCATGCCGGCGAGGCCGATCAGACCGCCGCCCTGCATGAAAGAGCCAGGTTCGATGCGGCTGGTGGAAGCGAGGAGACCGGCCACATCGACTTCGGCCGTTGCGCCGAACAGCACGCCGCGGGGATCGAGAATGACGATGCGGCCGTTGGCTTCGAGCCGGCGCATGATCTGCGTGGGCTCGGCGCCCGCCGTCACCCGGATGACGGCGATGGATTGCGCGTCCGGCTGCTCGAACCGGACCCTGGTCCGGCTGCCGATGTGGAACGACTGCCAGTCGATGACGGCCTTGTCGCTGAGCTGCCTGACCGTGAGCCTGCCTGAAGAAGATTCGATGGTCGCGAGGCCGGCGACGACCCTGCCGCCCTGCGGGCTCGCGTAAAAATCGAGCAGTTCGGATGCGATCCGGGGCTGTCGGTCATGGACCGGGGAAAGATCCCGCTTTTTCGCTCCACGAAGTTCGACGTCCGGGCCGCTGCCGGCGATGGCGGACGGCTGCGACGAGATCGCGTGAACGTTCAGCGCGACGCAGAAGAGAGCGCTGAGCACGGCGCTGCCGCAAAAAAAGCCGACCTGCATGGTGACTCCCCCAATCCCTGTTCGTAGCCTTGTCACGGCCACCACACAGCTTTCGACACACTGATCAGAACTGTCCGCGGTGAGCCTGTCAAGTATTTTTTTGGGACGCCTCAGGCGGCGGGTAGCGACGGTTCACCGACATGCCGTTTGCCATGCGGCAGCCGGTCGATGAATCGAGCCGCGCATAGAATGACCGGGTTGCGCCGTGCCGCCCGGTCGGATTTCCGCCGGCTCGACTCCCATTCGATTCGCCACGCTCGGAAAATCTCCATGACCCTGACCTCCCTGCTCCGCGCTACCGCCCTGACCGTTATCGCCACCGCCGCGGGAAGCGCCCTTCTCTCCGGCACCGCCACGGCTGCCGCCCCGATGTCCAAAACCGAAACCCCGGGCTTCTACCGCATGATGCTCGGCGACATCGAGATCACCGCGCTGTCGGACGGCACCGTCGCACTGCCGATCGACCAGATGCTCACCAACATCCAGCCCGATCAGGTGAACAAGGCGCTGGCCAGGTCCTACCTCAAGACCCCGCTGGAAACCTCGGTCAATGTGTTCCTCATCAACACCGGGACGAAGCTGGTGATGGTCGATTCCGGCGCTGCCAAGCTGTTCGGCCCGACCCTGGGCAAGCTGCTGACCAGCCTCGCAGCAGCCGGCTACAAGCCGGAGCAGGTCGACGAGATCTACATCACCCACATGCATGGCGACCACGTCGGCGGTGTGATGCTGGACGACAGGATGGCGTTCCCGAATGCCGTCGTGCGCGCGGACAAGCACGACGCCGAGTACTGGCTCTCGGAAGAGAACATGCTGAAGGCACCGGAAGCAATGAAGGGACAATTCCAGGGCGCGCAGGCGTCGCTCAAGCCATACATCAAGGCCGGAAAATTCAAGCCCTTCGACGGCGACACCGAGCTGGTGCCCGGCGTCAAGGCAATGGCGAGCCGTGGCCACACGCCCGGTCACAGTTTTTACGTGGCCGAAAGCCAGGGGCAGAAAATGGTGTTCTGGGGCGACCTGATGCACGTCGCCGCGGTGCAGTTCGACAACCCGGCGGTGACGATCCAGTTCGACGTGGATTCCAAGGCGGCTGCGGCGCAGCGCGCCAAGGCTTATGCGGACGCCGCAAAGCAGGGCTACCTGGTGGCGGCGGCGCACCTCTCGTTTCCCGGTATCGGACGGTTGCGTAGCGAGGGCAAGGCTTACGCGTGGTTGCCGGTGAACTACATGTCGATGCCGGTGACATCGAAGTGAAGTTATCGGGCTCCACTCCGTCTTGACCGCGCCAACCCGAACCCGCAGTCTCGACCGATGAGCCGCGCCCCTGTCGTCGTCTGCATGCATTGCGACGTGGTCCATCGCAGGGTCGCGCTGGTGCCTCGCGGGCGGGCGCATTGCGTGCAATGCGGTAGCGTCCTGTACAGCGCCGGGCGCACGAACCTGGATGCCTGGCTGGCGCTGACCCTCACGGCCGCGATCGTGTACCCCATCGCCAATCTCAATCCCATCGTCGAAGTGGAACTGCGCGGCGAGCACACGCGCGCCTCGCTGTTCGAGGCACTGATTGCGACCTGGCAGGCGGGTGTTGCGCCGGTGGCGGTGCTCGCCGCGCTTTGCGCCCTGGTGTTTCCGATGCTCCGGATCGGCCTGGAGCTGTACGTGCTGACGTTCCTGCAAACCGCGCATCGGCCGCCAGCACTGGAGCCGGCGATGCACGCGCTGCGCGCGATGCGGCCGTGGAGCATGGTCGAGGTGTTCATGCTCGGCATCGTGGTGGCGGTGGTGAAGCTCGGCGGGGAGGCGACCGTGATCCCCGGGGTCGGCATGCTCGGCTTCGCCGCGCTGACCGTGCTGCTGCCCGTCCTGGCGACGTTCGACACCGACGCGCTGTGGGATCGCGCCGACAAGGTCGCGGCATGAGCGCATGGCTCACCGGTCGCACGCTGCGCGTGATCGAGTGCCCCGCCTGCGGCCTGGTGTGCGGCGGCGCCGTACCGGACGGCGAGCAGGAGTGCCCGCGCTGCAACTGGGCGCTGCATCCGCGCAAGCCGGAAAGCATCGCCCGCACCTGGGCCTTGCTGGTGGCCTCGGTCATCGCGTACATCCCGGCGAACCTGCTGCCGATCATGCATACCAAGACCCTGCTCGAAGATCGGCAGGACACCATCGTCGGCGGCGTACTGACCTTGTGGGCGGCCGGATCCTGGGATCTTGCGATCATCGTGTTCGTCGCCAGCGTGGTGGTACCGCTGGCCAAGATCGGAATCCTCGGCGTGTTGCTGTTGAGCGTGCAGAACGGCTGGCTGACCGGACGGCGGCGGCGCACGCGTCTTTACCGGCTGGTGGAATGGGTCGGGCAATGGTCGATGCTCGACATCTTCGTGGTCGTGCTGCTGGTGGCGCTGGTGCAGTTCTCGACCCTGGCGAAAGTCGATCCGGGTCCGGCCGCAGTGGCGTTCGGCGCGGTCGTCGTGCTGACCATGCTAGCGGCACAGAGCTTCGATCCGCGGTTGATCTGGGACGCGGCGGAGGGATCGCTGGAAAATGACTGACACGCCCCTGCCCGAACTGCCGGAACCGGTCGTGCGCCGCCGGCGCCGGATCAGCCCCTCGCTGATCTGGCTGGTGCCGATTCTCGCAGCGCTGGCGGGCGCGCTGCTGATTCTGCGAGGCTACCTCGCGTCCGGTCCCAGCATCGTCGTCAGCTTCGAAACCGCCGAAGGCCTGGAAGCCAGGAAGACCGAGGTGCGATACAAGAACGTGGTCATCGGCAAGGTGGACAGCATCGATCTGTCCGACGACCGCAGCCACGTCAGGGTGCGGGTCGACCTGATCCGCGAGGCGGAAAATGTCGCGGTGGAAGATTCGCAATTCTGGGTGGTGCGGGTGCGCGCCGACCTGGGTGGCATCTCCGGCTTCAAGACGCTGGTCAGCGGCACCTACATCGGCGTCAACGTCGGCAAGTCGGAGCAATCCAGGGAAGAGTTCGTCGGCCTGGAAAAACCACCGACGGTCACCAGCGATCAGAAAGGCCGTCGCTTCGTGCTGACTTCCAACGATCTGGGTTCGCTCAACATCGGCTCGCCGGTGTATTTCCGGCGCATTCCGGTCGGAAGAGTGGTCAGTTTCGAGCTGGACGACGACGGCAAGGGCGTCAGCATCGGCGCCTTCGTGGACGAACCCTACGATCGCTACGTCACCGACGACGCGCGCTTCTGGAACGCCAGCGGCGTCGACCTTTCGCTCGACGCCAGCGGGCTGAAATTCAACACGCAATCGCTGGTCACCCTGCTTGCCGGCGGCGTCGCGTTCCAGCCGCTGGCCGGTGACGGCGCGGCTGCCGCGGCAAAGGAAGGGGCGACGTTTGCGCTATACGCCAACCAGGGTTCGGCGCTGGCCCCGAAGGACGAAGTCGCCATGCCGGTGCGCATGCGCTTCCTCGAATCGACGCGCGGCCTGGGCGTGGGTGCGGAAGTGGATTTCAGGGGCGTCGGACTCGGCCGCATCACCGGGCTGGAGCTGAGCTTCGACACCGAGCGCAAGCGCTTCGCAACCGATGTCTCGGCCGATCTGTACCCGCATCGCCTGGGCCGCGCGTACGAACAGTTCGCGGCCGACGGCGCATCCGGCGGCGCGGCGCCCGAAGCGCTGTTCGGCCGCCTGGTGGAGCGCGGCCTGCGCGCGCAGTTGCGCGCCGGAAACCTGATTACCGGGCAGCTCTTCATCGCGCTCGATTTCCCGAGGACCGGAAAGCCAGGCACGGTCGATACCAGCATCCGGCCGATGCAGATTCCCACCGAGCCCGCGAGCCTGGACCAGATCCAGACCCGCATCACCGACATCGTCGCCAAGGTCGACCAGATTCCGTTTGCCGAGATCGGCAACCGCCTGCGCGATGCGCTGGGCTCCGCCAACACCCTGCTCAAGCAACTCGACAGCGAAGTCGCACCGGCCGCGGCGGCCACCTTGCGGAACGCGCAGAAAACGCTCGACTCTGCCAACCGCTCGCTGGCCTCGCCGGATGCGCCCTTGCAGCAGGACATGCATCGCACCCTGGAAGAAGTGGATCGCGCCGCACGCTCGCTGCGCGATCTGTCGGATTATTTGCAGCGCCACCCCGAGGCGCTGATCCGCGGCCGCGGCGATGGCGGCGAGACCCTGACCGATGAATAATTTTTTCCGGCGCGCGAGCGCAGCGTTGGCGATGCTGGTGATAAGCGCGTGCGCCTCTTCGCCGCCCGTGCGGTTCTACACGCTGGTCGATCTGGGCGCAGCGCCGCAGCCGGCGGACGCAGCCGCGCCGTATGCCATCGCTCTGGACCCGGTCAGCGTGCCGCGCCAGGTGGATGTTCCCCAACTGGTCGTTGCCACCCGCGATGGCAGCGCGCTGCGACTCGCAGAAAATCACCGCTGGCTCGCACCTCTGGGCGAGGAGATCCGTGCCGCGCTGTCGCAGCACTTGCAGGCGAGCCTGGGCGTGGCGGACGTCAGCCGCGTCTCGGCGCCCACCGATACCCGGGTGTATCGCCTGAAAGTGGACGTGCAGCGTTTCGAATCGTCGGCGCCCGGCGACCAGGCGCTCGTCGCCGTGCAATGGAGCCTGCGCGACAACGCTTCTGCAACCGTGTTGGCGAGCTGCACCACGCGCGCCCAGAACGCATCGCCGGCCAAGAGTCACGACGGACTGGTAATCGCATACAAGCGGGATATCGCGAGCATCGCGGGACAGATCGCGTTTGCCATCGGCCAGTTGGCGCGCGATCCGGCATCGTTCTCCTGCCCCGTCAATGCCGCGTTGGGGTTATGAACGGTTCGTAGAGTGCCGATCAGGCAATTGTTCGCCGTAGCCGTAGGTCGGCAATCCTTTGCCGAAACCCGGGCCCGGGAAAAAAGCCGGCGGCAAGGGATTGCCGCCCTACCCCGCTACAGGCAGGCGCAGCTTAGGTGGATAAGCGAAGCGCAGCCACCGGGGACGGCGGTTTATTCGATCAAGGACCCGCCTCCGACTCCAGCAACTTCTCCAACCTCGCCGCATCCACCGGCTTGACGAGGTGATGATCGAAGCCCGCGGCCCGGGTGCGCTCGCGGTCCGCGGGCTGGCCCCAGCCGCTGAGGGCGATGAGCGTGATCCCGTGGCCCCACTCCTGCGCACGAACTTCGCGCGCGGTTTCCAGCCCGTCGCGGCGCGGCATGCCCAGGTCCAGCACCATCACGTCCGGCTTGAATGCCGCCGCCAGCTCCAGCGCCATCACACCGTCGTGCGCGATCGCCACCTCGTGCCCCCATATCCGCAGCAGCGCGGCCAGGCTGCGGGCGTTGTCGTCGTTGTCGTCGGCCACCAGCACGCGACGCTTCGTCGCCGGGAGGCTGCCGGCTGCATGCAATAAACCGGCGGAAGGCGCATCGGCGCCGGACGCTTGCGAATCCGATAGCGGCAAAAAAATTGTGAACGTGGCGCCGCGCCCGATGCCTTCGCTGGCGCCTTCCACGCGGCCTCCATGCATCTCCACCAGCCGGCGCACCAGCGACAGGCCGATGCCGAGTCCGCCCTGGGCGCGCGTCAAGGCGCGGTCGGACTGCGCGAACAAGTCGAACACGCGCGGCAACACCTCGGGCGCGATGCCGATGCCCTGGTCCTGCACCGCGATCCGCACTTCGCTGTTTTCGCGCACCGCACTGAGCCGGATGGTGCCCGCCCCGTCGGTGTACTTGGCGCTGTTGGTCAGCAGATTTCCGAGCACCTGCGCCAGCCGGGTCGCATCGCCGTGCAGCACCACGGGATCGTCGGGCAACACTATTTCCAGTTCTTGTCCGCTGGCACGAATCAGCGGATCGACACTCTCGATGGCATTGCGCACCACGTCTGCGAGCATCACCGGCGCGTTGCGCAGGATGAGCTTGCCGGTGGTGATGCGGCTGACGTCGAGCAGGTCGTCCACCAGCCGCACCATCTGCGCAAGCTGGCGCGACATCAGCGCCAGCATCTGCGAGCGCAGCTTGTGATCCTCGCCGGCCTTCTGCAGCAACTGCACGCCGTTGGCGATGGGTGCGATCGGGTTGCGCAGCTCGTGCGCCAGCGTGGCCAGGAACTCGTCCTTGGCGCGGTCGGCATCGCGCAGGCGCTGCTGCGCCAGCTTGAGTTCGTGCACCTCGGTGGTGGTGCTGACCCAGGACAGAATCCGGCCGTCGGCATTTCGCACCGGCGCCATCTGCGCCAGGTGCCAGCGGTACTCGCCATCATGACGGCACACGCGGACTTCGTGCGCAAACGGCTTGCCGGATTTCAGGCTCTCGTCGCGTGCGCGCCGATACTCCGGGAGATCGTCGGGATGAAACATCCGCGGCCACAGCGCACCGCTCACATCGTCGAACTTCAGGCCGGTGTAAGCCGCCCAGGACGGATGCAGGTAGTCGACGCGGCCCTCGGCGGTGACGGTGCCCACGCGCGCCGGCATGGCGTCCAGCAGGCCGCGCAAACGTGCTTCGCTGTCGGTGACGGCGCGCAGGGCTCGCGCGCGCTCCAGCGAATCCCAGCAGCGCTCCGCGCACTGCTCGACCAGTTCGACTTCGTCGGTTGTCCATGCGCGCGGAACCGACTGGTGCACCGCCATGGCCGCCACCGCGCGGCCTTCCTTGCGCAGATACACCACGATCAGGCCGCGCGCCTGGATGTCGCGATACGCAGGCAAATAGGCACTTACCTCAGGCTCGGCCTCGATGTCGGTGATGGCGATGCAGGTCTTGCCGCGCATAAGCCTGGGCAGGCCCAGCGCCGGCAGGTAATGGTGCCCGCGAATGGAAGGCGCGCCATCGACGTAATGACCCAGTACTTCGCCATGAAGCCCGTCGTCCGCGATTTCGGCCCAGAGGCAGCGGTTGGCGCCCAGGTGCCGGCCGAGCTTTTCGGCGATGGTGGCAACGATCTGCTGCGGATCGACCAGCGGCCGGGTCGACTCGGAAAGTCCGGCAAAAAAAGCGAGCCGCTCGTTGGCCGCGCCGAGCTTGCGATTGGCCTCCGTCAGCAGCCGCGCGTGCTCGAAGTCGCGGTCTTCCTGCGAGGCCGGCTGAATCTTGCTGCCGCCGTTCACGAACTCGGTCACGTCCTCGGCATGCTGCACCACAAGGGCCACATCGCCATCCGGACCGCGTACCGGAAAGTGGTAAAGGCTCCACAAAATCTTCTTGAACCCGCCGCCCTCGGACTCCGGCCTCTGCACCGAGTATTGCTGGATGGGCAACTGCTCTGCGCGCCCGGTGGCGAGCACCCTTTCGAACGAGGCGCGAACCACGCCGATGCCGAGGGCCTCGGCGTCGTCCGGAAATGCCTCGAACACGTGTTGCCCGACGATGTCGCCGCGCGCGCGACTGGTGAAACGCAGGTAGGCGTCGCTGGCGCCGACGATTCGCAGGTCCCGGTCCATCACCAGGATCGAAGTGGGCTGGGTCTCGAACAAGGCCTTGAAGTGCCCGAGCCCGAGAACCTCCACGCGCTGCTCGTCGACCCGCGCGCGCGCCGCGTGCAGCGCCTCGAACAAGAGGCTGGTCACCGCCCCGATGAACGCGAAGCCGGCGAGCAACATGGCGTCGGCCAGTTCGATGGACATCCAGCCTCCCTTCAGGAACAGGCTGACGCCCAGCACCCCGCTCAGAACCGTGGCAAGCAGTCCCGGCCACAGTCCGCCGTACCAGGCCGCGACGATGACGGCGAGCGTGCTGGCCATGAGCGGCAGGTGGCCCTGCAAATAGCCGTTGATCGAATAGCGCAGCAACAGCATCGCTGCGGTGGCGAGCACCGCGACCGATAGGCCTTCGAGAAGGGACCGGGCAAGTCTGATCGGCAAGGGCATCGAGTCTGGATTCTTGAAGTCGGTACGTCGTCAAAGGCCAGGAACCACGCCGGTGAAGCTACGGCGGGCGTCAACATGCACGAAGCGTGCATCGTGCCCGATGTCGTGAAATGGCCGTTCGCGCGTGAACGCCCCCTTGCCATTGTCCATGCATTCGACCGGAGAGCGTGCAGACCGCACGACGGTGCACTGCCGATATAGCGGCGGCACACCGGGAAGAACGCCGCAGTACCGCGCGTCGCAGGCCGTCGAGCCGCCGCGGGCACGGCGCTTGATGCTGATCCGGCACCACGGCGATCGAAGCAGAGCGCATCCGGTTCGATGGATTCGCGACGCGCGGTCGCCGTGGACCACCCCCAAATTGGAGAAACCCAATGGACAACAAAACGGTTTGCAAGACGCTGAACGACCTGATCGAAACCTCCGAAGACGGAAAGAAAGGCTTCGCCGAAGCGGCCGAGAAGGCCACCGACGCCTCGCTCAAGGCCGAACTGGGCAAGCGCGCGCTTCAATGCGCCACCGCGGCCCAGGAGCTTCAGGCGGTCGTCCGCTCGATGGGCGGCGAACCCGAGAGCGGCGGCAGCCTCACCGGCGCCGCTCACCGCGGCTGGGTCGCGGTGAAAACGGCGATCGTCGGCGACAACAACGTGGCAGTGCTCGAAGAAGTCGAGCGCGGTGAGGATTACGCCAAGGCGGCTTACAAGAAAGCCTTGGCGACGGACCTGCCGATGACCGCCAAGACGCTGGTCGAAAAGCAGTACCAGGGTGCGCTGCGGAATCACGATCGCATCCGCGAACTGCGCGATACCTACCGACGCGCGGCCTGACACGCGTTCCGCAAAAAAGCATCTGCCACGGATTTCACGGATGACACGGATAGGCCTGACCGAAGTCCGCGAGATCGCTGCGCCGGTCCGGAGCCCTGCTGTCATCCGTGTTCTTCCGTGAACTCCGTGGCAAAAATACTTCTCGGGACGAAAGCGCCCCGATGTTTCGCCTGACCTCACCCTGGGCGAAACTCGCGCAGCACAGCGTCACCCGATGGATCGACGACGGCGCGTCCAGCATGGGTGCGGCACTCGCTTTCTACAGCCTGCTTTCGATGGCGCCGGTGCTGCTGATGGTCATCACCGTGGCGGGCCTTTTCTTCGGCGAAGACGCTGCGCGCGGTGCGCTGATCGGCGAGCTGCGCACCCTGTTCGGCGAAAACGGCGCGCAGGCGATCGAAGCAATGCTGGTGGCGTCCCGGGACCGCGAAGGCGGGCTGTCGGCCCTGGTCATCGGCATCGTGATGATTCTGGTCGGGGCGACCACCGTTTTTGCCGAACTGCAAGGCGACCTGGATCGCATCTGGCGCGTTCCGCCGGGCAACAAACCCGTCGTCGGCAGTTTCCTGCGCGCGCGAATGCTGTCCTTCGGCGTGATTCTCGGCGTCGGTTTTCTGCTCGCGGTATCGCTGGTGCTGACGGCGGGAATCAGCGCTATCGGAGGCTTGTGGAACCACTGGTTCCCCGGCGCCCAGGTGCTGCTGCAAGTGTTGAACACCTTGGTGGGATTCGGCGTCATCACCAGCGTGTTCGCGCTGATCTACAAGCTGTTGCCGAGCGTGCGCATCGAGTGGCGCGACGTGTGGGTCGGCGCCGCCTTCACCTCGCTGCTGTTTTCGGTGGGCAAATACCTGATCGGGCTTTACCTGGGCACGGCGGCCATCTCCTCTTCGTTCGGCGCCGCCGGCGCGCTCGTGGTGATCGTCGTGTGGGTGTATTACTCGGCGCAGATTTTCCTGCTGGGCGCGGAGTTCACCCACGAGTATGCGTGCATGCGCGGCTCGCGATCGGACGCTTGAAAAGACTGACGCCTCAGGCCCCCCTCAGGGCCGTCAAGCCACTGGCCCCGGACCTTGCGGTACGTCGACCGGGATTTCGCCAGGCGGGTTGACCGGATATTCGTCGGGTCCGGGTGTCGGGTGTTCCCGCGGCGGTACTTCAGGCGCGGGCTGGTGCGCAGGGACGCCGCCGGGGGCCTGCACCGCAGGATTCATGGGGTAGTTCGAAGTCACGAGTGATATCTCCACAGTTGTTGCAGCGGGGGGAAGAATTCGCGGGTCAGGTTGCCGGCGGCGCATCGCCCGACAACAGTTCTGCCACCGGATTGAGGTTCTCCACGTGTTCGCAGACGGCCATGAGCGCCATCATGATCGGGACGCCGAGCAGCAGGCCCGGAATACCCCAGAGCCATTCCCAGATCATGAGCGACATCAGGGTGGCGACCGCATTGATGCGACCCACCTTCTCGGTCAGCCAGGGCACGATGCCGAAGCCGACGATGCCGGCGACGCCGAGCGCGCTGGAGGCCACCAGCAAAGCGCCGTTGATCGTATCGAACTGGAGCCAGGCGAATAGCGTCGACGCAATCACCACCAGACCTGATCCGACGTACGGAATCAGGTGCAGCACGCCGGCAGCCACACCCCAGAACATCGCGTTCTCCAGCCCGATGAGCGCGAAAGCGAACCCGGTGCCCAGGCCGACCAGCGCACTCGTGCCGACCTGGATGACCACGTAGCGCTGAATCTGGCTGTCGATGTCGTCGAGGATTCGCACCGTGATTTTCTTGGTGCTGATGGTGTTGCCGCTCACCTTGACCAGCTTGCGCTTGAGCGACTGGCTGGAGATCAACAGGAAGTACGCGAGCGCCAGCACCAGGATGGCCTGGAACAGGCCGCTGAACATGGCTTCGGTTCCGGCCCAGAGATAGCTGCGCAGCTTCAGCGGTTCGGCGGCTAGGCTCTCGGATTCGCTGGCACGCACGCTGGTGCTGGCCGGGCCCGCGGCGATTCTTTCGAGCCCGTCCGCCGCCGCCAGAAGTTTCTGCACCGCGCCGGTATTGTCCAGCGCCGAGCGATGCAGAAAGCGCTCGAGTTTCTTGGTGGCGTGCGGCATGGAGTCGAGCAGGCGCGTGGCCTGCGACTCCAGCGCAGCCGTGCCGCCGGCAACCACCCCGACCGCGACCATCAGTGCAAGACCGGCGCCGATGGATTCGCGAATGCGGGCGTGGCGCCGCAATCCCACCACCACCGGCCGCAACGAGTAACTCAGGAACGCTGCGAGCGCGATGGGAATGAGCACGACCTTGGCCCATTTCAGCGTGACGACGATGGCCAGCACCGCCAGTACTCCCAGCGCGGCGCTGCGCACGTCGACCGACAGGCGCACTGCAGGAGGCGCCGAAGTCTCGGCCGCCGATGCCGCCGAAGACTGCGCGCCCATGTCCGCGAGATCGGATAGGGGCGCGGGATGCAGGTCCACGGGCGCGTCGTTCACGACTCCCGCTTCGGCGCGTTGCGCTAGCGGAACGAGATTCGCAGTCCGACGCGCGCGTCGGCCAGATCCGTTTCGACGTCGTCTTCCAATTGGGTGTAGCGGTAATCGGCGAACAAACCGATGCCCGGATTGAACGAATAGGAGACGCCACCGAGCAGTTCGAGCCCATCGCCCGCATCGCCGAGGTCCACGTAGCCGCCCTGCGCGTGAAAACCGAACCCCGTGCCGAACGTACCGTCGATGCCCGCGTGTGCGCCGTAGCCGGTTTCGTCGAGGTCGTCGCCCAGGCCTTCCTCGTCGTCCTCTTCGCCGGTGGTGCTGACCTCTGCTTCGAAACCGATGTACTCGCCCATCACGAAGAATGGAGAGTCGCCGAAATAAAAGCCCAGGCCTCCGCGGTACGACTCGACCTCCACTTCGAAGCGCGTGGCGCCACCGAGAACGCCGCCGGTTTCGCGATCGAACGGATCGTATTCGCTGTTCTGGTATTCGCCCGAAATGAACAGGTTGTCCAGGATCATGAAGCGTCCCTTGGCGCCGTAACCGTCGCCGTCGTCGAACTCGAAATCGTCGATCTCCAGGTCTGCCAGCGCGATGTAGTAGAGGTCGAGGTAGCTCGGGGTGAGGGTCTCGTTCTGTGCCTGTGCGGGCAGCGAGAACAAGCTCAGCGCGGCGAGTGCGAGGGGCAAGGTGGCGCGGGTCATCGATAGGCTCCGGGGCGTGGATTGACGGGCGCTGGATCGCGCTCCGAAAGCGTCCTACGCAATCGCGGTGCCCGCGTCCCGGCAGACGATTCCGGCCAGACAAGCACGCCACGACAAGGATTGCGCCCGCTTTGCCGAGCAGTTGTCGTATGCAGATCGCGCGTCCGGAATTGCGGCAACCTGCAAGATGCAAGGCGGGGAGGCTAGGCTTTGGAATTCAAGCTCCGGGATCGCTTCGTGCGGCAAATCTCGTGTCGTGATGCCCACGACGCAAAGGAGATAGACATGACTCCCAGATCGATCACGGTGGCGCTGGCCCTGAGCCTCGCCACGGCCGCGATTCAAGGCCACGCACAAACCGTTGGCCCCTCGGGAGATTCCCGGAGAATGGGAAAAGCCGACGAAGCATCGGCCCGAGCCGCCGAAAGCACGGAAGTATTCGAGAGCATGGATCGCAACGAGGACGGCGCCATCTCGACCAACGAGGCGACCGGAATCGTTGCCACGTCGTTCAATAACCTGGACAAGAGCCTCGACGGCAAGATCGACTACGCGGAGTTCGTGCAGATGGACAAGCCGGTGAAGGATCCGAACGAGGTGCCGGAGGCTCCGTGATCGTGGCGCAAGATAGAATCTCGAGCTAGGCGATTCCGGCGCCCGCCTCGCGCACCGCGCGAATCGCCTCCAGGCGGCTCTTCACGCCGAGCTTCGCGTAGATGTTCTTGAGGTGGTACTTGACGGTGTCGCGCGTCACGAAGGTCGCCGCGGCGATCTGGTCGTTCGACATGTAATTCACAATCATCGACAGAATCTTTTTCTCGCGTTCCGTGAACGGCTCGATGGCATTGGCCACGGACAAGGATCCACGCTCAGCGCGCGCGACCACGGGGACGTTCACTTCCGGGTGAACAATGGCAATCAGCCGCGCCAGAAAATTGCCGACCGTGACCTCGGTCGGTGCGCCTCCGCCAAGGCGCGGCTGCAAGTGCTCAAGCAGGAGTTGCAGCATGTCCTCGCCTTCGTCGATCAAGGCGCGCACGTAGCCGCCCGGCGCCGCCAGGGTCAGCGCCTGGTCGAGGCTGCGATGCGCCAAGTTGTCGCTGCCCAGCTTTCGGTGCGCCAGCGCCGCCAGCGTGTGCAGACGGATCTGTCGATGCACGCGAGTGCGCAGCGTGGCCTGGCGCAGCGCCGACTGGATCAGTCGCAAGGCCTCCTTGCTGCGGTCGCTGCGGATGTGCAGACGGATGCGGCCGATGACAGTGTCTTCCGCGTCTTCGGAGATGCGAATCCAGTCGCAGTCTGCGTTCGCATGGTCTTCGTCGATGCGCCCGGCAACGATCTGCGCTCGATCCAGACGACCCGCCAACAACTCCCGCCGCACCCGTTCCCAGCCGATCAGGCGCACCGCCCGCGGCCATTGTCCGTTGTAGGCGAGCTGCTCGGCCTCGTCGAGAACTGCCAGGGCCTCGGCAGACTCGCCGCGCAGATCGTGAATGCGCGCGATCGAGCGATAGGCGATCACCAGGTAATCGTGGATGCCGGCGTTGGCGATGATTTCGCGGAACTGGCGGAAATGCGTCATCGCCAGATCCAGTTCGTCGGCCTCGTACAAGGCCATGATCAGGCCGCAGGCCAGGCAGGCCGTGGACACCGACTCGTCCGCGTACATGCGCGGATCGGACAGCGCCGTGCGGAACTGCGTCAGCGCTTCCTGCAACTGGCCCTGCGACATCAGGGTGAGCGAGCTCTTGCCGATGGAATACGCCCAGGTGAAGGTGGTGCCGGCGCGTTCGCTCAGCGCACGGCCACGCGCCAGCAGGCGTAGCGCCTCGTCGTAGCGACCGGCCGCCATCGCGTGGTAGCCGCGCGCGTTGGACACCGCACTCAGCTCGAAGCTGCGAAAGCGCGATGCGCCGGCCACACTGGTATCGATGGCGACGATGGGATCGGGCGTGTGCGCCAGATCGTCCTCCATGATCGCCACCATGCTCAGAGCCACGCGCGGATCGCCGGTCGCCGAGTTGACCGGCGGGATGGCGCGAAGCAGTCGCAGCAAGGGACCGAGCTTGCGATGCCGGCTCAGAAAGCTCAGCGCCCAGACAATCTTCACCACCAGGCCGGGGCGCTTCTCCAGCTCTTCGAGCGGCAGGCTGTCGGACCAGCGATCGACCGTGACCATGTGCCCGTCCGGCACCAGGCGGTCGGCCCAGAGTTCGAACACGTCAGCGGCATCGGAATAATTTCCGGCGCTGGAGAAATGATGCAGCGCTTCTTCGAAGTGGCCCTGATCGCGGTGCCACCGGGCGGCACGCCGGTGAACATCGACGACCTGCTCGGGATGCGCAGCACGCAGATGGTCCTGCAGAAAACGCGAAAATAGCGCGTGGTACGTGAACCACTGCTGGTCGGACTCCACGCGGCGCACGAACAGCCCGGTGCGTTCGAGCTGGTCCAGCACCTCCTGCGCATCGCTGCGCTCGAGCAGCGCGTTGCATAACGGCGCCGACATGCGTGCGAGCACCGAGGTCTTCAGCAGGAACTCCTGCACGCGCGGCTCCTGGCGTGCCAGCACGTTGTCGGACAGGTAATCCGCCAGCTCGCGCAACTGATGGGCCCTGCCCTTGGCCAGCGAGGCGCGCACGGTCGGACTGTCCAGAGCCAGACGATAAAGCTGCACGCCGGCGGGCCAGCCTTCGGTGGCCTGGTGGATCGCCTCCACCTCGGCCTCGGTCACCGTCACGTCCACCGCGTGCGAGAAGAAAGCTCGGACTTCCTGCTGCGAGAAACGCAAATCCTCAGCGCGAATCATCAGCGCCTCGTCGCCCACCACCAGCCGCGGCAGGCCCACCTCGGGCACCACGCGGCTCGCCAGAAACCAGCGGATGCCAGGCGGCGCGCTGGCGAGAAGCTCGCGCAGAAAGCCCAGCATCATGCGGCTGCTGACGAAATGCAGATCGTCCAGGAACACCGCGACCGGTCGCCCCAGTTGCAGCAAGGCGCCGACCAGCCAGTCGGTGCGCGAGGTAATGTCCGCGGCGCGCGCGAGGTCGGCCGACGTGGCGGCCAGGCCCGCTTGCGCCTGCAAGCCCAGGACCATCTCCTGCACATGGCCGAGAAAGCGTGTGACGTCGTTGTCGGTCTCGTCCAGGGAAATCCAACCGGTCAGCATGTCGCGCTCGCGACAGCCGTCCTGCGCTTGCAGCATCAAGGAGGTCTTGCCGTGACCTGCAGGCCCCTGGAACACCACGACTCGCGAAGGCCCTGCGCGAAACACCCGCTTGAGCAAGGCCTCACGCTCGACCGCATTCCGGTGCGCCGCCGGGGCCGAAAGCTTGTGATTGAGCACGGGTGGAGCGCCCGGAGATTCCGGTAGCGCTCGGGACCTGCTTGTGGCGGCAGTCATCTGGGTTTTCCTCCGCGCTCATCATAGCGGCCGCTTTCCGCACCATGCCTTGATCGCCTCGTGGCAGACCCCGCCGGGCAAGCACCGCCGAGTCGCGCCCGTATTTTTATCCAGCGGGGTCCAGGCTTCTACGAGCGCGGCTTCACGTTCATATTCATCGGCGGCCAACGCTGCACTATTCAGTTGGAGAAACCCCCGGCTCTGCCGGGGTGGCAGTAGAAGTTTGACGTTTCCCGCAGTAGCGGTGCCCCGTCGTGTTGCGGAACGAGGCCCTCTTCCCTTGCGGGAGAGGCCGTGTGAGTTTTCGGAGTGACATTGAGTCACTCCGAAACTCACACCCGGGAAAGCGGGTCTCGCAAGTTGGAGCAAAGATGGATTGAGAGGCTGCTTCGAGAGGGGCGCCCCCCAGGTCGACGGCTGGCTGAAGAATCGCTAACCCAACGGAAAAGGCCGGCCTGGAGTGATCCAGGCCCGCCCTTTTGCAGCTCCTTTACGGCCGATTTCAGCCCAAATCAAAACGGTCCGCGTTCATCACCTTGGCCCAGGCCGCCACGAAGGCCTTTGCGAACGCGCCGCGCGCGTCGCTGGACGCATAGACCTCCGCCAGCGACCGCAGGATCGAGTTCGAGCCGAAGACCAGATCAGCGCGGGTGCCCGTCCATTTCACGGCGCCAGTCTTGCGATCGCTGCCCTCGTACACGCCATCCGTGGACGACGGCTTCCACTGCGTGCCCATGTCGAGCAGGTTGACGAAGAAGTCGTTGCTCAGCGTGCCGACACGGCCGGTCAACACGCCGTGCTTCGAGCCGCCTGCGTTTGCGCCGAGCACGCGCAGCCCGCCGACCAGCACGGTCATTTCGGGCGCGGTCAGGGTCAGCAACTGCGCCTTGTCTATCAGCGCCTCCTCGGCCTTGATCGGATGGCCCTTGCACTGATAGTTGCGGAAGCCATCCGCCGTCGGCTCCAGCGGCGCGAACGCTTCCACATCGGTCTGCACCTGCGAGGCGTCCGTGCGGCCCGGCGAGAACGGAACCGTCACCACCTGCCCGGCCTGCTTGGCGGCAGCTTCCACCGCGGCGCATCCGCCCAGCACGATCACGTCGGCGAGCGAGACCTTCTTGCCGCCCGCGCTGAAGTCCTTCTGAACCTTCTCCAGCACCGCGAGCGCCTTCGCGAGTTCGGTCGGCTGGTTCACCTCCCAGTCCTTCTGCGGCGCAAGGCGAATGCGCGCGCCGTTGGCGCCGCCGCGCTTGTCGGAGCCGCGGAAGGTCGAGGCCGAGGCCCAGGCCGTCGAGACCAGTTGGGAGATCGACAGGCCGGAGGCGAGCAGCTTGGCCTTCAACGCCGCGATATCGGCTGCGTCGATCAGCGGATGATCCACGGCAGGAACCGGGTCCTGCCAGATCAGCTCTTCCTTGGGCACCAGCGGGCCGAGGTAGCGGGCGGCCGGGCCCATGTCGCGGTGCGTCAGCTTGTACCAGGCGCGGGCGAACGCGTCGGCCAGCGCGTTGTGGTCCTTGTGGAAGCGGCGCGAGATCTTCTCGTAAGTCGGATCGAAACGCAGCGCGAGGTCAGCCGTGGTCATCGTCGGCGGGACGCGCTTGCCGGGATCGTGTGCGCCCTGCACGGCGTCCGCGCCGGCACCGTCCTTCGGAATCCACTGGTGCGCGCCGGCGGGGCTCTTGGTCAGCTCCCACTCGTAGCCGAACAGGGTGTCGAAGTAGCCGCTGTCCCAGGTCGTGGGGTTCGGCTTCCACGGGCCCTCGATGCCGCTGGTGATGGCGTGCGCGCCCTTGCCGCTGCCGAAGCTGCTGTTCCAGCCAAGGCCCTGCAGTTCCAGGTCAGCGCCTTCCGGCTCGCGGCCGAGATGCGATTCCAGCCCCGCGCCGTGTGACTTGCCGAAGGTATGACCGCCAGCGACGAGCGCGACGGTTTCCTCGTCGTTCATCGCCATGCGCGCGAAGGTTTCACGGATGTCACGACCCGAGGCGACTGGGTCCGGGTTGCCATCCGGGCCCTGAGGGTTGACGTAGATCAGGCCCATCTGCACCGCGCCCAGCGGTTCGGCGAGTTGCCGATCGCCGGAATAGCGGCTGTTCGGCTTGTCGCTGGTGGCCAGCCACTCGACCTCGTTGCCCCAGTTGATGTCCTCGCTCGGCTCCCACACGTCCGGGCGACCGCCGGCAAAACCGAAGGTCTTGAAGCCCATCGATTCCAGCGCGATGTTGCCGGTGAGCACGATCAGGTCGGCCCAGGAAATCTTCCTGCCGTATTTCTGCTTGATAGGCCATAGCAGGCGGCGCGCCTTGTCAAGGTTGCCGTTGTCGGGCCAACTGTTCAGCGGCGCGAAGCGCTGTTCGCCGGAGCCGGCGCCACCGCGGCCGTCGCCGATGCGATAGGTGCCCGCGGCGTGCCAGGTCATGCGGATGAAGAACGGCCCGTAGTGGCCATAGTCCGCTGGCCACCAGTCCTGCGAGTCCTTCATCAGCGCATGAAGATCCTTGATCACCGCATCCAGATCCAGCGTCTTGAACGCCTCGGCGTAGTCGAACGCCGGGTCCATGGGGTCGGTCTTCCCGGAGTGCTGGCTGAGGATCTTGAGATTGAGCTGGTTCGGCCACCAGTTCTTGTTGGACTGGCCGCCCGACACGGTATGCCGGGAAACATCACCCGAGAACGGGCACTTTGCATCGTTGGACATTTCTCTCTCCGTTGTTGACGTGGGCTTCTCCACGGGACGGAACAGTAGCGCCTGCGAGTCCTGCGAAGAAATTGTCTCTTAGCAAGGCCTGTATAGAGCACACCTATTGGCGCGCCCCTCGATCAATCAAAGGGTTCAGGCTGAATATTTTCCACACGAATTCCCCTATCCCTTTCCCTTTCCCTTTCCCTTTCCCTTTCCCTTTCCCTTTGCGGCGACCTGTCGGTCGCTTGGTTCCAAGCGCGGTCTGCCCGCGCAGTTCCGCGGGCGCGGCCTGATCCGCTTTTTACCCCGCAGGGTAGGGTTCGGGTGGCGTCCGGTTTTCATACTCAAACCTGCGTTGAATAAAAACAGACCAAGGAGGATCGGATGGGGAAGCTCATCAATATCGACAATGGCGGCACGCTGACCGACATCTGCGTGATCGATGGCAACCAGGTACATCGCACCAAGACCCTCACCACCCCGCATGATCTTTCGCGCTGTCTCTTCGACGGGCTGACCAAGGCCTCGAAGTCGATCTACGGCAAGGAAGACCTGATCGGGCTCATCACCAGCACCGATCACATTCGCTACTCGACCACGCAGGGCACCAATGCCCTGATCGAACGCAAGGGTCCGCGGCTGGGCATCCTGCTCACCGGAACGCTGACGGCACAACAGCTCACGCAGGACGGCAAGGCGGCCGAAATTTTCGATGCGGTCATCGCCGAACGCGTGTCGATGCTGCCGCTGCATCTGACCGGGTCGGACATGGAGATGGCGGCGGTCAAGGCGGTGAACAGCCTGTCTTCGGCTGGCGCCAATCGCATCATCGTCGCGCATGGCGGCGCGGATCGGTCGGAACAGGAAACCCGCATCAAGAACATTCTGCTGCGCAAGTTTCCGCAGCACCTGCTCGGCGCGGTGCCCATCCTCTACACGCACGAAGTGGTGGAGGACGACAACGACGTGCGCCGCACCTGGACAGCGATCTTCAACGCTTTCCTGCACCCGGCGATGGAGCGCTTCCTCTACAACGCCGAACACAAGCTGCGGCAGAACAAGGCGCAGAACCCGCTGCTGATTTTCCGCAACGACGGCAACTCGGCACGCGTGGCCAAGACCATCGCGCTCAAGACCTACAGCTCGGGTCCGCGCGGCGGCATGGAAGGCTCCAAGGCCGTGGCCAATCACTACGGCTACAAGCACCTCGTGAGCATGGACGTGGGCGGCACCACCACCGACATCGGTGAAGTGCGCGATGGCGTGGTGCGCTCGGAATCACGCGGTCTCGTCGAGGGTGTACCGGTGTCCTTCCCGCTCAGCGACGTGCACAGCGTCGGCGTCGGCGGCAGCTCGATCATCAAGGTCGTCGATGGCCAGATCAAGGTCGGCCCGCAGTCGGTGGGCAGCGCGCCCGGCCCGGCCTGCTTCGGCCTGGGCGGCACGGAGGCCACCATCACCGACGCCTTCCTGGTGCTTGGCCTGCTCGATCCGGCCTCGTTCTTCGGCGGCGATCTGAACATCGATCTGGATCGTGCACGCGGCGTGGTGCAGGACAAGGTGGGCAAGCCGCTCGGCCTGTCGGTGGAAGCCGCCGCGAGCGCAATGGAAAAAGCCTGGGTCGAGAAAGTCGCGATCAGCCTCAAGGAATTCGCCAGGATCGAGAAGGACTCCGTGCTCGCGGCTTTCGGCGGCGCGGGTCCGCTCGTGGTGTGCAAGGTCGCGGAAGCCGCCGGCATTTCGCGCGTGCTGATTCCGGGACTCGCGGCCGTGTTCTCGGCTTTTGGCCTGGGCTTCTCCGACATCGGACACCAGTACGAGGCGCCGCTGCGCAAGCGTGACGCCGAGGGTCTCAAGCTGTGCGTGGACGAGTTGCTGGATCAGGCCAAGCGCGGCATGTACGCCGAAGGCTTCGAACTCGCGGATTGCGAGATCGAGAAGACACTCCTGATCACCGCCAAGAACGTGGACGAACGCCGCACGCTCGCGAACGGCACCTTGCCTGCGGGCTTGCCGGTCGACGCGCTGCTGTCGGTTTCGCTGTCCAGCATCAAGCGCCTGCCGCATCCGTCACTCAAGGGGGGCTTCGGCAAGAAGAAGCTTGAGGCCACATCATCCGGCAAGCGCATGGTGACGGGTCAAGACCTGCCGCTGTACAAGGTCGAAGAGCAAAAGGCCGGCGCTTCGGCGGCCGGCCCCTGCGTGCTAGAAGAGGCCTACTTCACCGGGCGCATCGACAAGGGCTGGAGCTTCGAGGTCAACGACAGCGGCGACATTCTTCTGAGCCGCATCTGATCTCGCTTGGCCGCGTTTGAATATAAATGTTCCCGGGCAAAGCCCGAGATTGAAAGTAATAAAAGAACGGAGAAACCATGAGAGTCCTGATGACCGAGAACCTGCGCATCGACCTGGACACCGAGATGTGGGAGTGCCGCCACTGCGACAAGGTGCTGATCTCTGCGCGCGACAACTACAAGCGCGGCCTGCTCGCCTATGACCGCGATCCGCGCGAGATCCACAAGCCGCTGCTCGATCCGACAAAGTACGTCCTCACTTACTCGCCCGACCCGACCTGGTGCCGGCTCATCGAGTACTACTGCCCGCAGTGCGGCGTAATGACCGAGACCGAGTATCTGCCGCCGGGCCACCCGCCGCTGCGCGACATGGAGTTCGACATCGACGCCATGAAGGAGCAGTGGAAGCACCGCGACGAGGTCAAGAAGGAACCGGGCGGCAAGGATTACCCGCGCAATCGCAACCGCACGCACAGCGGCCAGCCGGCGGCACGCCTGTTCACAGGGGAGAAGCCCGCATGAGGCGCGTATCCGTCGATATCGGTGGCACGTTCACCGACTGCTTCGTCGCCTGGGACAACAAGTATGTCGAGTCCAAGGCGCTCACCACCCACCAGAACTTGGCGCTGGGCTTCAACGAGGCGCTGAAGAATGCCTGCGACGAGCTGAATCTCAAGGACACCGAGTTGCTGTCGCAGGTCGACTCCGTCCGTTACGCCACCACGCTCGGCACCAACGCGCTGATCCAGCGCAAGGGCCCGCGCCTGGGCTTGCTGACCACGATGGGCTTCCGCTCCTCGGTGCCGCTGTCGCGCGCCAAGGGTTACGCCACCGGCCTGCCGCACAAGGAACAAATGGACGTTCCCAATGCGCAGCGCCCCGACCCGATCATTCCGATCCCGATGATTCTCGATGTGCGCGAGCGCGTCGACTACAACGGCGAGATCCTGCTCAAGCTCGACGAGGAGGATCTGCGGCAGAAGCTGCGCGAGCTGGTCGACAAGGGCTCGGAAGCGATCGTCGTGGTGTTCGCGAACGCCGTGGTCAACCCCGAGCACGAGTTGCGCGTGCGAGAGGTGTTCCTGAAGGAATATCCGGGCCACATGCTCGGCGCGATCCCGATGCTGCTGTCGCACCAAGTGGGCGGCCGCAAGGGCGAGTATGCGCGCGCGATGTCCACGATCATGGACGGCTTCCTGCACTCGACGATGTATCACGGCCTGGGCTCGCTCGAATTGAACCTGCGCAACTCCGGCTACGACAAGCCGATGCTGTGCAACCACAACTCCGGCGGCATGGCGCAGCTCAACTCCACCGACGCGCTGCAGACCGTGCACAGCGGCCCGGTGTCGGGCATCGCCGCGAGCGAGACCCTGGCGCTGCAGACCGAGCTGGGCAACATCGTCGCCACCGACATGGGCGGCACCAGTTTCGACATCGGCATCGTGGTCGAGGGCGGCGTCAAGTACTACGACTTCAACCCCGAGATCGAACGCTGGATGGTCGCGGTGCCGATGGTGCACCTCGTGACCCTGGGTGCCGGCGGCGGGTCGATCTGCGAGTACGACCGCATCTACCGCACCGTCCAGGTCGGTCCCGAGTCCGCCGGTTCCGATCCGGGACCGGCCGCCTACGACCGCGGCGGCCAGCGGCCCACGGTGACCGACGCCGACCTGATGCTCGGCTACCTCGATCCGGCCAACTACGCCGGCGGGCGCATCAAGATCAACCCGAAGCGCTCGAAGCAAGCGCTGGAGGAACTGTCCGAGGAGCTCGAAGGCCAGGATCTGATCGGCACCTGCAAGCTGATCAAGCAGACCGTCGACGCCAACATGGCCAACGGCATCGCGCGCGAGCTGCGCACGCGCGGCTATGAGCCGGTCAACTTCACCACGCTGGCCTATGGTGGCAACGGTCCGCTGCACGCCTGCGGCGTCGCGCGCGCGCTCGGCGTGAAGAAGATTCTGGCGCCGCCGTTCGCCTCCACGTTCTCCGCGGTCGGCGCCGGCAACATGAACCAGATGCACATCCACGAGTTGTCAACGTGGACCTGGATCTACCACGCCAACGAAAAGAAACTATTCCGCGACTACGCGAAGTTCAACGGGATGGTCGAGCAGCTCGAGTCGCGCGGCCGCGAGGATCTGCTGCGCCAGGGTTTCGGTGCCGACGAGATCAAGTATCGGCTCGAGCTCGACATGCGCTACGGCAACCAGCGCGTGACCACGGCCGTGGTCACCGACCTCACCCGCCTCAACGGGCAGTCCGACGTGCTCAAGCTGATGGAGCAGTTCCACCAGCGCTACGGCGAGCGCTTCGGCAAGGGCAGCCAGGTCACCGAGGCGGGCGTGCGCATCAACACCCTGCGCGTGTGCTCGTTCGTCGAGACCAAGTCGGTGAGCTTCGCAGGGCTCAAGCCGGAGGGCGCGGGCAAGGCGCCGCCGGCCCCGACCAGCCGACGCGCCTGCCACTTCGTCGGGCACGACAAGGCGCTCGATACGCCGATCTACGGCGAGGACGCGCTCGCGGCCGAGACCGAGATCGACGGGCCGGCGATCGTGGTGACGAAAGCCACGACTTACCTGATCGAGCCCGGCTGGCGGTATCGGGCGACGGCGCAGCGCGCAGTCTGGTTTACGCGGATTGATTGATAGCCGAGGAGACAAATATGAACGACATGACGATCACTGCCGAGGACAAGGTTCTCCTCAACAAGTTTCTCAAGGACAACCAGCTCTTCTACGGGCCGGATCCGGAGATCATGGGCGACCACGATATCGGCCCGCGCAGCGACGACGAGGAACGCCTGCTCAGTCAGCCGACCGATCCGCACCTGGTCAACCAGGTTCGCGGTCGCGTTCTCGCCGCCCTCGACGAGAGCAACACCATGATCGAGCAGATGGGCGCTGCGCCCGGGGCGAAGTGGGGCGACATCGTCGCGTCCATCTTCACCGCCAGCGGCGACCTGTCGATGATCGCCCCGCATGGCGTGGTCGGCTTCGCCGCCTGCGTGCACTACCCGATCAAGTTCATCATCAAGTACTGGACCGACGAGCCCACCGTCGGCGTGCGCGAAGGCGACGGCTTCATCCACAACGATCCGCGCTATGGCGGCATCCACGGCACCGACCAGAGCTGCATCATGCCGGTGTTCTGGAAGGGCAAGCTGGTGTGCTGGGTCTCGAACACCATCCACGAGGGCGAGAACGGAGCCACCGAGCCCGGCGGCATGCCGCCATCGGCCGAGAGCCGCTACGACGAGGGGCTCAAGATGTCGCCCTTCAA
>JBQTHL010000022.1:0-146098 GCA_052389915.1 Panacagrimonas sp.
CCGCCGACTCTGGCGGCCACGGGCCGCCCTACACGCGACTGGAGGTGCATGCCGGCCTGATGCAGGAGATCGCGAGCTTGTGTGAGACGCTCGGCGCAGTGCCGGCGACAGGGGCGCAGCACGGCGAAGCCTTGCGGCTGCTGCTCAAGGCCGCCGAGTGGGAAATCAATTACTACCGGCAACAGGCCAAGCCACTCGAAGAGTCCGGCGACAAGGTTCCAGCCACTGGAGACAAGAACGGACGCATCGACCGCGACACGCTGCTGGCCTTTGTCCGCAGCCGGCACGTCGAGGGCAACGAGGTTTCGATCGCCGCGTTCGAAGCGATCCCCGGCGGCTACGGCAAGCAGACCTCGCGTTTCACCCTGGCCGAACCCGAAGGCCGCGAGCGTGAGCTGATCGTGCGCAAGTCGGATCGCAATCCGATGGTGCTGCACGGCACCTTCCTGATCGACAAGGAGTACGCGCTGGTCAAAGCCGTATCGGCCACCGGCTATCCGGCGCCGAAACCCTTGTGGCTCGGTTCGGGTGTGGTCGGTGTCGATGCCGACTTCTACGTAATGGAGCGCCTGCCGGGCCGGATTCCCGGGAGCTTTCTAGGCGGTGCGGAGGGAAAGATCGGCGAGAGTCTGCTGCTCGACGTGGCCGCGCAACTCGCGCGCCTCCACGCCATTCCGCTGGCCATCTTCGCCGACTACATCCGCGAGCACGACGAGGCGGAGATGCTGTCCGAACGCGCTATCGGCAGCGTCGAGTCCTGTTATCGCCGTGCCATCCTGGCCTGGAGCGAGTATGCGAAACGGGTCGAGCATCTTCCTTCTCCGCATGGGGTTTATCTGCGCGACTGGCTGTTGCGCAATGTGCCCAAGGACACACGCCGGCCGGTGCTGGTGCACGGCGATTTCAACATTCACAACCTGCTCGTTGAAGGCGAGCGTGTGACCGGCGTGCTGGACTGGGAATGCGCCATGTTCGGCGCGCCGGAGCAGGATCTGGCCTACATTCAGCCGCACATCGGACGGCTGATTGATTTCGACATGTTTCTGGCCCGCTACGAACAGGTGAGCGTTCAGGCCGGCGGTCGTCCCATCGACCGCAGCGTGCTGCCCTTCTACCAGGCGTTCTCGATGATGCGTCTACACATCGGCATGAACCACGGCCTGCTCAATCTACAGACCGGCGCCAACCGCGATATCCGCTACGCCATGATCGAACTCGCCTTCGGGCCGCAGATCATGGAGATGGGTTTGGCGAGTACCAAGCTCTAATACTCAGGGATTCGAATATGTCGAACGGAACGGGTCAACGCATCATCGTCGTCGGCGCCGGTGTCTCCGGCATTGCGGCCGCATACCGCCTCAAGCAAAAGGGATTCGACGTCACCATCCTGGAGCGCAAGGATTACATCGGCGGCAAGGCGCGGACGGTGCGGCGCAACGGCTACCTGATGGAAGAAGGCGCCAGCGTGTTGCCGTCCAAGTACCGCAACGTCCTGGCCATCGCGCATGAGTTGGGCATGGCAGACGAGCTGATTCCCGGTGGCTCGATCGTCGGCTTCGCGCGCGACGGCAAGATTCACAACATGGATTCCGCGCACCTGATCCGCGATGCGCTCGGCACCAAGCTCATCTCCTTGCGTTCCAAGCTGCGCATGCTGGGGCTGGCGCTGGACAACCTGCGCATCCGCTCGAAGATCAACTACGAAGACATCACCACCTGCGCCGACTGGGACATCGAGACCGCGCAGCAATACTGCCGTCGCCGCGCCAACGACGAGATTTTCGAGTACATCGTGGACTCCACGCTTCGCGGCCTGCTCGGCACCAGCGGCGAGAAGCAGTCGGTGGTGGACTTCTTTTTTTCGTTCAACAACGTCATCGGTTCCAAGCTGCTGAGCTTCAAGCAGGGCATGGGTTTCTTTCCGAACGCGGTGGTCGAACGTGCGGGCCTCGACGTGCGCTTGAACGCGACGGTGGAAGAGGTACGCGAAACCCCGAACGGCGCCGTCGTGTCCTGGAGCGATGCGCAGGGCGCGCGCACGGACAACGTGTCCGGTGTGATTGTCGCGGTGCCCGCGTACATGGCGTCCGGCCTCGTGCCGGGTTTGCCGCAGGCCGCGCACGAAATTCTGCGCAGCATCAAGTACACCACCAGCGTGAACATCTCGCTCGGGCTTGCCAAGCCGCCGCCGAACAATCCGGCCTTCGTGGTACAGGTGCCGCGCTCGGTGCATCCCGATCTGTTCGGCATCGTGCTGGAACACAACAAGGCGCCCGGACGTGTGCCGCCCGGCAAGGGCATGGCCAGCCTGTACACCATGTCGGATTGGGCGGAGAAGCTTATGGAGATGGACAATGCAACCGTCATCGACCAGATCACCGCCGCGGGCGAAAGCGTGATCCCGGGCCTCACGTCCGGTGTCGAATTCGCTCACGTCAGCCGCTGGTATCCGGTGATTGTTTACAGCGAGCCGGGCACCTACCGGCGACTGGTGGATCTGAACGCGATGCTGGCCAAAGTGCGACGCGTCCGTTTCGCGGGAGATTATTTCTCGTGCTCGAATCTCAACACGGCAGTTGCGGGTGGCGAGCGGGCGGCGCGTGAGTTGGGTGAGAGCTGCGGTGAAACACTGCGTCAGAGCGGAGCGGCAGGTCAACAAGCTGGCCGGGCCTTCAGTCCGTCCTAGTGCGTGATCGCTAGTCGATCCAAATTCGTCATTCCCGCAAAGGCGCGTTCGGCTACTGGAGAGCGACATTGAGCCGCTCTCCAGCCGAGGCCAAACGCTCCAGTCCCTCTGCCCAAACTTCAGTTGGCATTGCAAGCAGCAACCGGATGCCCGCTTTCGCTGGCATGACGGTTCGTAAAAGAGTCGCATCAGTAACGAGGCCGCAGCATGAAAGACGCAACAAGTTTTCCGGCAGGCGAAACATCCCCGGCACGCGACACGCCTGGTGAAGGCTCGTCTCCCTGGCTCAGCCCCATCGTCTGCTGGGCCCTGCTCGGCGTCTGCGCCAGCGCGTTCTCGTTCGTCGTGTTCGGTCAATGGCTGCTGTCTGCCGAGCACTTCGCCACCGTACCCATCACCCCCGCCGATGCGATGAGCGGCAACGGCGTGCTGGTGATCCGGATCGTCGAAGTCATCAGCGCCGCGGTTGCGATCTGGGCGCTGTTCCATTGGCTGATCCGGCCGTGGATGAGAACGGGCGCTCCGTCAATCCAGGGCCTGCTGCTGATCGGCGCGCTGATTTCGTACGTGCTCGACACCATGGTGAATTACGGCGGTTACTGGATGGCCTGGAACAAGCACGCCGTGAACTGGGGCACCTGGGCCGCGTTCTTCCCCGGCCATATCGGACCCACGCAGTACGCCGAGGCGCTGCTGTGGGGACCGCCGATGTACCTGTACTTCGGCATTGCGCTGGCCACCATCATGCTCAAGCTGATCGATGGGCTGCGTCCGCGGCTCGGTTTCGCTGCGGCGTTCGTGATCGCTTTCATCGCGGCCTTCGTGTTCGATCTCGTCGCGGAATCCACGATCATCCGCGCCGAAGCCTATGCCTGGCCCAGCACCGTGGGCTGGCTCACGCTGTGGGCTGGATCGCAATTCCAGTTTCCCTTGTATGAGTCGCTGCTGGTCGCGTGCTACGCCTCGTTCTACATGCTGTTGCTCGAGTCGGCGCGCGACCATGGCCTGTCGTTCATCGAACGCGGTCTCGACCGCATTCCCGGTACTGCGCGCCTTCCGGTTCGCCTGCTTGCGGCGACCGGCTTTGCCTCGGCCTGCACGCTTTTCTACTTCGGCAGCTTCGTGCTGATCTCGCTCAACGCGGACAACACGGTGATTCTGCCGCCGTACATGATGTACGTGGATCCGTAACGGAATTCGATTCGTGGAGATGCGCATTGCTTCGATCGACGAGCTGTTGACGCCGCTCGACGTCAAGTCCTTGCACTTGCCGAATCGCTTCGTCATGTCGCCGATGACGCGCAACTTCTCGCCGAATGGCGTGCCGGGCGACGACGTGGCCGCGTACTACCGCCGTCGTGCCGAAGGCGGTGTCGGTACCCTCATCACGGAAGCAGTCTGCGTCGAACATCCGGGTGCGGTGGGCGACGGAGGCCTGGGCGAACACGGCACGCCGTACATGTGGACCGAGGCCGCGCTCGACGGTTGGCGCAAAGTGGTGAGCGAAGCGCATGCCGCGGGAAGCCTGATTTTTCCACAGCTCTGGCACATGGGCGTGATGAAGCGGCCGGGAAAGGGACCGTATCCGGACGATCCCGCCTGCCGTCCCAACGGTATCTGGGGGCCGGCCGACAAGATCACGGTGCTGAGCCGCGAGTATGTCGAGCTGATGAGCACGCCCACGCGTGCGATGACGGAATCGGAAATTGCGGACGTGATCGCGGCCTTCGCCAGGGGCGCGCGCAACGCGAAGGCGGTCGGCTTCGACGGCATCGCGCTGCACGGGGGACACGGCTATCTCATCGACACGTTCCTGTGGGACTACACCAACACGCGCCACGACCGTTGGGGCGGCGACCACGTGGGTCGTACGCGCTTCGTGGTGGAACTCATCAAGGCGGTCCGCAGCGAGATCGGCGAGGACATGCCGATTTCCTTGCGCTACTCGCAATGGAAGGCGCAGGACTACGACGCCAGGCTCGCGAACACGCCCCAGGAGCTGGAACAGATTCTCGGACCCGTTGCCGACGCGGGCGTGGATATTTTCGAGGCGAGCACGCGCAACTTTGCGGTGCCCGAATTCGAAGGCTCGCCGCTGGGTCTCGCCGGCTGGACGCGCAAGCTCACGGGCAAGACGACCGTGATGGTCGGCGGCGTCGGCGTGCAGCGCGGCAAATACGAGTCCGCGCTCAAGCCGCCCACCACCGTGAACAATCTCGACCAAGTGTTGGAGCGATTCGAACGTGGCGAGTTCGATCTGCTGGCGGTGGGCCGCTCGCTGCTCAACGATGCGGGCTGGTTGAAGAAGGCGCGAAGCGGCGAAGAATTTCTGCCGTTCGATCCGATGTCGATGCGCGTGCTGACCTGAGCCCGGATGAAATCCGGGATGCGGACATTCGGACGCGACGACGAAAAACCCCCGATTGCATCCGGGCTCACGCCAAGCCGCGCTCGCGCATCAGCACCGCGCCATGTGCAGACCGCTTGAACGTCTCCCACTCATTCTCGTACCGCGCCATGAAGCGCGGAAACTCTCCGCGCAGGCGCGACTCGCTGATGCGCCCGGTACGGGTCATGAAGTCGAACACGAAGTCCTCGGGGCCCAGCGCATCCAGCTTGGCGCCTACGCCTTCGTACCAGGTGAAGCTCTTCTCGGCGGCATCGACCAGTTTCTGCTTCATCGGTTTGCGCACGCGTTCGAACGTTTTCAGCGCAGCGGGAACCCGGCCCTCGCAGGCCCGCAGCGCTTCGGCAAGATCGACGGCATCTTCCATCGCGATGCGCGTGCCGGAGCCGATGGTGGGATGCGCGCTGTGCAGCGCATCGCCAATCAGTACATACCGGCCCACCGACCAGCGCTGGTTGCGGATCACCGGCAGGCAACGCCACGCGGACTTGTTGCCGATGAGCGCGTGGCCTTCGAGTTCCTCGGCGAACATGGTTTCGGCGAAGCGTGTGCGCTCTTCGTCGCTCATGCCGGCCAGCCCCGAGCGCACCCAGGCGTCGTGGTCGCACTCGGCGACGAAAGTGCTCATGCGCTCGGTGTAGGCATAGGCCGCAGTCCAGAAATGCCCAAGCGGCGTCCTCTTGAACGAGAGGATGGGGTAGGGGAAGTGCCGCGTGGTGCCGTACCAGGCGATGCGGTTCGTGAGATCCCAGCTCGTGGTGCCGAAGGCCTGTTCAAGCGCGCCACGCACGGCGGAATTCACGCCGTCGGCGCCGACCACGAGGTCGCAGTCCTCGAAGCCATGCAGCACATCGACACGCGCGTCGTAATGCAGGTGAATGCCGGCGTCCGTGCAGTGGGTTTCGAGAATCTCCAGCAGGCGCAGTCGTGCGATCGCACCGCCATATCCGTTGCGCTCGATGAAGACCGGCTGGCCGCTATGCGTGATCACCTGGTGACGCGTGGCGAAGGTCGCGTCGAGAATGGCCTTGGCCGAGGCGGGATGCGCCTGCTCCATGCGCGTGAGCCCGCGATCCGCCAGCACGATGCCGAAGCCGTAGGTCGCGCCGCTGGCGTTCTGCTCGTAGACGTCGATGCGGGTATTGGGGAAGTACGTCCTGGCCAACAGCGCGAAATACAGACCGGAAGGGCCGCCGCCCACCACCGCAATCTTCATCAAGCGTCTGCTCCGATCACCAACTGGTCTCGCCCATATTCGAGAATGCGTCCGCAAAAGCCGCCGCTGAGCAGGCTGTACCAGAGTGCCGGCCCGAGCTTCATCGCCTTGCGGTCGAAGCTCAGCGCCGTGTCCGACTCGATGCGCCAGTAGCCGCACAGCGGCGGCTGCACGCGGCAGATCTCCATCTGTCGAGCCGCCTCGACGACGGCGCCAAATTCGGGAATGTCCGGCACGTAGACGACGACCGTCACTTTGCGGTCTCCAGCAGACGGGCGACTTTCGCGCCCTTGGCCTGCCAGACCTCGGTGATGGTTCCGGCATCTTGCCCTTGCCTGCGCCAGTCCTCGACTTCCATTGCGGCTTCCATGGTCATGGCCGCATCGGTGGCATCCAGCGCGACGAATGCCCGAAGCGGGCAAGTGATTTCCAGGTAGTAGCCGTTGGGATCACGGAAGTAGATCGACTCGATCACTTCGTGCTCGATCTGGTACAGGATTTTCACGCCACGCCCTTCCAGCCGATGACGCCAGGCGAGCAAGGTGTCGCGCGAATCCACTTTCCAGGCCGTGTGAATCGCATCGTTGTCGTACTCGGGCAGGTGCATCAGCCGGTCCGGCTGCGTGGTGCCCAGGTAATAGAAGAAGGCGATGGTGCTGCCGTTGCCGCTGTCGAAAAAGAAATGCAGGAAGTCGGGATGATTCGATGGTCCCCAGCCCTTGGCCGAGACGCTGTGCACCAGCGGAAGTCCGAGCACGTCCCGGTAAAACTCCACCGTCTCGCGCAGCTTCCAGGTAGGGCGCGCTGTGTGGTGCACGCCGTTCAGTCGCAGGGCTTGTTCGCTCATGTCATGGCCTCCGCCTGCAGCAGTTTCGCGATGCGTTCGCGCAACTTCGCCTTGTCCAGCTTGCCGACTTTCGTCACCGGCAACGCATCGATGACTTCCACGCGCTCCGGCCACTTGAAGCGCGCAAGGCCATGCTCGCGCAGGAACTCGCCGAGTTGCGCCACATCCGGCGCCGGCTTGCCGGGCTGCAGCGTGACGAAGGCGCAGGCGCGCTCGCCCATCACGGGATCGGGCATGGCGACGACGGCGCAGTCCGCCACCGCCGCGTGACCGGCCAGCGTCTGCTCCACTTCCTCGCAGGAAATCTTCTCGTGCGCGCGGTTGACCACATCCTTGGTGCGTCCCGCGAACGCGTAACCCACGCGGCCGTCGATCTCGCGTCGCACCATCAGATCGCCCGTGCGGTAAAAACCATCGGGGGAAAAGGCCTCGCGGTTGCGATCCGGCGTGTTGAAGTAGCCGGAGATGGTGTACGGCCCGCGCGCGGTCAGTTCGCCGACTTCCCCTGGACCGACTTCGATGTCCGTGCCCGGTTCCACCAGCCGGATTTCATCGAAGCGCGACAGCGGGCGGCCCACGGTTTCGTCGCGCAAGATTTCGGGATCGTCGGCCTGAGGGTACATGTTCATCCCCTCGGTCATGCCGAACAGCGAGTACGCGAGCAGGCCGTACCTGCGACGCACGAGAGCGGCGGCGTCGGGCGCCCAGAACGCGCGCACGTTTTGCGCGAGCGTTGCGTCGAGTTCCAGCATCGCGTCGTAGCGCGGCAGCAGCGCCCGCACCATGCCGATGAAGCTCGGTCGCGTTTCGCGAAAGGCCTTGGCCCAGCTTTCGGGCGTCATCTCTTCCGGGATGACGAAGGCCGCGCCGGTCAGCAAGGTCGGCAGCAGGAAGCAGATCATGCAGGCGTTGTGCGTCATCGGCATGGGCATGAACATCACGTCGCTGTCGGAAAAGCCGAGATGCTGCGCGGTGAGTTGCGCGTTAAGCAGGTAGTCGCTACTCGTGCGCGGAATCACTTTCGGTACGCCGGTGGTGCCGCCGGAAAGCTGGAACACGCAAACCTGGTAGGGATCGAGCGCCAGCGCGCGGACTTTGGCCCGGGCCTTGGATGCATCCTGCTTCGCTATCAAATCGCTGAAGTCGAGTACGCCTTCTCGCGGCGCGCCGCCGATGGCGGCGATGTGCATCAGCGTCGGGATGCCCGGCTTCAGCTTCTGCGCAAAGGCAAGCAGGTCGAACTTCGGGTCGTCGCCTTGCACGATGTGCAGGCGCGCGTCGCAATGCCGGCCCAGATAACCGATCTCGCTCTCGCGATGCGCCGCCAACGTGCAGACGGGAATCAAACCAGCCTTGAAGCACGCGATCAGCGCGATCACGAGGTCGCGGCTGTTGGCAGACTGGAACAGCACTCGATCCGTGGGCACGAAGCCCAAGTCGAGCAGCGTTGCCGCACAGCGGTCGGTGAGCGCGTCGAGTTCGGCGTAGCACATCGCGCCTTGCGGCGAGTACAACGCAACCCGTGCGGCATTGCGCTCGAAGGATTCGTGCAGGGCTTCGGCCAGTGTCTGCGTCGGTAGCGCGCCCGACTCGACGTAATGCCGCAGCCGTTCCTGCGCCATGTAGATAACGCCGGGAATCGGCTCCTTCACGTGCACGGCGATGCCGTACACGCTTCGAGCAGTACGTGTGACTTTCATCGAAATTCCGCTCGAAGCCATTCGACGACATGTGCCGCTGCCTCATCCTGGCCGAGTGGTTCGTCCGGCTTGAGCGCCTGGCCGTGATGATTTCCCCGCACACGCTGCCGCTGTTTGTCCGGGCTCGCGATGCTTGCGTAGATACCGTTCGCGTCGCCCGGAAACACGGTGTTGTCGCCGGTGTACTCGATCATCAGCACCGGCTGCTGAATCGCCGGGCCGCACTTCTCGAACGAGGCATTGGACGACAGGCCCGACCAGGTGGAGAGCCAGCTCTCCGGCGTGCACAGGCGCGCAAAGCCCACGCTGCCGACATTGGAGACGAAGGGCTTGGCGCCCCAGACCGTACCCCAGCGGCGGTCGCTGGGATCGAGTTTGAGATCGAAGCAGCGCAGATCGGCATCCGTGCGCCACACCGTGAACATTGCGCCATACGCGGCGTTCATCTGCGTCAGGGGCGACTCGTCGCCTTCCTTCATCGCCTTGGCCGCCCACTGCTTCTTCGAGATCAGATCACGCGCGAAAGCGTCGATGCGCGCGACACGCGCCTGCTGAGCTGCGCGGTACCGTCCGACGAAGTCCGGCGAGTAAGTGGAGCCGCCCTCTTTGCCTGGCTTGAAGCCATTCTCCGCGCTGAAGGCAAACAGCGCAGGATCGAAACCGAACGGATCGTTCTCGCTCGTCACGGAAGGATCGAGCGCTGCCTGCAAGAGCTTGCCCTGACCCGGATGCGGTGCCACGAACACGAAGCCATCCACCGTCGGCAGCGCAGCGTCCTCGAACTTGGTCGGCTTGCCGCCCGGCGTGCGCGCGATGCGCTTTACGGGTGCGGCCAGCGATTGCTGGTTGTAGTAGGCGAACAGGCCCGCGCCGCCCGAGTTGCCGAGCATCGCGATGCGATCGAAGCCGAGCGCACGAAGCAGCGTGACACCCGCCTCCACGTCGTACAGCGCCGTCTCGTGTTCCAGCCGCAGGTCGTTGCCGACCGTGCGAGGACCTTGTACCCAGCACGCGAACCCTGCATGCACCAGGTACGGCACCATGTAATGCGAGATCAGCAACTCGCGCGGATGCATGATGAAGACCGCGGTCTTTTCGCCACCCAGCGAGTGTAGACAGCCGACCGCCTGCACCCCGTCGGACGTGGTCAGCGGATGCACTGCGGTACGCATACCGGGCGGCAGCAGCCGAGGATTCCACGAGGCGCCGCGCAGGCCGGCGGTGACGCGGCCCTCGCCGGGTGGTGCGGAAGCGGACTCGAGTTTGCTGTCCATGCGGTGCTCGCCTGTTCCTCTTCCGTAAAATCGTGGCAATCATTGACAGGGCTGTCAAATAATCGCGAAAGGAATCGGGGCCTGCTCGGCAGGCTGGTTCCCGCCCCCGGCTTGAGGAAAGTCTGCGCAGGCGTCCGGAACGCGGTCGCGGCCGTTCGACAAGCTCAGCGCTCCACGCACTCCGATGCTTGTAGCAACCACCAGCGCGAATCGCGCCGTAATCGCGAAGCAAACTGTAGGAGGGGATCTGCGCCGACCGAAGGCTCGGATGATCCATCCCGATGGGATTGGCGAGCGGCAGTCGGGGCGGAGCCCCTCCTACAACGGCTGCGGACATTTGATGGAAGCGGGCCTCCCGAGCTTGTCGAAGGGCCGCGACAGACCTGTGCAGATCCTCCTTTCAGCCCCGCGTTGCCGTCATCGCCGCATTGAGCGTCTTGCTCGGCCGCATCACCGCCTCCATCTTGTCGCGATCAGCCAGGTAATAGCCGCCGATGTCGGCCGGCTTGCCCTGCACCTCAGCAAGTTCGGCCACGATGATCTGCTCGTTCTCGCTCAGCGTCTTGGCCAGCGCCGCGAACTGTGCCTGCAAGGCGGGGTCTTCGGTTTGCGCTGCAAGCTCCTGTGCCCAGTACAGGGCCAGATAGAACTGGCTGCCACGGTTATCCAGTTGGCCGGTCTTGGGCGAGGGGTTCTTGTTGTTGTCGAGCAGCTTGCCGGTCGCAGCATCCAGGGTTCTGGCCAGGATATTCGCCCGTTGGTTGCCGGTCTTGAGTCCTAAGTCTTCCAGGCTCACGGCCAGCGCAAGGAACTCGCCGAGCGAATCCCAGCGCAGGTGATTTTCTTCCACGAGCTGCTTGACGTGTTTGGGCGCGGAGCCGCCGGCGCCGGTTTCGTACATGCCCCCACCGGCCATCAGCGGCACGATGGAGAGCATCTTGGCGCTGGTGCCCAGTTCCATGATGGGAAACAGGTCGGTTAGATAATCGCGCAGGATGTTGCCGGTGACCGAGATGGTGTCCAGCCCGCGGATCACGCGCTCCAAGGTGTACCGCATGGCGCGCACCTGCGACATGATCTGGATGTCCAGGCCGCTGGTGTCGTGGTCCTTCAGGTATCTCTGCACCTTCTTGATGACCTCGTTCTCGTGCGGGCGGTACGCGTCCAGCCAGAACACGGCCGGCGTGCCGGAGTTGCGGGCGCGGGTCACGGCCAGTTTGACCCAGTCGCGGATGGGCGCGTCCTTGACCTGGCACATGCGCCAGATATCGCCGGTTTCCACCTGCTGCGTCATCAGCACTTCGCCGGTGGCCAGATCGGTGATGCGTGCCTCGCCGTCCTCCGGAACCTCGAAGGTCTTGTCGTGCGAGCCGTATTCCTCCGCCTGCTGCGCCATCAAACCCACGTTGGGCACGGTGCCCATGGTGACCGGATCGAAGTTGCCGTTGGTTTTGCAGAAATTGATCATCTCCTGGTAGATGCGGGAGAAGGTGCTTTCCGGGTTGACCGCCTTGGTGTCCTTGGACCGGCCGTCGGCGCCCCACATCTTGCCGCCGAGGCGGATCATGGCGGGCATCGACGCATCCACGATCACGTCGTTGGGCGCGTGCAGATTGGAGATGCCCTTGGCCGAGTCCACCATCGCCAGTTCGGGGCGGTGCTCGTGGCAGGCGTGCATGTCGCGGATGATTTCTTCGTGCTTGGAATGCGGCAGCGCTTCGATCTTGTCGTAGAGATTGACCAGGCCGTTGTTGACGTTCACGCCCAGCTCGTCGAACAGCTTGCCGTGCTTCTCGAACGCGTCCTTGTAGAACACTTTGACGGCGTGGCCGAAGACGATGGGGTGCGAGACCTTCATCATCGTCGCCTTCACGTGCAGCGAGAACATCACGCCGGTCTTGCGCGCGTCTTCCATCTGCTCTTCGTAGAAGTCGCACAGAGCCTTCTTGCTCATGAACATGCTGTCGATGATCTCGCTCATCTGCAGCGAGACCTTGGGCTTGAGCACGATGGACTTGCCGGTCTTGGTCACCAGTTCCATCTTCACGTCGCGAGCGCGGTCCAGGGTCATGGACTTCTCGCCGTGATAGAAGTCGCCGTGCTTCATGTGCGCCACGTGGGTGCGCGAGGCCATGCTCCACGGGCTCATGCTGTGAGGGTTCTTGCGCGCGTACTCCTTGACTGCCCTGGGCGCACGGCGGTCCGAGTTGCCTTCGCGCAGCACCGGGTTCACGGCGCTGCCCAGGCATCTTCCGTAACGCTTGCGGATGCTTTTTTCTTCGTCGGTCTTCGGGTCTTCCGGATAATCCGGAACCTTGTAGCCCTTGCCTTGCAGTTCCTTGATCGCACTCACCAACTGGTGCACCGACGCGCTGATGTTGGGCAGCTTGATGATGTTGGTATCGGGCAGCAGGGTGAGCCGGCCCAGCTCGGCCAGATTGTCGGGTACGCGCTGGTCCTCGCTCAGAAAATCCGGGAACTCGCCCAGGATGCGGGCCGCGACCGAGATGTCGCTGGTGGTGACCTTGATACCCGCCGGCTCGGTGAAGGCACGAACGATCGGCAGAAAGGCACAGGTCGCGAGCAGCGGCGCCTCATCGGTCAGGGTGTAGATGATGGTGGGCTGCGGGGTGCTCAAGGTCGATCTCCTGAATGATGGGGTTGCGGCAAGCGCCATGTTATGCGGCCGCGCGTGCGGATCAAACGCTGGGCGATTACCGACCCTTCCAATCTCGTTGACAAGCTCGAATCCAGGTCGCTACAGTTATCCATATGGCTAACTATAATTTCCCGCTCGACGAGATATTTCTGGCACTGGGCGACCCCACGCGCCGGGCCGTCGTCAGCCGGTTGGGTGCCGGAGCCGCATCGGTGAAAGAGCTGGCTGCACCGTTCGCAATCGCCTTGCCGTCCTTCCTGAAGCATATCGGCGTGCTCGAACGCAGCGGCCTCATCCGGTCGCAAAAACAGGGCCGCATCCGCATGTGTGAGCTTCGGCCCGCAACCCTGCGGACTGCTGAGACCTGGGTGGCAGAACAGCGCGCGGTGTGGGAAGCCCGCTCGGATCGTCTCGCTGCTTACGTTGAAACCCTGCACGCCAAGGAGAAGGCCGATGGCCGTCGAAAATAATGACCTCGATCTCGTGATCTCGCGCCGCCTGAGAGTGCCGCGGGCGCTGGTCTGGAAGGCATGGACAGACCCCGCCCACCTCAAGGAGTGGTGGTGCCCCAAGCCCTGGACGACGGAGGTTCTGGGTTTCGAACTGATCCCCGGAGGCTCCTTCCACACGCTGATGCGCGGACCCGGCGGGGAAACCAGCGACAACCCTGGCAGCTTCCTTGAGATTGTGCCGCTCTCACGCATCGTGTGGACCAGCGCATTGCTCAAGGGCTGGAGACCGGCAGCCGAGCCCTGGATGCCGATGACAGCCTTCATCACCTTGAAAGACGAGGGCCAGGACACGCGGTATACGGCCACGGTCCTGCACAAGGACAAGGCCGCGCGTGATCAGCACGAACAGATGGGCTTCTTCGATGGATGGGGGACCTGCATTGAGCAACTGGAGGCCTTCGCGGGTTCCTTGCGGTAGCAACCGCAGCCCGGATGCAATCCGGGTTGTTGGTCGGCACGCGAAAGCCCCGGATTTCATCCGGGGTTTTATGACGGTCCCGGCCGCTAGTGAGTACCGCCACCCGCAGAGCGTTAATGGAAGACACTACCGGTCCCTCCACCACCAGAACGCCCACGGTCCCAGATGGCAAAGGACAAGACACCGCAACGCCCGGCTGTCGGAGGGGCTCGATTCCTGAAGATGGCCGGGATGACGGCGGTCCTCGCGAGTCGTTACGCGGGCCATGCCATCGCCAATGGTTTCCGCAACGCGGAGGAACGCGCGCAGGCCCGTGATGAGTTGAATGCGAAAGCTGGGGAACAGCTTGCGCAGACTTTGGGTGAACTCAAGGGAGCGGTGATGAAACTGGGGCAGCTTGCTTCGCAGGTCGCCGACTTCCTGCCCAGCGAAATCGCCGGACCGCTGAAGAAACTGCAGAAGGCCGCACCGCCGATGCCCTACGCGGTAATTGCCCGGCAGATCGAACGCGAACTGGGCAAGCCGATCTCTGAGTTGTTTCGGGAACTCGAACGCAAGCCTTATGCGGCGGCATCCATCGGGCAGGTGCACCGCGGGGTGTTGTTCGACGGGCGCGAGGTGGTGGTCAAGGTGCAGTACCCGGGCGTGGCTGCGTCCTGCGATACCGATCTGAAGCAGCTCAAATTCGCACTGCGCATGGGCCGGCTGGTCAAGCTGGACAAAGCAGTGCTCGACGATCTGTTCGAAGAAATTCGCGCGCGTCTGCACGAGGAACTGGACTACGAGCAGGAAGCGCGGAACATGGACCTGTTCCGCGAATTTTTCGTCGGCGACCGCCACCTCGTCATTCCCGCCACCGTCCCCGGCATGTGCACGCGCCAGGTCCTGACGATGATTCTGGAGCCGGGGGATCACCTGGACGAACTGCATGACGGATACGATCAGGCGCTGCGCAACCAGTTTGCCATTCACCTGTTCCACTTCCTCACCCGCTCGGTATTCGAACTGCAAGCGGTGCACGCGGACCCGAATGCCGGCAACTTCGCGTTCCGTCTCGACGGCAGTCTCGTGATCTACGATTTCGGCTGCATCAAGCGCCTGGAGCCAGCGACGGTCGTGGCCTATCGCGATGGCGTGCAGGCCGGGCTTGATCGGAACTGGCCGGCACTCGATCATGCCTTGCTGCGCCTGGGCGCGCGCGTGCCGGGTTCGCGTACGGTGGAAGAGGAGTTCTACGAGGGATGGCGCCGGATCGTGCTGCGTCCGTTTATCTCCGATGCGATCTTCGATTTCGGCACCTCGACGATGCACAAGGCGGCGATGGGCAAATCATCGGAACTCTTGCAGCGCATGGACCAGTTTCAGCCGGCGGTGAAGACCGCCTACCTGGATCGCATGGTCGGTGGCCATTACTGGACGATGGTCGGTCTCGGCGCCCGGGTTGCGCTGGCGCCGCTGCTTCACGTCCATCTCGAACGCAGCCGTGCTGCGCGGTGACGGTTTGGCCTTCGTCTGAACGCTCCGCCCACTAGCAAGAGCCCGTCGGCGCCGCGGCGTGTAATCTTGGAAGCCGAGACCGGGAATTCACCCGGCTCCGGCGCTTTCGTCGCCGTCATCGCCAATAGAGAGGAGAGAGTAATGACCATCGTCCGACACATCGCGACCGCCGCACTGGGCTGCTGCCTGCTGGGGTTCAGCGCGTATGGCCTCGCCAGCCCGGTCAGCCCGGGTTTCAAGACCGCAACACCGCAGACCGACGCGCAGCGAGCCATGCTGAAAGTCGTGCAACGCTGGCACGACACCTACAACACGGAGGTCGAGAAAATGATTCTCGAGACCTACGACAAGAACGCCGATGTGTTTTTCACCGGCGCCTCGGCGCACGGGCATGAGCAGTTCATGCGACTGGAGAAGGCGATCAAGACGGCCGCGCCCGGGCGCTACATGCGCATTGACCAGATCTATTTTATTGGCGACGACAGGACGGTGGTCGAGGCCGTGATTCTCGACAGCGCGAAGCCGGATTTCTTCTCGCCGTGGTGCGCGATCCTGCAAATCAAGGACAGCAAGATCGTGCGCGATCACACCTACCTCGAACCCGCCCGCTGGCCGGGAATTGAGTCGGTGACGGGAATTCCCACGCTGGGTGGATTGGGTGTGAAGAAGCCCTGAGAGCTTGCCGAGATCAGCCGTTGCGCCGCGCGATTCGCGGTTGCGACGGCGACGTTCATCGAGGCCTGGGCGAGGAAGTCGCCGATGATCTGGATCGGCGACGCCTGATCGACCTCCGACTCGAAGGCCCCAATTCTTTCGCAGGCGCCGACCTCCGAAATGGCCGCGGCCTGCGACCAGCGTTGCACGTGCCAGGCGTGCAGGTCCTGCGCCTCCGGCACCCAGTTGCTCAGCCGCTCTTGAGCGAGCCGTGCGAGGGCCTCGTCCGATTCGTGGCCGTGACGTTCGCACCAGTCGCGCATGAAGTAGGCGTTGACGATGCCGCGATCCGCCGGCACGCGGCTGGCGCCGATGTGGTGCGCGAAGATCACGGTGGCGAGGTCGGCGTCGAACTCGTCCGGCAGCATGAACATCAGCGCATCGCGCGCGGGCCGCTGTCGCGTGCTCAGGCTGATGGCGATGCAGGGGTCGTAGCGAGTGCTGCGCAGGAAGCTGCGTTGTGCTTCGCTGAGGCCGTCGCGACAGATCGCGGCGCTGATGGGACCGGGTACCGTCACCACGCAGACGTCGGCGCAATGCACTTGTGATTGGCCAGCGGAATCCTTGACGGTGAGCGCAACACCTTCGCCGTCACGCGTGACCTGCGTGACCTCGGTCTGCGTGTGAACCTTCAGCCGGGATGCGAGCGCGTCGGTCAGCGAACTGCTGCCGCGGCGCAGGGACTTCGGAGTTCCCGGACTGGTCGCGGCGATCCACCACAGCAGCTCGACGACCGAGCCCGAACACCCGTTGTGCAGATACAGGAACTTGATCGCCGGGTTGAGGAGGTAGGTGTAGACCTCCGCCGGGAACCGCGAGCGGCAATAGTCGTGCAGCGTCTCCGAGTCCGCACTGCGCGCGTCCGCGAGGCTCAGAAAATTCAGGCGCGAGCGGACGGCGAGTAAGAAGAACAGCAGCCTGACGAGGGAGAACTTGGATCGCCATCCGATCACGCACGTGAACAATGCTTTCCAGGGCGCACCGATGTCGATGGCGTGCATCTGCCCATCGCGCGGAATCACGGCCGCGCCGCGTGGCGCTTCCAACTCCGATGTCAGGCCCATTTCCTCGATCAGCGCCAACGCTTCCGCGTACGCCGGCAAAAAGACGGTGGCGCCGGTATCGACTGTGCAGCCGGCGAGCCGGATGCTTTTCACACGACCGCCGGGATGCGCTTCGCGCTCGAAGACCTCGACCTCGAAGCCCGCCCGCTGTAAGCGCCAGGCCGCGGTGAGTCCCGCGAGGCCGGCGCCGACGACCAGGGCTCTGCCGCTGTGACCGGCTGCGGTGCTCATATCTTCAAATGCAGCCCCGGCTTCGCAGTTCATCGAGGCGCTCGGACGACAGCCCCAGCAGCTCGCCGAAGACCTCCGCGTTGTGCTGACCCGGCGTGTGCGGGGCCAGCGTACGCACCTTGCCGGGGCTCGCAGACAGCTTCGGAAACACGTTCTGCATCGGCAGCTTTCCCCAGCGCGGGTGTTCGACTTCGACGATGGACTCGCGCGATTTGAAATGCGGATCGGCGAGCATTTCCGGCGCTCGGTACATGCGGCCGGCGGGGATCGCGTGCTGCACCATCAGCGCTTCCACTCCGGCGACCGTGTGCTGCGTCGTCCACGCCTCGATGCGCCGGTCGAGTTCGACCTGGTTGCGGCCGCGCGAGATGTGATCGATGTAGCGCGCGTCCCGCACGAGCGCGGGCTCGCCCATCGCCTCGCACAGACGCGCGAAGATGCCGTCCTGGTTGGCGCCGATCAGGATCTCGCCGTCACTGCAACGATAGACGTTGGACGGCGCAATACCCGGCAGGAAAGAACCGGAACGCTCGCGGATGAAGCCGGTCATCGCGTAGTCGGGAACCAGGCTTTCCATCACTTGCAACACGGATTCATAGAGCGATGAATCCACCACCTGCCCGAGCCCGGTTACGTGGCGGTGTTGCAGCGCCGCGAGCGTGCCCAGGCAGCCGTAGGTCGCCGCCAGCGAATCGCCGATCGACACACCCATGCGCGAGGGCGCTCGATCCGGATCGCCGACGAGGTAGCGCCAGCCGCCCATGGCCTCGCCGATACCGCCGAAACCGGTGCGATCCGCATACGGCCCGGTCTGGCCGTAGCCCGACATGCGCGTGACGATCAGGCGCGGGTTGAGCGCGTGCAATTGCGCGGGCGCGAGATTCCATTTCTCCAGGGTGCCGGGCCGGAAGTTCTCGATCAGGACGTCGGCCTTCGTCACCAGCGCACGCACCAGTTCGCGTCCTGCTTCCTTGCGCAGATCGATCGACACCGATTTCTTGTTGCGCGCGATGACTTCCCACCACAGGCCGTGGCCGCCGTGACCCCATTCGCGCATCGGGTCGCCCTTGCCGGGAGGTTCGATCTTGATGACTTCGGCACCCATGTCGCCGAGCAACTGACCGCAGAAAGGGCCAGCGATGAGCTGTCCCATCTCGATCACGCGCAGGCCCTTGAGCGGGCCGGTGTTGTCGGTCGTCATGCCGGCGCGACCGGAAAATTGCCGGCGCGGCCGAGCATGCCGGGCAAGGTCTTGCCCATCACGCCGCCGAGCCAGCGCGAAGTCTCGATCAGCGCTTCGAGAGTCAGACCGGTCGTGATGCCGGAGTTTTCCAGCAGATACACCACGTCCTCGGTGGGCACGTTGCCGGTAGCGCCGGGTGCAAAGGGGCATCCGCCGAGTCCGCCGATGGAACCATCAACGATGCTCGCGCCAGCCTGGATCGCGGCCCAGACATTGGCCAGGCCCGTGTTGCGCGTGTTGTGGAAGTGCACGCGCAGCGGCAGCGGATGAATGGCCTCGCGCACCCGCGCCACCAGTTCGCCGACGGGGCCGGGTGCGGCCGCGCCGATCGTATCCGCCAGCGAGATTTCCAGCGGTCCGGCTTCTGCCGCGGCCTTGGCCATGTCGATCACGCGCTGCGGATCGACTCTGCCTTCGAAAGGACAACCGAACGCAACCGAGATCGTGATTTGCGCACGCCGTCCTTCGACCTTCGCCAGCTTCACGATCTCGCGCGATATTCGCAGCGACTCGGCCGCGGTCTGCCCCTGGTTGCGCGTGCCGAAACTGTCGGTGGCCATGCAGGCCGCGCCTAGTTCCTGCACCGTTGTCGCCAGCGCGCGCAGGGCCCCGCGCTTGTTGAGCACGAGGCCAATATACGTGACGCCGTCCACCGGCTTGAGCGCGGCGATCACGGCCTCGGCATCCGCCATCTGCGGCACGCGTTCGGGATGCACGAAGCTCGCGACCTCGATGCGCCGCACACCCGCAGCAATCGCTCGTTCGATCAGTTCGACCTTGTGCGCGGTGGAAACGAGTTTCGATTCGTTCTGCAGGCCGTCGCGCGGACCGACTTCGACGAACTCGATGCGGGTGATGTTCATCGGCCTGCAGTGAGCGCGATCTTTTCCGGCACGTGACCCTGTGTCCCGACATTCGACATCTGCATTCTCCTGTGTTCGTTCTGAGGCCCTGCCTGCGACCGTGGAATCGTTCAGTACCCGGCGCCTTCACGGCTAAAATAACGATGCCATGAACTTTCTTGACACCCATATTAATAACTTCTAGCCTGCGATCAAAGAAGGCAGAGCGTTCGAAGTATCGAGGCTGCCGGCGGGTCCCTCGCGGGGCCGCCGCCTCAAGAGGAGCATCATGGCCTGGAGCCAAGCCTACACATCGCGATACCTCAGCGTGGACCCGGTACGCCGGCGCTTCCGCGTGAGTCGCGGCGCGTTCTCCGACCCCGAGGTTTTTCGCCTGGAGAAGGAACGCATTCTCTACCGCTCCTGGCAGTACCTTGGCCATGAATCCGAGATCCGCGCTCCGGGAGATTTCGTCTCGCGCCAGATCCTCGACAAGAACCTGATCTTCGTTCGCGACCGCGAGCGCATCGTGCGCGCGCTGCTGAACACCTGCACGCATCGCGGCGCGATGCTGTGCCGCGAGAAATCCGGCAACCGCAAGAACTTCACGTGCCCGTACCACGGCTGGACCTTCCGCAACTCGGGCGAACTACAGACTCGCAACGCCGATTTTGGCTACCCGGACAACTTCAACGATGACGGGCTATACAACCTGCACGCGGTGCCGAGACTGGAGCAGCGCAGCGGATTCTGGTTCGTAAATTTCGACAAGAATGCGCAATCGCTGAATACCTTTCTCGGCGACGCGGGCGATCGCATCGACATGATGGCGCAGCACTCTGCGGCGGGGCTGGAAGTGATTCAGGGCTGCCACGAGTACCACATCCGCGCGAACTACAAGCTGATGTGCGAGAACAGCTACGACGGCTATCACCTGGAGCCGACGCATCGCAGCTATTTCGAATACCAGAAGTCGCAGATGCGCGGCCTGGAATTCCGCAAACCGGGTGGGCGTTGCGTCTCGCTCACGAACGGTCACGCCACGGTGGAAACCGATGTGCAGGCCGGCCGCCCCATCGCGCAATGGCTGCCGGTCTGGGGGCTCGAAGCCAAGGTGCTGATCGACGAACGCAAGGTCGAGCTGGTGAATCGTGTCGGCGCCGAGCGCGCCGCGGCCATCGCGGACAACCACCGTCTGATGGTGATCTTCCCCAACACGGTGATGAACGATCAGCAGTCGATCCAGATTCGCAGCGTGCTGCCGCTGGCGCACAACGAGATGCTGGTTCGCGCCTGGCTGCTGGGTCCCTTCGACGAAGCGCCCGCGCTGCGCAAGATCCGGCTCGATGCCGCGCTGTCCTTCCTTGGGCCCGGCGGTTTCGCGACGCCGGACGACATCGAGATGCTGGAGTTGTGTCAGCGTGGCTACGAGACCGGCGGGGTGGAGTGGAACGATCTATCCAAAGGCTTCCGGCCGGAGGAGAACACGACGCGCGATGTGGACGAGTGGAACAATGAGTTGCAACTCCGCGCGTACTGGACCGAGTACGACCGCCTGATGACCTCGGAGCCGCGCGCATGATCGCGTCGCACGAAGTCCTTCGCCAGGTCGAGCAGTTCGCCTACCACGAGGCCGCGCTGCTGGACGACTGGAAGACGACCGAGTGGCTGGGCCTCTTCACCGAGGACTGCTGCTACGAGGTCACGCCGCTGGGCGAGGCGGATCCCGCCAACCTCTCGCCGGCCTCGGTGTATTTCCTGATTGCCGACAACCGCGAGCGTCTGAGCGCGCGTGTGACGCGCATGGACAGCCCGGCGGCGCACGTCGAGTACCCGCGCTCGCGCACGCGGCACCTGTACACGAACGTCCGCGTGATCGAGGACGACGGCAGGAAACTTACGGCCTGGCTGAACTTCCACACCTTCCGCAATCGCAACCGAATGACCTTCAGCTACATGGGCTGCGCGCGTTACGAGTTGCAGCGCAGCGACGCGAATCCATACGGCCTGCAGATCGTCGCCAAGCGCGTGATGCTCGACATGGACGCGCTGATTCCGCAGGGCAAGGTTTCGATCTTCCTGTGAACGTGTCCACTCAATCCACCCAACGGCGTCATTCCTTTAATCGGAATGACTCCCGCGAAGGCGGGAATCCAGTCCCTCAGATCGAGCAGATGTTCGGGCTGCGAGCGACAACTGGATGCCCGCCTTCGCGGGCATGACGATGTTTTATATCTGATCCAACGGCCCCGCCCATGACCACGAATGATCTCGACCTCTTCCTCGGCGACCCTCGCAATCTCGACGATCGCGTGTTCTTCCCGGCGGTCGATCGCATCCGCGAAGAAGATCCGGTGTTCTTCAGCCCCTCGCAGCAGGTCTGGTTTCTGACGCGGCACGAGGACGTGATCAACGCATTCAGCGACACGCGCTGGTCGGAGAAGCGCCTGCACGGCAGTCAGTTCACCTCGATTCCCGAGGCCGAGCGGCCGACGGTCATTCCGAACCTGCTGCGCTACATCCCGGACTGGGTCAACAACATCGACAGCCCGCAGCACGACCGCGTGCGCCGCCTGCTGCTCAAGGGATTCACGCGCAAGGTCGTGGAAAGTGTGCGCCCGGACATCGAGAAGTTTTCCAACGAACTGATCGACCGCGCGCTGGAAAAGCGCGAACTCGATTTCGTCGACGAGATCGCCTTCCCGCTGCCCGCGCAGGTCATCATGAAGCTGCTCGGCGTGCCGGTGGAGCACATCGGCAAGATGCGCCCCTGGGCCAATGTCGTGACCGCGGCGATTGCGGGCGTGCAACCGCCGCGCGAGTTGGTGATCGCTGCCGACCGCGCGTTCCAGGAGATGAACGACATCTTCATGGTCGAGATCGAGAAGCGGAAGACCGCGCCGGGCAACGATCTGATCAGCGCACTCACCCAGGCGCGCGAGGACAACGGCGATGCGCTGACCCTCGAGGAACTGCTGGGCATCCTGCAACTCGTCATCATCGCGGGCCACGATTCCACCGCGAACTCCATCGGCCTGGGTCTGCTTGCGATGCTGCAGCATCCGGAGCAGATGCAGGCGTACAAGGACGGCAAGGTCGAAGGCATGAACTCGATGGCGGAGTTGCTGCGCCATGTGAACGTCTCGGCGATGCAGCCGCGTGTGGCGCACGTGGACATGGAGTGGCGCGGCAAGCAGATCAAGGCGGGCAGCTACGCGTTCGTGATGATCGCTGCGGCCAACCGCGATCCGCGCGTGTTCGACAACCCGACAGTCATGAATTTTTCGCGGCCGAACATCGATCGCGTCGCCGTGTTCGGGCCGGGCCTTCATCACTGCGTTGGCCATCAGCTTGCGAAGGTCGAGCTGGATGCGCTGTTCCGCCGCCTGTTGAGCCGCACGTCGAAGATCGAGGCAGATACCTCGAACCTCCGCTTCCAGCCCAACCCGGTGTTCCGCGGGCTGGAGTCGCTGCCGGTGCGTCTCACCCCGGCCTGAGATGAGCACGCTCGCCGGCAAGACTGTCGCCGTAGTGGGTGCCGGCCCCTCGGGGCTGGCGGCGGCTTATCGCCTACAGCAGCTCGGCGCGAAGGTCACGGTGTACGAGCGCAACGACTACGTCGGCGGGCGCACGCGCTCGGTGCGCAAGAACGGATTCGTGTTCGATGTCGGCGCGCTGGTGATGCTGCCGACCTACAAGAATGTCTACGGGCTGATCCGCGAGCTGGGTATCGAATCGCACGTCCACGAGACCAAACCCAAACTCGCGATCGTCCGCGACGGCAAGCGGCACAGCTTCGACTACGCGCATCCGATCCGTTCCGCGCTCGGTATCGGCCTGTTGTCCTGGGCTGACAAGCTGCGCATGCTCAAGCTGCTGCCGCTGATGGTTCGCCACTGGGGACGCTTCCACTATCGCAGCATGGGCGACGTGGCGATCTGGGACGACATTAGTACGCGCGACTGGGTCCTGAAGCATCTCAGCGAGAGCATCGAGGACTATGTCGCCAATCCCTTCATCCGCATCAACTCGCTGACCGATACGCGCAGCGCGCCGGTGGGCGAGTGGTTCTGGCAACTCTGGGCCTACAACTCGCCGCACATTTTCCAGCTCGATCGCGGCATGGTGTTCTACGCCGAGTCGCTCGCTCGCGACCTCGACGTGCGGCTTAACACGTCGGTGACGCGCGTCACGATGAACGCAAACCGGGCGCAGGTCAGCACGGCCGAAGGCGAGCAGAGCTTCGACGCCTGCGTCGTCGCCGTGCCGCCGAACTTCGCGCACCAGATCGCGCCCATGCTCACGCCGCAGCAGGAGCGCTATTTCGGAGGCGTGGAGCCCGTGCGTATGATCACCTTGCACCTGGGTCTGAACTACGTGCCGGATGTACCGGACTCCATCGTGATGTTCCCCGAGAAAGAGAGCGCGGAGCTGATCGACATTCTGTTCGATCACAACAAGGGGCCGGGTCGCGCGCCGAAAGGAAAGGGCGCCATCGCCATCCAGTCATCGCTGCAATGGTCCGAGGCGCACGAGAACTCCAGCGACGAGGAGATCGTCGCGGAGTTGAGCCACATCGCCGAACCCTTCATCGGCCCGCTGAAGGGTCGCGTGGAAGTGGCGCATGTGAACCGCTGGGATTACGTCTGCGCCAAAACCTTTCCGGGTTACTACTCGCAGCTTCGCGACTTCGTCGATGCGCGGCCGATGAATACGCCGCTGTATTTCGTCGGCGATTACTACTCCGGCGGTATCGAGGGCGCCACCTTGAGCGGACTGGATGCCAGCCGCGACGTGGCGCGCTTCCTCGGCGCCACGGACTGAGTCGCTCGCGATGACTCCCGAACGCATCGAACAGATCAAGCGCGCGTTCGAGTCGGAGTTCGCGCGCGCCGAGCATGGCGAGCATCCGGCGGGATTTCCGCGGCTGCCGGAGTTGCCGGCTGCGCGCTATTTCGATGCGGATTTTTACGCGCTGGAGCAGCGAAGGCTCTGGCCAAGATCCTGGTTGCTCGCCGGCCACGTCGACGAACTGCCGGAAGCGGGGAGCTACAAGGCCTGGGATCGCGCTGGCTGGCCGGTATTGATTGTGCGCGGCAAGGACGGGCAGATCCGCGCGTTCTTCGATAGCTGTCAGCATCGCGGCGGCAGCCTGCTGAAAGCCTCATCCGGCTGCACCAAGGTGCTGACCTGCAAGTTCCACGCGTGGACCTACGATCTGGAAGGCCGCTTGCTGTTCGTCCCGGAGGAGCACGAGTTCCCGGATCTGGACAAGAGCCGCCATGCGCTCAAGCCACTGCGCTGCGAACTATGGGGCAAGCTGATCTTCGTCAACCGCGATCTGTCGGCGCCGCCGCTGATGGAGTTCCTCGGCACGGCCGCCGAGCAGATGGCGCACTACGACTTCGACCGGCGCCGTATCCACTCGATCATTCCCTACGATCTGCCCTGCAACTGGAAAGTCGTGATGGACGCCTTCCAGGAGTCCTACCACGTCAACGGCACGCACCCTCAGACCGTCGCGCCCTTCCTCGATTCGCACGGCTCGGTGATCGAGATGTGGCGCAACGGGCATTCGCAACTGATCGTGCCCTGGCGGCGCGGCGACAGGGCGGGGCAGGAGTTCATTCTCGACGCCGGCAGCCACAGTGCCGACCCGCGCCACGAGATCACGCGTGCCGGCAACACCAGCTTCACGATCTATCCCAACATCATCGGCACGGCGGCCGAGTACCAGTTTCCGATTCTCGTGTTCTGGCCCGACGGCCCCAGCCGCACGCACGTGGACATCATCATCACGGAGCCCGAGGGCCGCGCCGATCTGGATCCCGCGCAGGCCAATGCGATCGTCGAGCAGTTCAACGCCGTCATGGCCGAAGACATGGGTAATGTCTCGGCGATCCAGCGCTCGGTGGAGTGCGGTGCGCTCAAGACCGTCCGCCTCGGTTACGCCGAACGCCGCATCTACCAGTTCCACGAGCAGCTCGACCGCGATCTCGGCGACGCCGTGCCGGTCGCGTTGCGCGTGCCCGATCTTCTTTCTGCCTTCATCGAAACGCCCACATGAGCAAACGACGCGACCGCCTCACCGCGCCGGACATCCGCGGTGCCTGGGCCATCATCCCTACACCTGCGAAGGACAACGCGAGCGATCCGACCGCAACCGATACCGTCGATCTGGACGAGACCGCACGCGCGGTCGAGGCGCTGATCGCCGCGGGTGTCGACGGCATTTTGAGCTTGGGCACGCTCGGCGAGTGCGCAACCCTGGAGTTGGAGGAGAAGCGCGCCTTCATGGCCACGCTGTGCGAGACGGCGCGCGGCCGCGTGCCGGTGTTCGGCGGCACCTCGTCGCTGAGCACGCGCGAAACGATTCGGCAGACCAGGGCAGCACTCGACATCGGTCTCGATGGAACGATGGTCGGGCCGCCGATGTGGAACAAGCCGGACCTGGGCACGGCCGTGCAGTTCTTCCGCGACCTGGCGGCCGAAGTGCCGCAGATGGCGATCTGCGCCTACGCCAATCCCTTCGTGTTCAAGTTCGATTTCCCGCCGCCGTTCTGGGCGCAGGTGTCGGAGATTCCGCAACTGGTCTGCGCCAAGACCGCGAGCGCTGGCACCTATCTGCGCGACCAGAAGGCATCCCGGGGCCACATCCGCCTGATGCCCATCGATGCCGAGTTCTACGCCGCCGCGCGACTCGATCCGGAAACGGCTGTCGCGTTCTGGTCCAGCAGCGCGTCATGCGGACCGGCGCCGGCCATCGCCTTGCGTGAGCTGGTGGCCGAGGCCAAGCGCACGGGCGACTGGTCGAAGGCGTTGGCACTGAGCGACAAGATGACCGCCGCGATCATGCCCACCATCGCCTACGGCAACTTCGACGAATTCCAGATGCACAACATCTCGTTGGAGAAGCTGCGCATGGACGTCGCCGGCTTCATGCGTGCGGGCCCGAACCGGCCGCCGCATCACGTCGTACCGGACCGCATCAAGGAACTCGGTCGGCTTGGCGGCGAGGCCTGGGCGGCGCTGCAGCGTGAGTACGCGCACTTCGCCGCCGGTGCCGTCAAAGCACCCTGACACGACATGTCCGACCATCACGTGATCGTTGTTGGCGCAGGCCCTTCCGGGCTCGCCGCGGCGTTCCGCCTGCAGCAGGCCGGGGTGAAGGTGCGCATCCTGGAAGCGGCCGACAAGGTGGGCGGCCGCATGCAGACCGACGAGCGCAATGGCTACATCGTCGATCGCGCGGCGACGATCTTCCCCAGCGCATACGACACCTTGCTCGGACTGGTCGCGGATGCGGGCCTGGGTGGCGAAATGATCCGCGGCGGTTCAACCGTGGGCTTCGCGCGCGGCGACCGGATTCATTATCTGGATTCGAGCCGGCTGTTCCTGGATTCCGCGCGCACCTCGCTGCTGTCCTGGCGCTCCAAGCTGGCGATGGCCAAGCTGTTCATCGACAACTACAGGATCGGCAAATACCTGAGCTACGAAGACCTGTCGATTGCGGCTCGCTACGACACCGAAAGCGCGGTCGCGTATGCGCGGCGCAGGACCACCGAAGAGGTCAGCGAATTCATCATCGACGCGACCATCCGTGGCGTGCTCGGCACGCGCGGAGACGAGGTGTCGGTGCTGGAGTTCTTTTTTTCGTTCAACAAGGTGATCGGTGGCCATTTCCTGGCCCTGCGCAGCGGCATGGGCTCGTACCCGAAACTGATGGCGCGGCACTTCAAGGACCTCGTACTCGGTGCGCGGGTCACGCAGATCACCGAGCGTGCGCAGGGCGTCGAGGTGAGCTGGCAGGGGCGGGACGGACAGCAGCATGTCGAGCAGGCCTCGGGCTGCGTGGTCGCAGTGCCGGCGCATCACGCGGCCGCGCTCGTGCCCGGCCTCGATGCCTGGCGACGGACCTTCCTGGAGCAGGTGAACTATTCCACCTGCGTCACGCTCAACATCGGTCTCGAACGCCCGCCCGCCAACAACCCAGCTTTCTTTGTGCAGATTCCGTCCTCGGTCGAGGATTCCCTGCTCGGCATCGTGCTGGACCACAACAAGGCACCGGGCAGGGTGCCGGCGGGCAAGGGCGGGCTGACGATCTACGCCATGTCCGACGTGTCCGAGCGCCTGATGCAGGAGCCGGACGAGGTCGTTATCGATCGCTTGATGCGGGCGGGGGAGCGCGTGCTGGGGAAAATTCCCGCCGTGGAATGGATCGACGTCAATCGCTGGCATCCGGTGATCGTGCGCAGCCGGCCGGGTTACTACGTGGACCTCGCGAGGTTTCACAACATCCGCCGCGCCAGCGATCGCAGGGTCCAGCTCGCCGGCGATTATTTTTCCTCGTCCAACTGCAACACCGCGAGCGCGGCCGGAGAGCGCGCCGCGCGCGACCTCGTCGCATTGTTGAAGACAGGCGCTCCGCACAGCGTCAGGCATTGAACCGCATCCACCCGCAGGAACGTGCATGCCTTTCATCAAGGTCAACGGAATCGATCTGCACTACCTCGACGAAGGGCAGGGCGAGCCGCTGCTGCTGATTCACAACCTCACCTCGAACGTCGCCGGCTTCGAGCACAACATTCCGGTGCTCGCGAAACGCTATCGCGTGATCGCGCCCGATCTGCGCGGTCACGGCCTGACCACGCACTGCGAGTCCTACGAGGACGCGCCCGGTTTCTACACCTTCGACCATCTCTCCGAGGACATCACGCAACTGCTCGCGGCGCTGAACGTGGATCGCTTTCTGATGTTCGGCCAGGCCTTCTGGGGCGTCTCGACGGCGCTGAGCCTGTACGAGCGCATGCCCACACGCATCCGCGGCATCGCGCTGTCCGCGACCTCAATGATTCCCTCGCATCTAGGCGAAAAGCCTTATGAAAAGCTCGGCGAGGTCGGCAAGCGCAACTTCCTGCGCATGCGCGAACTCGCCCGCAGCGGCGGCATGATGGCCGTGTACCAGGACCGCCTCAGCTCGGGCCAGTTCTGGAGCCAGAAAGTGCTCAACAGCCCGAGCATTCTGGAAGCCTTCGCCGAAGCGCATCGGCTTACCTCGCCGGTCGCATTCGTGCAGATTCCGCACTTCAGCCACGAACGCCGCAACGCGGTGTGCGCGGCATTGGCTCGGCACCGCACGCCCGTGATGCTGCTGCTCGGCGAGCAGGACAGCCACAACAAGCATTCCATCGAGGTGATGCGCCGCGACTACCCGGATACCCACGTCACGATCCTGTCGGATTGCGGGCATTACCCGACCATCGAGAATCCGTCGGACTTCAATCGCGCGCTGCTGAATTTCTGTGCCGGGGTGGAGCGCGACGCAATCGCTTGAAGGCGGTGCGTCATTGCGTCCGACTGTCGCTGACGTGCCAGTAGCGGACGTTCGATGTTTTGGGACGCTGACAAACGTTATGAGTCGCGCGATGCCCCTACACTCGTTGAACTGAAAGGCCCGCAAGCTAACCGAACAAATATGGCAAAGAAACAGTTCGACAATAAGCAATCGCAAGTTCTCTTAGAGCACGCCAAAAACTTGATTGCCGCTTTCGTGAAAGGCGTGGTAGATCGCGGTGAATTTACGCCACACGATTGGGAGAATGGATGGGGCATGTTTGATGGGTACTACGTTCGATACAGTGAGGAGTTCATTGAATCAAGCCGTGCATTCACGCTGCTCGCCGCCAAGATGCTGAAGGCAAAAAGCGCACATGAACGCACAATCAGCGCGATGTGTCGTAAGGCTAGTCAGGAGTACGTAAAAGAACTCGCAGAGAAGCAGGGTATTGCGACAAACGCTACCGATAGTGCTGCGAAGGATTTGGTTGACCAAGTGCTTGCCGAAGCTGGCAAAGAGTATGTCCACATAGAACCAAATTTCCTTATCAGGCACGGCGTTCCGGATGTGATACTTCTCGGCCGCGTGCGTTCAATGCGCACCGAGTTGCTTGCGGCCAATACCGCGATCAAGGACCACAAGAACATACATTTCGAAGTTGGCGGCTACCCGTCCCAGCGATACTCCGAGGACGGCATCACCTTTTGCATGCCGGGAAGCGTGTGGGTTGTTGAGGTGGCAGCTGCCAAGGAAAATTCCGCTGAAGAGGCAAAGTGGTTGATCGATGTTGCAGTGAGCTTTATGAGACTTACTATTAAAGGGTGGAGCGGCGTTGCTCCAGGTATAGGGCAGCAAGAGGCGAATTCCATCTACCCGACAATTCATTCTCAGCCACGCCTGACGATAGATGGGAGTACCGTCACGGGCGGTTTAGGAGTGAAGTATGGCTGGTACGAAACGTCCGCTCAGGTATCGCAAGCGCTCACAGACCCCGCACTACGAAAGAGAGCAGCAGACCTTTTCGATCCGGTGGATAAGTCGTTGGCTCAGCGTGTTGCGCAAGGCCTTGGCTGGCTGACGCGTGGCCGTCAACAAGCAGACCGCGCCGAGAGGCTGCTGTCATTCTTCACGGCACTTGAAGCTCTGCTATCTTCAGATGACAAGAGCGCGCCGATAACTCAAACCATTAGCCGCCACGTTTCCGTCATTTGCACGCACAACATTTCAGAGCGAATCGCGATTTTTAACTTAATAAAGGGGCTCTATAACGTTCGCTCCGCGGTCGTTCATACCGGCCAGCGCGAAGTGTTGTGGCAGGACGCCAACAATCTCCAGCTATACGCTGAGACAGTTTTCCAGCTTGTATTGGCGTGGTGTGACTTGAGCATGACCCAGGAGTGCTTCCGTCAAAGCCTAGCGGACGCCAGCCACGGCATGAAATGGGGTTTCGCGCCAGATCAGGATAAGTGACGTAGCCCGGGGGGTGAAACCCGGGTTGCACCCGGGCTACGGGTACGGTGTAGCTATAAATCCTCAGGCGACAGGCGGGTATTTTTTGCGATGCGGGCGAGCATGCGAGGGCCGATTTCCTCTCCATCGTGAAATGCGAACACGAAGTCCGGCCAGCCTTGGCGCTCCAGGGTCTTGTGAGAACCCGACTGACGCTTGAGCGCCCAGCCGATGCGATACAGAGCCGCCAGGACGCGCTTGGCCTTGATCGAAGCCAGCTACTCACGCCGCCGCGAGCGTGATGTGAATGGGGCGCGGAACCGCCTCGCCACGCTCCAGTTGCTCGGCCAGAACTCGCAAGGCCAATACCTGCGCTTTGGCCAGCGCCTCATCGGACGAGGCCCCATAGGCCAGAACGCCCGGAAGTTCGGGAATCTCGGCAAGCCAGCGCCCGTCCTGTTCCTGCTCGAATTCGAGGGTGAAGTTCATGGGCGCTCCGGTGTGCGACGTTGGCCAGAGTTTACGCGGCTGCCCGGCTAACGCCCACGCGGATGCACGGACAGAAGGGTTCATCTGGCAACTGTCTGCTTCGGGCCGCGTGGTGAGGGCGGAGGCTACCGTTGCGTCACCGCGCGTCCAGCTCGTTCACTTCTTCTTCGACCGGCCGCGCTCGACGTCGAGCGCGTTCATGAACAGTTCGAGTGCCTGGTCGAAGGCGAGGCCCGCGTCGAAGCGCACGTAGCTCTGGTGCACGAAGCGTGCGTTGGGGAAGGTGCGCGGATCGAGCCCAGCCAGAATTCGATCCAGGAACACGCCCGACTCGCCGGGCCAGCGGTGACGCACCGTCGTGTGCGCCACCGAGGTGATGAACTCCATCAGCAGGTGCGCGTAGACCGCGGTGCGCTCGGCGTCGAAGCCGCCGGCGCGTACCAAGCCGACGAAGTTTTCGAACAGCAGCAGTCCGTAATCGTCTTCGCCGGGTTGCGTGATCTGCACCATGCGAAAGCGCGTGTAGCCAACCACGTAGGCCGCCACACCGGCGTAGGTCACGTGCACGTCGTGCATGCGCCGACAGGCCGCTTCCATGTCTTTGCGCCAGTCGCCGCTCAGGCTCGGCCACTCGCGCAGGGTCTCGCGGTAGAAGGCGTTCATCACGCCGGAGGTCAGCGCGTCGCGGCCTTCGAGGTAGTAGTGGATCAGGGCCGGCGTCACGCCGAGTTCCTTCGCGACTTTCACGATGGACAGGTCTTGCAGCGGCACGCTGCGCGCCATGTCGAAGGCGCAAGCCAGAATCACCTCGCGATCGAGCAGGCTTTTTTCCTGCGTGGCGGGACGGCCGCGACCGCGGGGTTTCGGCGTCTTGGACTTCTTTGGTTTGGGTGGCGTCATCGAAGAATTATGCGGGCGGCGCGCCGAACATCCCGAGCGGTCCTTCCTTGAGATTGATCACCACGCCCTTGGTGAGGGTGTAGTGATTCAGGGTTTCCAGGCAGCCCTCGCGGCCGAAGCCGCTTTCCTTGTAGCCGCCGAGCGGCAGGCCGGGCACGAAGTTGAAGAAGCGGTTGACCCAGATGGTGCCCGTGCGAATCTCGCGCGCCATGCGGTGCGCGCGACCCAGATCGCGCGTCCACAACCCGCCGCCGAGACCGTAGGCGCTGTCGTTGGCGATCCGCACCGCGTCCTCGTCATCCTTGAACGGGATGACGCAGTTCACCGGCCCGAAGATTTCTTCGCGCGCAATGCGCATGTCGTTGCGCACGCCGGCGAGGATAGTGGGTTCGATGAAGTAGCCGTCTTCGAGTCCGGGAATCTCGGCGCGCCTGCCGCCGGCGACGACGGTCGCACCCTCCTTCGGCGCCAGATCGAGATAGGCCTGCACGCGATCCATCTGGATGGTCGAGGCCTGCGGGCCGAGCATCGTGGTGGGCTGCGTCGGGTCGCCCTGAGAGACGTTGCGAATGATGGTCTGGAATCGGTCGAGGAACTTGTCGTGAATCTTCTCGTGCACCAGCGTGCGCGTGCCGGCGATGCAGACCTCGCCCTTGTTGAAGATGGTCGAGAGCACCGCGCCTTCGACCGCGGCTTCGAGGTCGGCGTCCTCGCAGATGATGTTCGCGGACTTGCCGCCGAGTTCCAGCGTCTGCGGAATGATGTGGGCGCTCGCGTAACCCATGATCTTGCGCGCCGTGGCCTTGGAGCCGGTGAACGCGACCTTCGCGACCTTGGGGTTGGTGACCAGGGCCTCGCCCAGATCCGGCCCGTAGCCGGTCACCACGTTGAGCACACCGGGAGGCAGCAGGTCCGCAATCAGCTTGGTGAACTCCAGCACCGTCAGGCAGGTGCTCTCGGCCGGCTTGATGATGATGGTGTTACCCGTGGCGAGCGCGGGTCCAATTTTCAGCGCCATCGAGAACAGCGGGATGTTCCAGGGAATGATGCCGACACAGACGCCGATCGGCTCGCGATGCACGTAGGTGATGGCATCCGGATGATCGTGAATCTGGCCGTGCACGTGCAGCGGCGTGCTGGCGTAGAAGTCGAGCATCGAGGCGCTGGCCGGGATGTCGAACTGGCCGGATTCGAAAATCGTCTTGCCGTTGTCCAGCGTCTCCATCATGGCGAAGTCGGCATTGCGGCTTTTAAGGCGTCGCGCCATCTCGGTAAGAATGGACTGCCGCTCCGGTGCCGAGCTGCGCGACCATTTAGGGAACGCCGCGTACGCCGCGTCGATGGCCCGCGTTGCGTCCGCCGGGGTTCCCGCTTGAATTTGCGAGATCACCGCGCCGGTGCTCGGGTTGTGAATCGGGATGGTCTTGCCGCTATCGCCGCCGACCCATTCTCCGTTGATGAAGTGGCCGTAGGACTTCTGAAAAACCTTCGCCGATAACTCGTTCAGCGTCGCCGCAGGGTTGTGCATCGTGTTGATCATCTCTCTCCTCGTCTGTGAACGGGATGGCAGGCTTCACGCCGGTGGCGGAACGAGGCCCTCGACGACATAGGCATCGACATCGGCCGCGTGCTTACGCAATTGGTTCGCTTCCTCATACTCGTGCGAGCGATACCAGGCCAGTGCCTTCTCGCTGCTGTCGAACTCCACGATGACGGTTTCCGCCGGAGCCGTACCCTCGAGGAGGGTTTGCGCACCGCGGGCAACCCGCACACATCCACCGTGCGCGGTGATCGTGGGATGCGCCGCCTTGCGATAGCTTGCCAAGGCCTCGTGATCGTGCGAGCCGCGAATCAGGAAAATGACATAAGCACTCATGGCTACATCATCCACTGGCCGCCGTTGATGCTGTAGATCTGGCCGTTGATGGCGCGCGTGTTGTCGTAGGTGAGGAAAGCCGTCAGCGCCGCCACTTCGTCCAGCTCGGTCAGGCGCCCGTTCGGAATCCGCTCCAGCGCCTTGTTGATGTCGATCATCTGGTGCTTGGCGTAGACCTCGCTCTTCGGATCGAACATCGCCTTAACCTCATCGGTGGCGATGCCGCCGGGCGAGACGCAGTTCACCGTGATGCCGCGCCTTGCGAACTCGAAGGCGAGACCCGTGGTCAGTCCGTTCACCCCGCCCTTGGCCGCGTTGTAACCGGCGTGCGACCAGATGCCGGTATGCACCGAATCCGCGGAGATGTTGACGACGCGGCCGTACTCTCGGGGCAGCATGTGACGCAGTGCCGCGCGTATGCACCAGATGGTGGTCCAGAGGTTGCGGTCGAGCGTTTCGCGCAGCGTATCGGCGGTGTGCTCCATGAATGGCCGGATGATGCCGCCGCCGGCGTTGTTGACCAGGATGTCGATGCGGCCCCAGCTCTGCACCGCGAGTTCGATCGTCGCGTCCGCGCCTTCTTCCTTGCTCAGATCCTGCGCGATCCATTTCACGTCCGGCGATCCGGCCGCAAGAAGCTGTTCGGCAACCTGGGGCAGAGTCTCGCCGCTGCGGTCTGCGATGACGATTCTCGCGCCGTCCTTCGCGAACTGCGTGGCCAGCGCCACGCCAAGCCCGCGTGCCGCCCCGGTGATGACGGCCACCCGGCCTTCCAGTTTTCGCTGGCCTTGGTCCGCTGCCATTTCGCTCCCCCGGCGTTTTAATTGACAGCCCTATCATATACGGCAATAGTTTCGCTGTGCTGACTCGAACCCACGAGTCTGCGGAGATGAGATCGATGAAATTCGAAGAGGTCCCCGGGCTGGTGCAGATCAGGCCTTCGAACCAGAGCTTCCGCGTGCATCGCAGCGCCTACCGCAGCCGCGAGGTCTTCGAGCGCGAGAAGGAAATGATTTTCGGCAAGTGCTGGCTCTACCTGGGCCACGGCACCGAGCTGAAAAAGAAGGGCGACTTCCTGACGCGCAGAGTCGGCGGACGCGACCTCATTTTCGTGCGGGACGCGAGCGACACCGTTCGCGCCCTGTTCAACAGTTGTACGCACCGGGGTACGCCGGTGTGTCGCGAGGCCAATGGCACGGCGCGCAATTTCGTTTGCCCCTATCACGGCTGGGTGTTCGCCAACAGCGGCGAGCTGCGATCCACCAGTGCCCAGAGCGGCTATTCGGAAACGCTGAACGCCGACGGGCATCTGAATCTGCGCGCAGTGCCACGGCTGGAGGACTACCGCGGGTTCTGGTTCGTGAACTTCAACACCGCGGCGATCAGCCTGCACGACTATCTGGCCGGCGCACGCGCGCAGATCGACGCGATCTTCGATCAGTCCGAAGCAGGGCAGATCGTCCTGCCGGGCGAGCACACGTACACCGTGCGCGCCAACTACAAGCTGCTGTGCGAGAACAGTTACGACGGCTATCACCTGACCTCGGTGCACGCTTCGTACATCGATTTCCTGCGCGACCAGGCCGCGGGTACGCCGGCCGCCGGCATGATCGACCAGACCATGGCGGCGTTCTCTACGCAGGGACAGGCGCGTGCGCTCGGCAACGGTCACGCGGTGCTGGAGTCCTATGTGCCGACTGGTCGTCCCGTCGCGCGCTGGATTCCGTCCTGGGGTCCGGAACTGAAGAAAGAGATCGATGCCAAGCGCGCCTGGCTCGAAGCAAAATACGGCAAGGAGCGCGCGGAATACATCGCAGAGGTGCAGAAGAATCTTGTCATCTTTCCCAACCTCGTCATCAACGACATCCTCGCGGTGACAGTGCGCGTGATCGAACCCGAGTCGCCGAACTTCATGAAAGTCAGCGCCTGGGCACTGGGCCCGTCGGAGGAGTCGGAAGCCTTGCGTGCGATCCGTCTCGACAACTTCATTTCCTTCCTCGGGCCCGCCGGCTTCGGCTCGCCCGACGATATCGAGATGCTGGAGATGTGCCAGCGCGGCATCGAGCACACACCGGTCGAATGGACCGAGCTCTCGAAGGGCATGAACTGGGAGACTAGTCCGGCGGGCGCGTCCGGGCCGCCCGACAGCGAGGTGCACATGCAGGCCTACTGGCACCAGTGGGATCGCGTGATTCGCGGCATCGACACGCTCGAGACTCAGTCGTGCTGAGCAGGGTTGAGGTCGAGGACTTCCTGTTCCACGAAGCTGAACTGCTCGACGACTGGAAGCTCGAAGCCTGGACGCGGCTTTACCAGGAGGACGCGATCTACGAAGTGACTTCGCCCGCGTCGCCCGATCCGGTCAACGCCGATCCCGCCAAGACGCTGTTCCTCGTGGCCGACAAGATCGATCGCATCCGTGGCCGCGCCACGCGGCTCATGAAGAAAACGGCGCATGCGGAGTACCCGCATTCCAAGACGCGTCACATGGTTAGCAACGTGCGTCCGAGTGCGGGCGACAACGGCCAGACGAACGTGCGCGCGAACTTCGCGGTCTATCGCACCAAGGAAGACACGACCACGGTTTACATGGGCGAGTACCGCTACCGGCTGGTGCCCGAGGCCGAGGGCATACGCATCGTGCAGAAGCGCATCATCCTTGACCTGAATAGTTTGTATGACCAAGGCCGACTTACCATCATCTTGTAGCTGTCATCCTGAGCGCAGCGAAGGATCTTCTTTCGGAGCAGCGCGTGGTCGGAGGTAAGATTCTTCGCTGCGCTCAGAATGACAGTCTCATTTTGTGTATTGCTCTAAGCCTCAACTCACTCTGGAGTGCTAACCATGCCCCCGCTTCCCTTCCGTCACCGCCGTTTCGGCTACCTCGTGCTCGATGTAACCGACATCGAAAAGACCACGCACTTCGCGACCGAAGTGTTTGCGCTCGATCCCGCCGGCACGACGGCCGGCGGCGGGCGTTTCTTCCGCTGCGGGCCGAAGCATCACGACATCCTCCTGCGCCCGGCGTCGGTGCCAGCCTTCGTGCGCGCCGCGCTGGAGCTCGAGACCGAGAACGATCTGGACCTGGCCTTCGCGCATTTCTCCAAGCTCGGCTGGGCGCCGAAGTGGGTCGCGGCCGAGGAGACCAAGGAGCTAGGCCTGGAGCGCGCGCTGCGCATACGCGAGCCCGTCAACGGAACCGAGTGGGAGTACTACGCGCGCATGTCCTACAACTCTTCGCCCTTGAAGAACCGCATGACGGAATTCCAGGGCGGGATGCACTTCGGCCTGCTGCTACCGAATGCCAAGGCGACGGCTGACATGATGGTCGAGAACATGGGCTTCGCCGTCTCCGACTACCTCGAAGGCTGGCCCATCGCGCTGCTGCGCGCGCGGCCGAATCCGAATCACCACAGTTTCGCGCCGGTCAGTCATCCGGGCGGCAAGCTCGGCTTTCACCACGTCGCCTTCATGGTCAACACCATCGACGACATCGGCAAGCTGTTCAACCGGGTCAAGCGCATGGGCGTGAAGGTGCAGTTCGGCATGGGCCGTCATCCCACGTCCGGCAGTATTCATCTCTACATCTACGATCCGGACAACATGGTCTGGGAATACACCTTGGGCATGGAGCAGTTTCCTGAACTCAATCCGCGCGAGCCGCGACGCATGTCCTCGGCGCCGGAGAACTTCGATCTCTGGGGCGCAATCCCCGAGATGGACACGTTCATGAATCCGGTGAAAGTCATCACGGGATAACGAGTGGCAGAGCAGACTGAGTTCGACGTCGTCGTCGCAGGTTCCGGCAGCGCCGGCATGACGGCGGCGATTGTCGCGGCACACGCCGGACTGAAAGTCCTGCTGGTCGAGAAGTCGCGCTACTTCGGTGGCACCACCGCCTGGTCGGGCGGCGGCTGCTGGGTGCCGGCCAACAAGCTGATGCAGCAGATCGGCCTATCGGACAGCCGCGAGGCGGCGGAGACTTACGCCAACGCGGTGGTCGGTCCGTATCTGCGCAAGGACTTGTACGGCGCGTTTCTGGACAACGCGCAGAAGATGCTGGACTTCATGTTTGCCAAGACCGAGGTGCGCTTCATGCCGCGCAGCCCGGCGCCGGACTACCGCATGGATGCGCCGGGTTCGCTGGTCGGTGGGCGCTCGCTTGGCTCGGTGCCTTACGACGGCCGCCTGCTGGGACCTCATCTCGATCGGCTCAACCCGCCGCTCACGAGTTTCAACGCTCCTTGGGGCATGATGATGTCGCCGCTGGATTTGATGCACGCGATGGCCGTGTTCAAGTCCTGGCCTTCGTTCAAGCACATGGCCAAGCTGTTCATGCGCTACGCCGTGGATTTGTTGCGCTTCGGTCGCGGCACGCGGCTGACGATGGGCAATGCGCTGGCCGCTCGCCTGCTGAAATCAGCGGTCGATGCGGGTGTAATGCTTTGGCCCGAGACCTCCGCAGTGCGGCTGTTGAAGACGGGCGAGCGGGTGACCGGATTGGTCGTGATACGCGACGGTCAGGAGCACAGCATTCACGCGCGCAAGGGCGTCGTGCTCGCCACCGGCGGTTTCGCCGGCAGTGCCGAGATGCGCGCCCAGCTTTACCCGCACGCGGAGAATCATCTGAGCATGGTCGTCGACGGCAATACCGGCGACGGCCAGAGCATGGCTCAGAGTGTGGGCGCGGTGATGGAGCCGCAAGCCGCGCGCAATGGTTTCTGGTGCGTGGTATCGAAGCTGGACAAGCCCGACGGCTCGTTAGTGAAAGTCCCGCATTTCTACACTGACATTCCCAAGCCCGGCTGCATCGCGGTGAATGCGGCGGGGAAGCGCTTCGGCAACGAAGCTGCGCTCGAGCTCGGCGCGGCCATGCACGCGACGGGTTCCGTGCCGGCCTGGCTGATCTGCGACCATCGCTTCATCAAGCGCTACGGCATCGGGCTGGTGTATCCCTTCGGCATACGACTGGGGAAGATGCGTCGTGCCGGCTACTTCACGCGTGCGAATACGCTGTCCGAACTCGCCGCAAAAATCGGCGTGGATGCGACAGGTCTGGAGCAGACCGCGGCGCGCCACAACGAGTTCGCGCGTAGCGGCGTCGATACCGATTGCGGCAAGGGCGCGTCTGCCTTCGATCGCGCGATGGGCGACGCCGGGCATCAGCCCAATCCCTGCCTCGGCCCGATTGCGAACGCGCCGTTCTACTCCGTGAAAATTTATCCGGGCGATGTCTGCTCCTCGCTGGGCTTGCGCGTGAACATGCTGGGCCAGCCGCTGACCGCGCAGGACCAGCCGATTGCGGGTCTGCACGTCTGCGGTCTCGACATGAATTCCCTGTGGTCCGGACTGGGCTTTGCCAACGGTGCTTTCCATTCGCAGAACATGACGTTCGGCTACATCATCGGCCGCACTCTCGCCGGAGAGACGCCGTGACGCAGACAGCGTTTCTGATCGGTGCGACCGGAAACATCGGGCGCTCGCTGCTGGGCGAACTGCAAGCCGATCACGCCGCCGGCAGACTGAAAGTGAAAGTCGGTGTGCGTTCGCAAGGTTCGAGCGATCAGGTGAAAAGTCTCGGCCTGGAACCGGTGCCTTTCGACTTCGACCGTTGGCAGGATTTCGACAGCGCGCTGCGCGGCGCGGACTCGGTGTTCCTGCTGCGGCCGTACACACTCAAGCAGATGATGCACGGCAAGCTGGTCGCCGATTCTGCGAAGCGTGTAGGCGTGAGGCACATTGTCACCATCGGCGCTTTCGGCAGGCCGGATACACCGTGGCCAGTGATTGCGTGGAATTTTCTGGTGGAGGCCTACGTCGAGCGCATGGGCCTGGCGTTCACGCACCTGCAGCCCAACTACTTCATGGACAACCTGCTGGTGCAGCGCGACCCCGTGAGCTGCACGATCTTCAACCGCATCACTGTGCCGGTGTCCTGGATCGCCACTTCCGACATCGCTGCCGTGGCAGCCGCAGCGTTGCGCAATCCCGCCGCCCACGCGGGCAAGACCTATCCGCTTGCTGCGGAAGCAGCGAGCGTCGAGCAGATCGCGCAGTGGTGTTCCGAGATCACCGGTCAGCGGCACACCATCGGCATCACGCCGCGCGAGAAAATGATGGAGCGCCTGACCGCACAGGGCCGCGAGCCCGAATACGCGCTCGCGCTGGTCGACTACGCCGACGCGGTGAATCGCGGTGAAGTGCCGGAGGTGGCGGATACCTTTGACACCGTCGAGCGGGTGGCTGGCCGCCCGGCGCTGAGCTTCCGTGACTTCCTTGAGAGCCGGCTGATGTCGGGTAGGTTGGGGTGAGCTTGCGAACCCCAACACTCCTGGCTCAATGGGCGACGCGGTGTTGGGGTTCGCTATCGGCCACCCCAACCTACCTCAGCTACTTCAGCAAAGTCTTCAACGTGTCGATCAGGTTCGCGCGCCGACGCTGCTCGGTGTTCGCATCTTCACGGGTGAGAAGAACGAACTCGCAGTAGCCGAAAATCAGCGCCGCCGCGGTGAACGCCAGGCGCGCCGATTTTGTTTCGTCGAAACGCTTGGCCAGCACGCGGCCGAGCATGTCGATCATGCCCTCGTAATGCAGCCGCGAGTGGAACTCGCGCCGCGACAGGCTGCCCTCGATCAGGTCGCGGCGCAGCAGCAGGAACAGCGTCTGGTCGCCGGTCAGCAGATCGAACAGGCGTCCCGCCAGGGTTTCGATCTGGGTTTCCAGCGGCGCATCGAAATCGAGAGCCGAGCGCACGTGAAGGAGTGCCTTCCGGTATCGATCGCGGCAGACCGCTTCGAACAGTTTTTCCTTGGACCCGAAGTAGTAGTACAGCGTCGGCAGGCTGACGCCGCACTCGCGCGATACCTCGCGCATGCCCACGCCGGTAAAGCCGTGGCGCGCGAAGGCCGCGGCTGCAATGGTCATCAGGCGCTCGACGTCGATTTTCTGCATGGCGCGAAGACTCAGCTTGTGATCGGCCCGCTCACCAAAGACATCCCGACGGTATCTGCGATGCCGCGCTGAAAAGAAACGGATCAGGAACGAAACAGCATCGAGAACAGGAACAGCCACAAACGCAGACGCAGCAGCCCGAAGGCACTGCGCGCCTCGCTGGGAGTCAGCACGGCGTGCACCGGCATGGAACCCATGATCGAACCCTTGATGACGAGGTTACTACCGTCGCGGCGCAGTTCGCTGACTTCCATCAGTACGCTGTTGTCGGGGTTCAGGAGCTTCATCGACGCGCTCCTCTAAAAGGGTCGCCCGACATCGACCCAAGGTTCGGCGTAGGAATACCAGAACAAGTGGATCACGAAGGTGATGTAGAACGCCGCCCAAGGTGCGAGGCCGCCCATGACGATGCCTTTCCAGGTGTTCTCGCTCCGCAGGTTGAAGCCCGCGCCGGCGGGAATCTGTGCCCAGCGTTCCATCCAGCGCAGCACTGCATAGCTGATGCCGACCAGATTTCCGGCGAGCGGAATGTCCGACCAGGGCACGCCCCAGATCAGGTGCTCCGGCAACTGGTTGTAGGTCCAGATGTGCAGGATGTGGACGACCGGAACCTCGTACAGCATCACGCCGACAGCGCCGACGACCCAGACCGCCGCGTAGTTCCAGATGCCGAACATGCGGTCGAGCTGCTCGCGCATCATCACCAGCATCACGGTGAACGGGCCGAAGGCCATGCCGTAGGCGAAGGGAATCGCCAGCGGTTCGCGGATGCCCATGATTTCCAGACCTGGAATCCAGATCAGATCCGGGTTGTAGGTGACGTTGAAGAAAAACTTGGCGCAGTAGGTCCAGTCGAACCCGAAGACGAAGGTCGCGCCGACCAGTGCGCCCATGTAGACCGGATTGCGCAGGCGCAGCAGCCAGAAGAAGGACGCGAGGTAGATCGCGAGCGTGACCAGCTCGTAGCTGCGGACGATCAATAGATTGCTCATGCAACACTCCTACAGATAACTCTCGACCAGCCGTGTCGCCGCGATCTCGCCCGAAGTCACTGCGCTGTTGACGCAAGCCAGCGAAAAATAATCTCCTGCAAGCTGTACGCGGCGCCTCATGTTCAAGCCTTCGACGAAGCCTGCCAGCTTCTTGTAATGACCGGGCGACGAAACGGTGGCGGCGTAATCCCAGCGCTGCACGAGATAGCCTTCTACCAGCTTGCCGATGCGGGGCAATACACGCTCGATCTTGGCCATGCCACGGCGATAGATCTCCTCGTCGGGCAGCGCATAAACCTGCCTGGCCCAGCGGTGCATGAAGTAGGCCGAGATCGCACCCTTGCCCACGGGAGCGCGATCCACGCCCTTGTTGTGTTCGAAGACGATGCCGGCCAGATCGGGGTCGGTGGCATCCGGCACCATGATGAGTACGGCTTTCTCGTCGGGCCGTTCGCGCAGGCGCAGGTGCAGGTCGGTGAGCGTCGAATATTCCAGCGCTTCCAGATACTGCCGGCTCGCCTGTGACAAGCCGCGGTCGATTTTCGGGGCATCGCGTGCCGGCGTAGCGATCACGCAGAAGTCCACGCTCTCCGTGGTCTCGCGGCCCAGCTTGTCGCGCAGCCGCACTTCGACCTGGTTGCCGACTTCGGTCACGCCCAGCGCCTCGGTTTCCGTCGCCACTTCGAAGTTTCGCGACACCTCCGTGACCACGCAATCCATGCCGCCCTTCACGCAGTAGGCCTTCGGATGCAACAGGTTCTTAACGCACCAGAAGAAATCCACGACCGAGGCCTCGCTGCCCGAGATCGTGTACAGCATTTTCTCGGTGGGATTGACCAGGTACTCGTATAGCTCCGGTGTCAGCGAGCGCTCGGCGTAGTCGCTGAGGGTTTCTGTGTCGTAGGGCGCAGCGCCGGCCAGGGAATCGAACCCCAGCGTCTTCCACATGCCCAGCGCCTTCAAGCCAATTGCGGCGAAGTGCAGCTTGGAATTGAGGCCCAGCAGTTGGGTGCCGAGCATCGACCGCAGTGCGTTCGATAACTCCAGGTAGTGCAGCCGTCCGTCGCGAATCACGGCCGTTGGTGAAGTCATCGGCGCGAGCTGATTTGCAAGACCGGCGTCCTGCATCAGCCGGTACACCGCTTGGTAAGTGCCGGGGAGGAGTCCCGCTCCGATATCGACGATATAGCCGTCGATATGCTCGGTGCGCGTGCGACCGCCGATGCGCGCATCGCGCTCGATCATCCTGACCTGCACCCCGGCGCGCTGGAGCCGGAATGCCGCCGACGCGCCTGCCGGTCCGCCGCCTACGACGAGTGCTCGTTTGCCGGTCATGCCGTGTTCTTCTCCGTCCCTACATGATTCGTTCGCAGACGAACCTGTTTCGTCACTATATAACGACTGTTATGAAGTAAGGAAGTGGGCCGCTTCTGGTGCGGCTCGACGCCCGCGCACCTCGTCGTTCGTACCGGCAACGCCGGACGCTCCTGAGGAAAGATTTTTCGGCACCGCCCCGGCCGGACCCTGGCTCTGGGCTACACCAGCGCCGAATGGATTCCGATCGAAGGGGAGCGTCCCCATCCCAACTACCAGCGGCGGCTGAACGTGATGTACAGCGCCGCGGCGGCCCAGCGCTCCGAAGAGGCTCCGGTCAGCGGATTCTCGTAGCGGTCCTTCTCCGACGGCTGGTACGCGGCGGAAACACTGAGCAGCCAGAGCGGGCTCAACTGGTGCGCGAAGCCGCCGGTGATCGTGGATTCGGCGTTGATGGCCAGGGTCAGGTTGAGGTCCTCAGTGGACGTCGGGTCGCGAGCATAGCTGTACCCCGCGCGCAACTCGGTGGCGGGAGTCCACTGGTAGATCGTGCCGGTGGAGAACAGCGTGTGGTCACGCCAGTTCAGGGGCGCTGCCGGGGGATCGAAGACCGGTTTCGCGGACGGATCGTCCGGGTTGGTGGCTCGCAGCCGCGTCGATTTCAGGGCGGACGACCAATCCACCCAGGTGGCGTCCGCCACCACCGCCCAGCGCGGATTGACCCGGTACAGCACGCCTACGCCGAAGTCCTGCGCAAAGGAGAGGCCGGTCTGCTCCGCGTCGCGATAGCGAACGAAGCCTCCGCCCGTTCCCGTGTTGTTGACCGTCACGCTGCCGCCTTCGAGACGGATGGGCGCCTTGCTCGTGTACGCCGCGCCAATCACCCAGTCCGGCGAGGGCCGGAATTGCACGCCCACTTTCGCGTTGACCGACACGCCGCTGAGACCGTCCGCACGAAAGCCCTGGAACTCCGGCGTCGAGGTATTGGGAAAAAATTTCTGGCGCGAGGTGGAGTACAGCACGCCCAGCGCGCCGCCCACGCTCCATCGGTCGTTGAGCTGCCACGCGATCGCCGGCGCAACCTTGAACGAGCCGGCCAGGCCGGAGATTTCGTCGTGTGTCTCGGTGAAGGGCGTGATGAGGTCCTTGTAGACCAGTCCCGCTCCACCCTGCGCGAACAAGCCCAGTCCCACGACGACGTTCGTGCCCGCCAGCCGCCGCGCGTAGCCACCGCCGGCTGCAACGCCGAAAGTGTTGTTCGGCGCCGCGTCGTTGCCCAGCTCGTCGGTGTGCCGGTTGCCGGTGTAGGCATAGGGTTCGATCAGCACGTCGAACATCTGGGTCTTGATTTGGGTCAACCCTGCCGGGTTGGTGTTGATGGCCGAGGTGTCGCGCGCCAGGCCCAGATCGGCGCTGGCCAGGGCCGCGGACTCGGCGCCGTAGCCGATATCGTTCAACCCGTTACCGGCGCGGACTCCGCACGTCGCCAGCACCAGGCTCAGCGCGACAAACCTGCCGCGGATCACTTCGCACTCCGGCTGCGCGCGGTCGATTTGCGCTTGCCGGTGCTCCTGAGCAGGGCCTCTTCGGACGCGGCCGAGACCGGTGCGTTGGACAGCGCAACCAGGCAATCCTCCAGGTTGCGGATCAGCAGTTCCGTGTCGGCGGCGGGGCCTTTATCGCCCGCGTCCAGCGCACGCGACTGATCCGCCAGGCCGTTGAGAATCAGGCTGACCGCGAACCGCACGCGCTGCTGCGCCACCGGTTCCGGCAGATGTTGTGTCAAGCGGCGTCGCGCGGCCGTCACCCGTTCGAAGGCTCCCAGATCCAGCAGATCGACCTGCAGGCCGTTGAGCACCGCGGCATAGGACGCGGACAGTTCGGCGGCAATGCGGATGTATTCGCGTCCGCCGTCGCCATCGAACAACTTCTCCGCCATCGGATACAACAGCGCGCGGACAAGACTGGTGACGCTGCCGTCTCCCTTAGCGTCCATCTCGTCCAGCAACTGGTCGCGCCGGCGGATCACCGCAGGCTGGTGCTTGTCCAGGATGGCCACCAGCAAACCGCGCTTGTCGCCGAAGTGGTAGTTCGCCGCGTTCTTGTTCTTCTGCCCCGCCGCGGTGTTGATTTGTTGCAGCGAAACCCGCTCGATGCCGCGCTCCGAAAACAGTTGCTCTGCCGTCTTGATGAGGCGAGAACGGGTTGCGGCACTCTGAGAAGTTAAGGCTGAATCCTTAGGAACAATAAGCTGGGCCATTGTGAAATACGAGGTCATGCGGCCGTGGGTCGCGGGATATGTAAGGCGAACACCTTAACCGTCCACGGGCCGCAAGCCAAGGCTACAGGGGTGCGCCCCGAGTTCTCCGGTGAGCCGCGAACCCGCTCAGGCCCTGGCGGCCGCGGGGCTCCGCAGGTAGACGATGATGAGATTCGTCAGCTCCGCCGCGAACTGCGCCTTGCTCAATCCCGGCGGCCGGTCCAGCACGAATTGCCGGATCAGCCCCATGCCCAGGTTCTGCACGAAGAACATCTTGCGGTTCATCGTGGCATTGTCGATCGGGCCGAGTTGGCGTTCGAGGTAGAGGCGGCTGGGGTGGTAGGCGAGCGTCTCCAGCGACATCGGCCGGGTTCGCTCGCGCAGTTCGGGAACCTCGTCGCGCAGCCGCAACAGCGCGACCTGCTCGCGATCCACGTAGTCGATGATGAGGATCACGAGTTTCTTCATGCCGCTCTCCACCGGCGTGGACATGTTGGCGGTGAGCCAGTCGTGGGTCAGTCGCGCCAATCCGGCGGACGCGCTCTCGTACAGCGCGAGCGCAATCGACTGCCGATTCGGAAAGTAACGGTAGAGCGAGGCGATGTTGACCTTCGCGTGCTCGGCGATGCGGTTGGTGCTGGCGGCGGCATAGCCTTCGTTGTCGATGAGTTCCAGCATCGCGCGCTTGATGCGCTCGACGGTCTGTTCCGCCCGTGCCTGGGACGGCCTGCGGCGGGCCGGCGCGTCCTCCCGCTCGAACAGCCTTTCGTCTTTCGGGGCCATGCGGTCTCCAAGCCAAAACAAAGTTGAAGCCAAGTCATCGCTTGGCATAGCGTAGCACTCATAACAGACGTTACAAACGGGAGGAAGGGAATGCGCAAGTCGAAGAGATCGGGCAGGAGGCTGATCCTGCTCGCGGCCGTAGCCGCCGGGATGGGTGCTGCGCTTGCGCAGGAGCCGGTCGAAGAACAGACGGATTCATCGGCCGAAGTTCTGGACACGATTCCGGTTGACGTTCCCGCGGCCCAGCCCGAACCGGAACCCGCCGCGGAGAACACGCGCTCCGCGCTCGGCGGCGAGATCGTGGTCACTGCACAGCGGCGCGAGGAGGCGATCAACGACGTGCCCATCGCCATCAGCGCCTTTTCCGGCGAGGCGCTGCAGGAGTTGGGCATCACCGACACGCGCGATCTGGGCAACGTGATTCCGGGACTGTCGGTGTCCAACGCGGGCTTCAACAAGCCGGTCTACACCTTGCGCGGAATCGGCTTCAACGAAACCAGCCAGACCGCGAGTTCCACCGTCGGCGTCTACATCGACGAACTGAATTTCCCTTTCGACGTGATGACCAAGGGCGCGAACCTCGACATCGAGAGAGTCGAAGTTCTGAAGGGTCCGCAGGGCACGCTCTACGGGCGCAACACGACCGGTGGCGCGGTGAACTACGTTGCCCGCAAGCCCGACAGCGTGTTCGAGGCTGGCGGCACCGCGAGCTACAGCCGCTTCCAGACGACGGACGTGGAGGGTTTCGTCAGCGGCGCACTCACGGACACCGTCAACGCCAGGTTCGCGGTGCGCGATATCCGCTCGCAGGAAGGCTGGCAATACAGCCTGACCCGGCCCGACGACGAACTGGGCAAGATCGACAAGCAGTCGGCGCGCCTGATCGTGGACTGGAACGCCAGCGAGAACCTGCCCATCCGCTTCATGCTCCAGGGCTGGCGAGATCACAGCGAGCCGCAGGTGCCGCAGGCCATCGGTATCGACGCTCAGAATCCCATTCTCGGAAATCTCGGACTGCATCCCGATGTACGAAACCATCCGCTGGTGCCGCGAAACACGGATGACAATCGCGTTGCCGACTGGCCTACGGAATTTCCGTGGGAGCTGAAGGACTCGTTCTACATGGGCTCGGTACGCGCCGACTGGGCCATCGACGATACGCGCACGCTCACCTTGCAGGGCGCCTACCAGGATTATCTGTCCGACAACAGCCTGCTGCCACAGAACGGCCTCTCGGTCATCAACGTAGAGAACCGCCTCTACGCACACACAACTGCTTACAACCTCGAAGCGCGTCTCGCAGGCACTTGGCTGGAGGACGGTAAGTGGCAGCTAGGTTTGTTTCACAGCTCCGACCACGTGCGCGAAGATCTGGAGTTCTTTACCGACACCAACAGCGCGGTGTTCATCGTGCCGGGACCGGGGGTGTCGCCGGAAGCGCGTGAGGCCTATGAAGCGTTTTTGACGCAGCTCGGGCTGGGCGCGCTGTCTGGCTTGCCGATTTTGCCGGGTGATCCGCTCGTGACCGACGCCATCACCGTGCTCGCCGACCAGGTGGCCGATACCTACGCCGTCTTCGGCAACCTCGACATCCCGGTCACCGATACGCTCAAGACCACGCTCGGTCTGCGCTATACCAACGAGGTGCGCGACTACACCGGCTGTTCCGCCGACAGCCCCGAGCGCACCAAGGGGATAGGTTTTGCGCCCGTCATCATTGCGATCCAGTTGGCCGGCCCGGTGCTGAACCCTGGCAGCCGGATTCCCACCGTGTTCGCCAAGCCTGGCGAGTGCTTCACCGTCGATCCCGAAACCAACAACGCCGGCGCCTACAGCGGCAAGCTCGACGAGGACAATGTCTCCGGGCGCGCGGCCCTGGACTGGAAGCCCGACGACGACACCTTGCTGTACGTCTCCTACAGTCGCGGCTTCAAATCCGGCAGCTTCCCGGCGATCAGCGCGTCCAACTCAGGTCAGCTCGAGCCGGTCACGCAGGAGCAGCTCGACGCGATCGAGACGGGGGGCAAGCTGACCCTGTTCGACCGCGACGTGCAGTTGAACTACGCACTGTTCTATTACGACTACAAGGACAAGCAACTGCTCAACCGGGTGGTCGATCCGCTGTTCGGCCCGCTGCCGATTCTGAAGAACGCGCCGAAGTCTGAAGTGCTGGGCGCGGAACTGGAGCTGCAAGTCAGCCCTCTGAGCGGCCTGTTCCTTTCCGCGTCCGCCTCCTACCTCAAGACCGAGGTCAAGGAGTTCGTCGGCATAGACGAGGCGGGAGACGAGCGCGACTTCGCCGGCAACGCTTTCAACTTCACGCCTGAGTTCTCGTACGCGCTGCTGGCCAACTATGTTTTTGCGGTCAGCCAGTCGCTGGATATGACGGTGGGCGCGGACTACAACCACAAGGGCAGCACCAACTCGGTTCTCGGCGGCGATGACTTCTTCGAGCACGACGCCTATGGCGTCACCAATCTGCGGCTGGGTGTAGGACGCAACGACGGCGTCTGGGAAGTGACCGCCTGGGGTCGCAACATCTTCGACGAGTTTTACACCGTGAGCGTGTTCGACCCGGGCGACGCGATCTCGCGCTACACCGGCATGACGAGAACCTACGGACTCAGCCTTGCGCTGAGGTTCGACTGATTGCGAGTGGCCTTCGAGTTGAAGGTGTTGGGCTGTCGCATTCACCGAAAAAACATATGCGTCATGCCCGCGAAGGCGGGCATCCAGTTTTCGCCCGCAACCCCAAACGCCGTTGGGGCAGAAGGGACTGGATTCCCGCCCTCGTGGGAAGGACAGTTTTGAATTGTTTTGCCTTGACTCAATTACGTAAGTCTCAATAGGAAACATCCCTTGAACAAGAACACGCAACTACTCTGCGCTCACAGCGGCATCGCCTTTGCCGTGCTGCTGAGCATCGGCATCTTCGGCATCGCCGGCTGGATGCCGCTGGTCGATCCCAGCGCGGACGCGGCCAACATCTCGCAGATGTTCCAGGACAACCAGACGCGCATTCGTATCGGCGCTACGGTGATGGCGCTGGGCTCGGTGCTCTGGTGGTCGTTTGCGGCGGCCATCAAGATGCAGATGCAAAGAATCGAAGGCGCGATCCATCCCTTGAGTACCGTGCAGATGGCGGCATCGACCGGCGGCCTCATCGCGCTGATCATTCCCGCATATATCTGGCTCGCGTTGGCCTATCGCCCGGAGCAGGTTTCGCCGGAGACCCTGCAGCTCGTGAACGATTTCGCCTGGCTCACCTTCATCGGCATGTTCCCGCCGGGGCTACTGCAGAACGTTGCTCTCGGCATCTGCATCCTGTCGGACAAGAGCGCGAAGCCGGTCTATCCCCGCTGGCTGGCGTACGTCTGCTTCTGGGCCGCGACCGGTTTTCTGCCCACCGCGCTGCTGCCGTTCTTCCACGACGGACCGTTCGCGTGGAACGGTCTGATCGGCTTCTGGATACCGGCGCTCGCGTTCTTCGGCTGGATCGTCGTCACCTGGTGGGCTACCGTCCGCGCCATCAAGCAGCAGGCTTGAATCATTTTGGGGAGACGTGAGTGAAGGGCATGCGACTGCAGGACAAGGTCATCATCGTCACCGGCAGCGCCACCGGCATCGGTGCGGCCTGCGTGCGGCGGCTCGTTGAAGAGGGTGCGCGAGTCGTCGCCACGGACATCGTGGTCGACAAGGGCGAGGCCCTCGCCGCCCAGCTGCGCGGAAACGGCGCGAGTGTCCTGTTCCTGGCGGGTGACGCGTCCAGCGTCGAGCATATCGAGGCGCTGGTGAAGCTCGCAGTGGATACGCATGGCCGTATCGACGGCTGTGTCTGCGCCGCGGGCATCGCGCCGAACGATGATTTCCTCACCCTGCCGCTCGAACGCTTCGAGCGCGTCCTCGCGATCAACCTGACCGGCCCCTTCCTGCTTGGCCAGGCCGTCGCGCGCGAGATGGTCAAGACCGGTGGCGGCGTCATCGTGAACGTGACTTCGACGAGCGCGCGCCTCGGCGGACCGCAGCAGGCGGCCTATTGCGCGAGCAAGGGCGGGCTGGACGGGCTGACGCGCGCCATGGCCGTCGGCCTCGCGCCGCACGGTATCCGCGTGAACGCGCTGGCTCCCGGGCCGACGCGCACGGCGTTGGCGGATGCGGTCTGGGACCGTGACGACATCATCCTGCCGATCATTTCGCGCACGCCAATGGGCCGGTTTGCCGATCCTTCGGAGCAGGCCTCGGTCGCCGCGTTCCTGCTGTCGGACGACGCCAGTTTCATGACCGGCGAGACGGTTTACGTCGACGGCGGTCGGACTGCCCTGAACTACACCATTCCCGTCAAGCCGGGCCAGCGCTGAGCACAAGACCCGGTCTGCTTTTCAAGCGTCCTGCCGCGAGCTAATATAACGGACGTTATACAACGCGCCCGCCAGGCTCCCGCATGACCGCAGAATTCAAGACGCTCCGTTACGAGGCCCGCGACGGCATCGTGCGCATCACGCTGAGCCGCCCCGCGCTGCTCAACCGCATGGACCTCGAAGCGCACGAGGAATTCGAGGACGCACTGCTCGCCGTGCACCGCGACCCGACGGCGCGCGTGGTGCTGATTGCCGCCGAGGGCAAGCATTTCTCGGCCGGCGGTGATCTGGCCGAAGTGGATCGCCTGCGTACCGACCCGGCTCGCCGCCGCCGCATGTTTCATGATGCACGCGAACTGGCGCATGGCCTGATTTCCATCGAGATTCCGGTGATTGCTGCGGTCCAGGGCGATGCGGCTGGCCTGGGCGCGACCATCGCCGTGCTCTGCGACATCGTGGTGGTGGCGAAGAACAGCGGCTTGACCGATCCACATGTCGCCATCGGCCTGGCCGCGGGTGACGGCGGCTGCGTCGGCTGGCCGCTCGCAATGGGCCTCACCCGCGCGAAGCGCTTCCTGCTCACAGGGGACCGTATCGACGGTGAGCGTGCCTACCAGTTCGGCCTCGCGACGGACCTGGTCGAGAGTGCGGAAGAAATCCTGCCGATTGCCGAGAAGCTCGCGCTGAAGATTTCACGCCTTGCGCCGCTCGCGGTGCGCGGCACCAAGCGCGCGCTCATCACCTATGCGCAGCGTGCAATGGCCGATACGTTCGAGAGCGCGCTCGCGGCCGAGGAACTATGCATGGTGTCCGACGATGCTCGCGAAGCCGTCGAAGCGTTTACGCAGAAGCGCAAACCCGTTTACCGCGGAGTCTGAGTCATGTCCGACGTTCTCTTTGAGTGCCAGGACGGCGCGCTGATCATCACGCTGAACCGTCCCGAGGCCCGCAATGCGGTGACGCGGGACATGAATAAGGCGATGTACGAGGCGCTGCAATCCGTGGAGCACGACGCCTCGATCCGCGTCGTACTGCTGCGCGGCGCGGGCGATCACTTCATGGCTGGCGGCGATGTGAAAGCTTTCGGCGAGGTGCTGGACCTATCGCCTGAAGAACGCGGCAGCCAGTTCGAAGGCCGTGTCCACGCAGTGACGCCGATGATGTTGTTGCTGGAACGCATGCCGCAGATCTTCGTCTGCGCGGTGAAGGGCGCGTGCGCCGGCATGGGCGTGTCTTGGGTGGCAGCCGCTGACCTGGCGATTGCGTCGCGCAGCGCGTTCTTCGTCCAGTCGCAGATCAAGCTCGGCATCATTCCCGACGGCGGCGGTACTTATTGGCCGGCGCGAGCGGTGGGTCTGAAGCGCGCGAAGGAAATCGCGCTGCTCGGTGATCGCTTCTCGGCCGAGGATGCGGAGCGCTGGGGCCTGATCAATCGCGTGGTCGATGACGCCGGATTCGACGCCGCGGTGGACGGGTTGGTGCACAAGCTGAGTGCGGGGCCGGGTCGCGCGATGGGGATCACCAAGCAACTGGTCAACGGCGCGCTCGCGAACGGGTACGCCGCGCAGCTTGCGCAGGAGGCCGTCGGCGTCGCCACGACCACCAGCCACGCTGATTTTGCCGAGGGCGTGCGTGCATTCATCGAGAAGCGCGCGCCACAATTCGGCTCCAAATCTTAGCTCCCAGACTTTTCATGAAGATTCGACTCTGTGCGACCGACGCGGTCGATCCCGATGCCATGCTGCAGGTCCGCGCCGAGGGTCACGCGCCCTTTGCGGTCTACAACGTCGACGGCACGTACTACGTGACCGAAGACACCTGCACGCACGGCAAGGCCTCGCTGGCCGACGAGGGCGAACTCAACGGGCACATCGTCACCTGCACCTGGCACGACGGGCAGTTCGACATCCGCACCGGCGCGGCCTGCGCCATGCCCTGCACGCATCCCATCAAGACCTTTCCGGTCAGCATCGAAGACGACGTGGTGTGGGTCGAGGCAGTTTGATCCCGGTCGGCTTGCCGCCATCTTTGACGCGTACCCTTTCGTATCTGAAATCTCCATGACCAAGCACGCTGTCTCGCTGGACGACAAGTACACCCAGGAATCGGGTCGCATTTTTCTGTCCGCGCTCCAGGCACTGGTGCGTCTGCCGATTGTGCAGCGTCAGCGCGATAAGGCGGCGGGTCTCAACACGGCGGGTTTCATCACGGGCTATCGCGGCTCGCCGCTCGGCACCTACGACAGCGCGCTGTGGGCCGCGCAGAAGCACCTCGACGCGAACGACATCAAGTTCTCATCCGGCGTGAACGAGGAACTGGCGGCGGCGGCCATCAAGGGCACGCAGTGGGTCAACTATTACGAGGAAGCGAGGGTGCAGGGCGTGTTCGCGCTCTGGTACGGCAAGCACCTCGGCGTGGAGCGCGCCTGCGAGGCGCTCAAGCAGGGCAATTACGACGGCGCGGCCAAGCACGGTGGCGCGCTGATCCTCTGCGGTGACGATCACGGCGGCAAGTCGTCGATCACCGCGGCGGAATCCGATCACGTCTACATCGCGGGCCAGATTCCGCTGCTGTATCCGGCGACGACGCAGGAGATCATCGACTACGGTCTGTACGGCTGGGCGATGTCGCGTTTCGCGGGTCTGTGGGCCGGTCTGAAAACGGTGACGGACACGGTCGAGGCCGCGGGCACCATCGAGCTGGATCCGCTACGTCCGCAGATTATCCTGCCCGAGGTTGACCGTCCGCCCGAGGGCCTGAACTGCTTCAAGGGAGACTACTTCCCGTTGCCGCAGGAACGTCGCCTGATGGTCTACAAGCTGCCCGCCGCCAAGGCCTTTGCGAAAGCGAACGGACTGGATCGGGTGGTCTTCGACTCGCCGCAGCGCAGGCTGGGCATCGTCACGACCGGCAAGGTGTATCTCGATGTGCGCGAAGCATTGCGCGAGCTGGGCATTACCGAACATCGCGCAAAAGAACTCGGGATCCGTCTGTACAAGGTGGGCATGGTCTGGCCGCTCGAAGAATCGGGTGCGCTCGCGTTCTGCCGAGGTCATCGGGAAGTGCTCGTGGTGGACGAGAAGCGCCCGGTCATCGAGGAACAGCTCGCCTACGCGCTGTATTCGATGCCCGCAACAGAGCGCCCGCAGTTCGTCGGCAAGAAAGACGAGCAGGGCCGTGAGCTGGTGCCCGCGCACGGCGAGCGCAGTGTCAACGAAGTCATCAGCATTCTCACGCGCCGCCTGCGCGCCATCGGTCTCGGCGACGCGGCGCTCAAGGAACGCATGGACGCGCTCGAGGCGCGACGCAATGCGGTGGTCCCCATCGGCCCGAGCAAGACGATCCGCACGCCGTACTTCTGCTCCGGCTGCCCGCACAACAGTTCCACCAAGACTGTGGACGAGAGCATCACGTTCACCGGGGTCGGCTGCTACGGCATGATCCCGATGGTGATGCCACAGCGCGCGACGCAGTGGGCGGCGCAGATGGGTGCGGAAGGCACGCTGTGGATCGGCATGAAGGATTTCGTGGACGTGGACCACGCCTTCCAGAATCTCGGCGACGGCACCTACTTCCACTCCGGCATTCTCGCCGTGCGCGCCTCGGTCGGCGCGAAGTCCAACATCACGTACAAGCTGCTCTACAACCATGCGACCGCCATGACCGGCGGCCAGCCGGTGGACGGCGAGCTGAGCGTGGAGATGATGGCCAACCAGTTGTACTGGGAAGGCGTGAAGAAGGTCGTCATCGTCACCGACGAGCCGGACAAGTATCCGGCTGACGTGCGCTGGCCCGCAGGTACCGAGGTGCGCCATCGCAGCCTGCTCGAAGACACGCAACGCGAGTTGCAGAAAGTGGTGGGTGTGACGGCCATCATCTACGACCAGACCTGCGCGGCGGAGAAGCGGCGCCTGCGCAAGAAGGGCCAGTTCCCCGATCCGGACAAGCGCGTCTTCATCAACCAGGATGTCTGCGAAGGCTGCGGCGACTGCACGGTGAAATCCAACTGCCTGAGCGTGCAGCCGATCGAAACCGAGTTCGGCCGCAAGCGGCATATCGACCAGTCGAGCTGCAACAAGGATTACTCCTGCGTCGAAGGTTTTTGTCCGAGCTTCGTCACCGTGCACGGCGGCAAGCTGCGCAAGGCGCAACAGCCGAAGTCGAAGGGCGACGAACTCGAAGAACTGTTCGCGCAGCTGCCCGTGCCATCGGTGTCGCCGGTCGATCATCCGTACAACATCCTGCTCACCGGCGTCGGCGGCAGCGGCGTGCTGACCGTGGGCGCGATTCTCGGCATGGCCGCGCACGTGGACGGCAAGTCATCGAGCGTGATGGACGTGACCGGCATGGCGCAGAAAGGCGGCTCGGTGCTGAGCAACATCCGCATCGCGAAGCTCGACGATGGGCTGTATACGCCGCGTCTCTGGCAGGACTCCACCGACCTGCTGCTCGGCTGCGACCTCGTGGTGAGCGCGGGCCCGATGGCGCTCTCGACCTTGCGCGTCGGCACCGGCCACGTCGTGGTCAACAGCGATCTGGTGCCGACGGCGCAGTTCCAGACCAACATGAAGATCGACTTCGGCCAGGCCTCGATGGTCGCGAGTCTGCGCAAGCACGCGGGCGATGCCTTCGTGCATTCGGTGGACGGCACCGATCTGACCTTGAAACTGATGGGCGACAGCATTGGCACCAACATCTTCATGCTCGGTTATGCCGTGCAGAAAGGCCTGGTGCCGGTTGCGCTGGAATCCGTGATGGAGGCTATTCGCCTCAACGGTGTCGCGGTGAAGGCCAATCTCACGACCTTCAACTGGGGGCGCCTTGCCGCGCACGATCATGAATTGGTCGCGAAGCGCGCGCAGTCGGCACGCGGCGACGCGCTGCCGGAAGTGATCTCGCAGACGCTGGACGAGATCATCGCGCGTCGCGAGAAGCTGCTTACCGATTGGCAGGACGCGGCTTACGCGGGCGAGTACCGCGGCTTCGTGGACAAGGTGCGCAGCACGTCGAAGCACGAGGCCTTCACCGAGACCGTCGCGCGCGTGCTCGCAAGACTGATGGCGTACAAGGACGAGTTCGAGGTCGCACGCCTGTATTCCAACGGCGATTTCCAGCGCCGGCTGCAGAGCGAGTTCGAAGGCGATAACAAGCTGCGCCTGCACCTAGCGCCGCCGCTGATCTCGAGGCGCAACTCCAAGGGTGAGCTGATCAAGCGATCGTTCTCCGGCGCCATCATGCTGTTCCTGTTCGGCTGGATCACGCGATTCAAGGCTCTGCGCAAGACGCCGCTCAACATCTTCGGCATGAGTGCCGAACGGAAGATGGAGCGCGAGCTGATTCCGCAGTACCGTGCCCTGGTCGAGCGCGTGCTTGGCAAGCTCACGGCACAGAACGCAGCGGATGCGATCGAGACGGTGCGCCTGTACGAGGACATCAAGGGCTACGGCCACGTGAAGGAACGCAATCACAAGCTCGTGATGGAGGCCGTGAGCAAGCAGCTCGACAAGCTCGAAGGCCGTGTCGTGGTCGAGACTCCGATCCTGTTCAAGAAGGCATCCTGACATGGGCGCGATCCAGAACATCGTTGTGGTGGGCGGCGGCTGGGCAGCGGTGAGTGCAATCGAAACACTGCGTGAGCAGGGTTATGACGGCCGCATCCTCATGCTCAGCGAGGAAACCGAGCTGCCATACGATCGCCCGCCGCTGTCCAAGACCTATCTCAACGGCGAGCAGAAGCTCGAAGAGATCGTCTTCCACGACGAGGCCTGGTACCGCGAGAAGCAGATCGACTTCGAATTGGGCGTCACGGTCAGCCGTCTCGATCTCGCGACGCACTCGGTGAGCACGGCCTCGGGTCAGCGCCACGCTTACGATCGCGCGCTGCTGGTCACCGGCACGCGGCCGCGCACCCTGCATGGTCCGTTCGAGCAGTCAGGTGTGCCGCTGCACTACCTGCGCTCGCGAGTCGATGCCGACGGCCTGCGCAAGCGCGCGAACTCCGGATCGCGGGTCGTGCTGATTGGCGGTGGCGTGATCGGCATGGAAGCCGCTTCGACTCTGCTCGGCATGGGTTGCAGGGTCACGGTGCTGGAACTGGCGGATCGCGTGATGGCGCGCTTCTTCCCGAACGAGCTGTCGGACCTGCTGCTGAACCTGCATCGTTCGCGTGGCGTGGATGTGCGCACCGGCGTGGTGATCGAATCGATCACGCGCCGCGGGCCGGAAGGCGCGCTGATTCGATTGCAGGACGGCTCGAAGGTAGAGGCCGATTGGCTGCTTGCCGGTGTCGGCGTGATTCCGAATTCCGAACTGGCCGAAAACGCGGGCCTGCCGATTCGCTTGCAGGGCATCCAGGTCAACGGGCAGGGCCGCACCGGCGCAGCCGAGGTCTACGCGGCAGGTGATGTGACGGCCTTCGAGATCGCCGGCACCTGGACGCGCTGGGAGAACTGGACGCACGCGCGTCACCAGGCGCAGACCGCGGCCAAGGCCATGCTCGGCCAGGACGTGAGTTACTGGGACGTGCCCTGGGTCTGGTCGCACCAGTACGAATTCAATATCCAGGTGACGGGCGCGCCGCACGGCGATGCCATCGTGCAGCGCGGTGATTTCGAGACCGGCAAGCTCACCGTGTTTCATCTCAAGAACGAGCGCCTCATCGGCGCCACGACCATCAACGAGTCGAAGTACAAGAGCAGTATCCGCAAGCTGGTGGAAGCGCGAGCGAGTATTCCTCGCGAGACGCTGGCTGATCCGAAGGCCGATCTGAAGAAGCTGGCGGCGGCGTTATGAAAACGGGCCTTCTTGAGGCCCGACCGTGAGCGAGCCCACAATGGATGAGCCCGTCCTCTCCGGCATCCGCGTCCTCGACTTCGGCCGCTACATCGCTGGCCCGTTCTGCGCGACCTTGCTCGGCGATCTCGGTGCCGAGGTCATCCGCATCGAGAAGCTCTCCGGCAGCGAGGATCGCTATCTCTGCCCGGTCACCGACCAGGGCGAGGGCGCGGTGTGGTTGCAGATGGGCCGCAACAAGCTCTCGGTCACGCTCAACCCGCTCAAGCCGGAAGGCCGCGAGGTCGTGAAGCGCCTGGTCGCGACCGCAGACGTGGTCGTCGCCAACATGCCGCTCGATGGCCTGAAGGAAATCGGCATCGACTACGAGTCGCTGCGCGCCATCAAGCCCGACATCATCCTCAGCAGCCAGACCGCGTTCGGCGACTCGGGACCGTATGCGAAGCGCATGGGCTTCGACGGCGTGGCGCAGGCCATGTCCGGCGCGGTCGCTCTCTCGGGTTATCCGGGCCAGCCGGTGAAATCCGCGGCCTCCTGGTGCGACGCCGGCACCGGCATGACCGCGGCCTTCGGCACCGTCGCCGCACTCCTGCATCGCTTCAAGACCGGCAGGGGGCAGGAGGTAAAAACCAGCCTCATGCGCACCGGCATGAGTGTGTTTCACTTCAACACCATAGAGGCCTACTTCAGCGGCATCGATCGACAGGCCACCGCCAATCGCAGCCAGTTCGCGGGCCCCGCCGATCTGTTCAAGACGCAGGATGGCTGGGTCCAGGCCCAAGTGATGGGGCAGGGCGTGTTCATCCGCTGGTGCGAGCTGATGGGCGCGAAGCACTGGCTGGACGATCCGCGCTTCGCGACCGACATGGCGCGCGGCGACAACGGCGAGGCGCTGAGCGCACGCATGCAGCAATGGGCCTTGCAGTTCACCAGCGCCGAGGCGCTCGAACGGCTCGAAGCCGCCGGCATTCCCGGCGGGCCGCTGTACACACCGCTGCAGACGCTGGACGACCCGCAGGTGAAAGCCACCGGCATGATCGAGTGGATGGACTATCCCGGCCTGCCGCGGCCGGCACCGGTTGCAGCGCACCCCGTGGAGTACACCGCGTTCGACGCGAAGATCCGCCTGCGTCCGCCGACTTTGGGGGAGCACACCAATCAGATTCTGACGAGCCTCGGATATAGCACCGAAGAGATTGCAGGACTACGCAGTCGGCGAGTGGTATGAGCGCAGATGCTTCGCCTCCCAAAGACGTCATTCCCGCGAAGTCGGGCATCCAGTCTCGCAGCCGCAACGGCAGTTGGACTTTAGAGCGAAAACTGGATTCCCGCCTTCGGGAATGACGTTTATTGGATCAGAGCTGCTCCGAGGAACCTGCAATGGGACCAATGCTGCTGCCGATTGCGCTGGGCGTTGTCATGCTCAGCCTGGGCCTCGCGCTCACGCTCGACGATTTCCGCCGCGTGCTCAAGTTTCCGCGCGCGGTGATCGTGGCCTTGCTCTGTCAGACCGTGTTGCTGCCGCTGGCCTGTTTCGGCATCTGCATAGTCTTCAAACTGCCGCCTGAACTCGCGGTGGGCCTGATGCTGCTCGCGGCCTCACCCGGCGGCATCGTGGCAAACGTGTTCAGTCATCTGGCCAATGGCGACCTCGCGCTCAACATCACGCTCACCGCGGTGAACTCCGCGCTGTCCATGGTCACCTTGCCGCTGTTGCTCGCCGGCTCGCTGATCTTCTTCATGGAAGAGGGCAGGGTGATTCCGCCGCAGTTCGGCAAGATCGTGCAGGTGTTCATGATCGTGCTCGTGCCCGTTGCCATCGGCATGCTGCTCCGCGCGCGCAACCCAGCGCTCGCGACGCGCCTAGACAAGCCGGTCAAGATTTTCGCCACGCTGTTCCTGATCTTCGCCGCGACCTTCGCGATCATCGCGGCCTGGGACACGATGGTGCAGTTCTTCGCCGAACTCGGTGCCGCGGTGGTGACGTTCTGCCTGCTGAGCCTGGTCGTCGGGTACAGCGTTCCGCGCCTGCTCAGGATCGGTCCGCGGCAGGCGACCGCCATCAGCATGGAAATCGGCCTTCACAATGGCGCGCTCGCGATTGCCATCGCGCTCAGCCCCATGATTCTCAACAGCCCGGTCATGGCGGTGCCGCCCGCGCTCTACGGCGTGGTGTCGCCCTTCATTGCCGCCGCATTCGCCGTCTTTCTCAATCGAAGGCTTTCGAGGTCGTTTGAATGAATGCCCAGACTCCGATGTTTCGCGAAGGCGTGGCGCTGATCGTCGGCGGCACCGGCGGTTTCGGCCAAGCCGTTTGTGCCGCGTTTGCGCGCGCGGGCGCAGCCCTCGCATTTACCTATCGCAGCCGCGCCGAGGCGGCGCAGCAGGTCGCCGCAGCACTCGCTGCTGACGGGCTGGCGTCGCTGCACTGGCAGCTCGATCTCGCGGATTTCGCGCAGATCGAAGCGCGGCTTGCCGAAATCCAGGCCGCGATGGGGCCGATTCACTCGGTCGTGTATGCGGCGGGTCCGAAGATAGGGGTGGGGCCGGTCGCGAAGCTCGATCCCGTCACCGTTGCGCGCGTCATGAACGAGGATGTGATGGGCTTCTTCCATCTGGCTCGCGCCGCGCTGCCGATGTTCAAGGCGCAAGGCTACGGTTCGCTGACCGCGATCACTACCACGCAAGCCAGCCACGTCGAGATTCGCGGTTCCTTGTCCGCCGCGCCCAAGGCTGCGGTCGAGTCCCTGATCCGCACGATTGCCAAGGAGGAAGCGCGCAACGGTATCCGAGCGAACAGCGTCCGCGCCGGCTGGGCCGATACGGGGCACGGTGCGGAACTGCTGTCGAACAAGCTGTCGGACAAGGCCAGGCAGGCAATCATGTCTTCGATCCCCATGAGCCGCTTCGGCCTGCCGGACGAGATCGCGCAGGCCGTGCTGTTCCTGGCCTCGGATCGCGCGAGCTTCATCACCGGCGTGGCCGTCGCGGCGGATGGCGGACAACATCTGTAGGTATCAGTTGTGATACCGCGTTGCGTGGCGGGACGAGGTTCCCTCTCCCCTTGTGGGAGAGGGTTAGGGAGAGGGGTCTCGCAGATTGGAGGAAGGATGGGTTTGGCGTGCGCTTCGAGAGGGGTGCCTTGTCCGACCGCCCCCTCTCCCCAGCCCTCTCCCGCAAGGGGAGAGGGAGTGGTTCGAGCCGCCTTCAGACGGCTCATGCTTTACGGCACCTTTGAGGCGCTTCCGAATGAAAGCCCCGGCTTTGTCGGGCGATCGTTACTCGCGCTTCGGCGATCCGAAGCTCCGTTCATCGATTCCATGACGCTCGAACCAGTCCACGTCATACGCCCGGTAGTCGCATGTCAGCTCTTCGCCCGGTTGGATGTCTCTGGCCGCAACATCCTGGGACGGGGTTGAGTGGATGTTGGGGTTGGTACCGTCGTGGTTGATAAACCTTTGGTCATCGAAACAGAGCACGTATCGGTCAAGAGCTTTGTCGTGGTAGGCGTATTTCAGAAATTGCGCCCGCGAGATCGGCGTCATGCACGCGAGGTCGGCCTCGGTATAAAGACCATCCAGTCCGGGCGCGTAGGCCCAGGTCACGGTGCCTGCCGGAATGAACTCGTCGGCGAACAGCCCAATACCCTCGATGGGGCTCAACCCCAGCCTCGTTTTCACCCGGAGCATCACACTTCTCCGGTACGAAAGAGGAGCCAGCCGATGCCGCAGATAACCAGCGCGCTCACGGCCTGGTCCGCAAGCCGCCACGTGAAGAATTCGCCGCTCAGTACCGCAACGCCGATCGTGGTTACACCAAACCAGGCTAGGGCCTGCACCTCCGGCGCCACCGTGCCAACCTGGCTCATAGCGCGCACGGCCAACCAGAAGATGGTCATGCCGATGCTGAAGCCAGCGACAGACTTGAGCAGTTCGTCGCCGTGGAACACGCCCCCGTTCCAAGCGCGCGAACCGTGAAAGAAACCATAGGCATCGGCGATGCCCGACAGCAGCAGGAGGATCATCGCGCCGAGTACGCCGAGCGATGTCGTCATGGCGCGTCTCTTTTTGTCTGGATCGCCGCAAAGCCGCTGCTGGGCTTTCTGTAACGTACGCCGACACGCATTTCTTCTCTCTCCCCGAATGGTGGTCGGGGAGTTGAGAAGCCTCATACAGAGAGCCGCGGATGTCTTTAGGCTTTCGCCCTGAACATACACATCCGCCTCCCCGACCGTAGGTCGAGGAGTGCTTTGGGCGGTCGCACAAAACCGCTGTATGAGGGGTTCTCACGCCCCAGACCGGCAGTTGCGCCAGTCCGCGGCCATCATAACTGCCCTTTTTCGGGGCTGCTTCACTTGGCACCGGCGGTAGATCGGCGCAAGGGTGGTCAGATAAAGCGCGCCCACCCTAAGTGGCTCCTTGCTGGGTCGGCACGGGGGCGATTTCGTCTGGCAGCCACGACGTAACGACTGTTACAATTCTCCGCAAGGCATTGCCGATAGTGGCCGTAAGATCGATCAGGCAAGTCATAAAAATCGCGGCTGGATCGGCCGCAAGCTGCTTGCTGGAGGGGAACGAAATGAGGAAGGACATTGCCCGGGGTTCATGGCCGCTGGTCCTGTTGGCGCTGAGCCTGTCGGGTCAGGCTCAGGGGCAATCCGACTCAGCCGAGCCTGTTGCCGACTCTCCGGCGCCGGCCGACGCCGTCGCCGAGCCAACACCCTCCGAAGCGCCGCCGCTCGGCACCATTCCGGTGGACGCGACTGCCGAGGTCGAGCCCGCCCCCGCCCCAAGCGCTTCATCCAACCGCCTGGTGGAAGAAATCGTCGTCACCGCGCAGCGGCGCGAGGAACGACTCCAGGACGTGCCGATCTCGGTGCAGGCCTTCAGCAAGGAAAGGCTGGACGTGCTGGGTATCCAGTCCGTGCAGGAGATTCAGCGCGCCACCCCGGGGTTCACGGTCACGTCCGCGGCCAGCTTCAACGTCGTCTTCCTGCGCGGCGTGGGCTCCGACGCGTTTCTTCCGGGTGTCGATTCCAGCGTGCCGTTTTATCTCGACGGCGTGCCCTTGCTGGCCGCCCAGGGTACGACAGACACGCTGGGTCGGGTCGAACGAGTCGAGGTGCTCAAAGGTCCGCAAGGCACCTTGTTCGGACGCAATGCAACGGGCGGAACGGTTAGCATCGTGACCCCCGAGCCGAATCAAACGTTCGAGGCGGACGTCAAGGTCGAACTGGGCAACTACAGCACGCGAAACCTGGTGGCCTTCGCCAACATCCCGCTCACCGAAACGCTCGCGTTCAACATCTCCGGGTTCACCAACGAGCGCGACAACATCATCAAGAACGCGTCTGTCGGTTTTGTGCCCGAGGTTTACGGCCGCGGCGGGCGCCTGAAGATTCGCTGGGACGCGCTCGAAAATCTGTCGCTCACCCTGGCCGGCAACTACAGCGAGACCAGCAACAACGGCGGCATCGCGTTCCAGCTCGTGCGCCCGGCGCCCATTCTCTCCGGGGGCGGCCTGATTCTGCCGGCGGACCCCAAGCTTGACCGCAAGATCGATATCGATGGCGACTTCGGCGCCGAGTCGGAAGGCTATGTCGTGAGCGCAACGCTGAACTGGAACACGGACATCTTCGACACCAAGCTGATCTACGCCGACCAGGAGATCACGCCCCAGCGTGTCGACGGACCCTTCGACGGCACGCGGCGCCCCATCGCCGATGCGCACGGCGCCGGGTTCAACGGCAAGGCCAAGCAGTTCGTCGAACAGGAAACGGTGGAGTTGCAGTTCCTCTCCAACGAGGGAACGCCGGGCTCCGAATACGTCGAGTGGGTGGCGGGCCTGTTTTACCTGAACTCGCTGGGCGGCTTCGACCCCATCGTGTTCAATGTCGCGCCGGATTTCTTCAACCAGATCCTGCCGTCCTTCGGCGTGAACCTGCCGCTGTTCGACGGGACCATCACCGATCCCATCAATGAGTTGCTCGGCACCATCAATATTCCGCCCATCCTCGGGCAGGAGGGGATCCAGCTCGCGAACTACGGCCTGATCGATAGCGAATCCATCTCGGTGTTCGCGCAGGGCACGTTTCATCTGATCGAATCGGTCGATCTCACGACCGGCATCCGCTACCAGGACGAGAAGCGCAAGCTGCTGGGTTCGCGCACCAGCTTCCTGCTCGACAACAACACCGAGATCGTGCTGCCGCTACCCCAGGGCGGCAAGGAGACGCTGACGCCCAACCAGACCTCGGCCCGGGTCGCCCTGCAGTGGCGCCCGTTTGGGCCGGACGACCAGATCTACGTCTCCTGGGCGCGTGCGCTCAAGAACCCGACGTACAACACCGTCAACGTCACCGGCAACCTGTTCGGCACCATGGTGCCGCTGAAGGCCGAGCGCGTGGATACCTACGAACTCGGCATCAAGACCGAATTGCTCGACGGCAATCTGCAGCTCAACGCCGCAACGTTCTACACCATCCAGAAGAACCCGCTGTCCGCCAACGTGGGGATCATCTCGGGCGGCATCGCCAACTTCACCAACGCCGGCGAAGCGGAGATCAAGGGCGCCGACGGCGATTTCCTGCTGATCCCGATGCCCAGCCTCAACCCGGGCCTGGTCATCACCGGTGGCGTCAGCTACCTGGATGCGATCTACACCGAGTTCGAGAACGGTCGCGGCTACGACGACGTCACCGGCATCGGCTTCGGCAACGGCGGCGCCAGCCTGCCGCCGCGCGATCTTTCCGGCAAGCGCATCCCGCGCGTGCCGGAGTGGTCCTACCAGGCCGCCATCAACCAGCGCATCACCCTCGACAGCGGCAACGCCTTCGAAATCGGTGTGGATACCTTCTACACCAGCAAGATCTATTTCCTGCCGCAGAACTCCGAGTTCTCAGTCCGCGACCCCACGACGCTGTTCAACGCGCGCCTGAGTTATTTCCACACGGCCTGGGGCCTGGAGTTGACGGCGTATATCAACAACATCACCGACGAGATCTACGCCGACTCGGCATTCGTCACGGACTTCGGTACTGCGCTGCTGGTCAACGAGGACCCGCGTCTGTACGGGTTGAGGATGAAGCTGGCGTTCTAGCTGACCTTCAGGGTCATGGTCAGGCTGTGCGTGGCGCCGGCAGCCAGCAGGACGCGGTTCTCATCCGCGTTGACGGGCTCCACGCACACGAAGTGTTGCCAGCTATCGGCCGTCAGGTCCGCGAAACCCGGGGTGAGCAGCGTCCACGGATTCCAGATCACCGTGGTCTGCGAACCGGTCTTCGCGATGTGGACGACTCGACGACCTGCCGGATCGTGCAGCGCGAGAGGTGCGCCGGTGTGCAGGTACACCTGGTCCACGTCCCGAGTGAACGCGAAGCGGTCCTTGTGCTGGACCTTGCGGGTCGAGCCGTCGCGCTTGTCCAGGTAGGTGGCGCCAGCAAGGCCTTCCAGCCGCACGGCGTGGACATCGGCGACGGCGAAATAAGTGTGCAGCCCTTCCTCGTAGGCCATGGGCGCCGTGCCGTGGTTGGTGACGTGCAGCGCGAGGTGCAATTCACGCCCGACGCGACACTCCAGCGCGAGCGCGAAGGCCTCAAAGCCCAGGGAGCGCGACACCGCATCCGGCCCGAGTGACAGTACGGCGACGATCTCGTCCTCCGGCGTCCGCACTACGGACTCGACGGTCCAGATAGCGGTGCGCGCAAACCCGTGCGCCGGCGATTTCGTCCCGTGCGCCGCGTCGAACGCTTCCCCGTTCCAGCGCGGTCCGAACCAGGGGAACAACAGGGGCACGCCGCCGCGAATCGCCTTGCCCGGTGCGAACACCGCCTTGGGCGAGAGGTAAAGCACCGGGTTCGCACCGCGCGGTGCCCAGTGCGTGAGGTGCGCGCCCTGCACATAGAGCGTCGCCTCCGATTCATTCGAGCTAAGACGCAGTCGGACCATGCCGGGCTCGTGCTCCTCGAAGACGGCGTGACCGTGAATTCCGAAGAGCCGGTTGAGTTCGGGTAGCGTCTGCATGGGAGAGTTCTCTTCAGGCGACATGATGGACGAGGGCAGCGATCGAGTCCTTATCGGCGTCTACTGTTCAAGGTTACCCGGTCCTTACCCGATCTCGGGACTACTTGACCCGTCAGGCCAGCGATCCCGACCGCGACCCCGCACGCTCGGCTGCCGTGATCGACCTTGCGTCGGTGGCCGAGCGAAGTGGGCCAGAACGGCACGCAGTATCCGCGAACACCCACTGGCTGGAGATGAATCATGTCGCAGGAGCAGTTCGCGCAGCACGACACGCAGCACAAGACCTTCGGGCAGAAGTCCGACACGACCCTCTGGATCAGCCTGGGAGTCGGATTTGCACTGATGGGTGCGCTTGGTGTCGCGCAGTGGGCGTCCAATCCCTCGACTGCGGCGAAATCGGCCGTCAGCGTTCAGACCAAGACGAACAGCGCGGAGCCCGTATACAAGTGTGCGGACGGACGCGTGAGCTTTGCGCCCTGTAGCTGAGCGGAGGATCGCGTTGCGGTGATCGGGTGGCTTTCGATCGCCCGGGGTGCACCGAGCTGGATCCGTTTGCCTCCCCTGACGGCACCATGATTTAGGTGCCTGCCTCTGGCACACGGCCAGCGCGTCGTGCAGCAGCTGCGACACCCAGCGGCGAGTCGCCGTGATAGCGCAGGCCACCGGCTTGGATGCCCGGCGGTAGCGTGTACCTCTTCATGATCGGACATTTCTGTCCGACACCAAGACAAGCTCGATGCCGTCACGGCAGCGCACTCGTGGCAACGAGTTCGTGTTTTCAACGCGAAAAGACGGGTGACTGAGGAATCCCCCTGTCTGGTGCGGAACCTGAGTTCCAGCCAAAGTGCGGGTGCGGACTACATGCGGCCGAAGCGTCGATGCGCGCAAGAGCGCGGGGTCCGGAACACGCAGGTTCTGATCGATACCAAACTAATGAGGAGAGAGAAATGACTGCTGCAACCCAGGCCGTGGCCGACAAGCCGCGTACCACTTCCTTCGACGCCATCGTGATCGGAGCCGGCGTCGCCGGCCTCTACCAGTTGCACCGACTGCGGGAGCAGGGCCTCAAGGTGCGTCTGCTCGAATCCGGCACCGGCGTCGGTGGCACCTGGTACTGGAATCGCTACCCCGGTGCGCGCTTCGATTCGCAAGCCTACATCTATCAGTACTGGTTCTCGGAGGACATGTACAAGGAGTGGAATCCGTCCGAGCGCTTCCCTGCTCAGCCGGAAACCGAGGTATGGCTCAATTTCGTCGCCGACCGCTGCAAGCTGCGCGAGGACATCCAGTTCAGCACGCACGTGACCAAGGCGCAGTTCGACGAGAAGTCGAAGCGCTGGAAGATCGACACGGCCAAGGGCGAGAGCTTCGACGCCAAGTACTTCGTCACCTGCTGCGGCATGCTCTCGGCTCCGCTGGAGAACAGCTTCCCGGGGCAGCAGACGTTCAAGGGTCCGATCTTCCACACGGCTCGCTGGCCCGAGAAGCCGGTGGACTTCAAGGGCAAGCGCGTGGGCATCGTCGGCACCGGCGCCACCGGCATCCAGGTGATCCAGACTATCGCGTCCGAGGTCGGGCACCTGAAGGTGTTCCTGCGCACGCCGCAGTACATCATCCCGATGCAGAACCCCAAGTACAGCGACACTGATCGCGAGGCCTACAAGGCGCTTTTCCCGTACCTGAAGGAGCGCATTCCCCGCACGTTCTCGGGCTTCGACTTTAACTTCAAGTACGGCAACTTTGCGGACCTCACGCCGGAGCGCAAGAAGGAAAAGCTGGAGGAGTTCTGGAATGAGGGCACCTTGGTGCTGTGGCTGGCCTCCTTCCCCGACATGTTCACCGACGAGAAGGTCAACGAGGAGATCTCAGAGTTCGTGCGCGTGAAGATGCGCGAGCGGCTGAAGGACCCGGAGCTGTGCCGCAAACTGATCCCGACGACCTACGGTTTTGGTACGCACCGCGTGCCGCTGGAATCCGGGTACCTCGAGGCCTATCACCGGCCCAACGTCGAGATCGTTGAAGTGGCGAAGAACAAGATCGTGGAGGTCGTGCCCCAGGGCGTGAAGCTCGCCGACGGCACCGTGCACGAGTGCGACATCTTGATCCTCGCCACCGGCTTCGACGCCGGCTCGGGCTCGCTGACGCGCATCGACATCCGCGGCAAGAAGGGCCAGTCGCTCAAGGAGCAGTGGAACGAGGAGATTCGTACGACCATGGGCCTGGCCGTGCACGGCTACCCGAATCTGTTCACGACCGCGGCGCCGCTCGCGCCCTCGGCCGCGCTGTGCAACATGACCACGTGCCTGCAGCAGCAGGTCGACTGGATCAGCGACTGCATCGGCTATATGGAGAAGAAGGGACACACCGTGATCGAGGCGACGAGTGAGTTCGAGAATTACTGGGTCGAGCATCACGACGCGATCGCCAACGCCACGCTCGTGACCAAGACCGACTCCTGGTACATGGGCTCCAACGTCAATGGCAAGCCGCGACGCCTGCTGTCGTACATCGGCGGCGTGGGTCGCTATCGCGAGGAATGCCTCGAAGTCGCGAACAAGGGTTACGAGGGATTTGCGTTGAGCTGAGGGTCTGGTAAGACACCCGTTTGAAATAGGAGCCATGACCTGACTCCATCTCCGTCATTCCCGCCTGCGCGGGAATGACGGTTTGTCGAACCGAGGCAGTACCACGGGCGGAGACGGTCGCACGTCCCGCCTCAGAGATTGCGGGAACTCGTCAGACCTCGGCCCGGGCGCGGCTCGTCAGCGGCTCCAGAAACCGGCCCACCGCGGTATTGAACTCCGCGACTCTCGGCACGAACGCGGACATGTTGTACACGCCGTGCACCAGCCCGCTGAGACGTTGCACGCGAGTGGGGACGCCAGCGGCTTGCAGCGCACGCCCGTAGTCCTCGCCCTCGTCGCGCAGCGGGTCGCACTCGCAGCTCAGGATCAGCGCCGGCGGCAGTCCGGCCAGCGATTTCGCGCGGCCCGGTGAGGCGAGCGGCGACGACGCCTTGGCTAGATCGCCGAGGTAGGCCGACCACATGCCCTGCGCAGCGGCGGTGCCCAGCACGGGGCCGGCAGCGTAGTCGACGCGCGAGGTCGTGTTGGCCTCTGCATCCAGCGTTGGGTAGAGCAGCACCTGGGCGAGCAAGGCAGGCCCGTGCTGATCGCGCGCACGCTGCGCCGCGACGGCGGCAAGCAAACCGCCTGCGCTTTCACCCATCACGATGAGCTGGTCCGGGTCGCCGCCGTATTCGCCGATCGCCTCGGCAGTCCAGCACACGGCAGCGTAGGTGTCGTCGGTCGCAGCCGGGAACGGGGCCTCCGGCGCAAGCCGGTAGCTGGGTGTCACGACGATGGCGCCCAACTCCTTGGCGAGCGCAGCGCAGGGCGCGGCGCACATGTCGATGCTGCCGGCGATGAAGCCGCCGCCGTGGAAGTACACGATCACCGGCATCGGGCCTTCGGCATCGGGCTTGTAGATCCGCACTGCGCGCTTGCCGGACGGACCGGGGTAGGTCGTCTCGATCATGCGCACATCGGTCGGCGCGGGCTTCTGCATCATCGTGAAGCTCTCGACCGCCGCGCGCGTCTCTTCGAGCGTGCAGTCCTCGAGCGGCTTCATGTCCTGCATCAGCATCGCGCCCACCACCATCGATACCGCGGGGTCGAGCTGAATCATCGGCGGGACCCTGGACGCGGGCGCGCCGCCGATGCGGAAGCCGGCGTAGTGCTTGGCCACCACGTCCGCGGTCATCGCCCGGTACAGCGGTGCGCCGCCGGCAAAAATGTAGGTCGCCCGCCGCTTGCCCGGAACGTTGGCACCCATGTACCAGGAGTTGGCGCGCGGCAGCAGGGTCAGGTGGAGAATGCCGTCCACCTGCTTTTGCCAGGCCTGCTCGGCGGCCTCGTCCGCCTCGATGGTCGTCGCCCCGGCGGCCAGCGTGTACTTGATCGCCGCAGTCGCGAGTTCTACGTGATCCTCGATGGCCAGCGGATTGTTGTAGAACGCTACCGCGCTGGTCGGCCCGGTGATGGTGAACAGATTGGGAAACCCGGCGGTCGCGATGCCGAGGTAGGTCTTGTGACCGGTGGCCCAGCGATCGCTCAGCTTTACGCCGCCACGGCCCACGAGCCCGAGATTCAGTAGCGGGCCGGTAAGCGCGTCGAAGCCGGTGGCCAGGACGATCACGTCCAGCTCGTACTCGCATCCGCCGGTGCGGATTCCGCGGATGGTGATCTCCTCGATCGGCGCCGAGCGCACATCGACCAGGGTGACGTTATCGCGGTTGTAGGTGACGAAGTAGTCCGTCTCCAGTGCCGGGCGCTTGGTGCCGTAGGGATGATCCGTCGGGCACAGCAGGTCGGCGACCTTCGGATCGCGCATCCGCGCGCGGATACGCTCGCGGACGTAGTCGGACAGCGTGTCGTTGGCCTTCTCGTCGGTCAGCAGATCGCCATAACCCGACGCGAGGATGCGGAAGCCGCCTTCATTCCAGAGCCGGTCGTAGCGCGCGCGACGCTGCTCGGGGGTCGCCGCCAGCGCGCTCGGTTCCGGCGACTCGTAGGGCGCGCCGAGGAAGCGGTCGCGCGACTTCGCGCGGATCTGCTGCCAGTTCTCCGCGTTCCATCGCCGCTGCTCCGGCGCCACCGGTGCGTTGCCCAGCGGCACCGCGTAGTTGGCTGTGCGCTGGAATACGGTCAGGTGGGTCGCCTGGCGCGCGATTTCCGGGATGACCTGCATGCCGGTTGAGCCCGTGCCGATCACGCCGACCCGCTTGCCGGTGAAATCCACACCCTCGTGCGGCCAACTGCTGGTGGCGTAGACCTCGCCCTTGAATTGATCGAGGCCCGGGAACTCCGACCGCGCCTTGGGAATGGACAGGTTGCCGCTGGCCGCGATGACGAAGCGCGCGGTGCAGGTCGCGCCGGTATCGGTGGTGACCGTCCACTTCTGCGTCTGGTCGTTCCACACGATGGAGGTGACACTGGTCTCGAACCGGATTTCCTTGCGCACGTCGAGCTTGTCCGCCGCGAACTCGAGGTAGGACAGGATCTCCGGCTGCGCGGGAAAGCGTTCGGTCCACTGCCACCCGCGCTGGATCTCGTCAGAGAACGAGTACGAGTAATGCACCGACTCGATGTCGCAGCGCGCGCCCGGGTAGCGATTCCACCACCAGGTACCGCCGGGCCCCCCCGCACGATCGAAGCCCTGGACCGTCAGCCCGAGTTCGTCGCGCAGCTTGTGCACCGCGTACAGACCCGCGAATCCAGCGCCGATGACCACCGCATCGCAATCTGTCCGCATGACATCCTCCTCCTGATTGTAGTGCCGATGATTATTTAGCCGTGGCGATGAACTGAAAAGTGGTGCGACCCCCTTTCCTGGACGCTAACCGCGCCCCGGACTTATCCCATCCTCGGCAGCTGTTTCACGGCAAGGCGATGCCGCCGTGCTATTGGCAGCGCCCCATCCACTCGTCGTCTAGCGATTAAACAGAGGCTCCAATTGCGTCCAGGCGGCGTCGACTGAACATGGCACGGGCAGATCGACAGCAAGTGACGGCACCCGCAGCCGGTCATTCCCGACTTCGCCCGATATCAGGCGAGTCGGATCGTCGATGAGCTTGCGGTAGCGCCTGCGATGGTCGCGGTACCTGTCGCGACTCACGATACACGCGCCGCTGGATGTGGCGTGTCTGAGCATGACCCGATCCGCGGGTATCCCGGACGGCACCTCGACGGAGTATTGCGAATACTGTCGCAGCCGCTCATAGAGGCCGGCCTCATCCTTCAACTGGTACCGGGCGCTCGCGTCGAAATAAAGAATCGCCTGACGCCCGCATCCCAGGAGATGGGTCATCAATGCCATCGGCATGCGAAGCGAAGGTGGCTTGCCACACCACCAGGAGACATTGAGCGCGTCGATGAAGATCGGACGTGTCGCGAGGGCGCACCGCTTTTCAGAAGCCAACATTTCGCATCGACCCGGAGCTGCCGAGGACTCGTTCATCCAGAGCATAGGAGAAACGACCTCCGAGGTCGCTGTCAGCCCTCAGCCCACCCAGCGCGGACCAGTAACGATCCCCGGCAAAGCCGAGGGCTTTCATTCGGAAACGCCTCAAAGGCGCCGTAACGCATGAGCCACCCGAAAGCGGCTCGAAACACTCCCTCTCCCCTTGCGGGAGAGGGCTGGGGAGAGGGGGCGGTTGGACAAGACGCCCTCTCGAAGCGCGCTCCAAACCCACCCTTCCTCCAACCTGCGAGACCCCTTTCCCTAACTCTCTCCCGCAAGGGGAGAGGGAACCTTGTTCCGCCACGCGACGCAGTATCGCCACTGCGGAAAACGTCAAACTTCTACTGCCACCCCGGCAGAGCCGGGGGTTTCCCAACCGAATAATCGAGAATCTCGCGAGGTACTGACGAGCGCACCTCATCTGTTCATGCGGTCTTTACCAACTCATGCCGAGCCCCGTCTGCTGCCACACTTGCGTATCAGCCGGCGCGACGCACGGCGCAATAAATCAAGGCACGACCTTAGCGATGCACAGTTCAAGAAACGGGTCAGGACCCTCCTCCGAGGGGGTCTTGCCCGAGACGCCGGCGACCCCGGGTTCCTCGTCCGCGCACCATCCGTTTCGCGGCGTGACGCTCCTCGTGGCGGGGCTGCTCCTGTTCGCCTGCATGGACACCACCACGAAGGTCCTGGCGGCTTCCTACCCGGTGCCCGTCGTGATGGCGGTCCGCTACATCGTGCATTGCCTGCTGATGGTGGTTCTGCTGACGCCGACCCAGGGCAGGAAGCTCATTCAAACCCAGCGAACCGGCCTGGTTCTGGTCCGCGCCACCTGCCTGGCGGCGGCATCGCTGTTGATGGGGCTTGCCCTGCAGCGAATGCCGGTGGCCGAAGCCACCGCGATCATCTTTCTTTCGCCCCTGCTGGTCGTCCTGATCGCCGGTCATTTCCTGCGCGAACGGATCAGCCTGGTCGGCTGGATCTCCGCCATCGCGGGATTCGTCGGCGTCCTGATGATTGCGCGCCCCGGCGCAGGTCTGGACCCGGTCGGTGTCGCGTATGCCCTGGGTGGTGCTTGTGTCATCGCGGGGTATCAGCTCCTCTCACGCGTCCTGGTGACCACCGAACGCACCGTCGCCTTGCTGTTCTACACGGCCCTGGTGGGATCCATCCTCTTCGGCATCCTGCTGCCCTGGTTCTGGGAGGGACAGGCACCGACCCGCTTGCAACTGCTGCTGTTCCTGAGCATGGGCGTATACGGCGGTGTGGGTCATTTCTTTTTCACCGCCGCGCACCGGCATGCCCCGGCATCCGTGCTCGCCCCGATGATGTACCTGCAACTCCTCTGGGCCGGCCTGCTCGGGTGGCTCGTGTTCGGGCACGTACCCGAAGGGATCAGCATTCTGGGAATGTGCGTGGTGGCAGCTTCCGGCGCAGTGGTTGCGCTGAAGTCGCACATGTCCCGCCGCGCGCTGGCCGAAGCTGCACCGAGCTGAAACGCTTGCGGCGCTGATCAGCCCAAACCCGCCATTGGCGAAGGATTCAGGCGATCGATAATGAACTCCTGAGCGGACATACAGGAGTAGCGCCGGCCGAATTCCGTCGGTAGCCCGGGACTGGTTGAGCAGCACTTTAAATCTTCGGGCGGTCAGGCATCTACGATTCCAGGAACGTCGAAGTATTGAATTGCAATAATAATTCTATATTCTTGGAAACATGAAGTCAGAAACCGCTGTCCTCAGACTCGCCTCTCTCGCGCAAGATTCGCGTCTTGCGGTGTTTCGATTGCTCGTTCAGCGAGGGCCCGAGGGCCTGCCGGCTGGCGAGATCGCGGCACGCCTGAAGGTACCCGCCGCCACGATGTCCTTTCACCTCAAGGAACTGAGCAACGCGGGACTGCTCAAGTCGCGGCAGGAGGGTCGCTTCATCTACTACTCACCCGATTTCAAGGCCATGCAGGCCCTGATCGATTACCTCACCGAGAACTGCTGCGCTGAAAGTGCCTGCAGTCCAGGTGACTGCAAGTAAGCCGCCCCAGGAGAACGTCATGAACCGTTTCCATGTCCACGTCTCGGTCAAGGACCTCGACGAGAGCATCCGTTTCTACTCCAAGTTGTTCGGCGCAGAGCCCAGCGTCGCGAAGCCCGACTATGCCAAGTGGATGCTGGAAGATCCGCGCATCAACTTCGCCATCTCGCACAACAAATGCGGTGGCACGGTGGGCCTGAACCATCTCGGACTGCAGGTGGATTCGGAAGCTGAGCTGTCCGCGCTGGAGAATCGCTTCGCCCAGGCAGGCCTGTCGGGAGTGCAGGAGCACGGCGCGTCCTGCTGCTACGCGCAGTCGGACAAGACCTGGCTGCAGGATCCGCAGGGCATCGCTTGGGAGAATTTCCATACGCTCGGCAGCGTGCCAGTGTTCGGGGACAGCGGTCCCGAGCTTTTGCGTGCGGGTGGCTCCTGCACGCCAGTAGCCGCGGGATCTGCCGCTTGCTGCGTGCCCGCTTCCGCGCCGGCGCCAGCCAAGAACAGCTGTGGCCCCACGGCCGCACCTGGCTGCTGCGGCTGAGGGCGCCCCATGGAAAAGCGAACCTTCAACGTCCTGTTTCTCTGCACCGGCAACTCCGCCCGCTCCATCCTGGGGGAGGCCGCGATCAACAACCTCGCCATCAGTCAGGGCAAGTTCCGCGGCTATAGCGCGGGGAGTCATCCCAAGGGTGAGGTCAACCCTTACGCGATCGAACTGCTCAAGCGTAGTCACATCTCGACGGAAGGGCTGCGCAGCAAGAGCTGGGATGAGTTCGCGCAGCCCGGCGCGCCGCCGCTCGATTTCGTGTTCACCGTCTGCGACCAAGCCGCAGGCGAGCAGTGCCCCTACTGGCCGGGTCAGCCGATGACCGCACACTGGGGCATGCCGGACCCCGCCGCGGTCGAGGGTATGCACGAGAAAAAGATGCACGCCTTCGCGGACACCTTTCAGGTATTGCGCCGACGCATCGAGCTGTTTGCCAGCCTCCCGTTCGACAAGCTCGATCGCCTCGCGCTGCAGCAGCATGTTTCGGACATCGCCAATAAATGACCCTGATGCGACGTGCGGTGGCCGAGGGCCTAGGCACCGCGATGCTGCTGGCGGGCGTGGTGGGCTCCGGGATCATGGGCGAGCGCCTGTCCGGCGGGAACGTGGCCATCGCGCTGCTCGCCAACGCGCTGGCCACCGGCGGCGCGCTCGTGGCCCTGATCCTGACGTTCGGGCCCATTTCGGGTGCGCAGTTCAATCCGGCGGTGACCCTGTCACTGGCTGCGAGTCGTCTGTTCCCCTGGCGCGAGGTGCCGGTGTACGTGATCGCGCAGGTGGTCGGGGCCGTGCTGGGCGTCTGGGCAGCCCACCTGATGTTTGGCGAGCAAGTTTTGCAACTCTCGGCCAAGGCGCGCCCTGGATTTGCGCTGGCCTGGAGTGAAGTCGTTGCCACCTTCGGGTTGCTGATGGTGATTCTCAGCAGCGTACGTCACCGGGCCGAGGCCATTCCGTACGCGGTCGCCGCCTACATCGTGGGCGCCTACTGGTTCACCGCCTCGACATCGTTCGCCAATCCGGCCGTTACGATCGCGCGCTCGCTGTCCAACACCTTTGCCGGCATCCATGCATCCGATGCACCCCTGTTCATCCTGGCGCAGTTGGTCGGTGCCGCGGCCGCCACGTTGGTGTTCGGCTGGTTCGCGCGCGGCGAACGACCCTTGTCACCTTGAGCTTCAACGACCATTGAAGAAGATCCTGTTTCTCTGCGTCGCAAACTCCGCGCGCAGCCAGATGGCCGAAGGCCTGGCGCGTCACCTGTTCGGTAGCGAGGCCGAGGTGGTCAGTGCCGGCTCCATGCCGTCCAAGCTCAACCCGCTGGCCGTTGCGGCGATGGCCGAGCTGGATATCGACATCAGCAGCCATTACTCCAAGGCGGTGAGCGATCTCGATGCCTCGAGCTTCGATCTGGTCATCACGCTGTGCGCCGACGAGGTATGCCCCGCATTGCCCGGCAAGGTGAAGCGCCTGCACTGGCCGATCAGCGATCCGGCTGGAGTCGACCCGGTTGCCGAGCCCGAGAAGGCACTGGCCGCCTTCCGCATCGCGCGCGACCAGATCCTGCAGCGGCTGAAGGTGCTCCATGCGCTGCGCGGCCAGAGTCCTGGACCGGCGAGCGAAGAGTTCCACGCCAGCATTCGCGTGACCGATCTGGCGAAGAGCACGGCGTTCTACGCCTGGCTCCTCGGGGGGTGGCCCAAGGAGTGGACGCATCGCTATGCGACGTTCGTTCGACCCGAGCTCAATCTGAATTTCGTGCTGCTCGTATCGGACGGCAAGGAACTGCACCACGACACGCTCTACCACCTGGGGGTGGGTGTGCCGACGCGCACGGCCGTGATCGAGGCCTACCACCGCGCAGTCGCCGCTGGCGTGCAGATCGAGAAGCCGCCGCGCACCACTTGGAAGGGCACGCCACTGCATGAGCTGTGGCTGACCGATCCGGACGGGAACCTCGTCGAAATCTATGCGCGCCTGACGTCCGCCGAGCTGGCCGGAATGCCGGCGGACCAGCAGCCCACGTTTCTGACCTGAGCCCGAACAACATGAGTGTCACGATCTATCACAACCCGTCCTGCGGGACCTCGCGCAATACCCTGGCCCTGATCCGCAATGCTGGCATCGAGCCCGTGGTGATCGAGTACCTCAAGACGCCTCCGGATCGCGCGACGCTGGAGGCGCTCATCGCGAACATGGCAGTGCCGGTGCGCGAGGTTATTCGAGAGAAGGGCACGCCATATGCAGAGCTCGGCTTGGACGATCCGAAGTGGACGGACGCGCAGTTGATCGACTTCATGCTCCAGCATCCGATCCTGATCAACCGACCCATCGTCGTGACGGAACTGGGCGTGCGGCTCTGCCGGCCGTCCGAGGCGGTGGTCGATATCCTTCCGGCGGCGCAGAAGGGAGCGTTCACCAAGGAAGATGGCGAGGTGGTGATCGACGCCGGGGGGCGCCGTGTCCTTTGACGCCCTTGCGTTGCCCAACCTCGACAGCGCGCTGTTCGCGGTTCCGAGCCTGGCGTCTCTGAACCTCCCGACGCGCGCGACGCACCGGCCGCGCATCCTGCTGCTTTACGGCTCGCTGCGCGCGCGCTCGTTCAGCCGCCTGGTCACGTTCGAGGCGCAGCGCCTGCTGGAAGCCATGGGCGCCGAAACCCGCATCTTCGATCCCACGGGCCTGCCGCTGCCTGACGGCGCGCCCGAGTCACACCCCAAGGTGCAGGAGCTGCGGGAGCTGGCGGCGTGGTCCGAAGGCATGGTCTGGACCTCGCCCGAACGCCACGGTGCGATGACTGGAATCATGAAGGCGCAGATCGACTGGATTCCGCTCAGCGTGGGCGCGGTGCGGCCGACGCAGGGCAAGACCCTGGCGGTGATGCAGGTCTGCGGCGGATCGCAGTCCTTCAACGCGGTGAACCAGATGCGCGTACTCGGCCGCTGGATGCGCATGATCACCATCCCGAATCAGTCTTCGGTGGCCAAGGCCTTCCTCGAATTCGACGAGACAGAACGCATGAAGCCCTCGAGCTACTACGACCGCATCGTCGACGTGATGGAAGAGCTGATGAAGTTCACCCTGCTGACGCGCGACATGTCGCCGTACCTCGTCGACCGCTACAGCGAGCGCAAGGAATCGGCCGAGGCACTGTCGAAGCGGGTGAACCAGCGGTCGATCTGAGTCCGGCTGCTACCCTCGTCGCGGACACCCACGCGGCAACCACTTCGGGTGATCCGAAAATGGAAGGAGCGCGCGCATGCTGATTCAGGGGATCTCTGTCGCCGGAGCTTGTGTCGTCCTCTACGCATTCTTCATGCAGCAGCAGGGTGCCTGGCAGCCCAGCGAGGTGCGTTACCTGGCCTGTAATTTCATCGGCACCGCCGTGCTGACCGTGGTGGCGTGGATCGGATCCCAGTGGGGCTTCGTTCTGGTGGAAGGGATCTGGGCCATCGTCAGTTTCCGTGGGCTGGTCCGCGCACGCCGTCTGCAACCCGCAGCCTCCGGATAAGCCATCCGATCCATGAACGCGGTGGACGTCGTGATCGTCGGGGGAGGCCAGGCTGCCCTGGCTTGTGCCTATTTTCTCAAGCGCACCTCGCTCAGCTTCATGATCTTGGATGCCGAGGAAGGACCAGGTGGTGCTTGGCAACACGCTTGGCGCTCGCTTCGACTGTTCTCGCCGGCGACCTGGAGCTCCATTGCCGGGCGCATGATGAGCGCCGCGCCCGATGGCTATCCCAGCCGTGACGACATCCTCGGCTACCTCGGCGACTACGAGCGGCACTACGACCTTCCGATCGAGCGACCGATCTTGGTGCAATCTGTGCACGCCGACCCCGATCGTGTCGTCATCGAGTCCGAGACGAAGCAATGGAGCGCCCGGGCGGTGATCAGTGCCACGGGAACATGGCGCCATCCCGTCATTCCCGACCTCGATGGCCGAGCGCAATTCACCGGTCGGCAAGTGCACTCCTCGCACTACTCATCGCCCGAGTCCTTTGCGGGGCAGCGTGTGCTGGTTGTCGGAGGGGGAAACTCCGGGGCGCAGATCCTGGCGGAGGTGTCGACGGTGGCGGACGCGACCTGGGTGACGCTCACCGAACCCCAGTTCCTGCCCGATGACGTCGACGGCCGCGTGCTGTTCATGCGAGCCACCGAACGCTGGAAGGCCCAGCAGGAGGGCCGCAAGGTCGATGCGCCCATCGGTGGGCTGGGCGACATCGTGATGGTGCCCCCCGTGAAAGAGGCGCGTGCACGCGGCGTGCTGCAATCGGTGAGGCCGTTCACGCGGTTCACGGCGACAGGCGTGGTTTGGCCGTACGGGCGGGAAGAGCCGATCGATGCCGTCATCTGGTGCACGGGCTTTCGCCCTGCGCTCGACCACCTCGTGACGCTGGGCGTCATCGAGCAGGACGGACGCGTTGCGGTCGCCGGAACCCGGTCCACGCGCAACCCGCGGCTGTGGCTCGTCGGCTATGGCGACTGGACCGGAGCAGCGTCCGCGACGCTGGTCGGTGTCACGCGAACTGCACGCAGCACGGTGGATGAGATCAAGCTCGCCCTGGGTTGAGTGGGAGGTGTATCCTTCGTCGCACAGATCACGTCTAAGCCAGGGACAGACCGAAACCACTCTTCACCGGAGTTACCCATGAGCGACCTTTCCCCCCGCGACCGCGCACTGGTTGGCCTGGGCGCCGCCCTCGGCAGCAACTGCATCCCCTGCGTCGAGCACCACATCCCGACCGCGCGCAGCGCCGGCCTGAGCGACGACAAAATCCGCGCTGCCCTGAACATCGCCGACAGCATCCGGCAGGTCCCGGCGCGCCGTGTCCTCGCGCGCGCGAACGAGCTGGTCAGCATCCCTGCCTCGGAGTCCGCGCCGGCGGCGACTTGCAGCACGCTGGACAAGAAGCCGGTCGAGCAGACGCTCGATGCCATGAGCGCGACTATGCAGAAGATGATGGCCGGGTGCGTCACGGCAGTACCGGCTGCGGCATCCGGTTGTGGCTCCGGCAGCGTGCCGAAATCAACCTCCAGCGGTTGCTGCTGAGCCGCGCGACGTCGATGACCGAGTCCATTCCCGCGTTCGAAGTTGCCGCTCGCGAGGTGTCGCGGGCGGTGCTCGACTACCTGATCCGCTACGTCGGGGACCCCGGCGTTGCCGAAGATCTGCTGCAGGAGACGCTGATCCGCATGAACAAGGGCCTGGCCAGTTTCGCGGGCCGTGCCTCGATCAAGACCTGGGCGTTCTCCATCGCCAGCCGGGTCGCGGCGGATTACCTGCGCCATCCGGATCGGCAAAACCGGGTCGTGGAACTGGAGGAGGCCGATGCCGTTGCAGACCCCGCGGCCGGTGTGGGCGAGCGCATGGTCATCGACGAGATGGACGCCTGCATCCGCCGCACCATCGATAGCTTGCCGGATAGCTTTCGCACAGCCTTGATCCTCCACGATCTCGAGGGTCTGACGGCCGAGCAGGTGGCGGAGATCGGCGAGTGCTCGCTGGCCACCGCCAAGATCCGGATCCACCGCGCACGCCAGCGACTCAAGGACGCGCTCGCCAACCGTTGCACGTTCTACCGCGATGAAGACGCGGTGTTCCGCTGCGACCAGAAGCAAAACACCTAGAACTTCGGAGACCTCATGATTCGTTGGACCCCACTCGCGCTCGCGCTCGCAAGCCTGATCCTCTGCGCGCCTGCGTTTGCCCTCAACGGCTTCTTTGCGCATGGCTACGGCACGCAGAGCAAGGCTATGGCCGGCGCGGGTGTCGCCCTCGCGCTCGACAGCCTGGCCCCCGCCACCAATCCGGCCGCGATTGTCTGGCTCGGCGCGCGGACCGACATTGGCCTGTCGCTGTTCAATCCGGTTCGGGGCCACTCGGCATCGGGTGAACCGACGGGCGCTTGCGCCAGCCAAAGTCAGTGCACGTTTGGATTGGGGCCGCAGAATCTCGACAGCGGGCTTGAACTGTTCCCCGTGCCGAGCTTCGGGATGGCACGGCCGCTTTCAGAGCGTTCGGCTTGGGCCCTGAGCGTCTATGGCAGCGGCGGCCTGAACACCGACTACGACACCGGCAGCGCCACCTTCGGCGTGCCCTCGGGCGCGGTCCCGCCAGGGCAGTCCGTCACGTCACCGGGCGTGTTTGGATCCGGCGATGCAGGCATCGATCTGTCGCAGCTGTTCGTGGTGATGAGTTATGCCCAGCGCTTTGGTGCAGGCGGCGCCTGGGGCGTCGCGCCGATCCTGGCTGGAGAGCGCTTCAGAGCCAAGGGTCTGCGCAACTTCAGCGCGTACTCCGCCGACCCTGAGCATCTGACGAACAACGGCTATGACCACGCGCTCGGTTACGGAATGCGGCTCGGCGTGCAGGGCACGCTGCATCCGATGCTGAAGGTCGGCGCGTCGTGGCAGAGCCGCGTGTACATGTCGAAGCTGGACAAGTACGCGGGGTTTTTCGCTGAGCAAGGTGACCTCGACATCCCGTCGACGTTCACGGTCGGGTTTGCAACGACGTTCGTCCCCAATGTGACCATCGCTTTCGACGTGCAGCAGATTCAATTCGCGGATGTGAAGTCGGTCGGTAACCGCTTGCTTCCGAATCTGGTGGAGAGCCGCCTCGGTGACGATGATGGCGTGGGATTCGGCTGGCGGAACATGACGATCTACAAGCTCGGTGCCGCCATGCCAGGAGAAGGGAATCGGACCTGGCGCGTCGGCTACAGCTACGGCGACCAGCAGATCCCGAACTCGCAGGTGTTCCTCAACGTGCTGGGTCCCTCGGTCATTCGCCACCACCTCACCGCAGGGCTCACGCAGAAACTTCCTGACGGGCGCGAATGGAACGTGTCGCTGATGTTCGCGCTGCGGAACACGATCGATGGTCCTAACCCATTGGATCCTGCCCAGCGCATCGAGATCGAGGCCCGGATGTTCGAGGTCGAGGTCAGTTACGCGTGGGGAGGCTGACGTGGTTGTTGAATGTCCGCTCTCACATTAAGCAAAGGAAAAGCGATGAAGGCGCCGAAGGACCGCTCATGGCACTTAGCCGCCGATCGTCACCTGTGGTGCACAGCCCAGGCCCAGACTCGATGCCCGGACGCGCCGTTCCCGCTCCCCGCCCGTTGAAAACAGCGTGATCGAGGACAGGGCTAACCACGCTCATCGCGCAGCGACCTATCCCACCTTCGGCAGATGCTTCAACGACTCGTTGATCGCCTCGACCGGATACTCGTAGTCCTCAAGTTGGCCAGATAGATACCGATCAAACGAAGCCATGTCGAAATGGCCGTGGCCAGTGAGATTGAAAAGGATCGTCCTGGGCTCGCCGCTCGCCTTGCAGCGCAGCGCCTCGTCGATCACGGCGCGAATCGCGTGGCAGGACTCCGGGGCCGGGATGATGCCCTCGGCGCGTGCGAACTCCACACCGGCCGCGAAGGTTGCGACCTGCGGCACGGCCAGCGCTTCGAGCATTTTTTCATGCAGCAGTTGCGACACCAGCGGCGAGTCGCCGTGATAGCGCAGGCCGCCCGCGTGGATGCCCGGCGGCATGAAGTCGTGGCCGAGCGTGTACATCTTCATGATCGGCGTGTAGCCGGAGGCATCGCCGTAGTCGTAGGCATAGGCGCCCTTGGTCAGGGTCGGGCAGGACGTCGGCTCCACCGCCACGCAGCGCAGGTTCTGCGCACGCTTTTCGCCGGCGATCTTGTCGGCGAGGAACGGGAAGGCGATACCACCGAAGCTGGAGCCGCCGCCGCAGGGGCCAAAGATCACGTCCGGATACAGGCCGATCTTGTCGAACTGCTTCTTGGCCTCCAGCCCGATCACGGTCTGGTGCAGCAGCACGTGGTTGAGCACCGAGCCCAGCGTGTAGCAGACGCCAGGGTCAGCCGCCGCTTCCTCAACGGCTTCCGAAATCGCGAGGCCCAGCGAGCCGGGCGAGTCCGGATCGGCGGCCAGCGCGTTGCGGCCCGCCTGAGTGCGCTCGGTCGGGCTCGCGAATACCTCCGCGCCCCAGGTCTGCATCATTGAACGCCGAAAGGGTTTTTGCTGGTAACTGACCTTCACCATGTAGACCCGCACCGGCAGCCCGAACATCTGGCCAGCGTAGGCGATCGACGAACCCCACTGGCCGGCGCCGGTCTCCGTGGTTAACCGCTTGGTGCCCGCGAGTTTGTTGTAGTAGGCCTGCGGCACGGCGGAATTCGGCTTGTGCGATCCGGCCGGTGACACGCCCTCGTACTTGTAGAAAATCTTCGCGGGTGTGCCGAGCGCCTGCTCCAGCCGCAGCGCGCGGATCAGCGGCGACGGGCGCCACTGCGCATAGATCTGCCGCACTTCCTCGGGAATCGCGATCCAGCGCTGCGCCGACATCTCCTGTTCGAGAATCGGCCCTGGGAAAATCGCACCCATCGCCTCGGGCGTCACGGGCTTGCCGTCCGGTCCCAGCGGGGGCGCTGGTGGGTTGGCCATGTCAGCGACGACGTTGTACCAGTGCGTCGGGATGTCGTCGTGTTCCAGGTTGATCCGAAGCGGTGTCATTTTGTTTTGGTCTCCTGATGGCCTGTGGCGACAACCGTCAAAAGTTTATCGAGAAGACCGTCGCAGATCATTCCTCTGCCGGGTGGCGCCTAGCTCGCAACCGAACTCTTGATGGCGTGGACGAAGGCGTAGAGCCCCAGTCCGAGCAGCGAGCAGAAGATCAGAATGGCGCCAAGGATCGCACCGGTGCTCGCGTCGGCGATGCTGCTACCGCGCTTGCTGACGCCGCGAACGCCGCCCGCAGCAGAGAGCACGGCGCCCAGGATCTGGAACGAGTTGAGGCGCTTGGCTGGCGCCGGATTGACGGGTTCTTGGGGATTCACTTCTGTCCTACTCCAGGGTGCAGGCACACAGTATCGCGCCGATTGGTGGCCTTTCTTGAGTCCGCGAAGTTTTTTGTCCGCTCATGCCGGGCTGCTTCTGCTGCCGCACTTGCGGATCAGCCCGAACCGGTCTCGTCGCTCGATTTCGCGTTTTTGTCGAAAGGCGTGGTGGCGCTGTTCATCAACTCCTGGAGGGAATTCATCAATCCAGGATCGAGCATTCGAAGCCGGGCCCCCTGGCCGCCCAATTCTCCGGCCATGAGGCCAGTGACCAGCCCCAGTAATGGCGGCAACTCGCCTCGCCGGGCAGTCGCCGAAAGGCCCATCTTCTCGAGACGGACCCGCCCGTCGCTCTCGATCCGATAAAGCAGACGATCGTGGGGGTTCAGGTGCAGGGCCCGACACACCGGTTCCGGAATCCGGGTCTGGAAGTCGGCGCCGATGATGGATTGGACTTCGGGTGATATTTGTTCGAGGGGGCTCGGCATCGGCTTGGCTCATGAAGACCTCGGCCGATCGTACATGGGCCTGGCATCCCTGTGAGAGGGCCACAGCGCCGGCTCGGCGAGCGTCGACAGAAGCATGCGAACGAATGGCCTTGGCACCGATGCGCCGGGGGGATCGACCGACGATGTGCCGCCCAAGGGAGTCGCTCGTCCGACCGGCCTCTCTCCGGCAGGTCACGGCCAATGTCGCGTGGGTGTTTTTCTCCATCGGCTTATATCTGCCGGTCGTCTTGCCGATTTTCCGTCCGAACGACCTGGCATAAAGACTTCTGGGACGGGGTGCAGTTACTGAACCGACACGGCTTCGCGGGAGTGCAGGCGGTGTTCGAGCCCATCCGAAGGAAAACGAAAATGTCCCAGCGAGTCGCAGTGAGCCGCTCCATCGTCGTCGCGGCGATGCTGCTCCTGACCGCCTGCGGTGGAGGCGGCGGCGGTGGAAGTTCCGATCAGGACGGCGGCAATCCAGCTCCGATCAATGCAGCGCCCACCGCGAACGCCGGCCCGGACCAGTCGATCAACGAAGGCGCGATTGTCCAGTTGATGGGTTCTGCGACCGATAGCGACGGAACGATCGTCTCATTCGCCTGGATACAGACGGCCGGCACAACCGTCGCGCTATCGAACGCCGCGGCCGCGGCGCCGACCTTCGTGGCCCCTGGCGTCGATACCGTACAGAACCTGGTGTTCCGCCTCACGGTCGCCGACAACGCCGGAAGCACGGCGAGCGACACGGTACAGATCGCTGTCCAACCGGTCGTCGCTGCGCTTGTCGTAACCTCGCTGGAACTTGCCCAGACGCACGTCCTGCCGCCATCCGGGCGGAGCTGGACGCTGACCGATGCGACGGGTGCCGAGTCGGCCAATGAATCGCTGCATCTCACCGGCGACCGAACCGCGCTCGTCCTGGTCGGATTGTCGGCGAGCGACGCCGCGTCACCGATGCTGGAAGGAATGGTCGGCGGCGTATCTCTGGGCGAGGTCTCGCTCAATCCGCCTGCCTCGCTCCCGCCGACCGAGTCCGGCGGCGAGGCCTACGCGACGAACCGCTACAGCGCCACCGTTCCCTCGGCGTGGATAAAACCCGGTGTGCAATTCCGTGTCTCGGCAAACAACTACACGCCCAGCACATTGACCGCTGCCGCGGTGGTCGGCGGCGATTTTCCGATGATCCTGCGTGTGCTGCCGTTCTACGTGTTCGGCGCCGACGAGACCAACACCTCGCGTCCGCTCTCTCTCACCGGCGCGCCCGACACCGCCACCAAGGCCGAGATTTTTGCGAAGTGGCCCGTAGCTTCTCTGACGGCCACCAATCATCCCGCGGCGAAGGCGCAGTGGCCTTGCCTGGTGCTTCCGCCCGGCACGCGCGCGGGTGTCGCGGAGCCGGCGCGCCGCGCAACCTCCATCGCTGACTACCGCGACACCTTCACCGGAATGGGTGCAGTGCTGGGTGTTCTGGGTGCTCTTCTCGACGCCAACGGTGAATCGGTGCAGCCGGTGCAGTATTACGCTCCCTTGCTCGCCATCGGTCCCTCGGGCGCTTACAGCGGGCCCGGCGGCGGCCTGGGTGGCGGCAACGTGGGTACCGGCGACGAGGTCTACCGCGGCATCTTCATCCACGAGCAAGGGCACGCCTATGGTCTGCCGCACGCCGGCGAAGCATTCGACACGAATCGCTATCCCTACGAGTGGGGCAGTCTCAAGGGATCGCTATGGGGATACGACAGCAACCGCTCCCTTTTCCTGGCGCCGTTTCTGCCGACGTCGGCCTCGACCTATTCCGGTTGCGCGAGCGACGTGTTCGCGGGCCATGCGCGGGCTGCGGACGCGAAGGGACGCTGCGTGAAGCAGGACCCCATGCAGAGCGGTTCGGGCGACCAGGCCGCGGGCGATCGATTCACCGCCTTTTCCGACTACAGCACTGCAGTTATGCAACGTTACTTCGAGGGGCGCACGACGGTGAACGGCGACGGCTCACACGCCTATTCGGGCGGAAAGATCGTTCGCGATGCGAGCTTCCCGGGCGGCTGGAAGCGTTGGGACACCGTCGATCAGCGCTGGATCAACGTTACGCCCACCACCACGCAGGGCGGCATCTTCGGACTCGACGGCGGATTGCCCATCGCCATCGGGGTGCCGGTCTACGCGATCACCCTGACCATCAGCAATGCGGGCACCCCTGGGACAACCCAGATCTATCCACCGCTGCGGTTCACCGGCAACTTGCGCAGAACCTTCGATCCGACCCAGGCAGCGGATCGTACCGCGATCACACCGGACACGAGTCCCACGTACTTCTGGTATTGCCGCAACGGCGGATGCGACTACACGCTGCGCATCACCTACGCGAACCTCAGCCGGCGGCACGTTCTGCTGCAAGGGGGTTTCCGGCCGTTCAATCAGGCGAGCGGCACGCCGCCGGCGTCAGCGTCGGATCCTCTGGACGGCAACAGCTTTCGTCGCTTTGCCGTCAACGTACCGGACGAGGGCAACATTCTGAGTGTCGAGCTGCTCAGCACGCCGAGGGCGTGGGAAGGCTTCCCCGTGGTTCCGAGTGTTCTGGCTAGCCGCTAGGGCACTGGGTGTAGCGGCGGTCCTCGCAGTGCTCCGTGACGACGTGCGGTATGTCAGGCGAGACCTACTTCGACGCGGTTGTCGGAGAAAGTAGGCGCGCCGCCCAGGTCGGCGAGGGCGGTGGGGTTCAGCGCGGCGGGCGTGGCCTGTGCGCGTGAGGTCGCGACCCAGTGACCCATCGGCGCGATGACCACGCCCGGCATGGTTTCGTCGCCGACCTTGGCGACCGCGACGAACGAGCCGCGGTCGTTTTGAACACGGACGACGTCATCGCTGCGGATGCCGCGCGCTCCGGCATCGGTCGGATGGAGGAAGACCTTCTGTTCGCCCTCGCGCGAGCCCTGCCTCCGATGATTGCCGTACGTCGAGTTGAGGAAGGCGTGGCTCTTCGGCGACATCATCGCCAGCGGATAGCGGGCGGCACCTCCTGGGTCACTGCTGCCCGATTCGCGCGGCGGGCAGTACGTGGGTAACGCTGGAACCGGCGAGCCATCCTGATGATCGTTCGACCCCTGGCGAAACGTCGGCAGCACGAAATTGCCGCCTGCCGCCATCGAGGCCTTCAGTTCCACCCTGCTCGAGGGCGTGGGAAAGCCGCCCTGCGCATGCGGCGCGAACACGTCTGCCGCGGGCAGGTTCAAGCGCGCCCAGCCCCGTTGCTCCAGTAACTCCATCGTGATGCCCTGCATCGCGGGGCTCTCCCAGTCCATCGCGTCGCGCATGATCTGTTCGTCGCTGCGATGGAAGAAGGGTTCGTCGAACCCCATCGTGAGGGCGAGCCGGCGGAACAGCTCCGAGTTCGGAATCGACTCTCCCAGCGGCTCGATCGCCTGGCGGTTCAGAGTGAGATAGAAGTGCCCCCAGGAGAACATGAGGTCAGCTTGCTCCACCTGCGTCGTCGCCGGCAGCACGAGGTCGGCATAGCGCGCGGTGTCGGTGAGGAACTGCTCGCTGACCACCGTGAACAGGTCCTCGCGCGCGAGACCTTCCTTCAGCCGCAATTGGTCCGGCGCCACGACGAGCGGGTTGCTGTTGTAGACGAATAGCGAGCGGATGGGCGGGTCGAGTGCGAGATCGCCCGTCAGCGCGCGGCCGAGCTGCCACTGGTTGACGACGCGCGTGCCAGGCTTCGCGAGGTCCGCACGATGCAGAGTGTCCCAGCGGCAGGGAAACGCCCAGAGCGGCAACTGCAGTAGGCCCCCGCCGGGTTTGCGCCATGCGCCGACGAGGGCCGGCAGGCAGGCCAGCGCACGCACCAGTTGCCCGCCGCCGGCCGAGCGCTCGATGGCGACACCGATGCGGATTGCCGACGGCTGCGCTGTCGCGTACTCGCGGGCGAGCGTGCGGATCACCTCGGCGTCGATGCCCGTTTCCTGCGCGGCGAACTCGGGGGTGTACGGTGCGACGTGTTCCGCCAGCTCCTCGAAGCCCACGGTGTAGCGATCGACGTACTCCTGATCGACCAGACCTTCGCGAACGATCACGTGAATCATCGCCAGCGCGAGCGCGCCGTCCGTACCGGGACGCACACGGATGTGCTGGTCGGCCATCGCCGAGGTGCCGGTTTTCGCCGGATCGATCACGATCAGCTTGGCGCCGTTCTTCTTTGCACGGTCGATGAACGGCCACATGTGCGCGTTCGTGCTGAGCATGTTGCAGGCCCAGAGAATGATGAAGCGCGAGTGCTCGAAACTTTCCGGGTCCATGCCCGGCGTCGGCCCCACCGTCATGATGTAGGCGGTGGACGCACCGGAGTCGCAGAAGGTTCGCTCCGAGACGGTCGCCCCGAGATGGTTGAAGAAGGGGTCGCCGACCGTGAGCCCGTTCACCAGACCCTGAGTGCCCAGGTAGCTGTAGGGCAGGATCGCGGTGGGCCCATCCTTCGCGATGATGTCTTTCCAGCGGGCGCCGATGGTCGCGAGCGCCTCGTCCCAGGAAATGCGCTCGAACTCGCCCGAGCCCTTGGGTCCGGTGCGGCGCAGCGGATGCAGCACCCGGTCCGGGTGGTACACGCGCTCCTGGTAGTGGCTCGTCTTCGCGCACAGGCGACCCTGTGTGAAGGGGTGCACCGGGTTGCCCTGCACGCCGGTCACCTTGCCGTCCTTGACCTTCACGAGCATCGAGCAAGTGTCCGGACAATCGTGGGGGCAGGCACCGAGAATCGTGGCGTCCTTAGAGAGCGTAGTCGGCATGAAGTCCCTCGCTAGTTCCAGGAAATAAAGCGGCGGCGGCGTTGTCGGTGACCGAAGAACGCCGAGCTGCGACGATTGATTTTATAGGGAGGATCGTTCGGACCGCTTGTTGATCGAGCGTTAAATGGAATCGCTGGCCTTTCTGCGCCAACGTACAGACACTGTCCCGAATAACCAAGGGGAGTCAGCGTGAACGCAAGAAGCCAGATCCTGTGCGCGTGGTGCGGAATCCTGTGTCCGCTCGTGATGTTCATCGGCCTCTGGCCGGCGGCCGGTTTCTTTCCGCCGCATCTGCCGTCTGCGAGCGCAGAGGAAATCGCCGCGATCTATCAGCGCGATGCGATCGGCATCCGTTTCGGTACGATCCTGCTTCTCGTGGCGGGCGGCTTGGTCGTGCCTTTCGTGGCGGCGATCTCGGCACAGATGCGGCGCATCGAGCACCCCGCGTCGCCGGTGCTCACGTACACGCAGCTCGTGGCGGGCGCAGCGGGTGTCCTGTTCTTCATCATCCCGGCGATGATCTGGACGGTGGCGGCGTATCGTCCGGAGCGTTCGCCGGAAATCACGCAGACACTCAACGATATCGGCTGGCTGTTCTTCGTGATGCCTTTCGTGCTGGCCTTCGTGCAGAACTTCGCGTTGGGCTTCGCGGTGATCTCGGACCGGCGTCAGCGTCCGGTGTTTCCGCGCTGGCTCGGGTACTTCAACTTCTGGATCGCGTTGCTGTTCGTGCCCGGCTGCCTCATCACCTTCTTCAAGTCGGGACCGTTCGCGTGGAACGGCATCATCGCGTTCTGGATTCCGGCCGCGATTTTCGGCCCCTGGTTTTTCGTTGTCGCGACTTACGTGATCAAGGCCGCGAAGCAGCAGGCGGCGGACGGCGAGTAAGCCCCAGTGGCGAGGGCTGACGAACCGGCGAGCGTGCCGCACATCAAGCTCGCGCCACACATGCCGGGCGAAGCCGGCATCTGGATGTTTATCTTCGGCGACATGCTGATGTTCTCGCTGCTGTTCCTCACCTTCGCCTGGTACCGCGGCGAGAACGTGGAGCTGTACGCGGCTTCGCAGGCGCAGCTCAATCAGGTCTTCGGGGTGCTCAACACTTTCCTGATGCTGTCCAGCTCATGGTTCGTCGCCCAGGCCATCCAGTTCGCGCGCAGGAATCGCGCCTCGCTCACCGCGCTCTGCTTCGGGATGGGGTTTCTCTGCGGCCTGGGTTTCGGCGTGGTGAAGGTCTTCGAGTACGGCGAGAAGATTCGCGCGGGCCTTACGCCGATGACGAACGATTTCTACATGTACTACTACGTGTTCACGGGCATCCACTTCATGCACGTGCTGATCGGCATGGGCGTGCTCGCGTTCATGGCGATGTACGCGCGTGCGGGTGTGAGCGGCGAGCAGCGCATCCGCAATCTCGAAAGCGGTGCGAGCTTCTGGCACGTCGTCGATCTGCTGTGGATCGTGCTGTTTGCTCTGCTTTACCTTGCGCCATGATTCGCTTCTTAACCGACCGCATCACACTGGTGTGGATCGTCCTCGTGGGGGCGACGATTCTGTCCTGGGAGCTGGGGCACGGCTTTGCGCTGACGAATCTCGATTACGTGCGTGCCAGCATCATTGCGGTGGCCTTCATCAAGGTGCGCTACGTGATTCTCGACTTCATGGAGATTCGTCACGCGCCGCGCTTCATGCGGGTGACGGCGGAGGTCTGGGCGTTGGTCGTGTGCCTGGCGTTGATAGCGCTGTATCTGCACCCGAGTCGGTAGGTCGGGGTGCGGTAGCGACCCCCAACACCGCGCCGGCCCCGTTGGGGTTCGCGAACTCACCCCAACTTACGAGTTGGCCATCGACCGAGGACTCATGGCCACACGCATCGGACGCCTAGCGCACCTGACGCCGCGAGATGACGTTGACGTCGTCCGGATTGATGAAGCCCGGAAGGCGCCAGCCGTCGAGATCGTATTCGGACATGCATTGATCGACGAGCGCCTTGCAGGCGTCCGCCTCGCCGCTGGCGATGGCGCCCTGCAAGGCCTGCACTCTGGCGTCCTCCCAGTTGCCGGAGTAGTTGCGCTCGTATAGCTCGTGGCGTCCGGCGAACTCGCTGGCGAGAGAATCCCAGACCAGCTTCATCAGCTTGATGCGGTCGGCCGCGCTGCGACCGTTGGCGCCGCGCACATAGCGGTCGATGTAAGGCCGCAGTTCGGGCGACTTCAGGTCCGCGACGTTGGAGCACAGGTAGATCAGGCTGCTGCCCAGTGTCTGCTCCATCAGTTCCTTGATGCGGCCGTAGGCGGAGGTCGAAAACACGCGATAGGCGTGCATGGGACCGATCCCGGGCAACACCGTCCCGCCGATCCAGGGTTTGGCGTCCTGGATCGAACCGTTCACCGCGGCCCAGAAGAAATTGCGCCAGGCCATGACTTCGCCGACGGCCACCTGGATGTTGCGCATGTCCTGGGTGCCGACCATCTCCACCGCTTTCAGGAACAGACCGGACAGGAAATCGAGCTTGACCGCCAGCCGGGTGCAGCCGTGAAACAGGGCACGCGACAGGAATCCCGAGCCCACCGCGAAGTCGTTGACTCTCTGCACGTCGCGGTAGATGAACAGGTTCTCCCAGGGCACGAGCACCTTGTCCAGAACCAGGATGGAATCGTTTTCGTCCAGCCGGCTCGACAGCGGATAGTCGAACGGGCTGCCGCAATGCGCCGCGACCATCTCGTAGGATTGCCGGCAGATCAGCTTCAGGCCGGGCGAGTTCATCGGCACCATGAAGGTCACGGCGAACTCGGGTTTGCTCATCGGCAAGCCGTAGTGCCCGACGAAGTTGTAATGCGTGAGTGCGGACGCGGTCGCCACCACCTTGGCGCCGCTGACGACGATGCCGGCATCGGTCTCCTTTTCCACGTGGACACAAACGTCGGAGACTTCGTCGGCGGGTCTGTGCTTGTCGATCGGCGGATGGACGATGGCGTGATTGACGTACAGCACCCGCTCCTGCGCGAACTTGTACCAGCGCCGCGCGTTCTCCTGGTAGGGCGCGTAGAACTCGGCGTTGGCGCCTAAGGTGGCCAGGAACGAGGCCTTGTAGTCCGGGCTGCGGCCCATGTAGCCGAACCCGAGCCGCTGCCAGGCCGCGATGGCATCGCGCGAGGCCACCAGATCCTCGCGCGTCTGCGGTGCCTTGTAGAAGGGATGGGTGAAGCCGCCGTTACCCGTATCCGTGGGCGTCGTCAGCACCGAGCGCTGCGCCGGATCGTGCAGCGCCTCGTACAGGCGCGCCACCGAGCGTGCGCTGTTGCGGAATGCCGGATGCGTCGTGACGTCCTTGACCCGCTCGCCGTGAATCCAGACCTCGCGGCCATCTTTGAGGCCCTCCAGGTACTCGCTTGCCGTCAGCGGGGTATTGGCGGGATTCTTCTGTTGCTGACGATCTTGTGTCTGTGGGTTCACGTTCTCACTCCTTCGTATTTTTTGCGCGGGGTGGTACAGCGCTCTGGACCACGAGGCGCCGCCATTGAGCCGCCATTGATCTGGCAGGTGCCTGACCGCTATTACGCCGTCTGCACCTGCCCCGTGCGCTCCTGCGCTGCTTCTTCCTTGAGCAGTTTCTCCAACACCCACAACATCTTTCCGGGCCCGGCGTCGAGCGCGATGTTCACCTGCGGGTGGTGCGGCTTTTCCTTCATGCGCTGGTGTTGCGCTTCGAGCACCACCGCGTCTTCGCGAAACGCGACGTCGGTTGCGTCGCGCAGCATGTGGCTCGCACCGGGAAAATCCGTTTCACGGCTGGCGCCCCAGGAGTAGTAGTAGTCCACCCACTCTGCATCGCGCGGTGTGACCGCCTGGCTCGACCAGGTATCGAGCAGCAGATTGCCGTTGGATTCGCCCTCGGTCGTGGTGCCGGCGGTGAACATCCGGTAGTGCAACACCCAGGTGCAGGGAATGGTGTGGGTGATGTCGAAGCAGATGTCGAAGCGCGCCTCGGGCGGAAACAGATGCCGCGCCGCACCGGCCGGCTCGGCGTTGCGCACCCAGAATAGGGTCTTGAGCCCGTTCGGCGTGAGCTGGTAGCTCGGCTTGGCCGTGGTGTACTGCATGCTGCCGCCTACGGTGTTGGGATGGATCCAGGCGATGTGGCTGAGGTCCGCGAGGTTGGCGATCTCCAGGCGGTAGTCCGCGTGGACCTCCATCTGCGAGGTGTGGATGTTCCAATCCGGGTTGTTCGGACCGACGGCGAAGGGAATAAGGCTCGGATCGGCCTTGGCGGGCTCGCCCATCCACACCCAGATCCAGTTGTCCTTCTCGACCACCGGGAAGGCGCGAACACAGGCCTGCGCCGGGATGCTGGTCTGACCCGGAATCTCGACGCATACGCCGTCCGCTCCATAGCGCATGCCGTGATACATGCAGCGCAAGGTGTCGCCCTCCTTCTGGCCGAGCGAAAGTGCCGCCTGCCGGTGCGCGCAACGATCCTCGAGTGCGACCAAGCCGCCATCTGGTTTGCGATAAAACACCAGTCGCTCGCCGGCGATCTTGCGAGCCACAAGCGAATTCCGACCCTGTGTGACGTGGTAGTCCCAGCCGGCGCAGTACCAGGCATTCTTGACGAACATGGTGTTGGCTCCTCTGCTTATTTATTTGTGCGATGCGACCGTCAAATCGGTACGAACATTGAAACGATTCATCGCAGTTTGCAACTGTTAATCGTCAGGGCATCGGCTAATCTGGCGTTGGGTGATCCGGTTTCACGCACGCTCTCTATTCATGGCTGCTAGGCCCGGGCTTACATCGCCTCGGCCGCAAACCGGAACCACATCACCACGAGCGCGGCACCACTGGCCACATAGGCGCCGAGCCGCGACGGCACGTGGTTCACACCGATGTAGATGAGGGCGTGGAGCGCCCGCAAACCCACGAACACCCAGGCGAGTTGCACCTGCGCGGCATCGCAGATGCGCGTGACCAGCATCAGGATGCACAGCACGTAGAACAACACCGGGACTTCGAGCAGGTTCATGAACGCGCGGGCGGGACGCTCGATCCACTCGCTCGGCGCTTCGCTGGCGCGATAGGCCTGGTAGTAGAGGATGGAAGCGTCGCCACGCGCTACGGCGAAATTCCTGAAGACGAACATCAGCACCCAGACCACGCCGGTCAGGCCCACCAGCGCGACCACCGGGGCAATGAGTGCCTTCGGATCGACGACACCCGGCGCCGCACGCTCGACGATCAGATACAGCCCGACGCACACCGCGACGAGGGCCGGCGTCAGGATGGCGTACGAAAGGGCTAGCGATCGGTTCATATATCTCTCCTCGAACAGGGTGATCGGGACGTTACGCATGCTATGAATTTTCAGCGACTGCTTCTCCCACTGCGAACGCTCGACTCGGATCCGGGAGCCGGCGACGCAAGGTAGCGTCGCTCAGACGGCCTTGCGCAGAAACCTCCTCGCCGTTGCCCATTTGCCGCCAGTCGCAAAATCTTTAGCGCTCGTTATCCCGCAGTGGGGTGCTGACGGCCAGAATCCGCGTGGCCCGCAGGATCGCTTCACCGATTGACATTGCCCTAGCAGATTGCTTATATAACAGTCGTTATTAAAGGCGTAAAAAGTTTCGCAGCATCTGCATCGCTTGCCGAAAGGTGCGAGGAGCGATTCCCGAAAAAGCGCCCAGCGCCTGTTGCCGAGCGGGGCGACAGACAAAAAATACGAGGAGGAGAGATGAAATCCAGATTTGCGGTGAGTGTGCTTTGCGCCGGAGTGCTCGGCGTTGCGCCATCCTTGTTCGCCCAGGAAGCTGCGGAAACGCCCACCGAACCGGATAGCGCGTTGCTGGACACCATCCCCGTTGCGCCACAGTCCGACGCGGAGCTTGCTGAGGAAGCTCCGGCTCCCGGTTCGTCCAGCCGCCTGGTCGAGGAAATCGTGGTGACCGCGCAGAAGCGCGAAGAGAACATCCGCGACGTTCCCATCGCCATCACGGCGTACAGCGCCGACAAGCTGGAAGCCCTGGGCATCCAATCCGCGCAGGATCTGGAACGCATCACGCCGGGCCTGACCGTGACCAACGCGGGCGGATTCAACCTGGTGTACCTGCGCGGTGTCGGCACGGATGCCTTTCTGCCCGGCGCCGATCCCAGCGTGCCGTTCTATGTGGACGGCGTGGCGCTGCTGGGCGGGCAGGGCACGTCCGACACGCTTGGCCGGGTCCGGCGAGTCGAGGTTCTGAAAGGACCGCAGGGCACACTGTTCGGACGCAATGCCACCGGCGGCGCGGTCAACATCATCACGCCCGATCCCGATGACGTGTTTACGGGTGACGCGAGCGCAGAGTTCGGCAATTACGGCGCGACGAAACTGCTGGGGTACGTGAACGTTCCCATCCTCGACGGTCTGGCCGCGAGTCTGTCCGGCTACAACCAGGAGCAGGACAATTTCTATGTCAACGACGGCATCGGCGGCATTCCGGACGTGTACTCGCGCGGCGGGCGCGCCAAGCTCCGCTGGCAGGCCACCGAGGATTTCCGCATCACCCTGGCGGGCTCCTACCAGGACACGAGTGGCAATGGCGGTTTGAACTTCGAGAACACCCGCGTGGCGCCCCTGCTTTCCCTGCTGGTGCCCGAGGACCCCAAGGCCGATCGGAGAGTCAACACCGACTCCTTTTCCGGAGCCACCTTCAACTCGACCCTGCTCTCGGTGACTCTGGACTGGGCGCTGTCCGGGGTCGATGCCAAGCTGATCGGGTCTGACCAGGTGCTCGACAGCGAATTCGTGCAGGCGGATTTCGACAAGAGCTTTCTGCCCATCGTCAATATCGAATCGCTCAAGCAGGTCAACGAACAGCGGACGCTCGAACTGCAATTTCTTTCCAACGAGGAGACGCCGTTCAGCGAAAACTTCGAGTGGGTCGCTGGGCTGTTCTATCTGGATTCTAGCGGCGGTTACGATCCCATCCAGTTCGAGATCGCGCCGAACGCGCTTGCTGCCATCGGCAATGAACTTGCGGGATCGGCAGGCGCCGAAGCTTTGTCGATTCTGGAGTCCAGGTTGAGCACCTTGCTGCTGCCGCTGGGGGTCGATCTTGCCAACGGCATCCGCGTGCTCAACGCCGGCTTGCTGGTGAGCACCGCCTACTCGGCGTACGTGCAGGGAACCTTCCATCTCGCCGAAACGCTGGACCTGACCACCGGCCTGAGATTTCAGCGCGAGGAGCGCGATCTGGAGCGTTCGCGCCTGGCCATTCCCAACCCGAACGGCGGTGAAATCGTGATCCGTCGCGACAGTGTGCCGACGCTCGATACTGATCAGCTTTCCCCCAGAATCGCGCTGAAATGGCAGCCGTTTTCGGACGACTCGCAGATTTACGCCTCGTGGGCACGAGCATTCAAGAGCCCGACTTACAACACCGTGAATCTACTGGGCGGCCTGCCGGTCACCATCGGCGGTGTGCTCGAAGGCGAGCTGGTCGCGCCCGAGATCCGGCCGGTGAAAGAGGAGAAAGTCGAGACCTACGAACTGGGCATCAAGACCGATTTTTTCGACGGCAATCTCAACCTCAACGCCGCCGTTTTCTACACCGAGCAGACGGATCTGTTGACCGGTTTCGTGGCGCTGCTTTCCGGCGGCGTCGTCACCTACGACAACGCGCCTGGCGCAGAGATCAAGGGTGCTGAAGCCGACTTTCTGTGGGTCCCCATGCCGGATGCCAATCCCGGCCTGGTCGTCACCGGCGCCGTCAGTTTTCTGGATGCGAAGTACACCGATTACCCGAACGGCAAGGGCTTCGACGAGACCACCGGGCTGGCCTTTGGCGACGGCGGCACCGAGCCCTTGCCGGCGCGGGATTTCAAGGGCAATCGAATCGTCAGAACGCCGGAATACACCTACAACATCGGTCTCAGCCAGACCTTCGACATCTTCAGCGGTTCGCTGGAACTGGGCGCCGACGTCAACTACAACGACGGCTTCTTCTTCCTGCCGCAGAACTCGGAGTTGTATGCGCGAGAAGCGAACACGCTGGTCAATGCCCGTGTGACCTATTTCTATACGCCCTGGGATCTGGAACTCGGTGCGTTCTGCAATAACCTGAGCGACGAGGAGTACAACGAGATCGTGTTCGTGGACGACTTCGGTCGCAACCAGATTCTTAATTCGCCGAGGACTTATGGTTTGCGCGCGAAGTGGGCATTCTAGGAAAGCCCGATCTACCACGTTCAGAGCCCGGACGTCACTCCTGCCCGAATCCGTGTGGCGCCAGTGCTGGAACTCGCGGTCGTTTGCAATCTCTCCGCATCGGTCGCCACCACCAGCGCGATGCCGTACGCCACCATCAAGCCCATACCCAGGCTCACCAGTGCCGCGAGGTGTGTGACGACCGGCCCGTAAGGACTGTTGAGTGCAAGCCAGGTCGGCGCGGAAACCGCGCCATTGGTCAGCGCCACTGCCATCAGACCCATCGGGATTATCGCCAACTGGCGCACGCCGACCAGCACCGGACGCAGCGCGAAGACCAGCGCTGCCATCACCATCGGCATCAGGGCGTTGCAGAACGCCCACCACCAGGGGAACTTGAGGAACACGAACGGCTGCTCGCCGTAGTAGGCGTACACACCCAGCCACAGCCCCGGCGTTTCCAACAGGCCGTTGACGATGGCGAACGTGAGATAGAGCTTGAACACGCCGCGAGTAGTAATGCCCTGCTCAAAGCGTTGATAGGTATAGAACGCCTGGCCGCCGACGTACCAGATGTACACCGGCAGCATCCACCAGGGAATCTTCACGCCCCAGGCCTCGAACAGTGGCGCGGTTCCGTATTGCGGAAACCAGCACAGGCCAAGGATGTCCACGATCGGCTCGTTGAGCGTGGCGACGCCGCCAGCGGCGAGAAACAGGAATCCGATGGGCGAACCCGTCTTGCGCAGATAGCGCCAAGCCAGGAACAGCACGATGCAGATGGGGATGACGTTACCGAAACCGAAGATCATCTGCGGCAGGGCCGGCATGACCATGTCCAGCGGCGGGATGGGTAGGCCTCGTGTGTCCATCTTTCTCCTCGTGGTTCGACGGCTGGTAAGCGTCGGCCAAAGTTTATAACGAGTGTTACGATAGAGCGCAAGACAGCCGGGCCCTGGTTCTGCCCGTCCCAACAAAAGTCGAGACCCAGTTACGAGGAGCAGAGCATGACCAAGCCGGCCAACGTTCATTCGATAGATGCAGTGTCCCTGCGCGCTTACCTGGTCAACGTTGCGGATACGCTGCGCAATGCCGTGGTGCCGGAGCTTGAAGGCAAGGCCCTTGCCCGTGGCAACGAGTGCGTGACGGTGGTAACGCGGCTGGCCGCCCGGGTTACGGCGCCGAACGCTGCGATGGCTGAGTTCCACGACTCGAGTGCCGATGCCGAGGGCGCGGCGCTCGACGCCGAAGAAGCCGAATACCACGCGGTCGCGGCCTCGCTCGTGCCCAGCGAATCGAGCGCACAACGCCGTTTCGATCCGGACCGCTTGCAGACCTGGCTGCGCGGGTCAGACATCGGTTCGCCGGAGCTGGCGATCACCGAGAGCACCGTGCTGCAAGGCGGGCGCTCCAAGCTGACCGTGCTGATCTCGCAGTCCGGGGGTACGAAGCTGCCGGCGCGGTTCGTCGTACGCCAGGACTGGGCGAGTTCGGTGACGGGCACTTCGGTGGTCCAGGAGTTCGACATTCTCAAGTGCGTGTACGCCGCCGGTATTTGCGTGCCGCAGCCGTTGTTGCTGGAATCTGGCAGTGAGGCGCTTGGCGCGCCCTTCCTGCTGGTGGGTGCGGTGCCGGGTCGTGGCATTGGCGACCTGTTCGATCCGCCAGCTTCCGAAACCCTGGCCTTGCAACTGGCCGAGCAGCTTGGCCACTTGCACGCGCTGGGAGACGCGCCGTTTGCCGAGCTACCGGGCCTCGCCGAGCGCGGCTACACCCTCGCGCAACTGCGCGCCGAGCTGGCCTCGTATCGTGGCGTGATCTCGCAGCTTGGCGAACCCAGTGTCACGCTCGATCTCGCGCTGGACTGGATCGAGCGCAACATCAAGAAGGTGCGAGGTCCGCGCACGCTGGTGCATGGCGACCTGGGCTTCCACAACTTCCTGGTCGATGGCGAGAAGCTGACCGCGTTGCTGGACTGGGAGCTGGCTCATCTCGGTCATCCTGCGGAAGACCTCGGCTATGCCCGCGCATGGATTACAAAAATGCTCCCCTGGGAGCAGTTCCTGGCGGCGTACCACAAAGCCGGTGGACCCGATTCCGGCGCTTTCGCCATCGACTTCTACACGCTGTGGGGCGGGGTGCGCCTTTACGCCCTGCTTTGCCAGGCGCGCGCCGCCATCGTCGGCGGGTTTTTGCGCGACTGCGAGATTGCGCTGTGCTGCGCCCATCTGATGCCGGTGCTGCTGCACCGCATGTCCAGGGAATTGCGCACAATACTGGCGCGCGGCTGAACCAACGGCCTCTCCTCGATCCCCGCACTCGCATGAATCCGCCCGCCACGCCCGCTACTCGCCGCCGCGCCTCCGCCCCCGTTGCCGAGCCGCGCAAGAAGTCGCGCCTGCGCCGCGCGGCGGTGTCGGAAGACTTCATCATCGAAATCGCCACGCGCCTGTTTTCCGAGCGCGGCTACCCCGCAATTTCGATCCGCGATATCGCGGCCGCGTGCGAAGTGAACATCCCCTCCATCTACCACTACTTCACCGACAAGGACGATCTCTACGATCGCTGCTGCGAGCATGCCTGGACACAGGCTTCGACGCCCTTGCACGAGGCCCTGGCCGGTACGGAAAAATCGGCGGAGCGCATCAAACGTTTCGCGCTCGCGCTGTGCGAAGTCCTTCGCGACGAGCAGTTTCGCCGGCTGCTGGAGAGGGAGTTGCTGCTACCGCGCTCCAAGCGCTTCGAGAACCTGACGAACCACCACTTCATTGCCGAGTACAAACTGCTGATTCCCGCCGTTGCCGAAGTAAGCGGTCTTTCAGGCGCCGCGGCGCGCGCGCGCGCCATGTCGATCTACGCCCTGACGTTCGGACTGATCGTGCTGCGGCCGATCTCCGACATCGGCGGCGCCAAGTCCGCCGCGCTGGAGAGTCCGGTCAAGCTGGCGGACCTGGTGCTCGGCAGTCTGCTGCCGGGGCAGGACTGGAAGAAGATCTGAGCGCTCCGGTGGCGGCGCGACCGCAGCGCCGCCGACACTCAGCTCAGCACCACGATCTCGGGCTCTTGGATGTGGAAGCCCTGGATGAAGTTCACGCCCATCTGCCACATGCGCGCCATCGAATTGGCGTCTTCCACGTGGCTGACGATGGTCCGGATCTGTCTTGCCTTGGCCGCTTCCATCAGCGCCGACATCTTCGATTGCACGTCCTTGTCGCCGAATCGCAGGGTAAAGGTCTTGTGGAACTTGACGAAGTGCACCGGCAGGTGGTCGAACAACTGCGCGGCGTTGTCGCTGGCGCCGAAATGCTCGATGGCGATGCTCGCGCCCACGTCGCGAAATACCTTGACCAGCAGCGACGCCTTGCGCAGATGATTCTGTAGTGCCGGTTCCGGAATCTCGAAGCAGATTTCGTCCTTGCCGAACAAGCGTCCCTTGGTCAGTTCCTGAAACCAGGCCAGGAAATTTTCCGAGTCGCGCAAGGAGTCCTCGGAGAGCTTGACGAACAGCATCGAACCCTGCGAGCTGCGTTTGCGCGCGGTAATCACTCGTAGTGCGCGGTCCACCACCCAGCGGTCGATCGCGCGCATCAGTCCGGCTTTTTCGGCAGCGCCGATGAAGTCGGCTGCCGGTACTTCCACGCCCTTGTCGTCGATCAGGCGCAGCAGCACGTCGAAGTGCTGGCGGTTGTCGCCTTCGAGACTGGCGATGGTCTGGTAGGCAAGCCGCAACTGATTTTCACGCAGCGCCCAGCGAACCATGTCGGCCTTGCGCTGGTCCTCGCGCTCGTTGGCGGATGCCCGTGCGGTAGGCCCCAGCATGACGATGCGGCTGCCGCCGTCGGCCGAGAGCTTGCGCGCCTGACGCACCAGCTCCGCGATCACCTTGGCGCCCACATCGTCGCCACCCAGCGGATAGACGCTGATCGATAGCGACAACTGCGCCTCGTGCTCCGGCGTGCTGAAAATATGGGCGCCGAGATCGCGCACCAGGCTTGTCGCCTGCGGCTGGAACGCGAGCGGATCCGGGTTCGAAACCAGCAGACCGAATTCCCGGGTGGAGAAGCGGAACACGCCATCCTTGGCGCCGAGCTGCTGGCGCAGCCGCTCGCCGACCTGGTTCGCGAGCTGCCCGGCATCCAGGTATCCCACTCGTTCTTCGAGTTGCGCGAAGTGGTCGATCACCGCGAAGAAACCGGCGCAACGCTGGCCGGCTTCGGCCGGTGCATCGAGCGCCGCCAGAAAGGCAGAGCGTTCGAGACTTTCCATCCCGGCGGCTTGCGTGGAGCGGGGCCGGATCAGCATTTCGACCACTTGCTCGCTGCCGGCTTCGCGCAGGCTGAGACGCGCGATGACCGCGAGTCTGGCTGCGTCATGACGGAGGAGCTCACAATTCAGCGGCTTGCCGTCGTCGCGCCCCTTGTTGAGGGCTTTGAGGTGTTCGCGCATCGCCGCCTGATGTTCGGGTGCGATCACATCCATCAACGGAACACTGGTGAGCGCCTCCACGTCGTCGTATCCGAGCAGGGTGGCGAACGCGGGATTGACCTGGGTCAGGATGCCTTCGTGAATGTGCGCGACGGGATCGACGGTGTCCGCCACCCACTGCGCATTACGCGATTCGAACGCGGCGAGCTGCGTGCGCGCCTGCGCCAGATCGCGCGCATCGCGACCGGATCGATATTCGCGCACGAACACCCGTTCGAGATGGGCCAGGGATTCTGCGTCGCCGTCGGCAACGCGGTCGCGCGCGCCGGTCGCCAGCGCATCGCCGGCGTTGCCGGTGCTCAGGTGCGTGCTCAGCGACAGCACGGGTACGCCGGGCGCGAAACGCCGGCAGGTTTCGACCACTGCCACCAGCGGCACGGACGCGGCGTGATCGGACGCGAACACCAGGTCCGGCGGATTCCGCTGCACTTGCGTTTCGAGATCGGCGCGCTCGGAAATCCAGATCGCACGCGTCTTGTGCCCGGCACTGCGCAAGTGCACTTCCACCCGCTTGGCGCTTTCCTCGAACGGCGATACCACCAGCACCACGGCGGACACAGGGTTCACCAGGCAATCCAGGTCTTGGCCGGCTCACCGGGAATTTCGCGCGCCAGCCGCGGCACCAGATAACCCGGTGCGCGGCTGGACAATTCGCGCATGAGCTGCACGGCCCGCGACTCCGGAACCTCGAAATGTGCGGCACCGTCCACCCGATCCATCAGGTGAAGGTAGTAGGGGAGGACCCCGAGACTGAACAGCTTGTCGTGCAGCGCGGCCAAGGTTTCCACCGAATCGTTGATCCCGGCCAACAGCACCGACTGGTTGAGCAGCACCAAGCCCGCGTCGCGCAAGCGGCGGCAGGCGCTTGCGACCGACGTGTCGAGTTCGCGCGCGTGGTTGGCGTGCAGCACCATCACCTTGTCCATCGGCAGCGCGGCCAACATCTTGAGCAGGCCCTCGTCCACTCTTTCCGGCAGCACGATCGGTTGGCGCGTGTGAAAGCGCACGCGCCGTAGATGCGGGATGACGCTCAATCCGTACAGCAGTTCGCCGAGACGTTCGTCCGACAGCGACAGCGGATCGCCGCCCGAAAGAATGGCTTCGACGATGGTCTCGTCCGTCGCCAGTCTTTGCAGCGCGGGCTGCCAGTTACCGCGCGCGGCCAGACTGTCCGAGTACGGGAAGTGCCGGCGGAAGCAGTAACGGCAATGCACCGCGCAGGCGCCGGTGGTGATGAGCAGCGCGCGACCCTCGTACTTGTGCAGCACGCCGTCGCCGAGCGCCGCGTCCAGATCGCCGACGGCGTCCTGCACGAAGCCGGGAGTGGAGATCGCCTCACGCACCGAAGGCCAGACTTGCAGGAACAGCGGATCGGCCGGATCGGTCTTGCGCATGCGGCTCGCGAATCCGCGCGGCACGCGCAACGGAAAATTGCGCAGGCGCTCGAAATCGAGGATGGGCAGGCCGGGGTCGAGTTCGAGAAATTCCAGGAGATCGGCCGGCCGTGTGAAAGCGCAACGCAAGGCGTGTTGCCACGCAGGAGCCTGGGCAGCGTCGGTAAGACCGGCCGGGGCCTGTCTTGGGTTGGGGCTAGCGGCTATCATTCGCGGCCAATTTTCACCGATTTGCGCTGCCGGCATCGGCTTGCAGCCACCCCTGAGTTCCGCATAGAGAGCGATTCGAACATGGCTTCCGTCAGCACCAATGAAATGAGATCCGGCACCAAGGTGCTGGTCGATGGCGAACCCTACTCCGTCCTCGAGAACGAATACCGCAAACCCGGCAAGGGCCAGGCGACCAACTCCATCAAGATCCGCAATCTCAAGAACGGGCGCGTGATCGAGCGCACCCTCAGGTCCGGCGACTCCTGGGAGCTGGCCGACATCGAGGAAGTGGAGATGCAGTACCTCTACAACGATGGCGAGTTCTGGCACTTCATGAACCCGGCCACGTTCGAGCAGATGCAGGCCGGCAAGACCGCGATGGAAGACGCGGCCAAGTGGATCAAGGGCGAGGAGACCTGCAAGATCCTGTTCTTCAACGGTCTGCCGCTGTCGGTCACGCCGCCGAACTTCGCCATCCTGACCATCACCGAGACCGATCCCGGTCTGCGCGGCGACACCAGCGGTGGAGGCGGCAAGCCGGCCACTCTGGAGACCGGCGCGATCGTGCGCGTGCCGTTGTTCGTGCAGCAGGGCGAGCTGGTGAAGTGCGACACGCGAACGGGCGAGTATCTGAGTCGGGCTGGGAAATAAACATGCAGGTCGAGGCGCCGCTCTGGCGGCCCTCCGCCTCGCTGGAAACAATCAAGGCGCGGGCGGAACTGTACGGTTCCGTCCGCGCTTTTTTTTCGGCGCGTGGTGTGATGGAGGTCGACACGCCGGTGCTGTCGGCGCATGCGACGGTCGATCGCCACATCGAATCTTTCGCGGTGCCGGGCGGCGGCTGGTTGCAGACCTCGCCCGAGTTCGCGATGAAGCGTCTGCTCTGCGCAGGCAGCGGACCGATCTTCCAGATTGCGCCGGTGTTCCGGCGCGAGGAACAGGGCCGCCATCACAATCCCGAGTTCAGGCTGCTGGAGTGGTACCGGCCGGGTTGGGATCATCACCGGCTGATGGATGAGGTGGAGGCTTTGGTCCGCGAGTTGGTTGAGTTGCGGAAATTGCATTTGGAGCGGTCGAGCTATCGCGAGGCGTTCATCCGCCATTCCGGACTCGACCCTTTCCTTGCCAGTGAGACCGAACTGGCGAATCGTGCGATGCAGGCGGGATACGCGTCGAACGCGTCTGCGGTCGGACGCGATGCCTGCCTCGACATCCTGATGTCGCTCGTGGTCGGGCCGAAGCTGGGAATCGACACGCCATGCTTTCTGTACGACTTCCCCGCGAGTCAGTCTGCGCTGGCCCGCATCCGTCACGAGCATCCGCCAGTAGCCGAGCGTTTCGAGTTGTTCTGGCGCGGCCTTGAACTCGCCAACGGTTTTCACGAACTGGCGGATGCCGACGAACAGGAAAGGCGGTTCGAAGCCGATCTGGCTTATCGCGCAGCTCAGGGACGAACGGTGCCGCCCCACGACACCTGCTTAATTGCCGCCTTGCGCGCCGGCCTGCCGGATTGCGCCGGCGTCGCGCTGGGCCTGGATCGACTTCTGATGCTTAAAGAGGGCTTGCCGGATGTCGCTTCGGCGATGAGCTTCGACGTGGCGCGCGCATGACTCGCGCGCCACGTCCACTGCTCACTTCAGGCTGATTCGCAGTCCCAGACGAATGTCCTTGAACGTCGCCTCGACGCCGTCGTCTTCCTGTGAGGTATTGCGGTAGTCCACGAAGGCGCCGAATTGCGGCGTGATCATGAAGGCTGCGCCGACCAGAAATTCGATGCCGTCTACGTCGCCTACGTCCAGGTAGCCGACCTGACCGTAGACACTAAACGTGTCGGAAGCCGGAGCGTTCGCGCCCAGGTGCACGCCGAAGCCGGTATCGTCGCCACCCACACCGTCCGACTCCAGGTCGAAATTCACCGCCTCACCCAGCACGTAGAACGGTGAGTCGGCGCCGAAGCGGATGCCCAGCCCGCCGCGAATCTGGGAGAACTCGGTGTCGAGGGCAAAGCCTTCCACCTCGTCGTATTCATTGGCCTGATATTCGGCCGCGACGAAAAATAGCGGTGTCAGATTGAAGCGGCCCTTCACCCCCAGGCCGTCGCCTTCATCGACGGTGACTTCACCGTCCCCATCGACCTCCAGATCGAACTCCGGAGACAAGACGTAGTACAGGTCCATGACCGCGGCAGGCTCTGCAGACATTGCGACGGCGGGCAGCATGCACACCAGGCTGGCGGCGGCCAATACGAGCTTCTTCATTAGTTGTCTCCAGGTGATCGAGGGTTGCCAGGTTGTTTGCGGCTCTCGCCGTTTAAGGCGGACGCCCGCTTCGAGCGTATCGCGTCAACGCGGTCGAAAATGTGGCAAGTGTGATCGGCGTCACGTTGGAATCGTGAATTTCTCGCGATGGTTCTCGTGGCTGCGCCGGTACAATCTCAGGCCCATGAACAACTACTCCCCGCGCCTGTCCCGCCTCATCGAAGCCCTGCGCCGGCTGCCCGGCGTAGGTCCCAAGTCCGCCCAGCGAATGGCGTTTCATCTGCTGACTCGCGACCGCGCCGCGGCCGAGAAATTGGGCGTGGCAATCGGCGACGCACTCGGCGGAATCTCGCGCTGCAAGACCTGCCGCATGTTCTGCGAGGACGAGTCCTGCCGGTATTGCACGCCGGCACGAACGGCCACCGGCCAGCTTTGCGTCGTGGAGACCCCAGCCGATCTGATGGCCCTGGAAGCGGGCACTGCGTATCGCGGCCGTTACTTCGTGCTGATGGGGCGGCTCTCGCCGCTCGATGGCATCGGCCCGGAGGAACTCGGCTTGTCGCTATTGCAGGAGCTGCTCGAGCAGGGCGAGGTGCGGGAAATGATTGTTGCCACCAATCCCACGGTCGAGGGCGAGGCCACCGCCTACTACCTGGCGGAGATGGCCAAGGCCGCGCAGGTCAAGGTGTCGCGTATCGCTCACGGCGTGCCCATGGGCGGCGAACTGGAATACGTGGACGGTGGCACGCTGACGCACGCACTTTCGGGGCGGACGCCGGTCTAGCGGCGGCCCGATTCAGTGAAGCGTGGACGACTCGTCGTCCAGCGAGGGCGGCCGCGGCCGCATTTCCAGGAACAACAACTGCGCGCCGACCCGGATGTACTCGACCAGCTCGGTGTAGGAAGTTTCCTCGGATTCAGGATCGCCGTCGGCATCGAACCCGGCCTGCGTGAACTGGCTGAAGTCGCGCAGGGTTTCGCGCGCCTCTTCCGACAGGACGCGCAAGTCCAGATTGCGCCGGCTCGACAGGCCGTAGAGGAATCCACTGCACCAAGCGGCCAGGGATTCCACCCGCTCGCGCAGGGGCAGGGAGTCCGCGGGCAGCAAGGGCTCGAAGCCCATCTCCGTCGATAGAAGGTCCGAATTGGTTTCGTCGCGCAGGGTCCACAAGGCTTCCCTGACGTGGGGCTCCAGCGCATCCGGCTGCTCGCTTCCGTCTTCGAGCAGGGCGGCGACATCCAGCTCGTCGGCGGCGATAACGCATAAGGCACCGCACAGCACGCCGTGAAAATGGGAGGCTGGTTCGGCGTAAGCCAGAATTTTCAGAAGCTCCGCGAGTCCGCGGTGATCGAGCGTGTCAGTCATGCGGAGCAGTATAGGCGCGCCCGGTGCAGACAAAAAAAGGGCTCCCGAAGGAGCCCTTGTTAAGGAGGTTGCCGCTTGCTGTATCAGGGGGGCGGTGGTGCCGGCGGCAGGCTCGCTGTGGCGCAGGCCTGGAACACATTGACGTTGGACAGCCCGTTCTGCAGGCCCGCCGTGAGCAATCCACTCTTGAACGTCAGACGCAATGCATCGTACGGCTCGCTCGTCGGGATGGTGATCAGGGCGGCATCACCCTGTCCTCCCAGCAGTTCGAGTCCCAGCAGATCGGCGCGCAGCGGGATGTTCGGGCTGGTGGTTTCCTGTACCTGACCATCGAGCAGAGTCGAAACTTCGATCTGCGCCAGCACCTCGGCGATCAGGATCCTTCCGGTCGGACGCGTGATCAGGAACCCGGCATTGTCGCCGCCCGGGAACTCGTCCGTGACCGCCGCCGTCGCCGTGATCGAGACCCGCCCGTTCAGGAGCGCAAGAGGGACGGCGATGGTCGAGAAGTTGGTGGTCACGTCGTCGATCACGTTGAGGATATTGATCGCACTGCAGCCGACGCAGATTCCGTCCACATTCCGGGTCACGAACGCTCCGTTACTCGCCCTCAGTGGCGTTTCGCAAAGGTCGGCAACCACCGTCACGGTCGCGACCGCAGAGCGGACCGCGCCAGGGGGTGTCACCACGGCCGTCTTGAGCGTGGCCGTGATGGTCGCGGTGCCGGTAGCCACGCCCGTGATCAGGCCTGTGGGGCTGACCGTTACGAGCCCGTCGTTGCTGCTGGTCCAGTCGATATCCGAATCCGGGATGGGGGCCTCGGTGTTGTTGTTGAAATCACCGATCGCCACCAGGTTCTGCGTGGCACCCACCCTGAGTGCAGTGGCATTGGGCACGATCCGCGCGACGCCCCGCAGTGCGGCAAGCGGCTGCGGCGCCTCGGCGGTGGCGCAGGCCTGGAACACGTTGACATTGGACAGGGCCGAGGCCACACCGGAATTGAAGCTCAATTCGATGGCGTCGTACGGGGCGTTGGTGATGATGGAGACCAGGCCTGCTTCCTGATCGCCGGTCAGTTCCAGACCCAGCAATTCGAGGCGCAGCACGGTGACGCCGTCGCTGGACGTCTGTTGCTGCACGCCGTTGAGGTAGGTGCGGATCACCAGTTGTGAGGCCAGTTCCGCCAGTACGAGCGATCCCGGTGGCCGGCCGACGATGAAGCCGGCGTTGTTGCCCGCGGCGAACGGAACCTCGTAGGACGGATTGTCCACGCCGCGGATGCGGACCGAGGCCTCCGCTCCCGTCAGCGCCACCGGCACGATGATCCGGCCGAAGTCAATCGGGCTGGCGTTGATGATCCGGACGGGATCCTCGACCGAGCACAGCAGGCAGAGCGGTGTCGTATCCGTGGTCACGATGGCGCCATCGGATGCCAGCAGCGGAGTGGTGCAGACCTGTCCGGTGACGTTCAGCGTGGCCGTGTTGGTATCGGTGGGGTCGCTATTAAGCGATGCGGTGATCGTCGTCTGGCCCATGATCAGGCCCGTGGCGACGCCGTTGGCGTCGATGGTGGCGATGCTGGGAGCACTGCTCGTCCAGGTGACGCTGCTGTCGTTGATAGGTGCTTCGGTGCCGTCGGAGAAGCTGCCGATGGCCGTGAATTCGACGGTTCGACCCGGGGTCACGCGTGCCACTAAAGGGTCCACGCGCAGCAGCGTTTGCAGCGACGCGGCGCCGACGGTCACAGTGGTGTCGCCCGAAATCCCGTCACTGGTTGCCGTCACCGTGGTGCTGCCGACAGCTTCTGCCGTCGCCGTGGTGGTTGTTCCGCTGCTGGGGGAAACCGAAACCACCGCAGGGTTGGTGGAAGTCCAGGTGACCGAGATGGGTCCGGTTGCGCCGTCGCTGAACACCGCGGTGGCGGTCAGTACCCTCGTGCCGCCTAGCGGAATCGTCGGATTCTGCGGCGTGACATTGATGGCGGTGAGGATCGGGGCCGTGACATTGAAATCGGCGCTGTCGCTGATGTTCCCGGAGGCGGCCGTGACGATGGCCCTGCCCACGCGCTGACCGATGGCAATGCCGTCGTCCGAGTCGATGATCGCCACCGGTGTGCTGGACTCTCCGGACGCGTTGACCACCGTCCACAGGACGTTGGTCACCGGCATCGTGGTCGACTGGTTGGGCGAGCCCGGCGCGGTCGTGAAGGTTCCGGTGGCCACGAACTGCTGCATCAGGCCGACGGGGCGGCTGGCGGGATCGGGTGTGACGGCGATGGAAATCAGCGTGGGTACGAATGCCCCGACCGTCAGCGGCGCGGTGGCGGTGATCGTGTCGCCGGCACTATTGGTGGTGCTGGCGGTGATGACGGTGCCGCCCTGGGACAGGCTGGTCGCCGTGGTCGAAATGCCGCTCGCCGGGGTGATGGTGGCTACGGCGGTGTTGGAGGAGGTCCAGTTGACCGAGGTCGGAACCGTGGTTCCGTTGGAGAAGACGCCCCTGGCGCTGAAGGTCTGGCTGTTGCCCAGCGAAACCGTTGCTTGCGGCGGATCGATGGTGATCGATTCCAGGATGGCCGCGGTAACGGTCAAAACGCCGGGATTTCGCGTACCGACGCCGCGGCTGGTCGCCCGGACCTGGGTCGTGCCCGGCACGAGCGTGGTGACCAGACCATTTGCGTCAACGCTTGCGACAGTAGTGTTGGACACCGTCCACGTCACGCCAGCCGGGTCCAGAGGGCGCTCGTCGAATTCCGGAACGGAGTTGGGTGGCTTGGTGAACTGACCTACTGCGGAATACTGCACCGTGCGACCGGCTGCGGTGGTGATCGCCAGCGGAGCAACCCGGACCGATACCAGCTCGGAGGTGAAGTCGGGACTCTGTACGGAGCCACCACCGCAAGCAGTCAGCACCAGGGCGGTCAAGGCCGCGAAAAGTGATCGAAAATGCCTCATCGCTGCAAGTCTCCGTCTAGAGATCAAATTTATTCCCAACCTGAACCGGGGGTCCGGTCCGCGGGGTTCCGCTTCTACTCGAATCATAATCCGAATGTTGCGAGAAAATCTTCAATTGCTTGGAAAAGCTTCGGAGCATGCCGCTGCGGCTCGAAGGTTTTCCTGAGCGCAGAACCGCAAAAGCGATGCCATGAAAAAGGGGTCCCGAAGGACCCCTTGTTTACACCAGCTCTACGACCGGCCGCTAGGGACTCGCCGGCGGCTGGACCGCGGTCGCGCAGGCGGACGCGACCTGGGTCAGGGTCAGGGCCGAGGCCACGCCCGAATTCAACTCCAGTCGCAGGGCATCAAACGGCAAGGTCGGAGTGAAGCTGACCAGAGCGGCCTCGTCTTCGCCCAGGATCCCCAGCAGGGTCACGCGCAGGACGATGACGTCCTCCCTCGATGTTTCGCGAACCAGACCGTTGTTCAGCGTGCTGATGCTCAATTGCGACAACAGCTCGGCCGTCAGCAGTAGCCCCGCAGGACGTCTCACGATGAAGCCGGCAGGCTGGCCGCCCGGGAAGGTGTCGCCCACCGCAGCGGTGGCCGTCAGGCTTGCCGACCCGCCCAGAAGGGCCAGCGGCACGCGGATGGTGGCGGCGGTCAGGGGCAGCGCGTCGATCGCGAATGCGGGATCGTCGACGCCGCAGCCCACGCACAGGCCGTTGACTTCCGAGGTGACCGTGGCGCCGGCAGTGGCCAGCAAGGGCGTCGTGCAGACGCGGTCGGTCACGGTCAGCGTGGCGGTGGCGTCGCGATCGCCGGCGGCGACGACCTCGGGCTTGAGCGTTGCCGTAATCACGCTCTGGCCCTGGGTGACGCCGGTGGCAAGGCCGGTGGCATCGATGGTCGCGACCGCCGGCGTTCCGCTGCTCCAATCGACCGAGGTGCTCATCACCGGCTGTTGGGTGTTGTCGCTGAAGCTGCCGATGGCGACGAACTGACGGCTGAAGCCCTGCGCAACGAACCCGTTGACCGGCTCCACGCGCAGCAGGCCGGTGACGACGGAGCCACCCACGGTCAGCGTTGCCGCGCCTGCCACGACGTTGCTGCCCTCATCGACGGTGGACGCGCGAATCTGGGTGGTGCCCAGACTGACGCCCGTTGCAACCGTGGTGGGGCCGGTCGGGGGAAGGACCGTCGCGACGGCTACGTCGTCGGAAGTCCAGGTGATGGGCGTATTGATGCCGCGTGGCGTATCGCTGTCCGAGAAACGTCCCTGGGCAGTGAAGGTCTGGGTGGTGCCCAGTCCGATCGTCACCGTGGCCGGGGTTACCACCAGTGCTTCGAGCACCGGCGCGGTCACCTGGATGTTGATGGGCGCGCTGGTCTTGCCGCCGAAGGACGCCGTGACCGTGGCGATGCCGATGGCACGACCTACGAATACCCCGGTCTCGCCGACCGTAGCCGTGCTTGCGGGCTCTACCGTGTAGCTCGCCGCGACCGGGCGAGAAGCGAACGCGGGACTCGATCCGGGCGGCGTGGTGAACCGGCCGGTCGTGCTCAACTGGACGCTGCGCCCGAGAGGCGCAGTGGCAGGAGCGCTCCCGATCACGATCGAATCCAGCTCGGAAGTGAAATCCGGGCTCTGGATCGACTCGCCGCCGCATCCTGCGAGCATCAGTACACCCGCGGCCATCAGCACTTTCAAACTCTTCATTCGATGAATTCTCCCTTCGTATGCGCCTCACGCTGCTGCGTTATTGCGTGGGCTGCGGTTTACGTCACACTGCGACATCATCATAATCGAACCAAAGCAAGAGGTGCCGGCAAACCGATGGAGTTTGCGGTCTCCGGCAAATCTCCTGCGACGAGTGTGCCTCGGAGTCAGTGGAGGCTTGGCGTACAAGGTCGGCCATTAGGCCGTTATCAACTGAAAGTTATCTGTCGATGGGGAGCAAATAAATGTTGAAGCCCTGGAAGTGGTTCGCTGGTCTCGCCCTGTGCGCGACGGCGGGAACAGCAACGGCACAGGAGGCCGATACTCGCTGGTATATCTCACCCTCCGTAGGCGCCACCTTCGCGGATAGTGATTTCGGCGGCATCGGAGCCTTGTCCATCGGCAAGCAGGTGAATTCGTTCTTTGCGTTCGAACTCGAAGGCAGCTTCAGCACGCTCGACGTCGGCGGCAAGATCGAGATTCCTGAAGGCAACGACTACGAGCGCATAGTCGCCGGCATCAACATGATCGTTACGGTCGCAGGCGAGGATTCGTCGGTTCGTCCGTTCGTGATGGCCGGCCTCAACGCACACAACATCGACTTCCTTGAAGAGAGTCTCTCCGGCGGCGGTGTTGCGGTCGGCGGCGGTCTGTTCATTCCGATGAGCAAGCGTTGGGATCTGCGCCTGGAAGCGCGCTACAACCTCGACTTCATCAGCGAGGAAGGCGTGGTTCCAGAAGACACGTTCTACCTCTGGACCACCACGGCCGGTGCCCGCTTCAAGTTCGGCGCCAACCCCGGCGACGACGACGGCGACGGTGTTCCCAATTCGAAGGACAAGTGCCCGGATACCCCCAAGGGCGTGCAGGTGTACTCCGACGGTTGCCCGGTCGACCTCGATCAGGACGGCGTGCCGGACTACCTGGACAAGTGTCCCAACACGCCGCCCGGCTCGCCGGTCGACGCCAATGGCTGCCCGTTCGATTCTGATGGCGACGGCGTTCCCGATCATCTCGACCAGTGCCCCGGTACCCCCGCCGGTGTGAAGGTCGATGCCCGCGGGTGCCCTGCGGATTCCGACGGTGACGGCGTGCCCGACTACCTCGACCAGTGCCCTGCTTCGGCTCCGGGTACCGCGGTCGATGCGCGTGGCTGCCCGATCCTGGACAGTGACGGTGACGGCATTCCGGACAACCTCGACAAGTGCCCGAACTCCGATCCCAAGATCAAGGTCGGTCCCGACGGTTGCCCGCTGGACAGTGATGGCGACGGCATTCCGGATCATCTGGACGAGTGCCCGAACACACCGCCGGGTCTGAAGGTGCTGCCCAACGGTTGCGCGCTGGTCGGCGACTGCCGCAAGCCGCGTCCAGGCGAGGCCGTCGATGCCAAGGGTTGCGCACTGGATCAGCGCTTCATCCTGCGCGGCGTCAAGTTCGAGTTCGACTCCGACCGTCTGACCAAGCCGGCCGAACTGGTGCTCAACGACGTGGCCGACACCTTGGCGGCGTACCCGGATGTCACCGTCGAGGTGCAGGGACATACCGACTCGCTCGGCACTGATGCCTACAACCTGGGTCTGTCGGAACGCCGCTCCAACTCCGTCAAGCGTTATCTGGGCGGACGTGGCGTCAACGGCAACCGCCTGCGCCCGGTGGGCTACGGCGAATCCGCGCCGATTGCCGACAACGGCACGGCTGAAGGTCAGGAAGAAAATCGCCGCGTGGAGTTCCGCGTGGTCGAGTAACACGAGTCGTAAGAACTCAAAGCCCGGCGGGGAAACCCGTCGGGCTTTTTTGTAGCCTGCGCTGCGCGCTGACTACAGCCCGGCTCGACCCGTCGCGATTTTCATGCTGCCGATGACGGTCAAATCGTGCGCAGGCTTCACGATCGGCAAGTGAGCGGTGGTCGCGCAGGTAGAATGGCAGGATGCGGAATCCCTACGAGCTGTTCGCGGGCCTGCGGTACACCCGGGCCAAGCGGCGCAATCACTTCATCTCCTTCATCTCCGGTGCCTCGATGTTCGGCATCGCCATCGGCGTCACCGCGCTGATCACGGTGCTGTCGGTGATGAACGGCTTCGAGCGCGAACTGCGAACGCGCATCCTGGGCATGGCCAGTCACGCCACCATCTCGGCTTATCGCGGCGGGCTGGAAGGCTGGCAGAAGGTGGCTGAGGCGGCGCGCGTCAATACCGAAATCGAAGCGGTGGCGCCGTACATCGAAGGCGAGGGCATGCTCCGCGTGGGTCAGGATCTGTCCGGCACCTTGCTGCGCGGCATTCTTCCAGATCAAGAGCAGACCGTTTCCGACATCGGCAAGAACATCAAGGCCGGTTCGCTGGAATCGCTGACACCGGGTGCGTTCAACATCGTGCTGGGCTGGGAACTGGCGCAGACGCTGGGGGTTTCGCCCGGCGACAAGATCGACCTGATGATTCCCACGGCGAGCATCACGCCGGCCGGCGTACTGCCGCGCTTCCGCCGCTTCACCGTGTCCGGCGTGTTCCGCGTGGGCATGTACGAGTTCGACCGCGGCATGGTGCTGATCCATCTGGCCGACGCGCAGGCGCTGTACCGCATGGGCGAGGGCGTGACTGGTGTGCGCCTCAAGCTGCACGACCTGTTCAAGGCGCCGACGGTTGCGCGCGAACTGGCCGAGACGCTGGAAGGCGTCTACTACGTCAACGACTGGACGCGCAGCCACGCCAATTTCTTCAAGGCGGTGGCCACGGAAAAAATCGTGATGTTCATCATCCTGTCCCTGATCGTGGGCGTCGCCGCGTTCAACATCGTCTCCACCCTGGTGATGGTGGTGCAGGACAAGCAGGCCGACATCGCCATCCTGCGCACGCTTGGAGCGCGGCCGCGCTCGATCATGGCGATCTTCATGGTGCAGGGTTCGATCATTGGGGTGATTGGCACCATCCTGGGCGTGATCGGCGGTGTGAGCCTGGCGCTCAACGTGGAAAGCCTGGTGCCGCTGATCGAGGCTGCGACGGGGCAGCAGTTCCTGTCCCCCGATGTTTACTACATCAGCGATCTGCCTTCCGAGCTCAAGACTTCGGATGTGATCCGTATCAGCCTGCTGTCGCTGGCACTGGGTTTGTTGTCCACGCTTTATCCGGCGTGGCGTGCGTCGCGGCTGCAACCGGCAGAGGCCCTTCGCTACGAATGAGCGACGTCATCCTCAAGGCCGCCGGCCTGTCCAAGACCTTCGACGACGGCCGCCTGAATCTCACGGTTTTCGAAGGTCTCGATCTGGAGGTGCGCGCAGGCGAGCGCATCGCCATCGTCGGCGCCAGCGGCAGCGGCAAATCGACCCTGCTTCATCTGCTCGGCGGGCTGGATTCGCCCACGTCCGGCGAGGTCTGGGTGCAGGGCTCGAAGATGTCCGCTCTGTCCGACGCTGCGCGTGGCGATCTGCGCAATCGCGCTCTCGGATTCATCTACCAGTTTCATCACCTGCTGCCCGAATTCACCGCGCTGGAAAACGTGGCGATGCCGCTGTTGATCCGGCGCGAGAAGGACGGCGTCGCCTACGCCCGTGCTCGCGAATTGCTGGAGCGCGTCGGCCTGGGCGAACGCCTGACGCACAAGCCGGGCGAACTGTCCGGCGGCGAGCGCCAGCGCGCCGCGGTCGCGCGCGCGCTGGTCACACGGCCGGCCTGCGTGCTGGCCGACGAACCCACCGGCAACCTCGATTCGAAAACCGCCGCGCGCGTGTTCGAGCTGATGCTGGAACTCAATCGCGAACTGGGCACCAGCCTGGTCGTGGTCACGCACGACATGGGCCTGGCCTCGCGCATGGAAAGAGTGTTGACCTTGCAGGGCGGAACGCTGGTGCCCGAACCAACCACGAGCTGAAACCAAACCGTCACGGCGGCGTCATCTGACGCGTCTACGGTCCCCGGCTTTAGCCATCAAGGCGAGAGTCGGGGTCGGGGCGATGGACAGCAGGCAGCGGTGGATGTGGGCGCTGGTAGTGATGGGGCTGGGTGGCGCAGCGCAAGCAGGCGAACTCGCGGGCCGCGTCACCGATGCTGGCGGTGAGTATCCCTTCGAAGGTGCGCGCGTGCGCCTGGTCGAGCTTGGCCGCGAGACCGTTGCGGAGCGCGACGGTCGATATCGATTTTCGAACGTGCCGGCCGGCAGCCACACCGTGCTGGTCGAGTACGTGGGCTCCGATCCGTTCGACACCACAGCGCAGGTCGCGGCCGAAGGCACGACCCAGCTTGACGTGAAGCTCGGCGGCGAAGTCGCGCAGATCGACAACATTCTGGTGATCGGGCAGGCCGCCGGCCAGTCGGCCGCGCTGAGCCAGCAGCGCGCGGCCTCGAGCATCAAGACCATCGTCTCGGCCGATGCCATCGGCCAGTTCCCGGACCAGAACGCGGCCGAATCCTTACAGCGCCTGCCCGGTCTTTCGATCGCGCGCGACCAGGGCGAGGGTCGCTTCGTCATCATCCGCGGCATCGATGCGGCGCTGTCCAGCACCACCATCAACGGCGTCCGCGTGCCGGGTCCCGAAGCGGGTTCGCGCCAGGTCAACCTGGACGTGGTCTCGTCCGATCTGCTCGAAGGTCTGGAAGTGACCAAGTCCTTCACGCCCGACATGGACGGCGACACCATAGGCGGCAATGTCGAGCTGAAAAGCGCGACCGCACTGGATCGCGGCAACAGCTTCAACCTGCGCGCGGAAGGCAGCTACAACGAACTGGCGGACGAGACCAGCCCCAAGCTCGGCGCGACAATGACGCGACTGTTCAGCGCCGGTGGTGGCGACGACAACTTCGGCGTGGCCGCATCGCTGTCCTGGTTCGAGCGCGACTTCGGCTCCGACAACGTAGAGACCGCCGGCTGGCCGGAAATCGAAGGGCCCGACGGCGACTTCCGCGGCCTGGAAGAAGCCGAGCAGCGCGACTACACCATCACGCGCGAGCGCTTCTCTTCGGCGCTGAACTTCGACTATCGCGCCAGCGAAAACCTGGACCTGTTCTGGCGCTCGCTCTACAGCGATTTCTCCGACGACGAGGTGCAGATCACCAACGTCTTCAAATTCGAGGATGGCGAGGCTGTGGCGCTGAACGACGACAGTGCGAGCTTCGAAGGCGCCACGGTGGATAAGCTCAACGAAGCACGCAAGGAAACCCAGCGCATCCTCAGCACCGTCGTCGGCGCCGAGCAGCGATTTTCCGATTACGTGCTGAACTACACGCTCGGCTATTCGCAGGCGGAGGAAGACAACCCATCGGCGCTCGGCGCAACCTTCGTCGGTGAAGGTCTGGACGCGGGTTACCGATCCGGCAGCAGCCAGACGCCGCGACTGTTCTCCGACGACGCGGCCTACGCCGACCCTTCGAGCTTCGATCTGGATGAGGTCTTGCTGGAGGACAGCTTCACTCGCGAAAAGGAAACGACCCTGGCCTTCGACGTTCGTCGCGATTTGAATTTCGGTAAAGCGCCCGGCTTCATCAAGCTGGGCACCAAGGCGCGCCTGCGCGACAAGACCGGCGATCTCGATGCCTTTGTCTACGACGGCTTCCCCGAGGACTTCACCCTCGCAGATTTCGGCGGTCAGAAAGTGGATTACCCGTTCGGCGAATGGGGGCCAACCGCTTCGCGCGGCCAGGTGCGCCAATTCTTTTCCGCCAACCGCGCTCAACTCGAACTGGACGAAGAAGGCAGCCTCGCCGACTCTTCGCTCGAAGATTACGACCTGACCGAAGACGTGCTAGCCGCCTACGTCATGGCTAGCGCCGACATCGGCAAGTTGCGTGTCGTTGGCGGCGTGCGGGTCGAGAAAACCGATTATGACGCAGACGGCGCGCAGCTTCTGCTCGACGAAGAAAACGGCGAGGGCGATTTGGTAGTGACACCCGTGAGCCGCGACAAGTCCTACACCGACGTGCTGCCCAGCGTGAACCTGAGATACGAATTCAACGAGCGCACCCTGCTTCGTGCTGCGTACTCGCAGAGCCTCGCGCGGCCGAGCTTCGAGGCTTCTGCGCCGCGCCAGAACGTGGAGATCACCGAGGACGAGGACGACGAGGGCAACGTGATTTTCGAGCGCGTGGCCGAGCTGGGCAATCCGGACCTGGACCCGCTGACCTCGCAGAATTTCGATCTCACAGTGGAGTTCTATCCCGGTGGCGTGAGTGCCATGTCGGCCGGCGTATTCTACAAGCGCATCGAGGATTTCTTCGTGGTGTCCGACATCGCCGGGCGGGCGGGAACCTTTGCAGATTTCGACGAGGCCATCACCACGCTCAACGGCGGCAGCGCCGACCTGCTGGGCCTGGAGCTGGCAGTCACGAAGCAGTTCAGCGAACTGCCGTCGCCCTTCGACGGCCTGCTGATTTCCGCCAACGCCACCTTCACGGATTCCGAGGCCGGCCTGCCGCAGCGGAGCAAGAAGGTATCGCTGCCGCGGCAGTCGGACCGGCTCGCGAATCTCGCGCTGGGCTACCAGAAGTACGGCATCACGCTGCGCCTGTCGGCCACGTATCGCGACGAGTATTTCGACGAGGTGGGCGATCTGGACGACCCGCAGACCGACCGCTACGTGAAGGACCACATGCAACTCGACTTCACCGGCAGCTTTCGCATCAGCGGCAATTACGATGTCTACTTCAACGCCGTGAATCTCAACGACGAACCGTTCTACGCGTTCTTCGAACGCGAGCGATTCAGCTCGCAGTACGAGGAGTACGGACCGACGTACGAGTTGGGCGTGAAGGCGAGTTTCTGAGAGCACAACCAGGGTTCCCCTCTCCCATAGGGTAAGGGCTTTGTCGTTCGTAGCCAGAGAATTGCGCTTATGTGCTTGACCTTTTCCCGATTCGCGGTGGCCGCATCAATGGCCTCGCTGGCCTTCCTATCCGCCTGCGGCGAACGCCCAGCGCCGACGCCTGCCGCCGCGACTGAAGCCGAACCCGCCGAAGCCCCCCTGCCCACCGTTGCCGGCCTCGTCACCGCGGAGCCGCGCTATCTCACCGAGCGCGATCCGCAGGACAACGTCGATTCGGTTGCGGTCTGGCATGGATCGCAGGATCGGCACTGGCTGATCGCGACGGCCAAGGAGACCGACCGTTTGCTGGTGTACGACGCCACCAATGGCAAGCCGCTGCAAAAAGTCGGCGCGGTGGGAACTGCGCTGGGTCAGTTCGATCGACCCAACGGCGTCTTTGTGATCGACGATTGGGCTTTCGTCGTGGAGCGCGACAACCGCCGCATCCAGGTGCTGCGTCTACCCGGCTTCGAACCACTGATGCACTTCGGCAGCGAAGGCGAGAACGCTTTGCGCAAGCCCTACGGCCTGTGGGCGCGCGCGACAGCCGACGGCGAATACCAGGTGTTCGTGACCGACAGCTACGAGACGGCGGACGAAAAGGTTCCGCCCGCATCCGAGCTGGATCGCCGGGTCCACGTCTACCGGCTGCAAGTTTCGAACGGCGCCAAACAGGCCCGACTCGAAAAAACCTTTGGCGCGACGACAGGCCTGGGCGTGTTGCAAATCGTCGAATCGATCTGGGGCGATACCGTCAACCAGCGCCTGCTGGTTGCCGACGAAGAGGAGTACCAGCAACGCAACATCAAGGTCTACGACCTTGAGGGCCAATTCACCGGCCAGCGCGTCGGCGCCGGCATTTTCCATTTCCAGCCCGAGGGCATTGCGCTGTACGCCTGCGCCGACGGCAGCGGCTGGTGGTTCGGTACCGACCAGGGCAAGCAGGAGAATTTCTTTCACTTGTTCGAGCGCCGCACGCTGGAGTATCGCGGCAGTTTCGGATCGCCCAAGGTGCTCAACACGGACGGTATCTGGATGACGCAGACACCGATGCCGGGATTCGATCACGGCGCGTTCTTCGCCGTGCACGACGACGGCAATGTCGGCGCATTCGACCTGGGTTCGGTGCTCGACGCGGTGGGCGCGGCGCGTTGCAAGAATTGACCGGGAATTGACCAGGAATTGACGGCTCGCGTGAGCGGCTGACAGCGTTTCGACACGACTCCGCAGCGCGCGCATGCTCTGCCGCGGCTCGCCACGAGCTGCGAGAGCACAAGATGCAAGGAACGATCAGCCCGGCCGCGCCGCGCGCGCTACCCGATGTGCGAGTGCTCGCGCTCTGCCTGGTCGCAGGCGTGCTGGCGGTGCATGCGTCTGCGCGACTGCCGGATCTCGTGCTGCTGCTTCCCGCCTGTGTCCCCGCGCTCCTCCCTTGGCGCGGACGCACCGTGTGGAGTGCGCTGATGCTCGGCGTGCTGGTCGCAACGCTTGCCGGGCAGCGCTATCTGGATGAGCGCTGGCCCCCGCAACGGCATGGCCAGGAGCTGGACCTGCGCGGCCACATCGTCAGCCTGCCGGAGCGCGCGACGAAATCGGGCGACGGCAATTCGGATTCGATAATCCAGCGTTTCGAGTTCGCGCCCATCGGCGAAGACTTGCCGCGGCGCATCCGCGTGTCCTGGTATCGCAGCGAAATTTCGGTGAGTGGTGGCGAGTGCTGGAGCTTGCGGCTGCGCATGCGCACGCCGCATGGATCGTTCGATCCAGGCGCCTTCGATTACGAGGGCTGGTTGTATCGGCGCGGGGTCGCCGCGACGGCCACGGTGAAAGGAGGGGAGCGCTGCGCCGACTCCCGCCGGCAACCGGTGCTGTCGGCCCGGCAGGCCGTGATCGACCATCTCGACCGATGGCTGGCATCGCACCCGGGCAAGCCCATGATCGCGGCCCTGACGGTCGGAGACACCTCCGGCCTTTCGGACGAGGACTGGACCGTGTTCCGCGAAACCGGCACCAGCCATCTGGCCGCCATCTCAGGATTCAACGTCGCGATTCTGGCCGGCCTCGCGTTTCTGCTCGTGCGCTGGACCTGGCCGCTTTCGCGCCGGCTTGCGACCCGTCTGCCCGCGCAGAAAGCCGCGATGATTGCCGCGGCGCTGGCGGGCCTGGCCTATGGCCTGCTCGCCGGCTGGGAGTCGCCGGCGCAGCGTGCTGCGCTGATGCTGGCCCTGCTGTTGTTTGCGGCACTGCCCGATCGGCGCGCACACCCGTCCCGCGTGCTCGCGCTCGCCTTCGGCCTGATGCTGTTGTTCGATCCGCCTGTCGTGCTGAGCCCGGGACTATGGCTGTCGTTCGGCGCGGTGGGGGCAATTTTTTACGCAACCGCGGGCCGCCTGCATGCAGCGCCGGCGTGGGGGCTCGCCATTGGCTTGCAGTTGATGCTGAGCGTGCTGCTCGCTCCCCTGACCCTGTATTTCTTCGATGGCGCGGCGTGGCTGGGCCTGCCGGTGAACCTCGTGGCGGTGCCGGTGATGATGGTGCTCACGCCGCTCGTGCTGATAGCGCTCGGACTCTCGCTGGCGGCGCCGTCGCTGGGCGTACCGCTGATGCTCGGCGTGGCCGATGTGCTGGCCATGTTGCAGTCCGGTCTGGCGTGGCTGGCGCAACACGCGCCCGCCGCCTGGGTTCCGGCGAGTCCGCCGCTCGCCGCGCTGGTGCTCGCGCTGTTCGGCGCCCTGCTGCTGTTTGCACCGCGAGGTTTGCCGTTGCGGCCGCTTGCGCTGCTATGCATGCTACCGCTGCTGTGGCCGCCGCAGTCGAACGTCGAAACGCCGTTCGAGCTGACCGCGCTCGACGTGGGCCAGGGTCTGGCTGTCGTCGTCCGAACCGCACATCACACGCTGCTCTACGACGCGGGCCCGGCCTTCGAGGACGGTTTCGATGCCGGTGAATCGGTGGTGGCTCCCTTTGTTCTGAGCCAGGGTTTGCGTGGCATTGACCGTCTGCTGCTGTCGCATGGTGATAGCGATCACGCCGGCGGCGTGCCTTCGGTGCGCCGGCTGATCCAGGTGCGCGACGAGCTGGGCACGCCGAACCACGAGGCTTGTCGAGATGGACAAGGCTGGACCTGGGACGGCGTGAAATTCGAGTTGCTGCATCCGGACGCAGGCGAGTGGTCGGACAACAACCGATCCTGCGTGCTGCGCGTCTCGGCGGCGGGCTTCAGCGCGCTACTGGCCGGCGACATCGAACGCGACGCCGAAGCACGCCTGCTGTCGGCGCACCGCGAAGCTTTGCGTGCGGACGTGTTGGTTGCGCCGCATCACGGCAGCAAGACGTCCTCGACCGAAGCCTTCGTGCGCGCCGTGTCGCCGCACCTGGTGATTTTCAGCGCCGGCTGGCGCAGCCACTACGGCCATCCCCGACCCGAGGTTGTGGCGCGCTATCTCGAGGTGGACACGAGGCCGCTCGTCACCGGAGTGGAAGGCGCGATGCGCGTGTGGCGCGATCGTGCAGGCGAGATCAGGACGGAATCCTGGCGACGTGAATCGGCGCGGTTCTGGAACGCACCGGCGGAGCCTTGATCCCGAAGCGCTTCGTAAACGCCAGACTCAGCACAACGTCGTCATTCCCGCGAAGGCGGGAATCCGGTGTCTCAGTCCCATCGGCGTAACCCTGGATGCCGCCTTCGCAGGCTCTGGGCGTTATCGCCGATTAGCCGCCTGTAGCCTCCGCTCGGCGTAAATGAATCTCGGCAAATGTCGCCCGGGTCAGACTTCGGCCCTTCAATAAACCAGGGTTTTCTAGTGGCTATCCCGAGGCGTGCAATCACGTTACTGCTGAGTCTTCTTCTGCTCGGCATGCTGGCTGTCGTTTCGCCCGCGCGTGCGCAATTTTCGAACGGAATGGGCATCAACGTCTTCGGTGTCCGCCCCGGTAGTGCTCCCACCGTCCCCAGCGGTAATTTTCCGTCGAACCTTGCTGGAGGATCGTCCCTGTCTGGAAACTTCCCATCGGCTGGCAATTTTGGCCGAGGACGCGTTCTCGCCCCTCTATCACCCGACGATGCGGAAGAAGGTGACCCTGGCTGTTCGACAAGCGGCTCCCCTGTCACCGGTCGGCCCGTCGTGATCACGACGGGCAACAAGATTTTGCGGGAGCCCGATTTCGCTTCTGCGGGCCAAGCCGGGCTGAGGTTGACGCGCACCTATAACAAAGCGTGGACGAGTTCCGGACTGTTTGGTCCCAATTGGCCGTCTACTTTCGATTTCAAGCTCAGCTTCACGTACGCCAGCGGTGGCGCGGTGTGCTCCTTCACACCTGGATCGGCTGCCTGTTCCCCCACTCCCACATCGAGCAACGTGGCCGAAATCAAGGTCATGCGCGGGGACGGCGCCGGCTATACCTTCGTCAAGGATGCTGCCAACAACCGCTTCGTGGACACCAAACCGTCGCCCATCGCGACCTTGACGAAGGAAGGCAGCAACTGGGTTCTCCGAACCGAAGAGCGAACTGTCGAGACGTTCAACTCAAGCGGCGCGCCGTTGAGCGTCAAGGACGAGTCCGGCGTGGGCTGGAACTTCGAATACGAAGGAGCGAATTACCTGAAGCGCGTCGTCCATTCATCGGGTCAATCCGTTGGCCTGACGTGGGCCGGCAACATGGTCGATACCGTCACCGATCCTTCAGGCGCCGTGTACACCTACTCCTACAACGGCGCGGGTCGGCTGTCGGGTGTGACTTACCCGGAATCCACCGGCAGCCGCACCTACCACTACGAAAAGACCGACATGCCGCAAGCGCTGACTGGCGTCTCCATTGGTGGCGTGCGCTTCAGCAATTACGACTACTTCGCTGACGGGCGCGTCAAAGAGAGCGGTCTTGTCGGCGGCGTGGAGAAGAGCAGCTTTACGTATTCAGCTGGATACACGACCGTGACGAACGCCGAGGGTGCTCGTTTGGCGTACACGTATGCCGCCGATTCGATGGGCAGGAGAAAAGTCACGCGCGTGGATCGAAGCGGTGTAACGGACTGTCCGAATGTTGCCGCGCGTACGGCCTACGATACCTACGGCTTCGTCGACTACGAGTTGGACTGGAAAGGGAACAAGACCGACTACACCTACAACGCCAAAGGCCAGCTCCTCGACAAGATCAGCGGCATCGAGGACGGTTCCGGATACGTTTACGGCGAGTCGCGTACGACCACTTTCGGCTGGAACGCCGCGACGAATCGGCTAGAACTCGTCAAGACCTACGGCCTATACATTGCGGAGCCCCTCACAGAAACACGATACACGTACGCGGCTGGCACGGACCCTGTACCGGGAGCTATTGCAACCATCCTCGTTTACAACCGATCTCCGAATGGGCTCACCAGTCAGCTTCGCCAAACCAACTACACCTACACGGTCCATCCCAACAAGCTCGTGGCGACGCTGGTGGTGGATGGTCCAAGAACGGATGTTGTCGATAAGACCACCTTCGCGTACAACACACTGGGCTTCCTGACATCCGTCGCTGATGCCGCAGGCAACGTCACCACGTATTCAGAGCACAACGGTCTGGGTCTTCCCGGCCGGATCACCGACGCCAACGGAACCGGGACGCGCCTAGTCTACAACGCCAGGGGCCAATTGACCTCCAAGACGGTGGAGCTTACCGACGATCAGACGACCAACTACCGGTATCACCGGCTGGGTGCTCTGGAATGGATCACCCGGCCGGGCGGCAGCCGCTTCATCTCGCTCTATAACGATGCCGGCCAGCTCATCGGCTCCAACATGAACGGTCACCAGGGCATCAACTATGTCAGGGACCTGCTGGGCAACGTGACCTCGCAGACGCATACCAATTCTTGTCCCGGAGGATCGACGTGCACCGATCCTCCGGCCAAGTCCTTCGAGCGCACCTGGGAATACGACGAGCTTGGCCGGATGACGGCCGAGGTGGGGCAGCCTCTACAACAGTTCAGCCCTGGTCGTCGTACGGAATTTCGCTACGACGACAATGGCAACGTCCGCGAGCGGTGGGAAAAAAGCTCTGCTGGAGATCGAGTGACCACCTTGATATACGGCCCGCACGACGAACTACTGTCCGTCACAGACGCAGAAGGAGGGCTAACTTCCTACGATCACGACGGTGGCGGCCGGGTTCGTTCGATCACCGATCCCAAGGGTCTGGTCACCAGCTACCTTTACGACGGCTTCGGCAATCTCGTTCGCGAGAACAGCCCTGAGACCGGCGTGACGACCTACGTCTACGATGAGGCCGGCAACCGCAAGCAAACGACCCGCGCCGACGGGACCACCGTGACCTACACGTACGACGAACTCAACCGCCTGGAGACGGCCACGTCTGGCGCCCGCACCGACAACTACACCTACGACACCTGTGTGTATGGCAAAGGCCGGTTGTGCAGCGCATCCAACGCTTTCAGCACCGACAGCTACACCTATTACCGCACCGGTCGCCTGTCGACGCAAACCAGCCTCATCAACGGCGAGTCGTACCTCGCCCAGCGCACTTATGACCGGCTCGAACGCCTGACCGGCATCACCTATCCCGGCGGCACCCAGGTCTTGTACAGCTACAACCACCAGGACCAGGTGACCGCAGTGAGAACCGTGATCGGCGGCGTCACCCAGACCGTAGCGGATACGTTTCAGTACAAGCACTTCGGGCCGGTGACGAACTACACCTTCGGCAACGGCACGGTGCGGAGCTTCGGGTACGACCGGAACTTCCACCCCACCTCCAACAGCCCCAACCTCACCTACACGCACAGCAACTTCGACGACCTGACCATCATCAACGACAGCACCGGCTCGGGTCCCACCCAGTTGGGATACGACGACTTATCGCGTCTGGGCCAGATCGTGAGGGGGTATGACTATGGGGACATCCAGGGGATCACGCTCGATGCCAACGGCAACCGCGATTCGCACGTCCGGGGCAGTAGCACCGACGACTACGTGATTCATGCCACGAAGAACCGGATCGAATCCATCGGCGGTCCGCGCGCCCGTAGCTACACCTACGACACCATCGGCAACATCAAGACCGAAACCGGCTGGCGCGGCAGTTACACCTACGGCTACGACCCGATTTACAACCGCCTGTCCACCCTGACCAAGATGGGCGCTGCCACCACCTACTCCGCCAACGCGTTCAACCAGCGGGTGCGAAAAACTGGCCCCGGCGGCAACTTCAGCTACCTCTACTCCCCTGACGGCACACTGCTCTCTGAGACAGCGGCTGGCAGTGGAACCATGAGCACCCACTACGTCTGGCTTTATGGGCAGCCCATCGCAATGATCCGCAGCGGCGTCACCTACTACGTGCTCAACGACCATCTGGGGCGCCCGCGCGAAGTGCAGAACGCCTCGAAAACCGTGGTGTGGAAGGCCAGCAACACGGAGTTCGATCGCATCGTCACCTTCAACACCTTCGGCGGGCTTAACCTCGGGTTTCCGGGTCAGTACTACGATGCCGAGTCCGGCAACTGGTACAACTGGAACCGGTACTACGACGGCAGCACGGGGCGCTATACGCAGGTCGATCCCATCGGGCTCGCAGGGGGACTCAATCCGTATGCCTATGTCGGGGGGAATCCGGTCAACTTTGTCGATCCTCTTGGACTCGTAACGGTCACAGTCGGTGCAACGGTTCGAATTCCGGCGTGGGTTAGGGACGTTGTACCGAGCTTCGTTGGTCAGGGAGGTAGCGCGGGAATCGCAGTTTCCTATCAGAACGGTCAGTTCGACGCCGGCGTTTACGTATCGGCGCAAGGTGGTGGCACCGACTACGGCATTGGAAGAGGCGCAATCAATATTGGCATGCATGCGGGAGAGGTATCTGATCTGGCAGGCAGAGGAGCGGACCTCAGTGGCCACATAACGCCCTACGGGCTTACGATTAACTTGGACGATAACAATGGTATTTCGGGCGGCTCTATCGACTTTGGTGCTGGCTACAACATAGGTGGGGCCGGCTCCGTTGGGGCCACTTGGAGCTTCCAAAGCGGCTTCTGTCGTTAGGCCGGTAACTAATCATGCTGATTCAGATGGTCAAAGTTTTTCGCAGGCTCATAGGCGAAAAAAAAAGCGTATGGCGGTGCGAATGTGACCGAGGTACTTTTCTTACGCGACTCTCTGAGCAAGCCTCGTCGCGTCAATGGACTAGTGCCATCTTAAGACGGATAACAGTAAGGATAAGAGGCGATGAGCTACGCCTTGCTTCAGACGGGCACCTACTGGGGCTATTTCCGCTGCCGAATCATTACGTGTGGGAAGGTACCGTTGGCGAGCGCAATGGTTTTGCTGAGGTGAATGCGCGATTTCGATTCAAATTATTTTTGAGAATAGGATTGGCAACGTGGTTTGCGGCGGTTGCTACTTGGATGGCGACAATGATTGTCGTGTTTTTCTTGGGCCAAATGCAGTTCGTGGATGTCGAGTTCCCTCCGGGTGGTCTTCTCGGCTTGGTCGGATTCGGAATGACCCTACTCGGCTTTGGAGTATTGATAGTGGCTCTTCTGCGGTTATTTGGAAGGTCAAGTAGGCGGGGAGTGATTTCTGTGCTTTCGCAGATTGGTTGCAAAGAACACAGCCCGTAGGATCCGGTGAGTTTGCGAACCGCATGGATCAAAGGGTCCAGGTTGAATATTTGCACACACGCATTTGCCTACAAGCGAGCGTTGCCTGCGATGAGCTAGCGAATTGCGGGACTGGCTAAACGCCCCGAGCGTTGCCACCAATCCGCATTGTCTTCGCCAAGCGCTTCTCTCGGGTTACTCAGAGAATCGTCGGATTCGGCGCGTCGCCGTAGACCTTTTTAGGGTCGCTTCTCGCTTTCCTCGAAGTGCAGCTCGCGCACGGCCTCGCCTTCGCCGGTGGGAATCGAGCGGTAGAAGCACGAGCGATACCCGACGTGGCAGCTCGCGTCGCCGGGAATTTCCACGCGCAGCCAGATCGCGTCCTGGTCGTCGTCGATGCGCATCTCCAGCACGCGCTGCACCAGGCCTGAGGTCGCGCCCTTGTGCCAGAGCTGCTTGCGGCTGGAATCAAAGGGGTCAGACACGATTGAATAAATCGTGTAGGCTACCGCCTTGCCCCTCGCACGAGCGGACCCATGGCCCGACTGCCTCGTTACGGACTTCCCGGTCAGCCGCAACATGTCATACAGCGCGGAAACAACCGCAACCCCATGTTCTTCGCGCCGCAGGATTACGAGTTCTTTCTGGAATGCCTGCGCGATGGGTGTGACCGATATTCGTGCTCGGTCCATGCCTATGTGTTGATGACCAACCACGTTCACCTGCTGGTCACGCCCGAGACCGCAGACGGAATATCCAAGCTCATCCAGTCGGTGGGTCGTCGCTATGTGCAGTACGTCAATTTCACCTACCAGCGTTCTGGGACCCTTTGGGAAGGCCGCTACAAGGCGGTACCGATCGAAGGGGACGGCTACTTAATGACGTGTTACCGCTACATCGAGAGCAATCCGGTGAGGGCGGCGATGGTGACGCACCCGAGAGGCTATCGTTGGTCCAGTTACCTTCACCACGCCGAGGCGAAGCCAGATCCTCTGATTCGACAACACGCGTTGTACCGCGCCCTTGCGGCAGACGAGAAGGACCGTTGCACGGCTTACCGCAAGCTGTTCAAAGCGGACATCGAAGGGGGCGACTTGGACGCACTTCGTGATTCCATCAACAAGGGCTGGGTGCTGGGCTCTGATCGTTTTGCAATCCAGGTCGAGGCGGCTGCCAAGCGGCGGGTGGCTCCGCTCGCGCGGGGCGGCAGCCGTAAAGGCGCGGGACGCCCGAAGCAAACAGATGAAAATGATTAATCAATCGTTCTAACCCCATCTATTTTCCGCGTTTCTCAGAGAATCGTCGGATTCGGCGCGTCGCCGTAGATCATTTTGGGGTCGAAGCTCTTCTCGCTTTCCTCGAAATGCAGTTCGCGCACGGCCTCGCCTTCGCCGGTCGGAATGGAGCGGTAGAAGCACGAGCGATAACCGACGTGGCAGCTCGCGTCGCCCGGAATTTCCACGCGCAGCCAGATCGCGTCCTGGTCGTCGTCGATGCGCATTTCGAGCACGCGCTGCACGAGGCCGGAGGTCGCGCCCTTGTGCCACAACTGCTTGCGGCTGCGGCTGTAGTAGTGCGCCTCGCCGGTCGCGATGGTCTTGCGCAAGGCCTCGGCGTTCATGTAGCCCAGCATCAACACCTCGCCGGAACCCGAGGCGGTAGTGACGCAGGGGATCAGGCCGTGCTCGTCGAACTTCGGCGCCAGCTCATGACCTTCCTCGACCTGTTCGATGCTCAGGCGCTTGGAGAACTGGACGTCGGAAGAAGACATGGTGCGGCTCGGATGCAAAATCGGGCGGGGATTATACGTGGCGGCCGGACCCTGGAAATTCAAGCGGCGAGTCTCGCCACGGCGCCCTTCATTACGCCTTCGTAAGCGCGGACCTCGACCCTCGCACCCGGACGCCGCGCGCGGGCCACGGCGGCCAGGTGCTCGGCAATTCTTTCGACGGTGCTGTCGGTGTCCAGCAGATCGATCTGCTGCTCGGGCAACGCCAGTTCGAAACGGCCCTCTGGCGCCTGGTAAGCAAATCGCACGCGGCCGTTGGCGCGCGCCACGAGGTCTTCGCGCGTACCGATATAGATGTCGGTCCAGGCCAGCGCGATGTCCTGTTCGATGCCCGGATCGCGTGCGCCGTCGATGCGGATTTCGAGACGCGAGCGGTGGCCATGCGCAATGCGCTGGCATTGACCTTCATGCTTCTTCAGGCCGTGCACGTAATGGTAGTAGGCGCCGTGGATGCTTTCGGCGCGCAGCGACACGCGGCATCGGCACACGTTGTCCGGCAGCGTGGGTGCAAGCTGGGCTTCCAGCGACGCAGCGACGCTGCCCTCGTCGATCATCGCCGTCGGCAACAAAGTCACGGCGCAGGTGGGCGAGCGGTGTTCGATGGCGCCGAGTTCCGAGCGAAACAGCAGTTCGGCGATGGCGCCGGAGCCGCCGCTGGAATGGGCGAGGCTCAGCTCCGGGGCCTCGCGCGGCACCAGCAGCGTATGGTCCAGGCCGGCGTCGATGGTGCGCTTCAGGCTGCGCTTGACCTCGCCGAAATCCAGCACCATCGATTGCGCGTCGAGATCGCCTTCCAGCTCCACGTCCACGATCCAGCTCTCGCCCACCAGTCCGCGCGCAAGATCGAGGTAGGCGCAGTCGATGACGGTGAGGTGTTCGACGAAGAGGGCGGTCATGGCGGGCGGGCAGCGTGGACGGCTAGTTTAAGATGCGCGCCCGCTTGCACTAGCGATTCCGGCTGTTCCCATCATGACCGTCACCCGTTTTGCGCCCAGCCCTACCGGCTATCTCCATATCGGCGGTGCGCGCACCGCGCTGTTTTGTTACCTATATGCCAAGCGTTTCGGCGGCAAGTTCCTGCTGCGTATCGAGGACACCGATCGCGAGCGCTCGACGCAGGAAGCGGTGGACGCGATTTTCGAGGGCATGGCCTGGCTGGGCCTGAAATCGGACTTCGAGCCGATCTACCAGACCCAGCGTTTCGGCCGTTACGCGGAAGTCATCGCGCAGATGCTGGCGGAGGGCACGGCTTATCACTGCTATGCCAGCAAGGAAGAGCTGGACGCTTTGCGCGCCGAGCAGCAGGCCAGGAAGGAGAAGCCGCGCTACGACGGCCGCTGGCGGCCTGAGCCCGGCAAGGTTCTGCCGGCGCCGCCCGCGGGTGTGAAACCGGTGGTGCGCTTCCGCAATCCGGTGGAAGGGCAGGTCGTGCTGAACGACTTGATCAAGGGCCAGATCGTGTTCGACAGCGTGGAGCTGGACGATCTCATCATTGCGCGTGGTGACGGCGCGCCCACCTACAACTTCTGTGTCGTCGTCGACGACATGGACATGGGCATCACCCACGTCATCCGCGGCGACGATCACGTCAACAACACGCCGCGGCAGATCAATATCCTGAAGGCGCTGGGTGCCACGCCGCCGGCGTATGCGCACGTCTCGATGATTCTGGGCGCGGACGGGGCCAAGCTTTCGAAGCGTCACGGCGCGCTCGGCGTGATGGAGTACCGCGCGATGGGTTTCATGCCCGAGGCGATGCTGAACTACCTCGTGCGCCTGGGCTGGAGCCACGGCGACCAAGAGCTGTTCACGCGCGAGGAAATGATGGCGAAGTTCGACTTCGATCACGTCTCCGCCAGCCCTGCGCGCTTCGACATGGAGAAGGCCTACTGGGTCAATCACCAGTACCTCAAGATCACGAACCCCGCGGTGATCGCGCCGGAATTCGAATGGCACCTGCGTCGCCTCGGCGTCGATCCGTGGAACGGGCCTGCGCTGACCGCGGTGATCGAGCAGCAGCGCGAGCGTTGCCGCACGCTGGTGGAGATGGCGGAGAAGTCGCGCTTCTTCTTCGAGGAGTTGAGCGGCTACAACGAGAAGGATGCAGCGAAGCATCTGACCGCGAAATCTGCGCCGGTGCTGGCGGCTCTGATTGAAGCGCTGACCGCGGTTGCCTACTGGAAGCCCGAGGCGCTGCACACAGCGGTGCACGGAGTCGCGGACAGCTTGCAGCTCAAGCTGGGCGATGTCGCTCAGCCCATCCGCGTGGCGGTGGCCGGCATGGCGATCTCGCCGCCCATCGACCAGACGCTGGCGCTGCTGGGCCGCGAGCGCAGCCTGGCGCGCTTGCAGGCTGCGCTGGCTCGCGCTTCAGGAACTGGTGCGTAAGCCGGTCGCGGGCATGGCCCGCTCCTACAACAGAGCGGCGCCGGTTTGTAGGAGCGGGCCATGCCCGCGACAGTATTCTTGCGCCGCTCTTTCTAGTCGGACACAGCCGCCGGGGGCGCGCCGCCACCCAGCATCTTCCGCAACTTGTACTTGAGCACCTTGCCGCCTACCGTTACGGGCAGCTCGTTCACCACCACGATCCGCTTCGGTGTCTCGAAGCCGGCCAGACGTTCGCGACAGAAGGCGATCAGCGCGGCCTCGTCAATAACCTGACCCGGCTCTGCAACGACGACGCCGGTCACGGCCTCACCCCAGCGCGGATCGGGCAGTCCAACCACGGCGGCGCGATGCACCGAAGGATGCTGCACCAGCACCGCTTCCACCCGCAGGCTCGACACGTTCTCGCCGCCGGACTTCACCACGTCCTTGTAGCGGTCGATCATGATGCGCAGGCCGTCTTCGTCGAACTCGCACATGTCGCCGCTGTGGAACCAGCCGTGCTTGAAGGCTTCGCGCGTCGCGATTTCGTCTCGGTAGTAGCCGGCGGTGACGACCGGTGAGCGATACACCGCTTCGCCTGCCACGCCGGGCTTTTCATGCAGCGAGTTGCCGGCCTCGTCCATTACCGTCGAGCCGAGCAGCGGCGAGGGGATGCCCACGTAGTTGATGGCCGGCGCGGTGCGCCGGTATAGCTCGGGCCAGCGCGCAGGCCAGAAGCGGTGCAGGGCGATGGCCTCGGTCTGGCCGAAGATGCCCACCAGCAGCACGCCCTTGCACAGCGCCTGCAAGCGGTCGTGCAACTCCGGCGGCATGGAAGCCCAACCGAAGATCAGCACTTGCAGGCTGCTCAGATCGTAGACGCCGGGATGCGCTTCCACCTCGCGCACCAGGTCGCTCACGAGCTGCGGCGAACCGCCCCACAGCGCAGTGGGACGCTCGCGCGTCACGGCCTGCGCGATCCCCCGTGCATCGAAGCGCCGGCCGATCACCACGCTGCCGCCGCTCAGCAGGGTGCCGAGCACCAGGCCGTGGTCGCCGATGTGGAATATCACCGGCAGGAAGGTGCACATCCGGTAATCGCTCTCGATGGGCACCCCGCGCGAGTACGACAGCGCCTGGCCCATGCCGCCGAGGTAGCTGTAGGTGTGCGAGATCATTACCGCCTTGGGCATGGACGTGGTGCCCGAGGTCAGCAGGATCTGCCAGATGTCGTCGCCGTGGATGCGCACGTCCGGCTCGGTGTCCGGCTGATCCGCGATGAAGGCGCGCAGGCTGACCGCGCCAGGCACGGACTCATTGGATTTGCCGATGCTGGCGATTGCCGCGGTACCGGCCGCCATGAACGGCGCGCTGCTGGCGGCCCACAATTCCTGGTCCACGATCGCGACGTGCGCGTCCACGTGACGAAGTACGTGCTCGACCATGTCGCGCGCCATCATCGTGTTGATCGGTACGGCGACCAGACCGGCCTTGGCGATGCCGAGCTTGGTCAGGAAGGCGTCGACGGAGTTCTCGCACAGCATGGCCACGCGCTCGCCGCGCTGCAGACCGCGCTCGAGCAGACCGTTGGCGATGCGGTTGGCGGCGCGGTCGGCCTCGCGGTAACTGGTGCGGGCGAAGGCCGGGTCCATCACCGCGTCCGGCGCGGCGATGAACGCGATCTTGTGCGGATCGGCCCAGCTCATGCGCTCCAGGATGTCGCCCACGGACACGCGATCCCAGCGGTTGTCGGCACGGCGGTCGTAGAGGTTTTCGACGTCGATGCTCATGTTCTCTCCTTCCTTCGAAACTGCGGTCAGTCCTGTGTAGGTCGGACTTCAGTCCGACTCGCAGCCGGGGTGTCGGGCTAAAGCCCGACCTACGCGGCGCTCCATTCGTACTCCTCGAAATCCGGCGTGCGCATCTCGTCCAGAAACCGCTCCAGGGTCCAGGGGTACACCACCGGATGTCCGTGACGATCCAGATACCAGCTCTTGCAGCCGCTGACCCAGACCGTGCCTTGCATGGCCACGCGAATTGCGTCGTTGTAGGCGCTGCAGGCCGATGCCAGGGGCGCGACCGTGGCGTCCTTTTCGTGCGAAGCGGCCATCAGTTGCGTCACGTAGGCGATCTGCTTCTCCGCCACCATGATGAGCGAGAAATTGCCGATAGGGCTGTTCGGGCCCAGCAGCATGAAGAAGTTCGGAAACCCTGGCAGGCCGACGCCGCGATGCGAAACCGTGGACTCGCTCCAGACCTGTTCGAGCGTCAGGCCGCCGGGCCCGACGATCTCGACGGGCCGCATGTAGCGCGTGACATCGAAACCCGTCGCGTAGATCAGCACGTCCAGTTCGTGCAGCGCGCCGTCCTGCGTTTGCACGCCGCCAGCCTGGATACGCTCGATGCCCTCGGTGACCAGATGCGCGTTTGGTTTCTGGATCGCCGAATAGAAATGCTCCGACATCACCAGGCGCTTGCAGGCCACCTGGTAATCCGGCGTGAGTTGCGCGCGCAGCACCGGATCGCGCACCTGCGATTCCAGGTTCTCGCGGCAGGCCGCCGAAATTTTCTGCAACTGCACCTGGTCGCCCACCACGGCGCGGGCGATAGTCTTGCGGATGCGTTGGTGCCAGCCCTCGTAGGCCTCGGCGAGCAGGCTGGGATCCGCGCGGAACCCGGCCTTCTGAGCTTCCGTGAACTCGGTGTTTTCGATCGGCAGAATCCACTGCGCCGTGCGCTGGAACAGCCGCAGCTCGCGCACCTCACCGACGATGGCCGGCGCGATCTGGATCGCGGTGGACCCGGTGCCGATGATGCCCACGCGTTTTTCGCGCAGATCCACGCCATGATCCCAACGTGCTGTGTGAAACGCGGGGCCGGCGAAATTTCCGACGCCCTCGATATCCGGCAGCACAGGGTCGCGCAGCACGCCGGTCGCGGCGATCAGGATGTCGGCCTCGACCAGTTCGCCATCGCCGAAGCTCAGGTGCCAGGCGCCCTCCCCCCATTCGGCTCGGCGCAACGTCTTGCCGAAGCTCACGCGCTCCAGTACGCCGTGTCGGGTCGCGGTGCGTTCGAGGTACTCGCGGATCTCCGGGCCCGACGGAAACATCCGGCTCCACTCCGGATTCAGCTCGAACGAATAGCAGTAGTGCTGCGAGGGCACATCGCAGTTCAGGCCCGGATAGGTGTTGTCGCGCCAGGTGCCGCCGACGCGGTCGGCCTTCTCGAAGATGCGCACATTCGCGTACCCGGCCTCGCGCAGCTTGATGCCGCACAGCAGGCCGGACATGCCGGCGCCGATGACTGCAACGCGCTGAGACTTCATCCGGGGTCGAATGGTCTTCGTTTTCACGCCATCGTGATGACCGCACGCGCACCACCGCCGCGGGTCATGAGATCGAAAGCCTCGTTGATCCGATCCAGCGGAATCCGGTGCGTCACCATCGGGTCGAGCTTCAGCTCGCCGCGCTTGTACAAGTCCACCAGCTTGGGCACATCTCGGCGCGGCACGCTGGAGCCGTAGAACGAACCCACCAGGGTCTTGGCTTGAAGGAGGCCGCTGGCGCGCAGCTTGATCTCCTCGGTGAGGGCGGGCACGCCCACCGCGACGGCGACGCCGGACGCGCGGATCATGCCGAAGGCCTGCGCGATGGTGTCGGTTTTTCCGATTGCCTCGAACGCATAGTGCACGCCGCCGGGCGCCATTTTTTTCACCGTCTTGACGATGTCGCCCGTTGCTGGGTCGGCCGTGTGAGTGGCGCCGAGCGCGAGCGCCAATTCGCGTCGCGAGGCCACCGGATCGATGGCGATGATCTGCCTTGCGCCCGCGATGCGCGCGCCCTGGACGATGGCCAGACCCACGCCGCCGCAACCCATGACTGCAACCGTGGTGTTTGCCTTGACCTGCGCGGTATTCAGCACCGCGCCGACGCCGGTCATGACGCCGCAGCCGATCAGGCACACGACGTCCAGCGGCACTTCGGGATCGATCTTGATGAGCGCGCCCGCGGGCACGACGGCCTGCTCCGCAAAACCGCCGATGCCGCTGAGCTGGTAGACGGTCTGGCCCGCGCGGCTCAGTCGCGTCGTGCCGTCGAGCATGGTGGCGTTGACCGACATGGGCGCGGCTTGCGTGCACAGGAAGGGCTTGTCCTCTTCGCAGAATTCGCAGCAACCGCAGGACGGCGTCAGCACGGCGATCACATGATCGCCCGGCGCAAGACCCTGCATACCCGGCCCCACTTTTTCCACGATGCCGCCCATCTCGTGTCCGAGGACGGAGGGCACCGGCGCGCGCAGCACGCCGTGCATGCAGGAGTAGTCGCTATGGCAGACGCCGCAGGCGACGACGCGGATACGTGCTTCGCCGGCCCGCGGTTCGGCGATGTCGATGTTCTGCACGCTCAGCGGTCCGCCGATCGTGTCGAGCACTGCGGCTCTCATGAATCCTCCAGACGGGTGCGTCCCGTATTCGAATGGTTTGGCACCGGTCTTGCCGGGCATGGGCGCGAATCTACCCGCACGACTCCATGCGGTCGAGTCAGGCGTGTCAAAGTCTTTCCGCACCGCCGCTACAATCGTCCGACCGAAATACGAATGGGCAGGTCAGATGGCAAACGACCTCGATGCGCCCGCCCGCAAGGTGCGTGGAGGAAGAGCCGGACAACTGGAGCCGCCGGACTTCTCGTTTCCGCTCGTCCGGACCCGGATCGTCGAAGAACTGACGGCACCGGATCGAGCGCAGGCCAAGGCGATCGCCGTCGTCGCGCCCACCGGTTACGGCAAGACCGTGCTGTCCTCCGCGCTGTTCGAGCATTGTCGTTCGACGGGCGCGCACGGCTGGTGGATTGCGCTGGACGACCGCGACAACAGCGTCGAGCGCGTGATGGACCTGCTGGAGGTGGGCCTGGGGAACCCGGAGGCCGAGGAGCATCCGACCCAGGCCCTGATCCGCGGCGACGAGCCGATGGAGAACCGCGTCGATGCCCTGCTCGATGCCGTGGCGCAACTGCCCGATCCCTCCATAGTGTTCATCGACAACCTCGGCTACTGCACCGACGAGACCCTGGGTTACGTGCTGGATCGGCTGGTGTTCCGCACGCCCTCTTCGGTGCGCTTCGTGCTCTCCAGCACGAACGAGATTCCGATGAATCTCGCACGCGCCAAACTCGAAGGGAGAGTACGCGAGGTTGGTCATGCGGAGCTGAGCCTGCGCGTCGGCGAGGTTCGCGAATTGCTCGGCGCCGAGTTGTGCGCACGGCTTGGCGACGCCGCGGTGGACACGGTGTTGCGGCAGACCGAGGGATGGCCCGCAGCGGTGCGTCTGGCGCAGATCATTCTTTCCGCCGCAGACCGCCCGCTGGAAGCGCTCGCGCGTTTCTCGGGCGCGGACGGCGATCTTTCCGACCTGCTGAACCGCGAAGTGCTGGCCGGCTTCACGCCGGAGACGCGCCAGTTCCTGCTGGAAATTTCCCTGCTGCGCAGCTTCTGTGTCGAGCTGTGCCGCCACGTCACCGGCGATGCCGAGACCGCGCGCCACGTCGGCCAGTTGCAGCGCCGCAACGTCTTCGTGATTCCGCTCGACCGCAATCGCAACTGGTATCGCCTGCACGGCCTGTTCCGCGAGTTCCTGTTCGAAGAGGCGCAGCGCACTTTGAGTGCGAAGCAAAGACAGCAAGTGCTCGAACGTGCGGCCGAATGGTGCGAACGCAGCGGGCTCTGGCAGGACGCCATCGACTACGCGCTCGCCGGTGGATCGACCGGCCTTGCCAGCGCGGTGCTGGAACGAGTGGCGCCGATGTTCGTGCGCGATCGCGGCGATCTGAGGCAGTACATCGAGTGGATCGAGAAGCTCCACGCCGGCGCACACGAGGTCGGCTGGGAAGCGGATTTCTGGTACGTCTGGGCGCTGGTGTTCCATCGCCGCTACGACACCGCGCGCCAGCAGAACGAGCGTCTGGCGCAGCGCATCGAGCGCGAGCTATCGACGGGCCTCGATGCCTTGCGGTTCGCGGACTTGAAGCGGCGTGTGGAAGTCATCCGCACTTGCGTGGATACCTACACCGACCGGTTGACGGAAGCCTGCGGACACGCCACGAACTGGCTGGCGCAGCGCGGTGTGGACGATCCATTCAACGTCGCTACCGTTGCGTGCGCCGCCGGCATCCACCTCAACAGCGCGCTCCAGTTCGTCGAGGCACGGAAGGTGATGCGCACCGCGCAGGCAACGATTGCGCAGGCCAACAGCGCATACGGCGTGGGCTGGGTGTCCCTGCTGTCCGCGATGATCCCGATCTTCGAGGGGGATTTCACGACCGCGCACAACGACCTGCTCGCCGCGCTGTCGCGTGCCAGAGCGGCGCTCGGAGACGGCGTCGGCATCATCGGAACCCTCGCGCTTGCGGGCGCCAAGTGCGCGGTCGAAATGAACCTGGACGAGGAGGCGCGCGACCTGCTCGCCCAGGGCCTGCGCCGTGCGCATACCCACGGCATCGTGGACACCGCGGCGGTGGGTCTCGATGCCGCGGTCAAGCTGTGGTCCGGCCGCAGCGACGATCCGATTTCCATCGCCGAGCTGCGCGAAACCGCCAGCGGCTACCCGCCGCGCCTTGCCCTGATGCTGTCCTGTTTCCTGGTGCAAAGACTGGTGCGGCTGGGACGCCTGGACGATGCGCTGGCCGAGGGCACGCAGATCGGCCTGACCGCGCACGGCGCCGAACGCCGCGGGTCGGCCATCGAAGGGCTGGAAACGGCGAGGGCACGCGAGTTGTATGCGGCCGCGGAAATCGATCTGCTCATCGCTGCCGGACAACTGAAGCAAGCGGAGACGCGGGTGGGCGAGGAAACCCGCGTGGCAAAGAAATCCGGCAACGTGGCGCGCCTGGTGGAACTGGCCTTGAACGAGGCGACGATTGCGGTCTGCTCCCAGAATCCTTCACCGGCGACCCGCCACCTCACGCGCGCCGTGGGTCTTGCTGCCCGGCGCAGCATCCTCCGGCCGTTCCGGGATCGCGGTGAAATGCTCGCAGGCCTGGTCAACGACACCAAGCCGCAAGCCTGGGGGTTTGCGCTGGAAGAGGAGCGCCGGTTCTTCTTCGAAATCTGCCGCGGCCTGCCGCTGGGCAACATCGCACTGCTGGATCAGATCGACCCCGGCCGAGGAGAAAAGCACCTGCTGGAAACGCCCACCGCACGGGAGCTGGAACTGCTGGGTTTGATCGAAGCGGGACTCTCCAACCTACAGCTTGCGGACCGCCTGAACGTGTCGGTGGCCACGGTCAAATGGCACCTCTACAACCTCTATACCAAGCTCGGCGTGTCGAGCCGCTCGGCCGCGCTGGCGCGGGCGCGGGCCCTCAACCTTCTCGTCCGCTGAGCTTCGTTCCGTCACGCGTCGGCGGGAAAGAAGCGGTCGAGCAGGCGCAGCATCAGCCGGTTGTCGAGCCCAAAACGCTCGATCCGTTCGAGGATGAAATCCGGCGTCTGCACGTAGCGCTCCGCGGCCGGCTGCTCGTGCTGGAACCACACGCGCGCATCGGCAGCGGTGACTTCGAGATGAAATTGCAGGCCGACGATGCGATCGCCGTACACAAAACCCTGGTGCGCGCAGGCCTCGCTGGCCATCAGGTTTTGGGCGCCGCGCGGAATGGCGAACGTGTCGCTGTGCCAGTGAAACGCCTCGAAGCGCTCCGGCCAGTCCGCGAACCAGGGATGCACACGGCCCTCTGCGTTCAGGCTCACTTCGAACCAGCCGACCTCGGTATGGGCGTTGCGGCTCACTGGCCCGCCGAGTACGTCGGCGATCAACTGCGACCCCAGGCAGATGCCGAGCACGCGCCGATCCGCGTCTATCGCGCTGCGGATCAATTCCTTTTCCGGTACGAGCCAGGGGTGGGACTCGTGCTCGTAGATGTTCATCGGCCCACCCATCACGATCAGTGCGTCGAAATCCGGCGTGGTGGGCGGCGGTTCCCCCGCGTGCAGGCGCGTCATCGAAACTTGTGCGCCGCGCGCGGCCAGCCAGGGCGCGATGCAGCCCAGATCTTCGTGTTCTGCGTGTTGCAGCCAGTGAACGTGCATGGGGTTTCTCAAGCTCAGGAATCGTTGCCGAGACCAAGCGCGCGGCAGGATTTGCGTTCGATGCGGACGGTTTCGATGCCCAGTTGTCCACCGTCGCGCAGGACGTGCAGCACGAAACTTCTGTTGCGCACGTTGTCAGCGGCGATGCGATAGCGCACGCCTTCTTCGGTTTCGGTTCTTGCGGGAGCGATGGACAGGTCGGGAAAGCTGGCACTGAGCGCGCCCTGGCCGATGAGTCCGAGATCGATGGAAGCCGGATGACCGGTGTCGCCGAAGTGCACGTCCAGGGTCATGCGGTATTGCGGACGCTGCAGGCGATAGCCGACCGGCACGTCGCGCTTGAGCAGACAGCCGTCGAAGTTCTGGTAACGAATCTCGAACTGGTCGAGGTCGCGATGGTCGAGCGCCAGCGTTTCCCGCTGGTAGAGCCGCGGCGAGCAGGCGGTGAGCAGCGATACAACGAGCATCAGCGCAGAGATCGCCGTCCGCTCAGAAACCATGAAGCTCTCCCTGCATGACGCCGACCACATGGCCGCCGGCACGCACGGCACGAATGTGTCCGTCGTGCTTGCTCGCCGAGAGAAACAAGCGGCTCGGCCGCCCCATCTCGACGCCTTGATGAACTTCCCATTGAAGCTCACCGGTCTGGATGGACGATTCGTCGGCGAGCGCGGCGGCCAGTGCCGCGCCGGCGGCACCGGTGGCCGGGTCTTCGCCGATCCCCGGGTAGAAAGTGCGTGCGCGCAGTTCCCCTTCGTAGCCCTGCGCGTACACGTAAATGCCTTGCGCCCAGTTCTGTCGAAGCATGCACGCGAACAGGCCGGTATCGACATCGATGCCCGCCAGCATTTCCGGTGCGCGCAGCGGCACCAGCAGAAACCGCAGGCCGCAACTGACCTGGCGCGGCGCGCACTCTTTCGTGCCGATGTCGGCGGCGTCCAGGCCGAGCATGGCGGCGAGCGTGTCCCGATCAGGTGCCGGCGGACCCCATTCGGGAGCCTGGGCGACGGTCAGTTCGGCGTAGCCGGGACTTTGCGGTTTGACGCGCACGGATATCGGGCCGATGCCTTCTTCCAGCACGACCGTCAGCTCTTCGGCCTCGACTTTCGAACGAAGCCGGGCCAGCAACCAGGCCGTTCCGAGTGTCGGATGCCCGGCAAACGGCAGCTCTTCCAACGGCGTGAAAATCCGTGCGCGCGCCATCGCTTCCGGCAGAGTGGCGCGCTGCACGAAGACCGTTTCCGACAAGTTGAACTCGCGCGCGATGGCTTGCATCTGTCTTTGCGAAAGCGCATCGGCGTCGAGCACCACGGCAAGCGGATTGCCGCTGAGAGGGGTGTCGGTGAAGACGTCGAGCGTGTGAAAGCGGAGGTTCACTGAAAGCGACCGCCAGTGATGCGCCCTTCAGCATCCAGGTCGACGAAATAGCGGCTGTTGTCGTTGCGCAATTCCTTGGTCGTGATGTCTCCCGGCATCACCACTTGCAGGCCGGGATACTGCTCGCGCAGCGCCAGAGGAGTGGGCCGCGTGAGGATGAAGAAATTGAAGGTGTCGAGATCGGTGATGCTCGTGCGCACGGGACGAGTCTCCGGAGCTGATGTGGCCGGGGGCGTTGGTGCGCAGGCGCCGAGCAGGCCAGCGGTCAGGACAAGAAAGATGAGGGGCCGCGTGTTCATGGTAGGCAGGGCGTGATTTTCATAGGGCGCATTTATGCGCCGCCTGGCTCGGCGCATAAATGCGCCCTACAAGACAACTGAGTCCAAGCCTAGCATCGCGGCGCTAGAATTCGCCGCCTGCTTTGGGTGGGAACGTGCGGTGAATCGATTTGCAGTGATTGTGGTGGGAGGTGGCCATGCCGGGACCGAGGCGGCGCTGGCGGCTGCGCGCATGGGCTGTTCGACCTTGCTGGTGACGCAGTCCATCGAGACGCTGGGACAGATGTCCTGCAACCCGGCCATCGGTGGCGTCGGCAAGGGACATCTGGTCCGCGAGATCGATGCGCTCGGCGGCTTGATGGCGCGGGCCGCGGATCGCGCCGGCATCCAGTTCCGCATGCTCAATGCCTCGAAGGGTCCGGCGGTGCGTGCCACACGTGCGCAGGCCGATCGCATGCTCTACAAGTGGGCGGTGCGCGAGGTGCTGGAGAACCAGCCGAACCTCACCCTGTTCCAGCAGGAAGTCGAAGACCTGATCGTGGAAGGCGATCGCGTCGCGGGCGTGGTGACGCGGCTGGGCCTCAAGTTTTTTGCCGACGCGGTGGTGCTCACCACCGGCACTTTTCTCGGCGGGCGCATTCATGTCGGTCTCGAACAACACTCGGGGGGACGCGCGGGCGATCCGCCTTCCATTGCGCTCGCACAGCGACTGCGCGAGCGCATGCCCCGCACCGGCCGGCTCAAGACCGGCACGCCGCCGCGACTCGACGGTCGCACAATTAACTGGTCGGTTTTGCAGGAACAGCCCGGCGACACGCCGACACCGGTGTTCTCGTTTCTGGGTACGCGCGCAGATCATCCGCGACAGGTCTGCTGTCACATCACGCACACCAACGAGGCGACGCACGACATCATTCGCAGTGGCTTCGAGCGCTCGCCCATGTTCACCGGACAGATCGAAGGCGTGGGCCCGCGTTACTGCCCGAGCGTCGAGGACAAGGTCAACCGTTTCGCGGATCGAACCTCCCACCAGATTTTTCTGGAGCCCGAGGGACTGAACACGCGCGAGATCTATCCGAACGGCATTTCGACGTCGCTGCCCTACGACATCCAGGAGCGCTTCGTGCAAACGATCCGTGGCCTGGAGAACGCACGCATCACGCGGCCGGGTTATGCCATCGAGTACGACTATTTCGATCCGCGCGATCTCAATCGTTCGCTGGAAACCAAGTCCATCGCCGGGCTGTTCTTCGCCGGCCAGATCAACGGCACCACCGGTTACGAGGAAGCCGCGGCGCAGGGTCTGCTCGCCGGCATCAATGCCGCGCGTCGCACGCAGGAGCGCGAAGCCTGGGTGCCGCAACGGCACGAGGCCTACATCGGCGTGCTGGTCGATGACCTGGTCGCGCGCGGCACGGCCGAGCCGTACCGCATGTTCACCTCGCGCGCCGAGCACCGCCTGATGTTGCGCGAGGACAATGCCGATCTGCGGCTCACGACCATCGGGCGCGAGCAGGGCCTGGTGGGCGATGTGCGCTGGTCCGCGTTTTGCACCAAGCGCGAGGCCATCTTCGCGGAGCGCGCGCGTCTCGACGCTCTCTGGATCAAGCCGGTGCAGCTTGCGCAAACGGAGTTCGTTGCAGTGTTCGGCGAGCCTCCGGTTTCGACAGCGTGCTCGGCGCTGGATTTGCTGCGTCGCCCCGAGGGTTCAACGTCCGTGCTGCGCGATCTTGGACTCGCGTCGCAGGACATCGACGAGGCCGTGGCGGAGCAGGTCGAGATCGAAACCAAGTACAGCGGCTATCTGGCGCGCTCGCGCATCGAGATCGAACGCAACCAGCGTTACGAGGAAGCAGCCTTGCCGAGCGATTTCGATTACGACTCGATTCGCGCGTTGTCGAACGAGGTGCGCGCCAAGCTCGCTTCGCACCGTCCGGAGACGGTGGGGCAGGCGGCTCGCATTTCTGGCGTCACGCCGACCTCGATTTCATTGCTGCTGGTTCATCTCAAGAAGCAGGGGCAGTTGCGGCGTAGTGCCTGAAAGCAACAGCTAGAAGAATCACGCTAAGGCGCAAAAAAAGCGAAGAACGCAAAGACGCAAAGAACACGAACGATTTTATTGTGGGTTCCCGCGTCTTTGCGTGATTCTTTAAGGCGTTGAGGCGGCAACGCAACGCAGGCGGATCAGCCCGCCAGCCACCCATGCAGCCCCGGCCCGTGCTCGCGTAGCCAGCGCCGATGTGACTCGAAGCCCGGCATCTGCCGCGCCACCAGTTTCCAGAAACGCTCGCCGTGATCGTGGTGCCGCAGATGACACAGCTCGTGCACGGCGACGTAGCGATGCACCGCAGGCGGCGCCATCACCAGGCGCCATGACAGGCTGATGAGGCCGCGCGCGGTGCAACTGCCCCACAGGGTTTTCTGATCGGCGATGCGCGGGCCGGAGAATTCCACCTCGAGACGCGCCGCCTCTTCCACCAGCAGGCGCTGCGCGTCTTCGAGTGCTTCGCGCTTGAGCGCATCGCGCAGCAGCTTCTGCAGGCGTGCAGGTTGCGCCAGCCAGGTCGGCGGGACGAACAACTCGATCGCCTGTTCGCTCAGGCGAGCCTGCGGCTTGCGCAGGCGCGACGCGACGAGTCGCACCGGAACATCGATGCCGCGCAAGGGCAACAAGTCGCTGCCGTCCCATCGGAGCTGGCGCGATGCGCGTTCCGGTTGCTCGGACAGACGCAGCTTGAGCTCAACGATCTTTTCGCGAATCCAGGCTTCGCGACTCAGCAGGAAGGCGCGTCCTTCGCTCTTGGGTACGAAGCGCGGCACGGTGAGTCGCACTTCTGAGGGCGAGCGTACTTCGATGCGGATGCAGCGGGCGCGGCTGCTGACACGTTCGTCAACGCGGTAGGCATCGAGCAGGAGATCGAGTTGTCGCGGTGTGGTCATCGGCAAGGCGGGACATATCGAGTCGTCAGCTTAGTCCCGACGCATCGCATGTGCCAGCGTTGACGATTCGACTCGTCGATGCTTCACGACAATCGGTTGAATGCGTCGAGGTCGGCGGCGTTGAGCAGGACGATCTGCTGCTCGTGCGCGGGACGCTGCACATCGCCGCGTCCGACGCCGAGCACCCGCAGAAAATAGGGCAGCAGCGCGATGCGCACGCGCGTCTCGCGCATGCCGTGCAGCATGCCGTGATCCTGTTCGACGACGCGCTTCTGCGCAGCACTCAGGTCAGGATGCGGCGCGATGCGAACGGAGACGACATCGCGCCATTCCCAGTCGTGATCCGGGTTCTGGTCGCAGGTGCCGAGCAGTTCCGGCGCGCCGCAGATGCGCGACAGCAGGAAATCCCGATAGCCCTGATGCGTGGCCGACCATGCACGCGCGTGCCAGCGTTGCACGAACACCAGCACGTGCGGCGCGATCTGGAGCCTGCGCGGTTCGGGATGCGTCATCGACTGGTAGTCGATGCCGAGCCAGCGTCGTTCGCGAATCGAGGCATTAAGACGCGCGAGCACGCGCAAGTCGAACTCGCGCGTCGGCGCATCGAGTGTTTCGGTCGGCACGTCGCCCGCGGCGGCCATCGCCAGCGGAAGATCGTCGACGAGTTCGTGATTGCGCAGCACGTGCAGATATTCCGCCGCGGTGCCGCGCAGGAATTGCGGAACGAAATCGTCGGTCGGGTGATAGCTGCCGGTCCGAGGGTCGCGCTGCAGGTTCTTCGGCGCGAGCTGTCGGTAAGTCGCCAGATCTTTTTCCGCCTTGCCGGTGGAGATGTCGAAGCTGTCTCTGAGGTCGCCCACCTTGATCGCGCCGCGCCAGATAGCGTGCGCTTCGAGAAAACGGAATCGCTGGCGCTGATCCCAGGGCAGAGGTTTATCGACGGCGAGGATGTTCGGCATGGTGTTGAGGCAAAAAAATCGTCACATAGGTGCAAAGCTTGTCTGCGATTGGCTTGGAGGCCCTTGCCCAACCGCTTATACACAAGCTTATCCAGCAAAACTGTCGATAACTTTTCGAGCGATGCTGGACTGTAGGGTTCAGGAATTCGACGAGTAGCCGATGCGCGCGAGCACGCCATCGAGTTCGTCGAGCGAATGAAAGGCCACGCGCAACTCGCCGCGTCCGGCCTTCTCCAGGCTGATGGCCACGGGGCATCCGATGAGGTCGGACAGCTCGCGCTCCAGTCGCTCCCAGTCGCCGGGTTTGCCGACGCGAAACACCGGCTGCGGATGACGATGCTGCGCGACCTTGCGTTCGAGCTGGCGCACAGTGAGCTTGTCGCGGATCACGTCGTCGGCGAAGCGCAGTTGCTCGGCGCGGGGAAGGCCCGCGATCACCTTGGCGTGGCCGAGCATGATGTGGCCCTCGTTGACGAGCATCGCGACCTGTTCTTCGAGATTGAGCAGCCGCAGGTAATTGGAGACGTACTCGCGCGACTTGCCGATGCGCTGGCCGATCTGGTCGTGCGTCAACTCGAAGGTCTCGCCGAGGCGTTTGAGGCCTGCCGCCGTTTCGATGGGCGAAAGCGATTCGCGCTGAAGATTTTCGATCAGGCCGAGGACAAAGGCTTCATCCTCGTCCAGGTCGTCGCGCACGATCGCTGAAATGTCGTGCAAGCCCGCCAGCTGCGCGGCGCGCCAGCGGCGTTCTCCGGCGAGCAACTCGTAGCCCCACACGCGCGTGCGCAAGACGATGGGCTGTATCACGCCGGATTCGCGGATCGAGCGCGCCAGCTCTTCCAGCGAGGCGGCATCGAAGTGCCTGCGCGCCTGCGTGCTGCCGGGACGGATCAGATCGACCGGGATCGAGCGGATGACCGAAACCGCAGTGTTCGACATGGCTTGGGCAGGGCCGGATGAGGGAGTGCACGGACTTGAGATAGGCCGGCATGCCACAATTCGGCAAGGTTCGACCCCATTACAGACCATTATCGTGGAAGAACACTACCGAGCCATCATCGAGTCCATCGGCGAGAATCCCGATCGCGAGGGCTTGGCCAAGACGCCGCAGCGCGCGGCCAGGGCCATGGAGTTTCTCACCCAGGGTTACGAGCAGGACCTGCAAGAAATCGTCAACGGCGCGATCTTCGCCTCGGCCAACGACGAAATGGTGATCGTGCGCGACATCGAGATGTACTCGCTGTGCGAGCATCATCTCCTGCCCTTCATCGGCAAGTGCCACGTGGCCTACCTGCCGGCGGGCAAGGTCATCGGCCTGTCCAAGATTCCGCGCATCGTGGACATGTTCGCGCGGCGCTTGCAGATTCAGGAAAATCTGACCCAGCAGATCGGCGAATCCGTCCAGCAAGTCACGGAAGCGCATGGGGTTGCGGTTGTCATAGAAGCGAAACACCTGTGTTCGATGATGCGCGGCGTGGAAAAGCAGAACTCGTCGATGATTACCTCGATGATGTTGGGCCGATTCCGCGAGGATCCGCGGACCCGGCAGGAATTGCTCTCGCTTCTGCGGACCTGCGGGTAAACTATGGGTCTCGCATCTGCGGTCGAGCCCGCCTCGTAAGCTTACGCAGAACGGTTTAGCCGCCCCTCCATGGACGATTCCGGCCCGCCTTCCAACCCTCGCATGTCCCGACCCGCATTGAATCCAACCCGTCTCGGCACCCCGGACCAGGTCGAAGTTCTGACCGCGCTGGAGTCGGCTGTCCGGCGGGAGATGGAGGCGCACAAGTCGCGACGCAAGCTGTGGTTCCCCAACGACCTGCTGCCGGCCGACGCCGTTGCCCCGGCCGAACGCGAATCCGAGGTCGCGGCGATGCGTGAAGCGGCACGCGGCCTGCCCGACGTGGTGCGCGTGGCCCTGGCGCTCAATCTGCTGACCGAGGAAGGCCTGCCGCATTTTCACCGCCTGATCGCGGTGTACTTCGGACCCGCTTCGCCATGGAGCGACTGGAACCACTTGTGGACCGCGGAAGAAGACCGCCACGGCTGCGCCATGCGCGACTATGTGCGCGACGCGCGCGTGTTCGACATGCGCGCGCTCGAGGTCATGCAGTTCAAGTACATCGAGGCCGGCTTCGAGCCCGACTGGCAGCAGGACCCGTATCGCCTGCTGGCGTACACCTCGTTGCAGGAAAAAGCCACGCAGATATCGCACGCCAACACCGGGCGCATGTCGGCCGGCATCGAGCCCGCGCTGCAACGCGTGCTGGCGCACATCGCCGGAGACGAGTCGCGCCACTACCAGTTCTATCGCGCAGTGTTCGGCGATATCCTGCGGGCGGACGCAGAGCGTGCGCTCGAATCCCTGCTCAAGGTCACGCTCGGTTTCGCCATGCCGGGCCATAACATTCCCGGCTTCTCCGAGATGAGCGAAGTGCTCAGTCGCGGTGGCGTGTTCGGCACGCGCCACTACCAGAGCATCGTCGAGGAATTGCTGGAGCACTGGGGCATAGGCGCGCTCACCGGCTTGTCCGGGCACGCACAGCACACACAGGAGCGCCTGATGAAGGTGCCGATGCGGCTCGCGCGCATGGCCGATTACGCGGATGCCAAATCGCAGCCGAAGAAATTCGGCTTCGACGTCATTTATCACCGCACGGTCGAGCTGTAAGGTCGAATCCCTTGACGCGGTTTGGCGACCTCGTTACCCGTAGGGGGCCATTTTTGGCCGGAGGGGCCCGCGCCGAAAATCGGCCGACGCTGGGGTGGCGCCCAGCCACGCGCGGTTTGATCACCCGGGGCGGGGGCGGC
>JBQTHL010000023.1:0-120011 GCA_052389915.1 Panacagrimonas sp.
CCTCTTTACCCGTAGGGCGAATTTATGCGCCGGATCGGCCGGCCAATAAATGCGCCCTACGATGCGTTCGCTCCAAGCCTCTCGCGTTTTGATCACCGGTGCCGGGAGCGGCCTGGGCCGCGCCTGCGCACTGGCTTTCGCCGCCAAGGGCGCGCGTGTTGCCGCCAGCGACGTGCGCGAGGACTCCGCGCGTGAAACGGTCGCGCTGATCCAGTCCGCAGGCGGCAATGGTCTCGCACTTGCGCTCGATGTGGGCAGTGAAGACTCCTTTGCCGCAGCCGTCGCGTGCGTGAAAGGGGAATGGGGCGGTATCGACGTGCTGGTCAACAACGCGGGCGTCGCCACGGCGGGTACGGTGGAAGACTCGCCGATCCGCCAATGGCAGTGGGTGCTCGATATCAACCTGCTCGGCTGCGTGCGCGGCGCGCGTGCCCTGATCCCGCCGATGCAGGCGCAGAAATCGGGTCACATCGTCAACGTGGCGAGCTTCGCCGGTATCGCCAATCCGCCGGCGCTGGCGAGTTACAACGCGGCCAAGGCGGCGGTGATTTCCCTGTCCGAGACGCTGCGCTTCGAACTGTTCCCGGACATCGGCGTCAGCGTCGCCTGCCCGTCCTTCTTCAGCACCGGACTGCTCGGCAGCGGGCGAGGCCAGATTGCGGAAGGCGAGCAGGCCAGCGCGCCGCAGATGATGAAGATCATGGGCCGCCTGATGGAGAGGGCCGAGGTGACGGCGGAAGACGTGGCCGCCGATATCGTCGATGCGGTGATCACAGGCCGCTTCATGGTGATGACGCATCCGGACGCGCGTTCGCACGCACGGCTCAAGCGCCTGTCGCCGGAGCTGTATTTCCGCAAGGCGCAGAAATCGACGCTGGGGTTTCTGAAGAAGCCTTAACGCCGAATCTCGAATCCTCGATTCGGCGTCTCTTCGGTTTCCAGCCACTGCACGCTCTCGACTCCGGCATTGGACGGCCCTAAACCCAGCCATTCTCGGAAAGCCGCGAGTTGCGCCGCATGTTCGCCTTGCACGGCTCCTTCGACCGCGCCGTCCATGCGATTGCACACCCATCCGTGCAGGCCCAAGGCATCGGCGCAGTTCTTGGCGGATTGCCGAAACCAGACGCCCTGCACCCGCCCGGTTACGACGAAGCGATATGATTGATACATCGTTCTGCGCCCTCGTGTTCGCCTTGGCGAATACGTTTTCACGTTCATGAGTATTCTCGACCGACTGCGTTCCCGCATAGACACGCTGGCCCTGGCCGCGATGGCTGGCGTGGACGATCGCCTCTCGTTCAGCGCCGAATTGCCGGCCGGTGTTTTCGGCTCCATTCTCAAGCTCGACGTGTCGATGGAAAGCGAGACGCATGGCGACGGCGAACGCGTGCGCTTGCGGGCGCACGTGCAGACCAATTTTGCTTCGGTGCTCCGGCCCATGCTGGCGGCGCCGCCCCCTCCACGCAAAGTGCGTGGGCGCAAGACAAGTTCGTCGCGGGCACTCGCTCCGGCTGCGGAATACCTCGGTCAGGTGGCGAGTCGCGGAATGCGACGCGCCTTCGGCAATCCCTTCGTGCAGCGTCTGACCGAGCCGCTGATGAAGCACGACATCAATAGCTGGATCGAGGTCACGGCGTCCACCGCCTCGCTCGATCGCGGCGCGCACGACCTGATTCCGAGCAGCGAGAAGCTGGAAGCCATGGGCATACGTCCCTCCTTGCGCGAAGGTCCGCACATGGAGAGCTGGTCCGGCGTCACGCCGCAGGGCACAGCCCAGGTTTTGACCCTGCAACTCGACAAGAAAAGCCTGCCCCGGCGACTTCAGAAGAAGCTCGGCGATCAGCCGTTCAATCTGGCCGCGATGATCGTCAGTACGGTCGAAGAAAAATAGCGGGCGAGCGTTGGCCTACCGCGGCCCACCGGAGTCTGCGCGGGCACCTGCAATGTTCGCCGTCAAGGCCTGGGCCAGCGCATCCATGTTGCAAAAACCGGCGAGCACGACCTTTTCCCCCTTTGCGTTGCGCAACTCGATGCTGCGCACGGCATTGCGTGATGCGTGCAGGCGCGTGATCGTGAGGTCGCGGTAGGCAAGGGCGTAGTGGCCGGGGCCGATCCAGCATTCCAGCGTCGTTGGCGTCAATCGCAATACCATCGTCGGAGCGCTGCGACGCGCCCATTGCATCGCGGAGACCTCTACTCCCGCGTAAACCGCGATCACCGTGAGGGCAAAGCTCCAGGCCAGCGCGCCGCGAGACTCCGGAACCCAGGCGGAGACGGCTGCACCGAACAGGGCGACGAGGACCCCGGCGAAACCCGCGCGGAACAGCAGGCGTCTTTGCCCTGCACGTCGAACCGCGTTGCGGTCGATCTGGAATTCGGTCACTGAACTGGGGCTCATCAGAGTCGTATCGTCAGCAGAGTTCTGGATTTTCGCCACACCCAGGCCACCGTGGCGAACGTGGCACAGGCGCCGAACACCACCGACGGCACGGTGCCCATGAGCTTGGCGGCCAAGCCGGATTCGAACGCGCCGAGTTCGTTGGAAGCGGTCACGAACAGGCTGTTGACGGCGGCGACGCGTCCGCGCACGGAGTCGGCGGTCATGGTCTGAAGGATGGTTCCGCGGATGATGACGCTGACGCTGTCGAAGACGCCGCTCGCGACCATGGCGAAGACCGAGACGAGGAAATTCTTTGACACTCCGAACACCAGGATCGACGCCCCGAATCCAATCACGCAAAGCAGCAGGTTGCGCCAGGCGTGGCGCGTGGGCGGATGCCAGGCGCAGATCAGCATGGTGACGATGGCGCCCAGCGCCGGTGCTGCATGCAGGATGCCGAGGCCCTGCGGTCCGACCGCGAGAATGTCTTCGGCGAAGATCGGCAGGATGGCGGTGACGCCGCCGACGAGCACCGAGAACATGTCGAGCGAAATCGAGTACAGGATGATGGGCGAACGCCAGACGTAGACCAGGCCTTCGCGCAGACTTAGCCAGAGATCGCTGTCCGGTACGCGCTGTTGTGCCGCGGCCGGCATCCGGATTTTTCCGATCAGGAAAATATTGGCGCCGAGCAGCAGCATGGCGATGGCCAAGGTCTGCGGCAGGCCGATGACGGCGTAAAGCACGCCGCCCAGAGCCGGACCCACGATGGCGCCGGCCTGCCAGGACACGCTGCTCCAGGTTGCCGAGTTGCCGTAATGCTCGCGCGGCACCAGAAAGGGTTTGAGCGCGGATGAGGCCGGGCTGTAAAGGCCGCGGCCAAGGCCTTCGATGAAGACCACGACATAGATCAGTCCGATCAGCGCGCCCTGCGGGACGGAATCGCGAATCGCAGGCAGCGAGGCCAGCAGCACCACGGCTGATCCCGTCATGAAGACCAGGCCACCGACCTGCATCATCCGCTGCTTGTTGCGCCGATCGGCCAGATGTCCGCCGAACAGCGCCAGTCCCATGAAGGGCACCGCCTCGGCCAGGCCCAGCAGGCCCAGGGCCAGCGGATCGCGCGTCATCAGGTACAGCGTGTAACCCAGCGCTACCCGCTGCATCTGCAGGCCGCAGACGATGAGGAACGTGCCCCCCATCAAGTTGCGGAAATTGGCGAACCGAAGCGCGGCGAGCGCGTCGTGCCGCAGAGCAGGCAAGGGCATTCGGGAGAGAAGTCGGTTAGCTAAGGACTTCATTGTCGCAAACCGGCTCAGGCGCGAGCCAAACCGGAGGCACAAAAAAGCCCGGGCACTTTCGTGCCCGGGCTTCAGACCCGAGTCGCTTTAGATCTTACGGAGCCGGCCTGGGCCTGGGCTTCGGCCTCACCACTGTTTTCGCGGCGGGCTCTGCCGTCGACTGGGTCAGCACGCGGAACTCGACGCGCCGATTCTGTGCACGACCCGTGTCGGTGTCGTTACCCGCAATCGGCTTGATTTCGCCGTAGCCCTTGGAGACGAGCTGGCCCGGCGCGACGCTCTGTGAGATCAGGTACGCCTTCACCGAGGAAGCACGGCGATCCGACAGCTTCTGGTTGTACGCGTTGCTGCCCTTGGAGTCGGTGTGGCCCGAGATCTCGACCTTGAGATCGGCCTGGCTCACCAGCCCCCTGGCCACTTCGGTCAGCACCGTTCGTGCACCCGCAGTCAGCGTGTCCTTGTCGTACTCGAAATTGACGTTCTGAAGCACGATGGTCTGGGCTTCGCGTACGCAGCCGGTGGCATCCACCTTGAGACCGCGGGTGGTGTTGGGGCACTTGTCGAGGTAATCGGGCACACCGTCGCCGTCGCCGTCGAGCGGGCATCCGCGCGCATCGACCTGCACGCCAGCCGGGGTGTTCGGACACTGGTCGAGCGTGTCGATCACGCCGTCGCCATCGGTATCGGGCGGCGGAGGCGGGGGTGGCGGCGGGGCAGGCGGGGGAGGCGGCGGGGGCGGCGCGACCACGGGCTTCTGGAACGTGTACTGCAAGCCCAGCCCCGCAACGGCGTCGTCGAGGTGGCCGTCTTCGATGTTGGCGCTGCCTTCCGGGAACAGCGCCACGTAGCGGCCCTCCGCCCGAACGGCCCAGCCCGAACCCAGATCGAACAATGCGCCTACGCCTGCATTCGCATAGCCGTTGTTGGAGCGGCCCTCAGGACCTCGTTCGAGGCGGTTGAAACCGCCGCCGAACAGCAGAAACGGTGTAACGGAGCCACGCGCCAACGGCGCCATCAGGTCCAGGCCGCCACCTTGCTGCTTGAAGTACGAGAGCGTGTCGTCCTGGGGCTCGGCGCCGTAGCCGAAGGCATTGAGTTCGATATTGAGCCTGGGATCCAGCGGAACACCCAGGAAAAAACGCGCTCCGGCTCCGTCGCGCACATCCACGGACGAGTCCGCGAAGTAGGCCAGACCCATGGCACCCACGTATTTCTGCTCGTCGAAAGCGTGAACGGAGCCGGCGGTCAAGGCCAATGCCGACACCGCAAAGATGTTCTTCAATGAAGTCACGCTGATCCCCTTTCGAGTCAAGTACGGATGGAACGCAGTTTAACGGGTTCTTTCGAAATTACCGTCAACAATACGCAGAGTGCCTTTGTGCCGGGTGGCGATGAATCTCGCCTGAACTGTAGTTCACCTCGCACGATCTTTCAGGCCCGCGCGTGCTCCTTGGTGTCGAGAAACCGCACTTCGGGGTGGCGCTCGCGGGTCATCGACAAGTTGACGTTGCTGGAGGCCAGGTATACGAGGTCGCCGTAGTGATCGCGCGCCATGCGGGTTTCGTTTTTTTCGACAAACGCATTGAACATCTTCTCGTCCGCAGCATCCACCCAACGCGCGCAATGTACGGTCACGGGCTCGAACGACGACTCCACGTTGTACTCGTCCCGCAGCCGGAACTGCACCACGTCGAACTGTAGGGTTCCGATCGCGCCGAGAATGATGTCGTTGTTGGTCAGCGGCCGGTACACCTGCGTCGCGCCTTCCTCGCAGAGCTGGTCTAGCCCCTTGTTGAGCTGCTTGGCCTTGAGCGGGTCGCGCAGTACCACGCGGCGGAACAATTCCGGCGCGAAGTTGGGAATGCCGAGGAAGCGCAGGCTCTCGCCTTCCGTCAGTGCGTCGCCGATGGCGATGTTGCCGTGGTTGTGCAGGCCGATGATGTCGCCCGGCCAGGCCTCTTCCACCGACTCCCGGTCCGCGGCCATGAAGGTCAGCGCGCTGGAAATCCGCACCGACCCGCCCAGGCGCACGCTGTGCAGGTTCATGCCTCGCTTGTAGCTCCCGGAACACACGCGCAAAAAAGCCACTCTGTCGCGATGCCGGGGATCCATGTTCGCCTGGATCTTGAACACGAAGCCGGAGAATTTTTCGTGCGCGGGAAAGATTTCGAACGGCTGCCCGCGGAACTCGGCGATGCGCGGCTGCGGCGGGGGCGCCCACTCGACGAAGCCGTTCAACAATTCGCGCACGCCGAAATTGCTGATGGCGGAGCCGAAGAACACCGGCGTGAGTTTGGCCGCGCGGTATTTGTCCAGATCGAACTCGGTGCCTGCCATCTGCAGGAGTTCGATTTCGTCGCGCAAGGTCTGGTAGCTCTGGCCGAAGCGCTCGGCCAGGCCCGGCGAGAGCAGGCCGTCGAGCGTCTCGATTTCGGAGACGCGGTGCTTGTCGCCGGAATACAGATAAAAGCGATCCTCCAGCAGGTGGTACACACCCTTGAACTCGCGCCCCATGCCGAGCGGCCAGGTAATCGGCGTGCAGGATAGGCCGAGAACCTTCTCCACCTCGTCCAGCAGTTCCAGCGGCGCGCGGCCTTCGCGATCCAGCTTGTTGATGAAGGTGATGATGGGCGTATCGCGCAGGCGGCAGACTTCCATCAGCTTGATCGTGCGCGTCTCCACGCCCTTGGCCGCGTCGATCACCATCAGCGCCGAGTCCACTGCGGTGAGCGTGCGGTAGGTGTCCTCGGAAAAATCCTCGTGCCCCGGCGTGTCCAGAAGATTCACGATGCTGCCGTTGTACGGGAACTGCATCACGGATGTAGTGATGGAAATTCCGCGCTGCTGTTCCAACGCCATCCAGTCCGAAGTCGCATGGCGTGAGGCCTTGCGGCCCTTGACCGTGCCGGCCAACTGGATCGCGCCGCCGAACAACAACAGCTTTTCAGTCAGCGTGGTCTTGCCCGCATCGGGGTGGCTGATGATGGCGAAGGTGCGGCGCAAAGCGGCCTGGTCTGCAACGGTGGACATCGCAAGGGGAGGGTGAAGCGGCGCGCGAGTTTACTGGAAGCCATACGCCGACATGCTCACCGTGCCGTAGCTGAAGCCGCGGTACAGCGACGTGCCCGGTCCGCCCGCGCCCAGCGCCACGAACAATGGCAGCAGGTGTTCCTCGGTCGGGTGGGCGTGGACCGCCTTGGGCGCGAGCTTGCGGTAGTTCACCAACTGGTCGATGTCGTCGGCGGCGATGGCATCGGCAATCCAGTCGTCGAAGTCCTGCGCCCACTCCTGCACCGGAGCGGCCTCGTCCCAGCGAGCTACATCGCCGAGGTTGTGCGTGATGCTGCCGCTGCCGATCACGAGCACGCCTTCGTCGGCGAGCGGCCGCAGCGCGCGACCGAGTTCGAGATGCGCCGCAGGCCCGGATCGCAACTGCGCAACCGGCACCACCGGAATCTGCGCGTCCGGCCACATGATGCGCAGCGGCACCCAAATGCCGTGATCGATGCGCGCGTCGGCCGAGGCCTGAGCGGGGAGTCCGGCGTCGCGGATCAAGTCTTCGACGCGCGCCGCAAGCGCCGGATCGCCGGGCGGGTCGTAGCGCAGCTCGTAAAGCTCGGGCGCAAAACCGCCGAAGTCGTGCCAAGCGCTGAATCGCGGCGCGACACAAGGTTGAAAGCTTGCGGCCTGGCGATGGGGCGAGACCACCGCCACCGCCTTGGGCCTGCTCAACTCCTGCCCGAGCCGGCGCAGGAAATCCGCGGCAGGGTGAGTGCTCAGCGCCAGGGTCGGCGCGCCGTGTCCGAGAAACAGGCTGCGAGGGTTTTTCATCCCGCCAATCTAATGCCTCTCCGGAAAATGCCAAGCGGCAAGTACTACAATTCGGCGGTTGGAGGAGTGACACACGACCCGCCACAGACCGCAGCGGCGGACGGGTCCGGAGGGAAAGGCACTCTTGGACGCATTGATGCTGTCGCGGATCCAGTTCGGTTTCACCATTGGATTCCATATCCTCTTCCCCACGCTGACCATCGGTCTGGCCTGGTTTCTCGTGTTCTTCGAGTCGGCGTGGCGGCGCACTCAGCACAAGTACTGGCTGGAGCTGTACCGCTTCTGGGTCAAGATTTTTGCGCTGACTTTCGGCATGGGTGTGGTCTCCGGCCTGGTGCTGTCCTTCGAGTTCGGGACCAACTTCAGCCGCTTTGCCGACCTGGCCGGCCCGGTGATGGGTCCGCTGCTCTCGGTGGAAGTGTTGACCGCCTTCTTCGTCGAGGCGGGCTTCCTCGGCATCATGCTGTTCGGCTGGAACAAGGTCGGTCCGCGCCTACATTTCCTGGCCACCTTGCTGGTCGCGCTCGGCACCACCAATTCCGCGTTCTGGATCCTGTCTGCAAACAGCTTCATGCACACACCGCAGGGAGCGGAATGGGTGAACGGCCAGCTCGTGCCTCAGGACTGGTGGGCCGTGGTGTTCAATCCTTCGTTCCCGTACCGGCTGTCGCACATGCTGCTGGCGTCGCTGTTGACGACCTCGCTGGTGATCGCGGGCGGGTCTGCCTGGTGTTTGTGGAAGAACGTTTATCGCGGCGCGGGGCTGGCCGGTCTGCGCTCGGCGATCTCCATGCTCGCCATCGCTGCGCCCTTGCAGATTCTGGCCGGCGACCTGCACGGATTGAACGTGCGCGAACACCAGCCGATGAAAGTCGCAGCGATGGAAGGTTTGTGGGAAACCACGCGTGGCGCGCCATTGGTGCTGTTCGCCGTTCCAGACCAGGCTGCGCAGGACAACCGTTTCGAAATCGCCATCCCCAAAATTGCGAGCCTGATTCTCACGCACTCGCTCGACGGCGAAGTCCGCGGTCTCAAGGAGGTGGCGCCGGACGAGCAGCCACCGGTGCTGCCGGTGTTCTTCGGGTTTCGCGTCATGGTCGCTCTTGGCGTTCTGTTTCTGATGCTCGGCGCCTGGGGCTCGTGGCGCTGGATCGGCGGCAGGCTGGAGACCGACCGCTGGCTGTTGCGCGCGTTCATGGTTTCGACGCCACTGGGTTTCGTTGCCACCCTGGCCGGCTGGATCGTCGCCGAGACCGGGCGCCAGCCCTGGCTCGTCCACGGGCTGATCCGCACGCGTGAGGGTGTTTCCGACATTCCGGTCGCCGCGGTGGCGACCTCGTTGACGGTGTTCGTCGTGGTCTACAGCCTGCTGCTGACCGCGTACCTGTACTACGTTTTCGTGCTGGTGCGCACCGGGCCGAGCGTACCGACCGTGCATCCGGAAGCGATGCGCGGCGCGCGGCCCTCGGAGCTGACGCAGGACCCGCCGTCGCTCGGCGCCGGGACGGGAAACTGACATGGACCTGACGATGGTTCTGGCTGGCATCATCGTGTTCGGCATCGGTGCGTACGTGATCCTGGACGGCTTCGATCTGGGTGTCGGAATCCTGTTTCCGCTGATGCCGGACGAGGCCGCGCGCGACACGGCCATCGCCAGCGTCGCGCCGGTGTGGGACGGCAACGAGACCTGGCTGATCCTGAGCGGCGCGGTCTTGTTCGGCGCGTTTCCGCTGGCCTACGCCATCGCACTGCCGGCGTTCTACGTGCCCGTCATGACCTTGCTGGTCGCCCTGATTTTTCGCGGCGTGGCGTTCGAGTTCCGCATCAAGGCCAAGGCCACGCGACGCTGGTGGAACCAGGCGTTCTCGCTGGGCTCGACGCTCGCGGCTTTCAGCCAGGGAATGATTCTGGGCGGCTTGCTGGAAGGCGTGAAGATCGAGGGTCGCAGCTTTGCCGGCGGGCACTTCGACTGGCTCACGCCCTTCTCGCTTGTGACCGGGCTCGGTGTCGTGGCCGGCTACGCGCTGATCGGCGCGGCCTGGCTCAACCTCAAGTCCGAAGGATCCCTGCAACTCTTTGCGCGCCGGTGGGCAAGCCTTGCGCTCGTTGCCTCGCTGCTCGCGCTGGTTTCGGTTTCGCTCTACACGCCGTGGAAATTTCCGGATATCGCGGAGCGCTGGTTCGGGAATGGGAACTGGCTCCCGCTGCTGCCGGTGCCGGTGGCCACCGCCGCCGTCTCGATCATGCTGATACGCGAACTGCGAAGGGGTTCGCACTACGCGCCGTTCTTCTACACGATTGCCCTGTTCCTGCTGGGTTACGCCGGGATCGGCATCAGCCTGTGGCCACACATCCTGCCGCCTGCGCTCACGGTGTTCGACGCGGCCGCGCCCGCCTCGTCGCAGAGATTCGTGCTGGTGGCCGTGGCCCTGTCCCTGCCGATGATCCTGATCTACACGGCCTACGCGTACTGGGTCTTCCGCGGCAAGATCGAGCCGGGTGCGACGTATGAGCATTGAGCGGCGGACCGCGGCGCGGCAGTGGATGTGGTTCGTTCTGCTATGGGCAGCGGGGGTGGCCGCGTTTGGCGGCGTAACCTGGCTGTTGCGCAGTGCGATGGACTCGCTGATGTAGGTCGGACTGAAGCCCGACATCGCGCTGGCTTCGTCGGGCTGAAGCCCGACCCGCACATGAACGCGATCTACCTGCGCCGCGTGCCGAGAACGATGTCGCGCTCGCGCAATCCCGTGAGCATGCCGCGACCTGCCGCGACGACCTGTTCGGGCTCGGGGTGTTGAAGTTCACCAGCTATCTGGAGCATCAACTCACGACCGCTCGTGGTCGGGTTCTCTTCGATCAACTGCAGCAGCCGCGCGCTGACCGCGTTGATCTCCATGAACTTCACCTGGTCCTGGCGTGTGCGGTACACCACCAGATAACTCGGCGCATCCGGAGCTTCCGCAGGTTCGAAGTCCGGACCGATACGGTGCACCGGATAGCTGTACGCCAGCGGCCAGGCCAGCGGCGATACCACCGGCGGCGCCTCCATTGGATCGCCGTTGGGATCGGCGAGTTCTGGTGTCAGGTCTACTTCGGCCAGGCCCAAGGACAGCTCCACCCACTCGTAGTGCGCCAGTTCGGCGAAATACGGCGGATCGTCGGGGTGCGCGCCGCGCTCGTCCTGCAGGAACTTCAGGAACTCTTCGGCGAGGTGGTGGAACTGCGGCGAATGGCTCTGATGCCTCGCATAGAAATCGCGCACCCGCGCGTGCCAGACAGAATCCGACGACAGCTTGCGAATCACCGGAAATGCGTTCGCGAGAAAGCCTTCCACATTGTTGTAGAACAGCTCGCGGTAAATCTGCAGGCGGCGTTCTTCGATGCCCTCTGGTGCGGGGTTGCGCTCGGGATCCCGGATATGCGCCGCGAAGCGGTACTGCACCTGCTGGAATCGTGGCAGCGGCTTAGCCATTGGCGGCCTTGGGTAAGGCGAGGTGCCGCGACTGAATGGATCGGATGTGGTGAATCTCGTGCATCAGCTCGGCCAGCGGCGGGATGTTGAAGTCGCGCTCCAGCAGGGTCGGCTGTACGCCGAAGCGTGCGTAGGCGCGGTCGAGCAGATTCCACACCGGGTCGATCACATCGGCAGCGTGCGTATCGACGCGCAGGTCTTCGGCTTCGATGTAGTGACCGGCGATGTGGATATAGCGCACGCGTTCGCCTGGCAGCGCGTCGAGAAAGGCCGCCGGGTCGTAGCGATGATTGATGCTGTTGACCCAGATGTTGTTGACGTCCAGCAGCAGGTCGCAGTCGGAGCGCTCGATCACCGCGCGGATGAACTCGATCTCCTGCATCTCCTGCCCGGGCGCGGCGTAGTAGCTGGCGTTTTCCAGCGCGATGCGACGTTCGAGAATGTCCTGCACACGGCGTACGCGCGCGGCCACGTACTCGACGGCCTCTTCGGTGAAAGGAATCGGCATCAGGTCGTACAGGTGACCGTCGTCCGAGCAATAGGTCAGGTGCTCGGTGTAGTCGGCGATGCCGTGCACATCGAGAAATTTTTTCAGGCTAAGGACGAAGTCTTCGTCCAGCGGCGCCGGGCTGCCGATCGATAGCGACAAGCCGTGCGTGACAAACGGAAAGCGCTCGGTGAACGAGCGCAGGGTCTTGGCCGTCGTACCGCCGCGGCCGATCCAGTTTTCGGGGGCAATTTCCAGAAAGCCGATGTCGCCGGCGCGGGCCTCGGCCAGGGGCTCCTGCAATTCGCGTCGCAGGCCCAGACCGGCTCCGCTCAATTTCGCAAGAGTGGGCATGGTTGCGATCCGTGTGGGTCGTCGTCGTGGAATTGAAAAGCCCGAAGGCGCAAGCCTTGCGCCTCCGGGCCAAGTATCGCTAAGGCTTGATGCTTACTTCTTCTCGCCGCACTTGGCTTCGCCGCACTTGCCGTCGGCCTTCTGGCCCTTGTTGGCGCCGCAGGCGCAATTGCCGTCCTTGCCGACGCCAGCGGTCTTGTCGCAGTTGGAACCCTTGTGCTCGCCGCACTTGGCTTCGCCGGCCTTCTTGCCTTCGCCGCACTTGCCTTCGCCGCACTTGGCGTCGCCAGCGGCAGCAACCATGTAGCCGGCACCGAGGTCGGTGGCCTGGAATACGGAGGCCTGGGCGGCCATGCCGGTCAGAGCAAACGCGGCGCCGAGAACAACTGAGAGAGGCTTCTTTATCATGGTGAATCTCCTTGCATTAACTGGCCCCAATCAGGGCCGGGGGTGGGTGTAACTTGGGTACAAACCGATAAGGGTGTTGCGCAAACCAACCACTCACACGGTCACTGATACGCCGTGCGGAATGCTCTGGACGCAGGCTCCGGATTCGCGCCGCGGTCAATCCACCAATCCAGGCTCAGCCAGCGCCCCGCTCCGGTGAAGAGCAGGGACAGCAGCATCAGCGAATAGGTTGCGCCGAACTCGATGCCGTTGTTCAACATCACGAAACTGCCATGTTCGGTGAGGTACTCGTAGTCTCCGTGCTCGCGCAGAATGGCCTTGGCCTGCGCCAGCCGCTCCACCGCTTCCATCGATCGCATGCTGGCAAAAAATCCTTCGCCCTCTGCAATCGCGAGCCAGCCGTTGGGCCAGTGCACGGTGAACATTGCGACGAACATGGTGAACAGCAGCGGAATGCTGATGAGGCGAATCGCCAGGCCTGTGACCAGCAAGATCGCGCCGACCAATTCGGTTCCGGTAGCAAGGCCCGCGAGCAGAGAAGGGAGGGGCAGGCCCAGTCCCCACTCGCTGTTGCCGAACCATTCCACGGTGTCGCCGAAATTGGCGAACTTGTTCCAGCCCGCCATCCAGAAGATGGGAGCCAGGTACAGACGAAGCAGCAGCGGCGCAATGAAGTCGGCCTTCGACAGAACCTTTACCCCGTCGGCGTAGGTGTCGCGAATGTTTTGCAGTGAAAGAGTCATGAGGCCGGAAAGACGAATTTGATGAGACGCATGCTAGCCTCTCCCACCCTTCCAGCCTGTACCCGTAGGTCCGCGCTCCATGACGGAACGTACAGACGACGCCCTCCTCGACAGCATCCTTGCCGCGTACCAGATGCACGCGCGCATCACCGACAACATGCGTTACTGCGGGCGCTGGCGTGACTGGGATGCGCAGGCGCCGCCCGGAACCGCCTGGTTTCATCTGCTCGACCAGGGCTGTTGCTGGATGAAGGTGGAAGGCGTCGACGAGCGGGTAAGGCTGGAAGCCGGCGATCTCGTGGTGCTGTCGCGCGGCACGGCGCACGTGCTCACGCCGGTCGAGGAGCCCGACGGCAGCATCAAGCCTGACAGCTACACCACCATGCTGTGCGGCGAATTCAGTTTCGAATCCACCAGTGGCAATCCCGTGCTCGCCGGCTTGCCGGACGTGATGCTGGTGCGGGGCTCCGGGTGCGGCGATGCTTTTCGAAGGCTTGCCGAACTGCTGGTGCAGGAGGCCGATCAGCGCGGCTTCGGCAGCCAGGCGGTGATGGACAAGCTTGCCGACGCGCTGTTCGTGATGGGGCTGCGGCAACATCTGAATACCAACGCAACGCGGCGTGGTTTGTTCGCGGCCCTGGCCGATCCGCGGCTCAAGCGCGCGCTCGATGCGATTCATCGTTTTCCCGGCAAGGACTGGACGGTGGCCTCGCTGGCGGAAGAGGCGCTGCTGTCGCGCACCGCATTCGCCGAACGCTTCGCCGAGGTGCTGGAAGAAACCCCGTACCAGTACCTGACGAGCTGGCGCATGGCGCAGGCGCTGAAGCTGCTGCGCGATCCGCGCTTGTCGGTGGCGCACGTCGCCGAGCGTCTCGGCTACCAGACCGAGGCCGCGTTTCGGCGCAGCTTCAAGCGCGTGCATGGGTATGGGCCGGGGAGTGTGCGGCGCAAGGCGGCTTGAGGGTGTCGTGAAGCTCGACATCGCAAGCAACCATCCGCCCATCTCCGTCATTCCCGCGAAGGCGGGAATCCAGTCCCGCAGCCCGAACGGTGGCCGGGGCTGCGAGTGGAAACTGGATACCCGCCTTCGCGGGCATGACGGTTTTGTATTTCCAGATTGCGCGACTACCGCCGCTCATCGATGGCCGCGTCCGCGCCCGCCGTCAAATCCTTGCCCGCATGCTTCAACTCTTCGCCTGACAGAAAGTGCGCCAGCGCCGGCAACACCACGATGGCGCCAACCATGTTGGTGATAAAGCCGAACACCAGCAGCACGCCCATGTCCCGCTGGAACTGAAGTTCCGAGAGCATCCATAAGCCGACGCCGGTGGCGAGACCCACGCCGGTGAACAGCGTCGCTTTTCCGGTGGAGCGCATCTTCTGGTAGTAGGCCTCTTCCAGCGACAGGCCCTTGCGCAGTCCCGCCGCGACGACCGAGTAACTGTAGATGCCGTAGTCCACGCCGATGCCGCAGGCAAAGGCCAGCACCGGCAGGGTCGCGACTTTCTGCCCAATCCCCATCGCGACCATCAGCGCATAGCCGAGCAGGGTCACCATCGCCAGCGGCAGAATCACGCACAGCACGCCGGACAGCGTGCGGAAGGACAGCCACAGGAACAGGATGATGACGGCGTAAACCCAGCCCACAACCGGCAACTCGTTGCGCCGCACTTCCTCGTTGGTCGCGGCCATCACGCCGATGTTGCCGGAGGCGAGACGCAGCTTGACTCTCTTGTCCTGCTGCAACTCGGCGGCGTAGCGCTTCACCGCATCGGTCAGCGTGGTGATGGTTTCGGCCTTGTGGTCGCGCGTGAAGATGAACAGCGCGACAGCAGAACAGGTGTTGTTGAGGAAGCCCGTCGTCGTCGGAACGAGTGCGGTGATCTGCGCGAGCGTCTCCGGATTCTTCGGAAGCACTTCGGCGTCGAGCCGGCCTTCGTTCAAACCGGAGTGCGCGATCTTGGCCAGTTCAAGCAAGGACAGCACATCGCGCACCTCGGGCTGGTTCTTCATGTACCAGGAGAAGCGATCGATCTCGGACACCGCGCCGTAGTCGATGCAGCCGTCGTCGAAGGACTCCGCGATGATCTTGAGGTGATCCACACCGAGCGTGAAGTTCGCTGCGATGGCGCGTGCGTCCTGGTTGAAGCGCGAGTCCGGGCGTAGCTCCGGCACGCCCTCGGTCGTGTCGCCGATCTGCACCTTGTAGTACTGGCTGGCGCCGAAGATCGACAGCGCGACGCAGATCAGCACGACCACCGTCGCCGGCCCGCGCCGGGTGAGCACGGCCATCTTCTTGAACACCGCATCGCCCATCCGCTCGCGCACGGCTTGCGACTCGCGAAACTTCCCGATGTTTGGAATGCGTACGTAACACAGCACCGCAGGCAACAGAATCTTGTTGACCATGATGACGCCGACCATGCCGAAGGCGGCGTTCACCGACATCTCGCGGATCACCTGGATGTTGATGAGGTAGATCGTCGAGAAGCCCGCGACATTGGTCAGCAGCGCGACCACGCCTGGGATTGCCAGCGCACGGAAGGTCGCGAGCGAGGCCTGGTAGCTGGATGCATCGCGCGTGGAAATTTCGTTGGCCCAGGAGCTGACGAACTGCACGCCATGACTCACCGACACCGCCATGATGAGAAAGGGAACGAGCATGGCGAAGGGATCGAGCCCGTAGCCGACGAGATTCAGCAGCCCCAGCTCCCAGACGCAGGCGACCAGCGAGGTGCTGACAACGATTATCGCCAGCGGGCCGGAGCCGATGTAGATCCACAGCAGCGCGCCCATCAGCAGGAGCGCGACGAGAAAGAACAGGGCGACTTGCAGACTCGCCTTGGTCATGTCGTCCACCACCTTGGCGAAGCCGACGATGTGCACCGAGATATTTTCCGTCTCGTACGTCGCGCGGATTTCCTCGAGTTTGTCGCCCACCTTCACATAGTCGAGGCCCGCATCCGGGGCCTCGTTGCGCATCACGAGTTCGGACACCGCCTTCAGCTTCGCCCCGAAGTCCGTGCCGCCGTTCCAGGCATTTCTCAGGCGTTCGGGCAGGGGACGCGCCGCGTCGGCCAGATCGCTCACGGTGCCGACCGACGGATCTTTCTCCAGCAGTTCCAGCTGAATCAGCGCCGTGGTCTGGTCTTCGGAAACGAGGCGCCCGATGACACTGGCCTTGGCCACGTTGCGCCGGATGCGCTCCATCATTTCCGGCGTCGGCGCGTACACCGACGGAATCACGTTCTCGCCCGCAAGCCCGCCTTCCACCACCTCGATGTAGAGAATGCTCGGCGAGAAAATCGAGGTGACTCTCGAACGATCCACGCCCGGAATGAAGAACGCGTCGTCGGAAGCCTTGCGCAAGGTCTCCATGAATTCGGGCTGGTAGATGTCGCCCCGGCGGTTGTGCAGCGCGATCAGCACCGTGTTGGCGCCACCGAAGTCCGCGTAGTACTGCATGAACGTCTTCATGTACGCGTGCTCCTTCGGCACCATCTTCAGCCAGCCGGCGTTGGGCCGAAGCTGCGCCGCGTTCCACGCGAGAAACAGGGTGAGCAATACCAATATGCCGAGCGTCGTTGCTCGCCGCGCGTAAACCACGGGCTCGACGACGCGCAGAATCGCGCGCGTCATGCTGGTCGAGGTGGTGCTGGCGCTCATCCGCTCGCCCCTCCGGCGCTCAACCCACGAAGTAGCTGTTTACTTTGTGGGGTGGTCATGGAGCCGTTCCGAGGTCTTGCACGCCTTTGCGACCCACCCCGATCAGACGTCCCTTGAACGCGACGACACGCGCAAGCGTTTCGGTGGCGGGTGTCTTGAGCGGCGCGAGCGCGCCAGCCGAAGCGTCCAGCTTCACCGACGTGCCGTTCACGCCCACCAATAGCGGCCCGGTGCGAGTGGACAGCGCACCGAACAGGCTTTCACGCACCGGATTTTCCAGGCGGCGCCAGCCGAGTTCGGCGATGCGCGCAGCGTCTTCCAGATTTTCGCGCTCGTAAGAATCCCAGGCCGCGGTGTCCATCGTCGCGCAGGCGGACACGTCTACCGCCTCGAACACGTTGCCGCGCATGCCGTAGACCAGCACGCCTTTCTCGCCGGATGGAAGCGCGCCGAACATCGAGCCGGCGTAGGGGAAGTCCAGCACCTGCCAGGTCGCTCCTGCATCGACCGAGCGCGCCATCAGGCCGCGCTCGCCGGCGATGAAGAGCGAGCCGTCGCCGAGTTTCAGAATCGCGTTGAAGTGCATGCCGAGTGCGGACAACTCGGATTCGCGTCGCGTCCAGGTCTGCCCGCCGTCGGTGGTCTCGAAAAGACTGCCGTACGCACCCACCGCCAGTCCGTGTTGCGCATCGAGGAAGAGCAGGTCGTAGAGCGCACGGGCTGCAGCGTCGTAGTGCTGCACGGCCCAGGTGTTGCCGCCGTCGATGGTCTTCAGGATCGTCGCGTCGTAGCCCAGCGCCCAGCCTGTCGAATCATCCGTGAAGTGCAGACGCGTGAGCATCACGTTGACCGGCGACTTCACTTGCTGCCAGGTCTTCGCGTCCTCCGAAATCAGGATCGCGCCCTGCTCTCCGACGGCCACAAGCTGCGAGCCCGTTGCTGCAATGTCGAGCAGGCGGTTTTGGGCGGCTTTAGGCGCGCTCAGGGCGGGTTGAGCGTGTTCGCTTGCGGTATCTGTCGCTTCGTCGTTTGCTGAAACATTTCCGTACAAGAACGCCATTCCCGCGAAGGCGGGAATCCAGTTGCGGAGTACGAGCACCGTTCGGATCGGCGAGAAAAACTGGATTCCCGCCTTCGCGGGCATGACGGTCACTGTTGAGTGATCTGCTCCCACAAGTCCAGCCATTCTGGGTTCTCCGCTTCAATGAGCCTGAGCTTTCAGGCCCGATTCCACTTTTTGATCTGCTTCTCACGAATAATTGCTGACTCCATCGTCTCGCGTTGTTCGAACCAGACAAGTCGATGAGCCCCGTACTTCTGCGTGAAGCTTTCCACCACATCATTCTTGTGTTGCCAGATTCTCTGAACGGGATCCGACGTCACGCCCACGTACAGCGTCCCGTTCTGCGTACTCGCCAAGACATAGACAAGTAGGCCGCTTCACGACTCAGCACCTGCTATTTCGTCCTTGCCTTCTTCTGCAAAGCCGCCGGCGTGAACAGCGCGTCGTCGTACTTCACCTCGAAGTCCGAGATCGCATCCTCGTTGGACAGGGAGGTGACGAAGTAGCGCTTGGTCTGAAGGTCGTAAATCGTCTCTGGAATGCCGGTCACGGTGGGAATGAAGGGCACGGTCACGAGATGCGCTTCCTGCACCTTCCACAGCTCGCCGCGGTTGTCGTAGCAATCGACGATGGCGATCGACCAGGAATCCTCGTCCAGATAGAAACGCCGCTTGCCGAAGCGATGCCGCTGTCCTGCCTTGAGCGTCGCCTCCACCACCCAGACGCGATGCAGCTCGTAGCGCGCCAGATCCTGGTTGAGGTGGCCGGGCCGGATGATGTCCTTGTACTTGAAGGTGGGGCTGTTGAGCATCCAGGAGTTGTAGGGGATCAGCACTTCCTTCTTGCCAACGAGCTTCCAGTCGAAGCGATCCAGCGCGCCGTTGAACACGTCGATCTGGTCGTTGAACTGCTCGCCGTCGGAACCGATGGAGGGATTGTCGAAACCGACGTCCGGCGCGCGGTTCACGCGCGCCAGGCCCGGCGAAAAAATCCAGGCGTTACGGGTCAGGCCCGCGCCGCCCGCAGTCTCGTGCACCAGAATCACCTGGCCGGCGGAACGCGGCGGCTCCAGCACCTCCTGCAGGTAATACGCGAGCAGCCCGCCACTGCGAATCGCGGCAGGCTCCTTGAGGTTGGCGTACTTGAACTTCACGTCCTCGACCAGCTTGCTGATCTTGTACGTGCCGTCGGGCTTCACGATGGCCTGGTTGTTGAAACGCTTCACCGCCGAGCCGCGGAACTTCAGCTTGTGATTCCACAGCGGTTCGGCGCCGGTCGCCGGAATCGGAAAGGGGAATCCCAGCTCCGCCCCCTCGATTTCGTCCGTGCCCTTGAGCGAGGCGCGCGTCGCGTTGGCGATGGTGGCCTTGTCGATCTCGTCCGGGAAAAAGGCGTTGCGGAACGAGGGGAAGACGATCATCCGGTAATCCGGGTAAGTCTTGAACAGCGCCTTGTGACCGTCGCTGAGCAGCTTCCCGTACTGACCGAGGTTGGCGTTGGTGATGACGTAAAGCGGCTTGATCGAATCGATCGGGCCGGTCGCGCCCGGCACCTTGTAGTCGAGAAAGCCGCGCACGTACGAGGGCATGTATTTCATCAGTAGCGCGTTGGCCTGCACACGCGTTTTGGGATCGTCCACGATGTTCACGATCTCCAGCACCTTGCCGACATCGAAGGCGGCGACCATGCGCGACAAGAAGTTCGTGCTGTCCTTGGCTTTCAGTTCGCCGATGACGGCGACGATGTCGTCACGCAGTTGCGGCAGCTTGAGCGTGCGCGCTTGCACCTGTTGCATCAGGCTATCGACGCTCTTGCCGCCGCGGCCTGCGAGCACCTTGTCGAAGTCCGATTTGAGCGAGGCGTCGGACGAGAGCATCGCTTTCACCACCGCGATGACCTGGTCCGCCTTCTTCGGCTCGGCATCCATGATCGCCTGGCCTTGCACGAGGATATCGCTGACCACGGCCGGGTCGCCGATCATCCCCTGAATGTCCTTGACCAGGCGTGTGCGCAGCGCTTCGAGGTCGGCTCGCTTGAGCTTGAGCATCTCGGGCGCGAAGGCCGAGCTGCCGATCCAGGCCGGCACGCTGCCGTCCGCATTGCCCGCGCGTTCGGCGCCGACCGCGGTGAGATCCTTGCCCAGGCGCGCGGCCTGGTCCGGGGAAGTTGCCGCATGAACTCCGGCGTGCATCAGCATCAGGGCCAGCGCGGCGAGGGTAGGCTTGTTCATCGGTCCTCCGGAGTTTCTCGCAGCCTAAACCGGACGCAAGTGATTGCCTTGGCCCCGCCGCCCCGTGGCTGGGCGCAAACGCTTCACGTTGGTTTGTCGACGCGAGTCCTGCTGGTTTTCCTGGCTGCGCTCGCCGGCGGCGTGCCGACGCGCAGGAGATAGCCCGCCACCATTTCGGTGAGCTGCTCGATCACGTCGTCGCGGCGCAGGTGCGCGGGCGGATCGCTGAGGTAACGGATGCCGGTGAACACCGCGCCGTTGAACGCGACATACAGCGCCGCCGGCAGGTTCTCGAAACGCAGGCTCTGGTGGTGCCGCAGCAGATATAGCCGGAACGATTCCGTGAAGAAGCGCTCCAGGGTCTCGACCGAGCGCATGGTGCCAGCGTGATACCAGCCGCGCGCCAGCTCCAGATAAAGCCCGCGGCTGTTCTCGAACAGCTCGAACACCGCGGTCAGTGCCGCGCGGGTAAGACTGCGGATATCGGCGCCGAGCATGCCGGCGAACTGCTGGCCGATGGCTCGAGTCAGGTCGGCCTGCTGGCGTTCCATCACCGCGTCGATCAGCGCGTTCTTGCCGTCGAAATACTGGTACAGCGAGCCGACGCTGACGCCAGCGCGTGCGGCGACGTGGTTGGTGGTGGTATCCAGCAGGCCACGCTCGGCAATGGTTTCGGCCGCGGCCTGCACCAGCGTTTCGACCATCTCGCGCGAACGAACCTGCCGGGGTTTCTTGCGCATGCGCTGCGATACGCGAATTGAATGCGAGCAAGATTTCGCATTAGCTTGGGGCGTTCGTCAAATGGAATCGTGCGATGAAGGATGCAATCGGCTTTGTTCCGCGGCGTCACGGCATCGACCTGGAAACCGGCCGCCGCACCGGCCGCCTGCTGAGATGGTTCATTAGAGGCGATGCGGAGCCCACACCCGAACGCTGGAAGGCGCTGGGCGAGGGGCTCATGCAGGGCGACCCACTGGCCGACCGTCTGCTCGACTGGATGTACCAGACCGGCATGCGCGCTGCGATGCCGCTGTTCCAGCGTGCGTTGAGTTCGGGCCTCGCGTCGGTTCCGGAAGCGCCTCCGCCGCTGCGCGATTTTTTTGCGCAATGTGAGCGGCGTCCGGCCTGGGTGGATGCAGCGAAGCTCGCCGAGGGCGCACGCGTGTTCCAGCGCATGGGCATGACCTCGCATTACGTTTTGCGCGATGCCGCGCTGATGGGCGGCTACCAGGCTTCGGCGTTCAACAAGACGCTGATTCTCACCGGCGCCTTGCAAGGCGGTACGCCGCGGCGCGTGGCGGAGACGATGAAGTGGGTGGTCAGCGCAACAGCGACCGGCGGCCTGGAGGTCGGGGCGGAAGGCTTTTGCGCCACGCTGCACGTACGCCTGATTCACGCCATGATCCGGCGTCGCGTGGCCGGGCTGGCGGAGTGGAAGCTCGAAGAACTCGGCCTGCCGATCAACCAGACCGACATGGCCGCGACCTGGCTCGGTTTCAGCGCGTTGTTGCTGATCGGCGTACGCGCGATGGGCATGCCGGTGACACGCGCCGAGGCGCACGCGGTGATGCACCTGTGGAAGTACACCTGCTGGCTGATGGGCGTGGACGAGCGCTGGCTCACCGATGACGAGATGGTGGGCCGGCGCCTGCTCTACCAGATGCTGCTGGTGCAGACGCCGCCGGACGAGACCAGCGCGCAACTCGGTCGCGCGCTGATGGACGAGACCTTATCGGTGCCGTACCCGCGCTTTCGGAAACTGCGAGCGCGCTTCGAGCAGCAGCGGCACTTGAGCGTGACCCGATTCTTCACCGGACATTCCGGTATGAAGGCGCTGGGGCTGCCGGCCGGCACGCTGCCCTGGTATCCGCTGCTGAGCGCGCCGTTCACCCTGGCCTGGCACATCGCGCATCGAGTGATTCCAGGTGGACGCGCGCGGGCACAGCGCATCGGTCGCAAAGCGCATGAAGATCTCGTGAGCCTGCACTTTGCCGGCGGTCGCGAAGGCGTGCGCCCCCTGCACGAAGTCTGAAGCGATCAGAAGTTGTACGTCAGGCTGACGGAAAGATTGTCGCGATCCTGCAGTGCGTTGTCCGCGCCGTCGTAGTACTGGTACAGCAGGGTGCCGTTGAAGGCCTGGCCGATCTCGAACTGGATGCCTGGAATCATCCAGCGATTGCCCTCGACGTAGTTCTGCGCGGGGAAGGGCGCGATGCCGTACACGTCCTCGAACCAGAGCAAGGTCGGCTTGACGTTGATACCCGAGTTCATGAAGTTGCTGTAGTTGAACTGCAACAGCATGCGCAGGCCCATCGCGAAGTCATCGGCGAAGTCGTCGGTCTGCTGCGTGGGATTCACGCGCGCCGTGACCGCCGCCGTGCGGCAGGCGGTGCCATCGGGAAAGCCGGTGCAGTCGGCGCCAGGGCTCGGATGGGTGTGTTCGAGCGTGCCCTGGAAATACAGGTCGCCCTCTTCGGGCATGTCGATGATGTGAGTGATGCCCAGCTCCACCAGCAGGGTCACGTCGTCGGCGCCCAGCGTGCTCGGGAACAGCTTGAGCGCGTTGACGACGAGCTGGCCGGTCTTGAGGTCTTCGAAGCCCTGCACGTATTCGCCCGGCTGATACTCGTTGTCGTTCTCGATCGTGCGGCCGCGGTAGACCGAGAGGAAATCCGGAATGAAGGTACGGGCGCCGGGCAGAAGCGGGCCGACGCTGCCCACGGGCAAGAGATTGCCCAGCGCCTCTCCCAGAGGACCGAGTTCGGCCAGCAAGTTTGCGGACAAGCCGATGTCGTTACGCGGAAACGCCTGCTGGAAGCCGGCGTAGAACACATCCGAAATCAGTACCTGCGCGGGCAGGTTGGGGCGATAGGAATACTCGCCGGACACCGACCAGCCGAACGCCGTCGTGTTGAAGCTCACGCCGTACATCTGGATGTCTTCGGGATAGTCGAACAGAAGCTCCGCCGAGTTGATCGGCAACGGGTCCTTGTTGGGCAGCGCGTTGTTGAGCAGCAGCGGATTGAACGGCGCGCAGGCCAGCAGCGCCGTGACCGGATCGATGCCGATGCCGCGGCGCAGACAGGTTTCGTCCGCCTCGTTGATCGAGAAATACGGCAGCCGGCTGTGGTAGTTCAGGAAATAGAATCCGAACTCGGTGCCGTCGTTGAGATTCTCCGCGTACCAGTTCACTCGCACGCCGTACTGGCCGTCGTCGCTGGCGGGCCGGTCGTTCTCGCCCACGCGCGAATTGCGCGTGCTGGACGACAGCAGGCGGAATGGCAGGCCGGCGCGGAACTGGTTGTCCGGATCTTCCGGAAACTGGCCCAGGCTCAGCACCGGGTTGTACTCCTTGATGCCCGCCGGGTCCGTGCTAGAGAAGAACGTGCCGCTGGGCTGTACCCGCACGGTGTCCCAGTCGTACTGGTAGATGAACTCGGCGGTGACGTTGGTCACGAGGTCCGCCGTGAACAGCACCATGCCGGTGGGCACGGCCAGTTCGCTCAGGTTGAGCCCCGGTTGCAAGGCGAGCACGCCGTCCAGCGGATTGACCTGGTCCAGCGAATTGAACAGGTGCAGGTTGGCCTCGCCCCAGCGCACGCGCTGGTTGCCGATGGAGAGCGAGAACGCACGCTCGCCGATCTGGAAATTTCTCAGGACGAAGGCCTCGCGAAGCTCGCCCTTGAAGCCGACTCTTCCCTGCACGCTGTCGCTGATGCCTTCGCTGGCCGGCTGGTACTGCGTGTTGACGTGCTGGGCGTCGAGGTTGTAGTTGGTCTCGTCGTAGAAGGCGACGTAGTTCAGCTTCAACGTCCAGTCACCCCGGGTCACGCCGAGCTGGGTGTTGAGCTTGACCAGGGCAGAGACCAGGTCGCCGTTGTCGAAGTTGAGATTGCCGTCGTCCATCAGCGCCGCGAAGTAGCCGCCGCGCGCGTCGACCAGGCGCTGGTTGGGTTCCGGATTGCCGAACAGCGAGATGCAGTCGTCGTCGTTCGGCCCCAGGGTGATATTGCCGCCGCGATTGCTGCACAGAAATTCCTGGCCGGGAACGTTGAGCTTGCCGATCTTGCCGACATCGCGCGCTTCCGTGCGCCACGCCGCACCGGCCGTGAGCTTGGTGTTCCACGCGAACTCCGCGCCGGCATACTCGAAGTTGATGGCGCTCGCCGGACCCGCCAGCGCGCCAGCCAGCAGCGCGATCCCCACACGAGTCCATAGCTTCTTCATCGCCAATCTCCTCCGGCCGGGCCGGTTATGTCCCTGGTGTAATGCGCACATCGCCTGCAAGTCGCGATGTTAGGGCCGCAAACTACTCCGGCCAAGCACGCGCGACGCGAGAGAGTCCGCGCGGGGCCGCTTCAGGTGAATGACTGAAGGGCCGTCGGCACATGGCGCCAAGGCATTCGCAGTCTCGCGGGTACGCGAAAGCCGGACCAGCCGCGACTCATGGAATTGCTAGACTTCGGTTGCCTTGCGATATCCCGCCGTGGGGGCGGGAATCGGTGGATCGGAAAGCCGGGCCTTTAGCTCAATCGGTTAGAGCAGCAGACTCATAATCTGTTGGTTCCGGGTTCAAGTCCCGGAGGGCCCACCACTGGTTTGCGTCGGCCTCGATCTGCTGCTTGCGCCCCCGATGCGCGAGCCCGGCAACACGTTGAAGGCGAGGAGGTCCGGCCGGGCTTCGATGCTGCTCTACGGCAGCAGGCCCAGCGCCGAACGAATCGAGGCTTGCGCTAGCCGGGCCAACTGCTCGCGCGATTGCCCGAGGGGCTCGATGGGCGCGTCGAAAACAACCTCGGCGTCCAGGTGCCCGTTGCGCAGCACGCGCATCAAGTGAGACAGCAGATCGTCGTCGCCGATGAAGGGTGCAAGCTCTTCGCCGCGATCGCCGCATCCGTAGCGCAGCGCCACCGGCTGGACCGGTCGCTGCGATTCGATGGACGCCGCGAACAGACGCGGATGCAGGGGCAGCACGTCGTGTCCGTCGGTGGTCGTGCCTTCCGGAAAGATCGTGACGGTGCCGCCGGCCTTGAGATGCGGCAACAGCCGGTTCAACAAGGGGCGGGAACCATGCAGCCCGCGGCGGATGTAGAACGTGCCGGAGGCATCTGCGAGCCAGCCCGCAACGGGCCAATGCTGCACTTCGGATTTCGATACGAAGCGCGTCGGCACGCACGCCATGAGCAGCGGAATGTCCAGCCAGGAGACGTGATTGGCGACGATGACGCCACCGCCGGGCATCGGTTGTCCTCGTACGCGCACCGTGATGCCGAGGATGCGCATCAGGCGAGTCGACCAGTGCTGCGCCAGTCGCTCGCAACGCAGCTTGCGGCCGAAATCCAGCTTCACCAGCAGCCCGAGCAGCATGCCGTAAGCCACATGGATCAGGAGCCGCGCAGCGCGCAGGACGAATCGCAGCGACGCCAGGGGCGAGGACGACGGTGTCGGCACTTCGGTGGTCGGCTCATGGTCGGGGCGAATCGCATCATCGCCCACCAGTGCCGGCACGGTCATGACGCTTTCACGCATGTCCGACGACAGCCACCGGCGCGTTGCGCTCCAGGAAGTGGCGCGTGTAGCGCGGATTCAGATCGCTCACATTGAGCAGCATGAACACGTCGGCGCAGTTGAAGTCGCGATCCCAGTAGGCTTCGCCGCAAGCCTTGGCACCCAGGCTGAGATAAGCCTTGAGCAGCGGCGGCATGCGCACCTTGTCGGACGGGCGACCGTCCACCGCGGGCAGCGGATAGTACGGACGCACGCGCTGGTATTCGGGCGCCAGGTACTTGGACTTGATCTGTTGCAGGATCGCGTGCGCCTGCGCGCCGCCGTCTTCCAGGCCGATGCTGGCGCAGCCGAACAGATAATCGAAACCGTGCGTGGTGACGTGCATCGCAATGCCCTGCCAGAGGGTCGCGATGACTGCACCGCTGCGGTATTCGCGATCCACGCAGGTGCGGCCGATTTCCATCACCCGACCGGGTAGTGCATCGACCATCGCCAGATCGAATTCGCCGGACGAATAGAATCCACCCGCATTGGGCGCCTGATCGTCGGTGAGGATGCGCGTGCACGCGACGATGCGGCCGGTTTCGTTGTCGCGCACCAGCAGGTGACGGCACCAGGGGTCGTATTGATCCTGGTCGATGCCCTGGTCGCCGCCGTCGATCTGCGCGCCCATCTCCTCGGCGAAGATGCGGTAGCGCAGTTGCTGAGCCTCCACGATCTCGTGGGCGTCCCTGGCAAAGCCGACTGCGAAGCGGGGAGCCGATGTATCCCCGAGTTCGTTGCGAACAACACCGTCCTGCATGATGGCCGACATCTGATTTCTCGTCGTTGTAACTGCGAGAAATGTATGAAAGTCCGATGGAGGCGATGTGAAGGCGGCGTGAAAGTTAAATGACAGGGGATCGCGGGAACGGGACCTTCGACTTCGCGCCCGGTGGCCCGAGTCGATGCGATCTGCGCGAGTGCTACGGCCCGCCGACGCGTCGTCCGCGACGACCGCCGCCGGGGCCATATTGGCTGTCGGCGATGGCGACGCCGATCCAGAACGCCTGCCACTCCTTCCATTGCTCCGGACCCAGCAAGGCCGCCACGTCGCGCTCGAAGGCAGCCTCTTCGACCATCTGTTGTTGCGCGATCGCCGCACGCCGGTCGGCCAGCGCGGCGGCCTGGGACAGGAAGGCCTCGTCGGTTCGATCCAACCGGGTCCACTGCTCGGCGATCGCGGCCCGCTCCTTGGAGAGCTTCACCAGTGTCGGATTGTGGCGGTCGTAACTCTCCAGAAATTTTTTCCGTTGATCGTCGGTCGCCTCGACCTCGCGCAGCGCGTAGAGCGCCGCCTTTTCCGACAGGCCGTCGAAATTATCGGGGAGGTAGGCAGGCGGTGCGCTGGCGCATGCCGAACACAGGGTGGCGACGAGCAGGGCGGTTATCGATAGCTTGGGTGCGATTTTCATCGGGCGGAATCTATCAGGAGTGAGCCCTGACCGATCTGCTTCGCCTTGCGGATGATCTGGCCGAACGCGAGGCCTGAAGTCGTGCGGCGCGCGCCTGGCTGCGCAGGAATTTCAGCGCCAGCGTTTCCGCCTTGCGCGGACTCGCCGACAGGTTCGTGCTCACGACCCGGTGCAGACTGCCCTCGCGCCACGCGGCGAAGACCACCGGGTTGATGTAGGCCTTGCGACACACCGCCGGCGTGTTGCGCAACTCGGTCGCGACCTCGCGGATCGCCGCGACGATGCAGGTCTTGAGCGCCCGCTCGCTCGGCGGTTCCGGCAGCGGTGTGCAGGCCATCAGCGCGATGGCGCGCAAGGTTGCGCCCCAGGTGCGGAAGTCCTTGGCGGTGAATTCGCTGCCTGCGGCGTCGCGCAGATAGTCGTTGACCATTCCCGAATCGATGCCGCGGCGCTCGCCGGCGTCGTCGAGGTACTGGAACAACTGCTGGCCGGGGAGTTCCTGGCAGCGCCGCACGATGCGTGCGAGTTTCTTGTCGTCGACCACCAGGTCGTGATCGGTCCCTCCCTTGCCGCGGAAGCTGAGACGCAGGCGGCCAGCCGTGAACGTCGCGTGCCGGCCGCGCAGGGTGGTGAGTCCAAAGCTGCGGTTGTCGCGTGCGTAGCTGCGGTTGCCGATGCGCAGGCGGGTGGCGTCGAGCAGTGCAACGATCAGCGCCAGGACTTTCTCGCGCGGCAGGCCAGGCAGCGCGAGGTCGCGCCGGATGCGTCGCCGCAGACGCGGCAGCGCTTCGCCGAATTCCACCATCCGGTCGAACTTGGTTCCGTCACGCGCGCTGCGCCATTCGGCGTGATATCGGTATTGCTTGCGGCCGCGCGCGTCGCGCCCGGTGGCCTGAAGGTGGCCGAGCGGAGCAGGGCAGATCCACACGTCTACGTACGCCGGCGGAATGGCCAGCATGCGGATGCGGTCCAGCGTCGCGTCGTCGGTGATCGCCTGGTCGTGAGCGCCAAGGTATCGGAACGCTCCCGCGTCGCCGAGCCGTCGAATGCCCGGTGTGTCGTCGCTGACGTAGTGCAGCCCGGCCGCGCGGGCGGTTGCTGCGGCCTCGATCGCTGAAACGGATTTCCCAGGCTCCGGTGGCGAACCGTCCATGTGTCCTCGCAACTTTGGGCGCGACACCGCGAGTCGAGGCGCCGCTAGACGTAAATCATCCTGCGGGTCATGCCGCCGTCCACGACGTAATGCGCGCCGGTGATGAATCCCGCCTCTTCGGAGAGCAGGAATCGCACCAGCGCTGCGACGTCCTCGGGACGACCCACGCGGCCGGCCGGATGTTGTTCGTGATCGGCGGCGGAAAGCTTCGGCTCGTGGCGGCGTCCGGGTGCCTGCCAGGCGTCCGTCGCGATCCATCCCGGGCTGACGCAGTTCACGCGGACTTTCGGGCCGAGGCTCAAAGCCAGCGCATGGGCCAGGGCCACGACCCCGCCCTTGGTCGCCGCGTAGGCTTCCCAGTCCGGCTCCGACATGACCGCGCGCGAGGACCCGATCAGCACCATCGACCCTTGCGAGCGCGTCAGCCAGGGCGCGGCGTGCCGGGCCAGCAGAAAAGCGCTGGTGAGATTGACCGCGAGCACGCGATTCCATTCTTTCAGCGTGAGTTTCGTCACCGGTTTGCGAACGGAGATTCCGGTGTTGGCCACGGCCGCGTGCAGACCGCCGCCGAGCTTTCGCGCGATGCCGACGGCCTTTCGAATCGCGGCCTCGTCCGCCGAGTCGCCGTGCAGAAAGACCGCCTCCGCGCAATCCGTCGTGAGCTCCTGCTGCGCCGCGCGTCCCGCCCTGGAGTCCGTGTCGAGCAGAACCACGTGAACGCCCCGGCTGGTCAGCGCGGCGCCGATGGCCTTGCCGATGCCCTGTGCGCCGCCCGTGACGATTGCCGAGGTGCCGTCCATTCGACGACTCAGATGTTTGCTTGATGCAGCAAAACGTCGGCGTGGCAGGGCTTGTCCAGATCGCACCAGCAAGCCAGATCCTTGCCGCGCAATTCCGCAAGCCTGTCTACCAGCGAGGTTCCGGTTCCGTCTTTCAGTTCGCCGTTCAGAAGCGCGTGCGCGTAATGGGCGACCGCGGTCGCCGGGTCGATGGCGCCGTGTGCCTTGCCGCCGACGCGCCAGGGGTTGCCCCATTCCGTGGGTCGTCCCACGTAAATCACGTTCTCGGGTTTGCGCCACCCCGCCGTCCTGCGCATTTGAACTCGCTGAGCCATGACCCTGGGAGCGTGGCATTCCGCTTTGGTTCCGCGTCCACCATCCGCGGTTCGCGGCGACGGACCCGGCGATCTGCTCTAGCATCGACACCTGATTCCCGAGCCCGCGTCCGCAACCCGATGAAATTGTGAGCACGCCGACCGCGACCGACATGGCCGTGAATGCCGAACCACTCAGAGCGTTTCTGCGCCGACATCGCCGGCTGTTCGTTCTCACAGGCGCAGGTTGCAGCACGGATTCGGGAATCCCCGACTATCGCGATGCAAGCGGCACCTGGAAGCGCTCGCAACCCATGAGCTATCAGGTCTTCATGGGCGGAGCCGCAGCACGCCAGCGTTACTGGGCGCGCAGCCTCGTCGGCTGGCGCCGCCTGGGTCAGGCAAAACCCAACGAGGCGCATCGCGCACTGGCATCTCTCGAAAAAGCCGGGGCCATCGAGCTGCTGCTGACACAGAACGTCGATGGGCTGCACCAGGCGGCCGGCAGCACGGGTGTGATCGACCTGCATGGCCGCATCGATCGCGTGTGCTGCATGAGTTGCGAGCAACGGATTCCGCGCACGGTTTTTCAAGACGAGTTGCTGGAGCGCAATCCCGCGTGGTCCGGGTTCGCAGCGGCGATGGCGCCTGACGGAGACGCCGACCTGGACGATCTCGATTTCTCCAGCTTCGACGTACCTCCGTGTGCGCGGTGCGGCGGCATCCAGAAGCCGGATGTCGTCTTCTTCGGCGAGACCGTGCCGAAGGACCGCGTGGAAATCTCCATGGCGCATCTCGAACGATCCGATGCGATGCTCGTGCTGGGTTCGTCCCTCATGGTGTATTCGGGCTATCGTTTCGTCACGGCGGCAGTTCAGGCCGGCAAGCCGGTTGCCGCCATCAATCTGGGCACCACCCGCGCGGATCAGTTGCTGGATTTCAAGATCGAGCAACGGTGTGCCGCGGCCTTGGCGTTCGTGCTGGAGGGTGATGCGTGAACTCGACAGACTTTGGTGCTGTACGGTGCGCCATGAGAACCCGACTCCTCGCCGTCTTTGCCGCCGCGGTCGTTCTGTCTGCATCGGCCGATCCGAAACCCGTGAAGCAGACGCCGGCCAAGCCGGTGGAAATCCCCTTCACGCTCGAAGGAGGAAACATCGTCGTCGACGTGGAGCTGACGCCAGGGCGCACGCTGCCGTTCGTGTTCGACAGCGGACTGTCGGACGGCCACATCGTGAGCGCCGATGCCGCCAGGGTACTGGGCATCAAAGGCTCCGAGGAGTTGAGCATCGGCGACGCGAGCGGCGACAGCCATTCCGGTTCACTCACGAAAATTCCGAGCATACGCGTCGGCGGCGCCAGGCTGAGCGACCAGCTCTTCGCGATTCTCGATATTCCGGACCAGGTCACGCGAAGGCCCGGCAAACCGGCGCTCGCCGGCTTCCTCGGCGCGCCCTTGATGAAGGACGCGGTGCTCTGCCTGGATTACGAGCGCCGGAAGATGCAGCGCTGGGCGCGTCGGGACTTCGACCCCGCCGCTCGCAGCTCGGTGCCGATGAAGCTCAACCATGAATTGCCGACGATCGTGGTGAGCATCGACGGCCAGCGGGCGACGATGATCGTGGACTCCGGCAACAACGGCGCGGTGGTGCTCTATCCCGCGTTCGTCGAGAAGAGCGGATTCCGCAAGCGCTATCCGAAGCTCGCTGCGAGCACCGGAAGCGACGGCGGCGGACAGCCATACGAGGTGCTCACCGCCGAGGCCGGCTTTGTCGAGATCAGCCCCGAGGCGATATTCCAGCACGTGCCGCTCGCCGTCATTCCGCAGGGGATGGACCCCGCCTGGGGCATCGACGGGATGGTGGGTTTCGAGGTCTTGTCGCGGCTGAATCCCTGCCTCGACCGCGAGGGACAGCGGTTTCTGTTCGGGGGCGGGTAGAGCGGGGCGGCTGGACCCGCCCCTGTCTCTGCCGATATCGCCAAAGGAAGCGTTCAGGGCGACGCGCCACAAAGTTTGCCGAAAGCCTGCGCTGCTTCCGGCCGCGCCGGCTGCGCTTGCTCCAGAGCAGTCAGCAGTGCACAGGCTGCTGCGGCATCGACACGATTCAGGGCGGTCGCCATTCCCAGCAGCGGGTCGTAAGCGGGGCGGAAATCGGGGCTGATGTGCAGCACCGACAGCAGCGGTTCCCGCACCTGCGACAGCATGGCCTGCACGTCGGATTTCGGCCGCACATTGCGGCCGATCTCGAGGTAGCGATCGCGCGCCGTCCAGTACGCGCTCAGGCGGGATTCCCAGGCGAGGTCGTGGGGCGCAGCCAACAGTTCCTCGGGGCTGATCTCGACTTCGCGCAGCAAGTCGAGCAAGCGGTCGCGGGGCAGGGAATCGGGTGCGTAGGTGATGCGCGGCGCGCGATAAGACACCACCGGGTGGTCGTCGGTGTTGAGCGGCGCGTTGCCGGCGAAACGCGCCAAGGCGCGCGGGCCGGCGACGAAGCTGCCGAGCAAGGCGAGATCGTCGGTGATATCGAACTGGGCAGGGCTCTGCGGCATCGGTATCCCGATCAGGCGTTTGCGCACCTGTGCGATAGCGAAACTGTTCCCGTCCGCGCCCGAGACCAGTCCCAGGGTGGGCGTATCCAGACTGTTGGTGGCCAGCATCGCCGAACCTCGCGGATAGACCAGCAGGAAGGTCTGCACGATGCTGCGCAGGGTGTCGAGATCGAGTTGATGCAGGGGCAGCCACTGGCAGAACACGCCGCCTGCGGCGAGCCGGTTTTGCACGGCCTCGAAGTGCTCGACGGTGTAGAGCGAGCCGGAGCCGCTGCGCGCCGGATGAAAGTTGTCGGAAACGATCACGTCGTAACGCTTGTCGGTTGCGCGCACGAAACGTCTGGCGTCGGCGCTCATCGCATGCAGTCGCGGATTTGGCGTGCTCGTGAAATGCGCCGAGGCCGCGATGACCTCCGGGAGCAGCTCGACCGCGTCCACTTGCAGTTCCGAATCTTCGGTCGCCGACGAAGCCGTGATGCCGGTGCCCAGTCCCAGGAACAGCGCGCGCCTTGGCGCAGGGTGCAGCAGTATCGGCAGCAGCGCTTGTCGGGCGTCGGCGTACACCGTCGCGCTGCTACCTTCCTGCTGGCGGTTGTCGATGTGCAGGCGCGACACGCCGTCAGCGTCTGCCACCACGCTGACCGTCGCCATTACGCCTTCCGCGTAGGAAACCAGCCGCCCGCCTTGGGGAACGTCGACGATTCTCAGCGAGGGCAGCACCGCTGCCGTGGCGAGGACCGCGGCGACCGCAGCCCAATGTGCCGGGGCGGACCAGGCGCGCCGCGACGACAGAACAAGATAGCCGGCGGCAACCAGCAGCAGCGCGAACTTCGAACCTATCCCCGGTATCAGCCACACGCCGAACAACAGCGGAGCGACCGCCGCCCCCAGCGTGTTGACCCCGAGCGCGCGCCCGAAGCTGATGCCGACGCACCCCGCCTGCGTGGCCAGGTGGCTGAACAGCGCGCCCATCACGAAGGTCGGTAGCAGAAATGCCGAGGCCGCCAGCACCGTTTCGGCGGTCAGTGCGGCCCCCATGCTCGGTCCCAGCGCATGGAGGACCCAGGTCTTCAGGGCACCGGCGCCGGCCAGGCTCAGCGTGCCGAGCAGACAGGCCGCAGCCAGCACGCGAAGCAGGCGGTCGCGCATCAGCGTCGCGTCGTCGTGGGACAGCCAGCGGCCGTACGCCGCGGCGCCGAGCGCCGTGCCGACGAGGTAAACGGCTAGCAGAATCGCAAAGGTGTACACGGTGTTCTCCGCGACCTGGCTCAAAACCCGCACGACGAGAACCTCGTAACCGATTCCCAGCAGGCCGGTGGTGGCCAGCAAGAGGAGAGCGCCCGGAGCGGCCGGCCGCAGCGTCTCTGTGACGACATCCGCCGGCCCGGCAAAGAGCTTCCATGCGGCTACGGCGCTCAGGAGGTTCAGTGCCGCACACGCGCAGGCCGTGCGCACCAGGCCGAATTCCGGCACGAGGACGAACGCGGCAGCGAGCACACCCAGCATGGCGCCGAAGGTATTGCCCGCGTACAGCGCGGCGATGGACTCACCCCGATTGCGCCACGGAGCGAGCACCCGCTCCATCGCCGGCAAGGTGGCGCCCATCGCGGTTGTGGCCGGCAGCAGCAAGAGAAACGTCCCGCCGAAGGCCACGGACCAATGCCGGACGGACGAGGGCTGCGCGCCGATGAGATCGAGAAGAACACCCGTGAACGGCGCCAGCAGGAACGCGAGCACCAGGCTCCACAAGCCGATCAGGACTTCACATCCCGCGTACCAGCGCCCCGGCCTGTCGCTGCCGGCGACGCGCGATCCCAGCACCAATGCACCCACCGCCAGTCCGCCGAAGAATGCGGCCACGACCGCGAGCACCGCGGCCGATTCGTGGCCAAGCCACAGCGCGCTTTGCTGCGTCCAGACGATCTGGTAGCCGAGCCCGGCAAAGCCCGAGGCCACCATCGTCGCGAGTGCGAGACGCCGGCGCGACTCCGGCTGCGGCGCGGGAATCATTTCGACAGCGGAACGGAAAGGCGCGGCACTTCAGCCGCTGAAGGAAATCTTGTACCCCCAGGAATCCAGCCGGGTCGGAATCGCGTTGAAGGACATAGTGATGCGCCGCTCGCCCGGGTTCGGCGGCACCGCGTGCATCAGGTAGCTCGGGAATAGCACGATGTCGCCGGGCTCCGGCGCCATGCTGATCCACTTGTCGGCGTTGTACGGGCCGGTGACAACGGAGGCGTGATCGTTCTTGAAGGAAAAGTCGGTTCCACCCGGCGACTTCATGAACACCGTCCGCGCATCCGCATGCGTCGGCGTGAGGTAGACCACGCCGGAGATGAAGCTGTTGGCGTGGTTGTGCATCGCCTGGTGCCCGCCGGTTTCCAGCACGTTCACCCACATCTCCTTCAAGGACCATCCCAGACGTTCGCCGAACATCAGGGCTCCGAAGTCCACCAGCAAGGGCGTGATGAGCGTCGCGGCCTTAACGAAAAGCGGGCTGTCGCCGGGGCTCAGCATGGCGGTGTGCGTGAGCAAGGCGGACGAGTTGTTCGCCAGGTTCGCGCTCGCCCCGAAATGCCGAACCAGTTCCGCCACCAGGCCGCGCTCCAGTGCGCCCGGCACCCGCATGAAGGGCGTGGGGAAAAGTCCGATGACTTCTTGCATGGAGCTGGAATCTCGGTCCTGCGATTGACCAGTCAGGGGAGCTGGAAGTGCAACACCAATTATAGAAAACCGGACGCTACGGATTTGTGATGGGTTGAACCGAACGTTTTTCACACGTAAAAAATGTTCGTAATACCTCATAAATCGGTCACATTCGTTCCCTAGGCTGCCCCTGGACTCGTCGCCGATCTTCGATCGCAAGGGTCCAATCAATTCGGTCAACCCCAGGGGAGCTTCAACATGAATTTCGGATTCAACAAGAGCAGCCTCGCCGTGGCCATCGCCACGACGTTCAGCGGTCTGGCGATGAGTCTTGCGCCAAGCAGCGTCAGTGCCGCCGGCACATACATCGCAGGCGACATCCACAACCACACCACCTGCTCCGACGGCTCCATCTCGATGCAGAAGCTGGTCAAGAAGTCGATCGACAAGAAGGACACCCCCTGGGGCCTGGACTGGTTCGTTCAGGCCGGACATGGCGGTAGCGGCAATCGCAATTGCACGCTGGCCGAAGACGCGACCCTGGCCACGCCCGCCTATCCCCTGGTCTTCGCGCTCGATGGAACGACCATCCAGGGTCCGAGCACCTCCTGGCAGAACACCAACCCGCCGATCACGCCCAAGGGCCGTGTGCAGGGCTCGTCTCCCAACCAGGTCATGTGGCGCTGGCAGTCCATGCAGGAGTTCCAGTATCCGCTCCTGGAACACCTGTCCGCCGCCAGTGGCAAGCCTCTCTTCTTGGGCCTCGAATCGGTAGTCGCGGGCCACGAACATACCTCCATGGCCGTCATCACCGGCCAGATGCCGGCCCCGATTTTCCGGAGAGCCCAGCCGACCAGCCCGGGCTATTCGCCGCTGGGCAATGCGACCGCGCTGAGCTTCTGGTCGTATTGCTTCGATCGCGGCGACACCGACACCAGCCGCGGCAACACCACGGTCGGTAGCGCGGTCGGCAACAACTGGGACTGCTCCGTACCCGGCAGCCCGAATGCCGCGGACGCGAGCTGGAACGCCACCGCGCAGAAACTGGTTCCCGCCTCGGGCTCCGGCACCGGCAACCGTGGCCACGCCAAGACCGTGGAAGCCATGAAGTGGATGGCGGCGTTTCATCCGGACGGCAGCTACTACATCCCCACCCATCTCGAGCGCGCCGGGCCGTTCAACCCGAACGGCAACAACGGCTTCAATGTCGAGCACCTGCGCAACTTCAACAATGCCGCGCCTAAGGTGGCTTTCGGCATGGAGACCCAGCCGGGTCACGGCGCGTCCGATGCGCGCGGCGAGTACACCATCCGGCGCAACAACTTCGGCACCGGCGTCGGCAACGTCGACTCGGTGGGCGGCACGACCTACGGTGGCACCGGTGTCTACGGTGCGCAGATCGGCGGTGTCTGGGATGCCCTGTTGGGAGAAGGACGCAACTACTGGTTCTTCGCCAGTTCTGACTGGCACAACCGCGGCTCCTTCGGTCCGGACGACCGCCGTTCGAGCCAGGACTTCTATCCGGGCGAGTACCAGCGCAACTACACGAATGTCGTGGACACGACTCCCGGGGGTCTGCTGAAGACCGGGCTTTTCGCAAAGAACTCCCCGGTGACGCCGCAGGAGATCGTCGACGGACTTCGCACCGGCAACACCTACACCGACAGCGGCCAGTTGATCGACCGCCTGGCCTTCATCGCCTGCGCGTCCTACGGTCCGTCACGACCCACGCCGCTGCGCGACTTCCTGTCGAATGCCGCGGTGGAGTCGATGGCCGCTGCCGCCGCCACGAAGCACACCAGCGTCGAGAATCCGCGGTGCGCCACGATGGGCGAGAAACTCGTCGTGCGTCCCGGCGCGGATGTCGTGGTGTCGATCGTGCTGCGTGATCCTTCGGGCACCAACTACTCGCCGTACAGCTTCCCCAACCCCTCGCTGGCGCAGGTTGGCATCAGCCAGCCGCTGAACGCCCCGGTGCTCGACCACGTCGATGTCATCGCCGGACTCGTCACCGGCTACCGGACGCCGGGTACGCCCGGGTACGCCGGTGAATGGCCGCGCGACTGGATCAACGCCTACCTGAGCGGCGGGACTCCGAGCCTGGCGACAGTGCCGGACGCTGCCAAGAACACCTCGGCCGCAGTCGTCAGGACCTTCAACAGCGCCACCTGGAAGTCGCTCTTGGGTGTCGGCCAGTTCAAGTCGATGACGTTCCGCATTCCTGCGGTGGGTGCGTCGGGCTACCTGCGGCTGCGCGGTTCCAACCTGCCGGCCTCGGTGCCTTTCGAAACCGATGCCAGCGGCAACCCGCTGCCCGACGTGTGGACCAACGCCGGCGCCGTGAGCCCGACCGTGTCCGGCGGGAGCAACGGCATCGCCGAGAACGCCAACCTGCGCATTCCCTGCACCACCGTGGGGACGACCGATTTCGACGGTTGCCCGGCGCACATGGGCACCATCGCAGGTCAGAAGTACTCCAGCTACGACGTGGCCGCCTGGTCCGACCTGTGGTTCTACAGCAACCCGATCTACATCGAGGTTGCCGGGGGCACGGTCGTCGCCGGCGTGCAGTAAAACTTTCGTCACCGAAGCTGTTCCAGGGCGCCGCGCGGCAACGCGCGGCGCTTTCTCGTTCCTGTTATCCAGAATTACGATGTCCACCGCGCAAGCCACTTCCAGTGTCCCCATCGCCATTCCTTCCCGTTTTCGCGCCGCAACGATGAGGATGCTGCGCGAGCCGCTGCTGCACTTCGTCGTCCTGGGCGGGCTGCTGTTTGCGCTCGACCATTTCATCGGCGGCCAGGAAGACGATCCTTACACCCTCACCATCGACGCCGCCGTGGACCGGGAGGCGCGGCAGGTGTTCGAGAAGGCCCGCGGCCGCGAACCCAACGAGGACGAGCTTTACGCGTTGCGCGAAGTGTGGCTCGACAACGAGGTGCTGTATCGCGAAGGTCTGGCGCTGCAAGTCGACAAGGGCGATACGGCGATCCGCGAACGAGTGATCTTCAAGGCGCTGAGCATCGTCGATGCAGGTCTCAAGCTGCCGCCGTTCGACGACGACCTGCTGCGCAAATGGTTCGAGCAGAATCGCGTCAAGTACGACGAGCCCGCACGCTTCGACTTCCAGGAAGCGGTGCTCGCGGGCGACAAGTCCGAAGCCGCTGCGCGGACGTTCGTGTCCGCCCTGAACGCCGGCACGCCGGGCGACGCCCAGGCCGGTCTGCGCGTGTTCAAGGATCGGCCGCATGCCAACCTCTTGCAGAGTTACGGACCCGAGTTTGCGAAAGCGCTCGAAGCCCTGCCGACGGGCGAGTGGCAGGCCTTGCAGAGCAAGGAAAGCTGGCACGTGGTGCAGCTCGAATCGGCCAGGCCTGCGCAGCCTGCCGAGTTCGAGAATCTGCGCGGCGTGGTCTTGCAGGACTGGACGGACGCGACGATGGCCGATCTGCGTAGCAGCGCCGTTCGAACGCTGGCGAAGAAATACACCGTCACGGTCGAAGAGCCGATCGAGCGCGCGGCCGAATGAATCGCCTGATGCGTGTAGTGTCGCTGGTGGTGTTGGCGCTGCTGTCCGGCACCGCCCCGGCCCACGAGATCTCGATGGCCGAGATGGAGTTGCGCGAGACCTCGCGCGGCGAGTTCCTATGGCAATGGGGGGCCGGCGCAAAGCGGCCGGTGGCCGAGGTGCTGACCGCCGTGTGGCCGGAGGGCTGTCGCGCGGAATCCAATGTCCTGCGTTGCGGCGAGGAGGGACTCAGCGGCAGTCTCGAAATCCAGGGCGTCGGAAAAAGCGTGTACTCGGCCGCATTGGTAAAAGTTTTCTGGGCCGACGGCCAGAGCCGCGTCTACACCCTCACCAAGGCCCAGCCCACGGTGCAGCTCTACGGTTCGGCCGACGACCGCCGCGGCATGGGCGAGATCGCCAAAGCCTACGCGGTGCTGGGTGTCGAGCATATTCTCGGCGGCTACGATCACCTGCTGTTCGTGCTCACACTGTTGTTCCTGGTCGGCTTCAACAAGCGGCTGTTGTACACGATCACTGCATTCACCCTGGCGCACAGCCTGACTCTGGCACTGAGCGCGCTCGGTTGGCTGACCCTGCGCTCGCCGCCGGTCGAGGCAACCATCGCGCTGTCGATCATGCTCGTCGCCGGCGAGGCGCTGCACAGCCGGCCCACGCTCGCGCGCCGCTGGCCGGCGCTGGTTGCCCTGCTCTTCGGACTTCTGCATGGGCTGGGTTTTGCAGGCGCGCTGAAAGAGATCGGCCTGCCCGAGAATCATCTGTCGGTGGCGCTGCTGACGTTCAATCTGGGGGTTGAACTGGGCCAGCTCCTGGTCGTGGGCCTGGCCTGGCTCGTCCATCGAACCCTGGCTCGAAGGCCGCCATTTACCCTTGCCCGCGCACCCGTGCTCTACGCCATCGGCGGCGTCGCCGCTTACTGGTCTATCGGTCGTATCGCCGGGATGCTCCCGTAACCGGAACAGGGTCCCGACTTCAGGCAGGCAGCGAACGATCGGCACGAAGAATCCGTGATTCTTGTGGGACAGCGACCGCCCCTACTCGGGCAACCGCATGAAGCTGGCGATGAGGCTCACCAACGCGTCGCGATCTTTCAGCCCCATCATGTTGTGGGAGATCTGCTCGTCGATTAGAAGCAGAGACATGCCGTGGACGAGGCACCACGCGGCGAGCACGCCGCTGCCGACGGCCAGCGGGTTGCCGTTCTTTCCCACGATTCCAGTCACAGCACGAAACAGGGACGACAGGCTCTCCGCGAAAGAGGGGTTGGTCGTCTGGGCAAGAATTCCCCCCAACGCCAGGCGGCGTCCCGGTAGTGCGCGTGGACCCATCATGAGTCCGTACAAGCCCGGCTCGGTGCACGCGAATCCGACATAGCCCCGGGCCATCGCAATGGCCTGCTCATGAGGATCGGAGCTGGACTCGAACCCGGCCTTCATCGCGTCCTTCAGCAGGCGGTCGCCCTCGGCAGCGATCGCGGAGAACAACTCCTTCATGTCGGCGAAGTGGGTGTAAGGCGCAGTCTGCGAAACACCCGCGCGCCGAGCCACGCCACGAAGGCTGAGGCCTTCGATGCCCTCCTTGCGCACGATCTCAAGCCCGGCGCGGACCAGTGCCGCCCGCGGATCGCCGTGGTGATCGCGATGACGGAGATGGTGGGCATCTCGCCGGAGGTCTCGCGCTTTGCGCGCTGGGTGCGGGATGCGGGCTTCACTATTTGCATGCCGGTCCTGTTCGGCGATCCCGGACGACCGGTGGCATTCGAAATCCACGGCTTCGCGACGTTCGCCAAAGCCTGCATCAGCCGCGAGTTCCACGCCTTCCGCTCGAATTCGTCCGGCCCCATCGCGCAATGGCTGCGGGCGCTAGCGCGCCTGGCCCTGTCCGAATCCGGCGGCAAGGGCGTGGGTGCGATCGGCATGTGCTTCACCGGCAATTTTGCGCTGTCGATGATGCTGGAGCCGGCCATGCTGGCGCCGGTGCTGTCGCAGCCTTCGCTGCCGCTGGGCAATGATGCCGGCCAGCATATCGCGCCCGAAGAACTGCGCGCGGTAAAGGCGCGGATGGACGCGGAAGACCTCACCGTCCTCGCCTACCGCTTCGCTGGCGACATTTATTGCAAGGCGGCGCGTTTCGATGCCTACCAGGCGGCGCTCGGCGACCGCTTCGTGCCGACTGTGCTCGAAGACAAGGATGCGGCACCCGGCGCGCTCCTGAAAAATCCGTACAGCGTGGTGACGCAGCATCTGATCGACCAGGTCGGCCAGCCGACGCGCAAAGCAGTGGACGACATCATCGCTTTCTTCCAGAAGCGATTGCGCTGACATCGCGCGGTCTGCTGGTTGCCGGCCTGGTAACGCTCTCAGCCTCTACGCAGAGCGGCTAGGCGTGACCGTCGCGGACATTCGTTGAGACTGCGCCCGTTGAGATTGGAGCCCGACTCACAGCACTCCGGCCTTCGCCTTGAATCGGTTGGATGCCTCCGACAGACCCATTGAAGCCGCCTGGGTCGCGTACATGCTGAGGATTTCCTTCACCGTGGCCCGCTCTACCCCAGAGAACAAATCCGCCAGCGTTAGCAACCTGTCGACGACGGGGATGCCCTCTCGCCATTTGTTCTGGCCCGCAAGGTCTATCGACAGCTCAGCCAATCTCCGCCCTACTTCCGGGCTCGTAGGTCCTGACAGCGTCTCCTGAATTGAGAGCGAGTCCCTCTGTATCTGCTCTGCCTCAGCGAATTTCGACAGCCTTCGTTTGATACGGCCGAGGTTGTACTGCTTCTGAGCTCTGACGTCCGGACCGAGTTTCCCCATGTCCACGTTTGCTAGAGCGTGCCCGCACAAGATCTCCGCCGATGGAAGATCGTTCGACGCCTCTGCTGAGGCGCAATCGTCGCTATATCGGTCGGACGTAACGCGGTTCAGTGGATTCGCACATCCGGCAAGAGCCGCTACAACGACAGCTATCAGCGTGTGCCGCATAGTGCCTCCCAAATCTCGCCGAGGGATCCAACAATGCATTCAAGTCGACGCAGCCTAATGCAGGCGTTCAGAGACCGGACCAGCACGGAACTCCCGGTCACCCGGCCTGCCTTGAGATCGCGTAGCCCAAAAACAGGCGGTAGGCGCTGTGGCGCACTTCGGAATCTGGCATTGGACCGGGCCGCAGATCAGTACCGGTAAAGCCTGTCTCTTGAGTTCCTAACTGCTCTTCAGCGTGCAGGCCGTGTATCGACGGGCAGGCATAGCATCCCGGTCAACAGCGCAAGCCCGACATGGCACAGGTACAGCGGTGTGAAATCGCCGCGCAGTAGTTCCCCTTGCCCAAGCAGCAGCACGGTCACAGCAACGCCGAGTACCGAGCCGATCTGCCGCGTCGCCTGGTTGAAGGCGCTGCCTACGGCGTAGTGCGCTACCGGCAGGTGTGCGACGGCCGCACCGGACAGCGAGGGCATCACCATGCCCACGCCGATACCGCTCAACAGGAGACCGGGCAGCCAGTCCCGCAGATAGTTCGGTTCGGCACCGGGCACCAGCAGAAGCCAGAGGCCACTCGAGGCGTAGACCAGCGCGCCACTGACGAGGAACGGCCGATGACCATAGCGGCCGGCGAGACGGCCAACCAGGATCGCGGTCGGCATCACCATCAAGGGCCCGGGTGTGATCGCGAGGCCGGCTCGTGGCAGGCTGAATTTCCAGATCTCGGTCATGAAGAAAAAAAAGGCGAAGAACATCATCGAAAATGCGACGCCGAACGCCAGGGTCGCTAGGTTCACGTAGCGGTAGGTCTGGTTGAGGAACAGCGCGGGGTCGACCATTGGCGCCATCGATACACGGGTCCAGACGATGAAAGCGGCAAGCGCAGCGAGGCCCATGGCAGCAATGGCGCTCAGTTCCAAGGTCGTCCAGGACTTCGACTCCAGCTGAACGATGGCGAGAGCCAGGGCGCCCACGCCGACGATCAGCAGGCTCATTCCCGTCCAGTCCAGTGGCCGCGGCGCGGCGGCCGGTGGTGATTCCCGCAGCAGGTGTCGCCCCTTCCACAACGAGAACAGTCCTAGAGGCAGGTTGAGATAGAAAGCCCAGGACCAGCCGAGGGTGTCGACCACCATCGATCCCAGGCCGGGACCGGCAGCGGCGGCCAGCGCGCCGACCGCACCCCAGAGGCTGACGACCATGGCACGCTTCGACAGGGGAAATGCGTCCAGCACCAGGGATAGCGAGGCCGGCGTGAGGAGCGCCGCGCCGACGGCCTGCAGGATCCGGGCGGCGATCAGGGTGTGTATGTCGGGTGCCAGGCCGCAGGCCACCGAAGCAGCGAGGAACAGCGTCACGCCGGAAAGAAAAACCCGCTTGCGGCCGAAGCGATCGGCTAGCCCGCCGCCGGGAATCAGCATGGCGGCGAACACCACGGTGTAGGCGTTGAGGACCCAAGACAGGTCCGCGGCAGTAACGCCGGGAAAGCCTTCGCGCAGCGTGCCGAAAGCGGCGAACAGCAGCGTCCCGTCCAGCGAGACAAGGAACACCGCAATGCTCGCCACCCAGAACACCGGCCATGGACGCACCGGAGTTTGTGGAGGACTTATCTCTTGGAGAACGACATTGACGGCGCTCATTCGGCGCTCCCCGTTGCCAGCAGCGGCCGGAGCAGATAAACCGCCGGATCGGCAGACAAACCCAGTTTCACCTGGCGAGTCCGCTCGTCTGCCAGCACTTCTTCCTCGCCGGCCTCGAGTCCGTCGAAGGCGGCGTTGACGACCTGTGCAGGCGTCGACTTGGGCGCGTCGATATCCCGCGTCATGTCCGTGTCGATGAAGCCGACGTGCAATCCCAGCACTTGCGTGCCCTGTCCAAGCAGTTCCTGCCGCAGGCCATTGGTCAGGGCCCAGGCGGCTGATTTGGAAGCGCCATAGGTTCCGAGCAGAGGCGTGTTGATCCAACTGGCCACCGACAGCACGTTGAGTAGCGCGCCACCACCGTTGGCCGCGAGGACCGGCGCAAAGGCCCGGCTGAGAAGCAAGGGTCCAAAGAAGTTGGTCTCAAGATGTTGCCGCGCTTCATCAAGGCCGGCAGCAGTCAGAAAGCCACCGAATCGAGCGATGCCTGCGTTGTTGATCAGCAGGCTGACATCCCCACAGGCCGCGAGCACCCGCGCCACGTCATCGGGCTGCGTCACAACGAGCTTCACAGGGATGACCCCGGCCAGATCGACCGTCGCCGGGTCGCGTGCTCCTGCATAAACCTTGCGCGCGCCACGGGCCAGCGCCTCCTGCGCAAATGCCCGACCCAGGCCGCGATTCGCGCCGGTTACCAGTACAACGGCGTCCTTCACTTTCATTGCATCGACTCCTTTCTTCAACCGAAACCCAGAATATGACGACCGTCATAAATGAGAACCGAACAAAATCGAACGCAGTACCCAGATCAGGAGCTTTCGGGCAAATAGCGCGCAAGCAGCTTTCGGCGATGCGACGCAAGGAATGCCCTGCCGACCGAGTTGTCGCCCAGAGCGCGAGCCATTTGCAGGGCGCCCACCAGCGTGCTGGCAATGGTCTCCGCCTCATCGGTGGGGATGCACACAGGCAGACGCTCGCGAATCACGTCAATGAACGCCAGCACGCGGCGGCGTGCTGCCGCCTGGACCTCGTCGGCTTGTCGGGGAATCTCGGCTACCAGGGCCGCGATGGGGCAGCCGCTTTCCACCGCAGCGATATGGCCATCGGCGAGATACGCCATAACCAGGGCCTGAAACGGCTTGGCGCCGCGAGCCTCCCTGCGGGAGGCAGCACTAAGCAGGGAACGCATGCCGTCTTCGCCGGCGCGCTCGATCGCCTCAACCATCAGGGCATCGCGATTGGCGAAGTGTGCGTAGAACCCGCCGTGCGTCAGGCCCGCGGATTTCATGATGTCCGCGACCCCCATGCCCTGATATCCCGACCGACGGATGGCCCGTGCAGCGGTATCGACGATGCGGGCGTGGGTGACTTCCTTGCGGCTGGCGGTCGTATTCATGATCGGCTTGTGTTGCGTATGACGACCATCATATTATAATCGTCATATTCAATCGTCAAGCTTCACGGAGAAGGTCTCACATGAACGTCATGCTTAGCGACGCACCGGCCACTGGTCTGCAACAGCTTCAATCGCTGCTGGCCTCGGGACAGCAACCGCCCATCAGCAAGACCCTGGACTTCGCGTTGGTGGAAGTATCGGAAGGCCATGCCGTATTTGCCGGTACGCCGGGGCGGCATGTCTACAACCCCATCGGCTCGGTCCACGGTGGTTATGCGGCGACCCTGCTCGATTCAGCCTGCGGCTGCGCGGTCCACGCGAGCCTCGGGGCGGACCAGGCCTACACCACACTGGAACTCAAGATTGCCTACCACCGAGGCATGACGGAGAACACCGGACCGGTCAGGGCTGAGGGTCGGGTGCTGTCGATGGGGCGCCGCGTCGCCTTCGCCGAAGCCAAGCTGCTGGACGCCAAGAACAGGTTGCTGGCATCGGCCACATCCACACTGTTGGTGATAGAGCGCCCGACCGGATAAATCTCCATTCACATCGAGTGCCCCTGGAGGAGCGCGATGCCTACGCGCGCTCGGCGTCTACCAGCAAGGCCCTAACCTCGATGCTCTCGCGGGCGATAAATTGTTCCGGGCAGTTCGGATTTACGAAACCCGTGTGAGGTGTGTAGGACGCCTTGGTATCGTCACTGGAGTCGTAGCCCTTGAACACCAGAACCTCCCAGGCTTGCATCTCCGAGGCATAGAACCACCGGTGGCCAGGGTTGTGCCGTACCGACAGGATTTCACCGACGTGGCTAGGCTTGACGAGGTCGCCCTCGGTGTAGTGCTCGATTGGAGTCTCGATTAGATCGTTGCGGGCGACGCTCCGCGGATGACAGATCGCCAGTGGAACGTCGAGCACCGGTCCGTGCAGCGGCCGCCAGAGGTTGACCAGCGTCATCCTGCAGATCGTGCCGCTCCCGTAACCGCGAGCGGCCAGTATTTCCTGCGATCTGCGTGGCCCCGACTTCGCCGTGTAATCCCCGTGCACGATGTCGACCGGGGCTCGAACGCCAACCTGTCCCTTCGCCGCGCCGGTGACGCTGCGCACGTTGTGATCGAACACGAACGCGGCCGTCGCGCCGGTCATTCTTCGGAGCAGGTCTTCCATCTCCGGGTAGTAGTCGGTTTTCACACGCTGCTCGTCGAGGAACGAGACGAACGAAGTCCTGTGGTCGCGAAAGACGAAGCCGTCCTCACCAAGGTCCAACTCGTTGGCAACCTCACGGCAGTCGTGGATGCGGACCGGGTAGCCGCGACGGGTCGGGCTTTCCGGTGCCCGGCCGCTCGACGGCGGCCACACGCGATAGCGTGCCGCCCCGTCCTCGTCCGACACATATCCCAGGTTCGCTTCCACGTAGGGAAGCTCGGCCGCCTTGATCAATTCCATGTCTGTCTCCGATGCCGACACATCGTAAGTGAGTTCGCCTTGCCCGAGTCGCGGGTGCGAGCTGCTCAGCGCGGCCCGGCCAGTGCCCGGAGGTAAGGCTCGATATCAGGGGCGATGGCTTCGAGCGAACGCATTCGTTGGAAATGTGCGAAGGCTCGTGGGAACTCGGTTCTTCGCCTCTCCGACAGCATGGGTTCCATGGCGAGGCTGCGCAACAGATCGACGTGAGCGATCTCGTTGTGGAACAGCGTCAGTTCGGCTACGAAGCAGATATCGGCCAGCGTCAGCCCATCTCCCACTAAGAATGCGGACTCTCTGTGCAGCGCGCGCTCGATGCCGCCCATGTACGTCGTGAATGCCTGCTCCACGCTGCCGTGGATCTCCGGCGTCATCGACCCGGACCATAGGGCGAGCACATAGATCTGCGTGTCGCGGGCGAACAGCAGGCTCGCATCGAGAAAGCTGTCGATCCGCGACGAGGAGTACGCATCGTCGCCGTAGAGTTTCGCCTTGCCGTCGCCGAGGCGGGCGACCGCGCGCATGATGCTGTTGGATTCGAAGATGCCGACCCGGCCGTCCGGGCTGAACGCGGCGGGAACCGTGCCGAAGGGATGCGCGTCGAGAAAGGTTTCCGACTTGTAGAGCTTGCTCGAGAAGCCCTTCTTTGCCGTGCGCACGAGGTGCTCCAGCGAAGACCGCTCTACTTCCGAGAGGGCGTGGGCGTCGAAATCCCAGAGCCAGTCCTTCAGCTCCGCGACGGAGGCTCCGCGCACCTCGACGCTCACCCCGCAGAGTCGTGCCGTGATCGTGGCTTTCGCGATGCGGGGATTCGGCAGGTACGAAAATATGCGGAGGACGCTCATGGGTTCAGTCGCCCGTGAGCCGCTTGGTCATGCCGTCGTTGTGCTGAAGTTCGTTCCAGGGCGCATTCTTGGCAACGTCCACAACCAGCACCTTCGCGACGCCCGATTGTTCGACTCCCTCCGCGACCATGCTGGCCTGCCGGGCCGTGTGGCCTTGTCCGCTGTGAAAGACGACCGCGATCTGCATAGGGTTCTCCGATAGGGTAGTGGGTGGCCGGGTCGCGCTTGTACCGACAGGTACAGATAAACTATACCGCGTGGTACAGTGCGTCAACTGGCGGGACTGCCGTTGCGCGAGTTGCATGCATGCCGAGGAAAATCGAAAGAGGAGAGGCGCTGGACCGGGCACTGACCCTGTTCTGGACACATGGCTACCGGGGCACGTCTATGGACATGCTCACTTCAACGCTGGGCGTCGAGAAACCCAGCGTGTACGCCTCGTTCGGTAGCAAGCAGAAGCTGTATCTCGAAGCGCTCGACCAGTACCGGCAATGGGTGATCGAAGCGGTCCTGACCTTGCTGGCCGACGCTGCGAGTGCTCGCGCGGGCATCGATCGAACGACCCGGACCATGATGGCGCGCGGCCGACGCCCTGAGCGGAAGGGCTGCTTTGCGACGAACTCGGCGCTTGAGCTTTCGGATGACGATCCCGACGTGCAAGTCCTCGTTCACCAGACATTCGCGGAACTGACCGCGGTGTTCTGCAAGGCCATCCAGCGTGCCCAGTCCGAAGGCTCGGTGCGGACCGATCGCGCTGCCGAGCTGCTGGCGCAGTACCTGGTCAACGGGATCGAGGGCGCCAGGATCATGGAGCGTACCAAGGCCTCGAACCGCTCCATGGAAGACGTGGCCGCGCTGAACCTGAGCCTGCTCGATCCGCCGAAGCAGAAAGCAACCCGCGGCACCTGACCCCACATTCTGGAGAGTCGCATGAGCAAGCCCGTTGCCCTGATCACTGGCGTGGGACCCGGAACTGGCGCGGCGATGAGCCGCCGATTCTCTGCAGGGGGCTATCGGGTGGCGATGCTGGCGCGAGACGAGGCGCGGCTGAAGTTGCTGGAGAAGGAGATCGAGGGCAGCAAGACTTTCGTCTGCGATGTGACGGACGTGGGTCAAGTCGATGCGGTACTGGCGGATGTCCGGCGCGAGTTGGGCGATCCCTCGGTATTCATCCACAACGCCGTCGGCGGCGTCTTCGGAAACTTCCTCGAGATCGACCCGGCCGTCCTGGAGCGCAACTTCCAGATCAACACCATGGCATTGCTGTATTTCGCGCGTCGACTGGCGCCGCCCATGATGGAAGCTGGGCATGGCGTCATCATCGCGACGGGCAACACCTCTGCGTTTCGCGGCAAGGCGAACTTCGCCGGCTTTGCGCCGACTAAGGCGGCGCAACGCGTACTGCTCGAAGCGATCGCGCGCGAGACTGGACCCAAGGGCATCCACGTTGCTTATCTGACGATCGATGCGGTGATCGACCTGAAATGGACTCGCGAAGCCTTTGCCGGGAAACCGGACGACTTCTTTATCAAGCCGAGCGCCATCGCCGACGAGGCCTGGCACTTGGCGCATCAGGACCGTTCGGCATGGACGTTCAGTGCGGAGATCAGGCCTTTTCGGGAGAATTGGTAGTAAGTCGCGACATCAACCGCTTCGGCTTTTGGCCAACCACGAATCGCTTCATCGGCGACCTCGCCCAATTTGGAATAGCAAACAGCAGGCCTACTTTTCACACGCTCTCGGTACGACGCAGTCGAGTCATGACTCGTGGTGATGCATGAATGCGTATTCCGCGGATGTCGGTCCACGAGTCCGCGTGATGTCGGTCCAGGGTTCCGGCGCAAGCCGGTCCAGTGGAGGGCGGGACGGATGTACTTTGGGTAAGCGGGTGATGCGCGTCAATTCGACGATGTGGCTGCCGACTTTGTGGTCTTCCTCTTTCGCATCGATTCGCCGGTGAGGTTGAGGCGGTAGCTGTTGTGCACGACGCGATCGAGGATGGCGTCGGCGAGTGTCGGATCGCCGAGATAAGCGTGCCACTGCTCGACCGGAAGCTGGCTGGTGATCAGCGTGGATTTCTTGTCGTAGCGGTCGTCGAGAATCTCCAGCAGATCGCGCCGGGTCTGCTCGGTGAGCGGTGCCAGGCCGAAGTCGTCGAGCATCAGCAGATCGACTTTGGCGAGGTTGCGGAAGAAGCTGGATCGGTTGTTCATCGCGGTGGCGCGCGTGAGTTCGTCGATCAGACGCGGCAGGCGGTAGAAGCGCACGGTGTGATCTATGCGGCAGGCGGCGTGGCCAAGGGCACAGGCGATCCAGGACTTGCCGACACCGGTGGGCCCGCAGATCAGCACGTTGAGGTGCTCGGTGATCCAGGCCATGTTCGTGATCGGTGCCAGCGCGGTTTTTTGCAGGCCGCGCGGCGTGCGCGTATCGAGGTCTTCCAGGCAGGCACTCTGGGTGAGCTTGGCCCAGCGCAAGCGCTGGCCCAGCCGCTGCGCATTGCGGTCATGGGCTTCGTGCTGGAGCAGCAGGGCCAGCCGGTCTTCGAAAGGCAGGGCGGCGGTGTCGGCACTGGCGAGCTGGTGTTCCAGTGCCGCGGCCATGCCGCGCAGGCGTAGTGCGTGAAGCTGGTCAAACAAGGGATGCTGTAGCAAGAGGACTCTCCTCACTGGTAGTACGACGGCCCGCGCAGGTTTTCGTGCGCGGGGATGGATATACCGGGAAGCGTCGATTGCACCGGCGCCTGGATCAGCGCACGCAGCGTGCGATAGCTGGTGCTGCCCAAAGCGAGCGCACGCTCACAGGCTGCCTCCCGCCGGGCCGGATCAAAATCCTTGGCTAGGCGCAGAATCCCCAAGCTGCGGCGCAGGGTCTGCTCGGGATGCACGCGGCCGTGCACCTGCTGGCGGATCACGGCGGCGGTGAAAGGTCCGACGCGCTCGGCCTCACGCAGCAGGCGTTCGTGGGAGAGCTCCACCACGGCTTGATGCTGCGGCGGACGATGCTCGGCGGTCGTGGTGAAGCTGCCGCGGATGCCGGAGCGCAGGTGGACCGCGATGCGCTGACCGCGATGGAAAATCTCCACGCCACTCACGGTGAGTCGCACATCGACGGTCTTGCTGATCAGCGCATGCGGGACCGAGTAATACCTGCGCTCGATCTCGACGTGGTAATCGAGATGCACTTTGGCCTTCTTCCACGTCGCGTATTCGTAGGCCGATGCGGGGAGCGGGCGCAGCGCGATCTTCTCCGCGACAAACACGCTGGCCCGGCTGCCCTCGCGCTTCTGAAAGGGTTTGGCATTGAGCTCGGCAATCAGCGCGCGAATCGCATCGTTGAGCGCGGCCAGCGAGAAGAAGGTGGCATCGCGTAGCCGGGCCAGGATCCAGCGCTCGACCAGAAGCACGCCGCTCTCCACCGCCGCCTTGTCGCGCGGCTTGCGCACCCGCGCCGGCAGGATCGCGAGCGCGTAGTGCCGGGCGAATTCCTGATAGGCCGGATTCAGATCCGGATCGTAGCGATCCGGTTTGGTGACCCCGCTCTTGAGATTGTCCGGGACCACGGCGGCGGGGCTGCCGCCGAGGAAACCGAAGGCGCGCACATGGGCGCCGATCCAATCCGAGGCCGTCTGCGTCCACGTCGCCTCGGCGTAGGTGTAGCTCGAATGGCCGAGCACGGCGACGAAGATCTGCGCCGGCAGGATTTCGCCCGTCGTCGGATCGACGACCTTCGCCGTCAGGCCCGCGTAGTCCACGAAGAGCTTGTCGCCAGGCGCGTGGGTCCGCCGCAGCACCGCGTCCTGGGTCGAGCACCACGCCCGGTAGTGATCGCAGAACGCGCTGTACTTACAACCGTCGGGATGCGCGGTGCGGTACTCCTCCCACAGCAGCCGGCGTGTCACGCCCTTGCGTGAAAGCTCGGCGTGTATGTGAGCGAAGTCCGGCGCCGGAAAGCTCGGCGCCACCGGCGCCGCCGGATACAGGCGCGCTTCCAGCGCGACCTCATCCAACTCGCCAGCCCGCGGCCACGACAGCTCTGCTTCACGCACGCGACGCAGGCATTCCTGCACCGTCGAACGCGCCACCGACAGCGACGCGGCGATCTGCCGCTCTGACAGCCCCACCTCAAACCGGAGACGAAGCACCTCTCGAATCTTGCGCACGGATAACCTCGACTGCGCCACCTCGCCCCCTTTTCCGATTGGAAAAAGCGACGAGCGTAGCGGGGTTATCCCGCATCACTCACTGGACCGGCATGCGGCGGAATCGTGGACCGACATCGCGCGGAATGCTGGACCGACATGCCGCGGAATCATGGACCGGCTTGGCGCGGAATACGCACATGAACATGGCAGGTGGCACAGGACCAAAGTGAACCGAGGAATTGGGACGTCGACAACCGGGGCCTGGAATCGACCCTGACAAGGGGCGTAAAAGTGCTCCGCGGTTCGGAGGGGAGCCGGGAAGCGCGCAAACGGCGGGCTTTGCAGGGTTTGCTGACTAGAGTTTTGCACGCCCGGTGGAAGAGTGGCGGAGAGGGAGGGATTCGAACCCCCGGTACGTTTGCACGTACGCCTGATTTCGAGTCAGGTACATTCAACCACTCTGCCACCTCTCCGCTGGAGCCAGAGTCCTCAGGACTCCGTGGCCATGCTAGCGTTTTGGTCCCGCTGACGTCGCCCATTTTAGATGATGCCTGCTCAGGCCGCGAGCATTCGCTGGTCCCGGATGGTTGCCTTGTCGGCGGCCGGCGCCTTGCTGTGCACGCTGTCCACTTGTTCGCCGCGCGTGACGGTGATCGAGCAGGTGCAGGCACTGGGCGCGCTGCGCGTAGCGACGATCAACAGTGCGACTACGTATTACGAAGGACCGTCTGGCCCGACCGGTTTCGAGTACGACCTGGCGCTAGGATTTGCCGCGCAGCTCGGCGTTAAGCTGGAACTGGTGCTGGCGACGCGGCGTTCCGAAACCCTGGAGATGGTGCGCAACGGGCGCGCGCATCTGGCCGCGGCCAGCCTGTCGGTCACGCCGCTGAGCAGTGCGCGGATTCGCTTTTCGCGGCCGGTGCTCACGGTAGTGCCGCAATTGATCTACCGGGCCGGCAAACGCCCGGAGACGCTCGAGGATATCGGCGAAGGTCTGGTCGTTCCGCGCGGCAGCGCGGCGGCGGAGCATCTGGCGCAACTCAAGCGGACAGTACCGGGGCTCTCCTGGACCGAGGCCGCGGAGCTGGACACCGAGGAGCTGCTGCAGCAGGTGGCCGACGGCCAGATTGCCTATACCGTCGCCGCATCCGATCTCACCGCTATCAACCTGCGCTACTACCCCGCACTGCGCGTGGCTTTCGATCTGACCGGGAAGCAGGACGTTGCCTGGGCTTTTTCGGATGCTCCGGATCGCAGCCTCTACCTGCTCGCGCAGCAGTATCTCGGCGATATGAGCAAGGCCGATCTGGCGCATCTGCGCGACCGCTACTTCGGGCATGTGGACCAGGTGGATCGTTACGGCGCGGTGACCTTGGCCGAGCATGCACAAACGCGACTGCCGAAGTATCGCGCGCTGTTCGAGAAGGCCGGGAAGGAGTTCGGGCTGGACTGGCGCCTGTTGGCCGCCATCGGCTATCAGGAGTCGCACTGGGATTCTTCTGCGGTGAGTCCCACCGGTGTGCGCGGCATCATGCAGTTGACGACCGAGACCGCGCGGTTTCTCAATGTGGCCAACCGCGAGGATCCCGCACAAAGCATCAGGGGTGGTTCTCGCTACATCCGGCGCCTGATCGATCTGGTATCGGCCGATGTGCCCGATCCCGACCGTACCTGGCTGGCGCTCTCGGCCTACAACATGGGCTACGGGCATTTGCTGGATGCGCAGGATCTGGTCCGCTTGCGCCGCGGCGATCCCCGCCGCTGGATCGATGTGCGCGCGGCGTTGCCGCTGCTGACCCAGCCGCGCTGGTACCAGAAGACGCGCTACGGCTACGCGCGTGGCCATGAGGCGGAAAACTATGTCGGCAACGTGCGCACCTACTACGACATGCTGGTCTACATTTTCGGCGATCCGCCGAAGCCGCCGGAGGAGATCGAGGTGCCGAAGCCACCCGCGCCGCCGGTTGAAGAGCCACTCAACATCCGCACGCCGGTTTTGTAGACGTTCTACTCGTCCTGATCCGGCTCACCGGGAAACAGCACGTCCTGGAAACCAAAGCGCGTGAAGTCTCGAATGCGCATGGGATAGAGAATGCCGTCGAGGTGATCGCACTCGTGCTGCACGACGCGGGCGTGAAAGCCGTCCACGCTGCGATCAATGGGCTGCCCCTGCGCATCGAACCCGAAGTACCGCAGTTGCTGAAAGCGCGGAACCACCCCACGCAGGCCGGGAACCGACAGGCAGCCTTCCCAGTCTTCTTCGATCTCTTTGGAAAGCGGCGTGAGGACAGGATTGATGAGCACCGTCTCCGGTACGGGCGGCGCATCGGGATAGCGCGGGCTGGACCGGAAGCCGAAGATCACCACGCGCAGATCGACGCCGATCTGCGGCGCCGCCAGTCCCGCGCCGTTGAGCGCGCGCATGGTGTCGAACATGTCCTCGATCAGCGCGTGCAACTCCGGCGTGTCGAAGGCCTCCACCTCGCGCGAGCGGCGCAGCAGTCGCGCATCACCCATGCGTAGCACTTCGCGGATCATGGTTCGATCTCAGGCGCGTCCTTGAGCTTGAGCCGCTCGACAATCTCTCCACCGACCACGTGCCGATCGATGATCTCGTCGATGTCGGCCTTGGTCTTGTAGCTGTACCAGACCGCCTGCGGATAGATCGCCAGGCACGGCCCTTCCTCGCAACGCTCCATGCAGCCGGCCTGGTTCACGCGCGCCTTGCCCGGCCGGTTGAGCTGCAATTGCGCGATGCGCGCCTTGGCGTAATCGCGCAGTTGCGTCGCGCCCTTGTCGTTGCAGCAGGTACGCGCGCCCGGCGGGCGCTGGTTGTTGCAGAAGAAGAGGTGGTGTTCGTAGTAGCTCATGCGCCCACCCCGAGAAGCATCGCCAGCGGGCAGGGCGCATGAGCTGCGCGGCCGAACACCGCGCCTGCTGGTTCCCACGTTGGGTCTTGTCGGTTGCTCATGCAGCTACTTTACCTGCGAGCCCTCCTCAGGTCTTACCGAAGCGGTACGACAGGTTGATCGACGTAAAGGAATCGGTGCGCTTGGTGTCGGCGGGTACGTCGCTATTGTTACGCAGGGTGAACGACAGCCCCACGAAGATATTCCCGATCACCGAGAGCTTCAGCTCGCTCACCGCTTCGGTGAAGGTGTTGACGAACCCGGCCTCCACCTTGACCGTCTGCGTGAATCCGCTGGTTTCGGAAATCGTCAACGCATACTTGCCGCCAAGCCGGCCGATGAAATCGTCCTCCTTCTTGCCGGTCACCTGCTCCTCGGTGTGGCGCGCGCCGCCGCCGATGTCGGCATCGAGGGTGTGCCGGGGCCCCGTCAGGATATGACGCCCGTAGCCGACGCTTTCCACCGTGCGCTGGCGAAAGCCGCCGAACAAATCCTTTTCGTAATCCACCGCGGCGAACACGAAATTCTTCGGATCGAAGTTGTAGTCCAGCTTGTTGCCCACGGTGTAGCGCTCCGAGGTGCTGCCCTCGTCGTTGCCGCTGTTGAGCCCAGTGGCGAGAAATGCGTTTTTCCACTGAACGCTGAGGTAATCCAGCGCAAACCTGCCGTTGAGCGACTGGGTCTCCGAATTTCCGCTGGTGGTCTGCAGCCCCGCCGCCGCTTCTCCTTTCCAGTCACCGGCCTGCACGGCGGCGGGGACCAGCAGAAGTAGTATGAGCGTGATGCTACGAGTCAATGAAATTCTCCGGTCATGCAGGTAATCCGCGATCATAGGGAGCATGTCTGCCGCAACCGCCGTTCCCGACACCCGCTCGCTACTGGCCGATGCCGACCTGTGCGTGAAGTGCGGCTTGTGTCTGCCGCATTGCCCGACCTACCTGGATACCCAACACGAGGGCGATTCGCCGCGCGGAAGGATCACGCTGATTCAGGGCCTGAGCACCGGCCTGATTCAATCCACGCCGCGATTCGAAGCGCACCTCGACGGCTGTCTTTCCTGCCGGCGCTGCGAGGTGGTGTGCCCGGCGCGCGTGCCGTTTTCACGCATTCTGGACGGCGGGCGTGCGCAGCTTGCGGATTTGCGGCCCGAGCGCACGCGTGTGTCGAGGCTGCTGGCGCTGGTTCTGGTTTCGAGTGCCTGGCGCGGCCTTCTGCGCGTTGCGCTTGCAATGTACCGGGCGCTCGGCGTGCAAAATCTGGTGCGACGTTTCCGCTTGCTGGGGGGCGGTTCGCTAGCACGTCTGGAGTCACTGATTCCACGTGAGCCGAAGGACCGCAACATTGCCGCGGTGCCCGTCGCCACAGAAGCCGAACCGATTGCGATTCTCCGCGGCTGTGCATCCGAAGTGTTCGAACGCGACGCGCTGCACGCAACCGAAGTGCTCCTGAATGCCGCCGGTTTCAAGGTTCAGCCGGTTGTCGATCAAACCTGCTGCGGCGCGTTGCACCAGCACGCAGGAATGCCTGAAGCTGCGCGGCGGCTCGTGCGGCAGAACATCAAGGTTTTCTCTACACACGAACGCATCGCCAGCATCACCACGGGATGCGCCGCGACGTTGCGCGACTACGGGGATTTCGGTGTCGACGGCGGAGCCGCATTCGCAGATCGCGTAAAAGATTTTGCCGACTGGCTGCTGCCACGCATGGATCGACTGCGCTTCCGTCCGCTGCCGCTGCGTGCTGCTCTGCACACGCCATGCACCGCGCTCAACGTGATGAAGTCGGACATCGCGCTACGTGCCCTGCTTGCACGGATTCCGCAACTGGAGTTGGTGGAACTCGACCCGACGCAGCGCTGTTGCGGCGCGGCCGGCAGCCACTTCATCACCCATGCCGCTCAATCGGATCGGCTGCTGCAACCCAAGCTCGACGCCATCGCTCGCATCCGCCCCGACTTCATCATCAGCAGCAACATCGGCTGCAGCCTGCACCTGCTCGGCGGCATCACTAGGGCGACGTCGATGGCGGTTCCACCGGCACCACGCCCACCGGTGCGGCACCCAGCGGTGGTGCTTGCAGAACAGCTCGATCGATCGCCGCCTCGATCCTGAGCAGCAGCACCTCGGCCATCTCGTCTTCCAGGAATTCCCGCAGGCGCTCGGCTTCCTGTTCCTTGGGCAGAACCTGCTCGGCGTTGAAGCTGAAGTCGCGGCGTACTTCGATCTGCTCCGGCGGCACCCAAACCTGCGTGCCGGTGCGCACGTCGTAGTTCACGCGCAGGATCAGTTCGTACTCCAGCGCCTTGCCGTCTGGACCCACGGACAGCACTTCGCGCGATCCTTTCAGATCGGTCAGGCGAATCACCGTGACGTCGTCGCGCGACTTCTCCACTACCTCGGCGCCGCGACGCAGCAGCCGGTTGCGCAAGGACGCTTCGACCGGAGGTTCGGACACCTTGTAGGGCGCCACCATGTCGATGCGGACGAGTTTGAGCGGCTCCGGCAGCGGGCGATTGCCGGCGACGTGGAAGCGGCAGGCCGAGAGCATTGCGCTCGTGAGCAGCAGGCCCAGCCTCATTGGTCGCTGCACCCTCATACGACGAGATTCACCAGCTTGCCGGGCACCACGATCTTCTTCTTCACCGTTCCACCTGCGATGAACTTCTGCACGTTCTCGTCAGACAGCGCAGCTTCGAGAATCTGATCCTGGCTCGTTTCGCGAGCGACGACAATGTTCCCGCGCAGCTTGCCGTTGACCTGCACGACGAGCGTGATCTGGTCTTTCACACGCGCCGCGTTGTCGGCGATCGGAAAGGGCGCATCGAGCGCGTTGTCCTGGCCGGTGAGGGCGTGCCAAAGCGCGTGACCGGCGTGCGGCACGATGGGGTTAAGCATCAGCACGATGCTCTCCCAGATTTCCTGCAAGACCGCGCAGCCCTGTGGGCTCGCGTCCTCGAATTTCGCGACCGTGTTCATGAGTTCCATTACCGCGGCGATCGCGGTGTTGTATTGCTTGCGGCGGCCGTAGTCGTCGCCGATCTTCGCGATGCTGTCGTGCAGCGCGGCGCGCAGCGTCTTCTGAGGCTGCGTGAGCGTGGTGGTGTCGAGCTTCGGTGCGGGCCCCTGCGAGACGTGCGTGTGCACGCCGCGCCAGAGCCGGCGCATGAAGCGCGCCGCGCCTTCGACGCCGGTATCGCTCCATTCCAGCGAGGCGTCAGGTGGCGAGGCGAACATCGCGAACAAGCGCACCGTGTCGGCGCCGTACTGGTCGATCAGGAGCTGCGGGTCGATGCCATTGTTCTTCGACTTCGACATTTTTTCCACGCCGCCGATCTGCACCGGCGAGCCATCAGCAGCGAGCTTCGCGGACAGCGGATGACCCTTGGCGTCGTGTTCGATCACGACATCGGCCGGGTTGATCCAGTTCCGCTTGCCATCGGCCTCGGTGAAGTACGTCTCCTTCACCACCATGCCCTGCGTGAGCAGGTTCGTCGCCGGTTCGTCGCCGGGAACAAAACCCTCGTCGCGCATCAGCTTGTGGAAGAAGCGGAAGTACAGCAGGTGCAGGATCGCGTGCTCGATGCCGCCGATGTACTGGTCCACCGGCAGCCAGTAGTTCGCGCGCTCATCGCACAACTGCTGCGCACCGGGCGAGGTGTAGCGCGCCTGGTACCAGCTCGATTCGAAGAACGTATCGAAGGTGTCGGTCTCGCGCTCGGCCGGTCCGCCGCAGCTCGGGCACGTCGTCTTGCGCCAGTTCGGGTCGGATTTGATTGGGGACTTCACGCCGGTGAACTCGACGTCTTCCGGCAGCACGACGGGTAACTGGTCTTCCGGCACCGGCACCGCGTCGCACTTGGCGCAGTAGATGACCGGGATCGGGCAGCCCCAGTAGCGCTGACGCGACACGCCCCAGTCGCGCAGGCGGAAATTTACGCGGCGCTGACCGGTGCCGGCTTGCTCGAAGCGCTGCGCGAGCGCATCGAAGGCCTGCTTGTAGTTGAGGCCATCGAGCGCGCCGGAATTCACCACGCGCATCTGCGGGTGCAGCTTGTCCGCGTACCAGTCCTGCCAGCGCGTGAGATCGTAGCTTTCGCCCTCGATAGCAATGACCTGCTTTATCGGCAGGCCGTACTTGAGCGCGAACGCGAAATCGCGCTCGTCGTGGCCCGGCACGGCCATGACCGCGCCGCTGCCGTAACCCATGAGCACGAAGTTCGCGGCCCAGACCGGAATCTTCTCGCCGGTGATCGGATGAATCGCGTCGATGCCCAGCGGCATGCCGCGCTTCTCCATCGTCTCCATCTCGGCTTCGGCAACGCCGCTGCGTCCCGCGTCCTTCAGGAACGCGGCCAGTTCCGGATTCTTCGAAGCTGCTGCGAGCGCGAGCGGATGCTCGGCCGCGACCGCTGCATACGTCACGCCCATGATCGTGTCCGGGCGCGTGGTGTAGACCGTGAGCGGCGCATGACCCGGCACCTCGAACTGGAATTCGAGCCCTTCCGAGCGCCCGATCCAGGTGCGCTGCATGGTCTTGACCGAGTCCGGCCAGCCCGTGAGCGTGTCCAGCCCGTCCAGCAATTCCTGCGCGTAGGCGGTGATCTTCAGAAACCACTGCGGGATTTCCTTGCGCTCGACGAGCGCGCCGCTGCGCCAGCCGCGACCCTCGACGACCTGCTCGTTCGCGAGCACGGTCTGGTCGATGGGGTCCCAGTTCACCACCGCGTTCCTCCGGTACACGAGGCCTTTTTTCATCAGGCGTGTGAACAACAACTGCTCCCAGCGGTAGTAGTCCGGCCGGCAGGTCTGCACCTCGCGCGTCCAGTCGTAGCCGAAGCCGAGCGCGGCGAGCTGGACCTTCATGTACTCGATGTTGGCGTACGTCCACTTCGCCGGCGCGGTGTGGTTCGCGATGGCCGCGTTCTCGGCCGGCAGGCCGAAGGCGTCGAAGCCCATCGGCTGGAGCACGTTCTTGCCCAGCATGCGCTGGTAGCGGCTCATCACGTCGCCAATGGTGTAGTTGCGCACGTGCCCCATGTGCAGCTTGCCGCTGGGGTAGGGGAACATCGACAGGCAGTAGTATTTCTCGCGAGAGGGGTCTTCCCTGACCTCGAAGGCGCGGTTGGACTGCCAATGGTCTTGCGCAGCGCGTTCGACGGCGCGCGGATCGTAGTCTTGATTCACGGCGGGTTTGAGCAAGCGGGCCGGGCGCGCGGCGCGCGTCCGTAAAGACTGGCAGTTTAACCTCCCGACGCTGTGGCTTAGCCGTGGCATCCGGATCGGTTATCGACACGATGACCGAATCCGACTTCCCTCTCCCCTTGCGGGAGAGGGATTGAGGGAGAGGGGTATGCGCTCAGTCGCGCGGAACAACCCCTCTCCCCGACCCTCCCCCGCAAGGGGGGAGGGTGAACAGCAACTGCGTGACTTAGCGCATCAGCTCGTAAGGACCGCCCTTGGCCAGCGCGCGCTGATAGGCCGGACTGGCTTGCACCTTCTTCAGGAAAGCGGTCAGTCGGGGTCGCGAAGCATCCAGCCCGCCACGGCTGGCGGCAGCTTCCAGCGGAAAGCTCATCTGCACGTCGGCGGCGCTGAAGCCCTTGCCGGCGAACCACTCGCTCTTGCCCAGCTCGGCTTCCATGAAGTCCAGATGCAGCTTCGTCTGCGGGCCGAGGAAGCGGGCTCTCACGTTGTTCACGATGCCGCGCACCAGCGGCCGGACGAGCGCCGGCGACATCGGCACGAGTCGGTTGAAGATCAGGGTCATGACCATCAGCGGCATGACCGAACCCTCGGCGTAGTGCAGCCAGTAACGGTAGCGCAGGCGCTCTTGTGTGCCGGCAGGCGGGATCAGCTTGCCGCCGCCGTGGGTCTCGACGAGGTATTCGATGATGTTGCCGGACTCGGCCACCACCACGTTGCCGTCGGTGATGACCGGCGACTTGCCCAGCGGATGCACCGCTTTCAGTTCCGGCGGCGCGAGCATGGTCTGCTTGTCGCGCGCGTAGCGACGCACCTCATAAGGCACACCCAGCTCTTCCAGTAGCCAGAGCACGCGCTGTGAGCGCGAGTTCTCCAGGTGATGGACGACGATCACGATCAATCAGTTGTTACGCCGCGCCATGAACGCGATGCGCTCGAACAAATGTACATCCTGCTCGTTCTTGAGCAGCGCGCCGTATAGCGGCGGCAGCGTCTTCTTCGTGCTCGCCTCGCGCAGCACGGAGGGATCGATGTCTTCCGCGAGCAGCAGTTTGAGCCAGTCGAGGAGTTCCGACGTCGAAGGCTTCTTCTTCAGGCCCGGAAGCTCGCGCAGGCCGAAGAACACCTCCATCGCTTCCTTGACCAGGTTCTTCTTCAGGTCGGGGAAGTGCACATCAACGATGCGCTGCATCGTGTCCTTGTCCGGAAAGCGGATGTAGTGGAAGAAGCAGCGGCGCAGGAAGGCGTCCGGCAGTTCCTTCTCGTTATTCGAGGTGATGATGATGACCGGCCGGTTCGCGGCCGTGATGGTCTGGCGAGTCTCGTAGACGTAGAACGCCATCTGGTCCAGCTCGCGCAGCAGGTCGTTCGGGAACTCGATGTCGGCCTTGTCGATCTCGTCAATCAGCAGCAGCGGACGCTTGCCGGCCTCGAAGCATTCCCACAGCTTTCCCTTGACGATGTAGTTGGCGATGTCCTTGACCTTCTCGTCGCCGAGCTGCGAGTCCCGCAGGCGCGACACCGCGTCGTACTCGTACAGGCCCTGCTGCGCCTTGGTCGTGGACTTCACGTGCCATTCGTAATACGGCATGCCGAGCTGGTCGGCGACTTCCTGCGCGAGCCGCGTCTTGCCGGTGCCCGGCTCGCCCTTGACCAGCAGCGGGCGCTGCAAGGTGACGGCGGCGTTGACGGCCATCTTGAGGTCGTCGGTGGCGACGTAATTATCGGTACCCTGGAAGCGCACGGCGCGGTCTCGTCGAGAAGGTGAGAGTGCCAGTTTAATGGACCGGGACGCCGACCCGCGCGGCCGCCCAATTCAGCTCGGTCCGAGCTGCGGCGTCGCGTCGAGCAGAAATTGCTTGGTCACGGCCTCGAAAGCCTCTCCCTCGCTGGTTGTGAAAAGGTTGACCCAGGCGAACAGGACCATTGGCAGCCACATGAAGGTCTTCCGCTGAATCCGATATTCGTAACGTTGCTGATGCGCTCCGTCGCGGTAGACGTCGAACAGCAGGCGTGAACCGTCGTTGGTGGACCAGGCGGGAATTATGAACAGCGTGGCGTAAGAGACGTAAGTGGCGACACCCGCACCCACGTTCGGTGCGACATTTTCCACGGTTGCCTTCACGTAAAGACCGTCGCTGGGCTGCTTCTCGACCTGCTCGGTCTTGTCGAAGCCACTCTCGTGGTCGAACACCTCGCGGATGGCCGTGTGACCGTTCATCAGCGAAGTGCCTCCGACGGAATAGCGCAGCGGCCCCGGTCCCTTGGCCGGGCTCGACTGGTCGAGCCTCGTTTTGTCGAAGCCTCCGTAGGTCATGCACCCGCCCAGCGCGGTGGCGAAACTCAGGGTGAGAAAGATGCAAAGGGAGCGGAGCATGCGGGCGTACGGTCGGACGAGGTGCGCGAATTCTGCATCAATTGCTGTGCGACCCGATGGCTCTGCTCTCAGGCCGCCATTAGCTCCGGCATCTCGTCGCGCACCGCATCGCGCTTCGCGGCCGGCTTGCTCGGCAGCGCGTGGCGGAAGATGCGCTTCCACACGCCGGCAAACTGCTTCGCCATCGGCGCGCTGTTGTAGTGCTGGCCGTAGCGCTTGCAGAACTCGCGTACCTCGACCGCCATCTCGGCGTAGCGCCGGCCCGGCACGTCCGGGAACAGGTGGTGCTCGATCTGGTGGCTGAGGTTGCCGCTCATGATGTGCATGAGCTTGTTGCCGGTGAAGTTGCTCGAACCGCGCATCTGGCGCAGGTACCACTGGCCGCGCGTCTCGGTTTCCAGCGACTCCAGCGGGAACACTTCGGCGTCCTCGGTGAAGTGGCCGCAGTAGATCACCGCGGACGACCAGAAATTGCGCAGCAGGTTCGCGCCGATGTTGCCCGTGAGCACTGGCAGGAAGAACGGGCCGGCCAGCGCGGGGAAGAACACGTAGTCCTTGAACAGCTGCTTGCGCATCTTCTTCCACACCGGCTTGATTGCTTCCTTCACGCGCGCCAGCTCGGTGTTGCGCTTTTCCTTGCTCTTGGCGCCGACGATGCGCTCCAGCTCCAGGCTCTGCAGCGCGAGCAGGTGCTGGAAGCCGGCCATGAGGAACAGTGCCATCGCCGGGTTGGCGAGGAAGCGCGGTTCCCACTTCTGCTCGGGATACAGGCGCAGCACGCCGTAGCCGATGTCGTGGTCCTTGCCCATCACGTTGGTGTACGTGTGGTGCTCGTAGTTGTGCGTCTTGCGCCAGTTGTCCGCGGTGCAGCTGGTGTCCCACTCGTAGCTCTGGCCGTTGAGATGCGGGTCGTTCATCCAGTCGTACTGGGCGTGCATCACGTTGTGGCCCAGCTCCATGTTCTCGACGATCTTCGAGAAGCCGAGCAGCGCCGTGCCCGCGACCCAGGCCGGCGGAAAGAAGCCGGCGTACAGCAGGCCGCGGCCGGCGACTTCCGTGTAACGCACTGTGCGCACGATGCTGCGGATGTACTTGGCGTCTTCCGGCCCAAGCTTGGCGACGGTGCGCGCGCGCAGCGCGTCGAGTTCGGCGCCAAAGCGCTCGATTTCTTCGGGGGAGAGTTTGCGGTCGGGGGTGTTCATGTCAGTGCTCCAGCTTTCGGTTCCCTCTCCCCTTGCGGGAGATTGAGACTCCGAAGGAGTCGAGAGGGAGAGGGGTGCTTGGCTCGGGATGAGCGCGTAGGTCAAAGATCCAGCGTGATATCGGACTGCGCGCTGCTGATGCAGATGCGCAGGTTGGTTTCAGGCTCGGCGGTTTCGCCGCCGTTCTTAAGGTTTCGCGACAGGCCTTCACGCTTGCCGCAGGCGCAGGTGTTGCAGATGCCCATGCGGCAGCCGTACTTGGGCTTCACTCCTTGCGCTTCTAGCGCGGCGAGCAGCGGTTCGCCGGTCTTCACGGTCAGCACGCGGTTGCTCTTGGCCAGCATCACCGTGATGGTCGCGTTGGAATCCACCGGCGCGTAGGCCGGCGGCGTGAAGGCTTCCGACTGGAAGCTGCGCGCGACCGGCTGGGCAAGAGATTCGATCTGACTGACGAAGCCCGAAGGGCCACAAGCAAACACGGTCTGCTCGGCGAGGTCGGGCACTGCGTGTTTGAACAGCTTCGCCGAAGGCCGGCCACGTAGTTCGTCGGTCGCGGTCACCGCGTCGCCGGTCAAAGCGATGCGGAACTGAAAGTTCGGCTCCCCTGCAGCGAGCGACTTCAGCTCGGACAAAAAGCACAGGTCCGCGCGATGGCGGGCCCAGTAGATCAAGGTCGTCTCGACCGGCATGCCGCGGGCGGCGAGCTCGCGCGTTAGGCTCATCAGCGGCGTGATGCCGCTGCCGGCCGCCAGAAACAGCAGCTTGCCCGGCAGGATTTCCGGCAGGGTCATGTCACCGAAGGCGGGTTCCAGCTCGACGACATCGCCCACCTGCGCATCGGCGAACAGATGTGTACTCACAATGCCGCCCTCGACCTTCTGCACGGTCAGGCTTAATCGGCCATCGGCGCTCGGAACGCCCGTCAGGCTGTAGCTGCGCGTCAGGCGGCGGCCTTGCACGTCCACGCTGACGTTCACGTGCTGACCGGGTTTGAAGCCGGCGAAATTACGGTTCGCCTGCAGGTCGAGCGTCACTGCGCGGCTCGATTCGGCGCGCTTGGCGACGATACGTGCCATCACGCGGCCGTGGCTCGCGGTGCTGTCCAGCTCGCGCGCCCAGAAGTCGAACACCTGCGGGCTGACCAGCGGGCGCAGGGTCTTGGCGAGGAAGTTCACGGGGCGGGTCAGCGTGTTTGCAGCGGGGGAAGCCATTTCAAAATCTCCGTTTCGTTGTGGTTTGGGTGAACAAGTGTTTACATCCTGCCCGCGACGCCAGAATGAGTCAACAGTCGTTTACTGAAAAGCCGACGAACGGCACGATTAAATAGTCATCTGCATGACTGGATTGATATTTTTATCCAGACGAACGTACCGTTCGTGCTAGCCTGCCGGCCCATGGCAATCCGCGACGAGAAAAAGCAGCAGACCCGGCAGACGCTGCTTGACGCGGCCATCGCCCAGGTCGCGACCGGCCGCAGTTTCATGAGCCTGTCGCTGCGCGAGGTCACGCGCGATGCCGGCGTGGTGCCGGCCTCGTTCTATCGCCACTTCCGCGACATGGACGAGCTGGGCCTCGCGCTCGTCGACGAGACCTGCCAGCAGCTGCGCAAGCTGATCCGCGCCGCGCGCACGGTGCAGGCGCCGGGCGACAACATGCTCTCGGCCTCGGTGAGCACCTTCCTGCTCTACGTCGAGAACAACCGCGCCGCGTTCCACTTCCTCACGCGCGAGCGCTACGGCGGCTCCAAGCCGATCCGCGACGCGATCGCGCGCGAGATCCGCGGCTTCGTCGTGGACCTCGCCGCCGACTTCGCAAAATTCCCGCACTACAACCAGTTGCCGCGCGAAGACCTGGAGATGATGGCGAGCCTGCTCGTGAACACGGTGGTATCAGCGCTTGGCGAACTGCTGGAGCTGCCGCCGAATCACCCCGACGCAAAGGGCGCGATGACCAGGACGCTCACCGACCAGATGCGCGTGATTGTGCTGGGCGGGTTGGCGTGGAAGCCGGGTGCTAGATTGCCGGCTGGCTAATCTCGGTGTTAGCACCCATGAACCAAGAGCTTCCAACGTTTCGCTATCACCCAAACCCAGTCGCTACTGGCGTGGTGACGGCAGACGATGTGAAGTGCACCGCGTGCCTGAAGGCACGCGGCTTCATCTACACGGGGCCGGTCTACGCCGAAGATGAACTGCAGGGTCACATCTGCCCCTGGTGCATCGCAGATGGATCGGCTGCAGCAAAGCTGGGCGCGTCCTTTGCCGACTCGCACCCGCTCAAAGTAGCGGGCGTGCCGGATGCGGTCGTAGATGAAGTTCACCTGCGTACTCCCGCATTTGTTTCATGGCAAGGCGAGGCGTGGCTTGCCCATTGCGCGGATGCCTGCGAGTTCCATGGCGACGCTTCTAAGGAAGACCTCGTCAACATCTCGCGAGAAGCAAAGAGACTATTGCTCGAAGAACAGAACTTCGCTGAAGCAAATTGGAAGGCGGTCATCGAGCACTACGAGTCTGGCGGAGATCCCGCGTTCTACAAATTCATTTGCCGCCACTGCCGCCTTGTATTGTTCGGCTGGGATTGTTCGTAAGCGAGGGCGGGTTAGCAGCTTCATCGCGTAACCCGCCTTCCGCGAATCCCGTGCGCAGCAAGCGGCGGGTTACGGCGCGAGCAGCCGCACCTAACCCGCCCTACTTTTCGTCAGGCCGTCACCGCCACCGAAAACAGCGCAAACAGAATCAACTGCCCCACTCCCACCGCAAACCCGAGCGCTGCGCCGACTGCAATCAGAATCCACTCGTCCTCCTTGAACGCGGGACGCAGCATGTCCTCGAATGCTGCCGGCGAGAGCGAGCGCAGGCGTTCGGCGAGCGTGTTCGACAGGTCCATCGCTTCCATCATGTAGGGGTCCACGAGCCGCATCATTTCCGGCAGGCGTTCGATGACCCGCGCCACCAGCGCGTCGAGCACCGTGTCGAGACGCTCGCGGCCTATCGTCGCGCGGGCGAAAGCAATGAAACGCTGGTCGTCGAACACCTTGCGCAGGCGCCGCTCGACGACGTCGACGATGCGTCCCGCGTTCGGTCCCGCGAGCACGGACTCGATGATGTGCGAGGGCGTGACGACTGTGGACGCGATCAGCGCGGCGTAGTCGCGCGCCACTTCCTTTTGCCGCTTGTGGAACAGGCCCTGCCAGGTGAGGACGCCAGCGTAACGCCGCGGTTTGATCGGGCGGAAGATCATCCACAGCGCGAGCCAGTTCGTCGCGTAGCCGACGACGAGGCCGAAGAAGGGCAACTGCCAGTCGCCCTTGTAGAACATCCAGCCGACCATCTGGAACAGGCCGAACAGGAAGCCGAAGTAGAAACCGGAATTGCCGATGAAGCGGAACTCCGCGCGACCCGTTTCCTGGAAGATGCGGTTGATGAGGCGCTTGTCGCGCATCAGCGTGTCCACGACCATGGTCTTGAGGTCGAAGATCACTTCCACGATGTCGGTCAGGTCCTGCATCACGTCGGCGACGACGGAGTTCGCGCCCGCACCGCCACCACCGCTGGCGAGCCGCTTGCGCGCGGCCGGCGGCACCAGGTCCCAGATGCGCGGCCAGCGTTTCCTCATCACCTCGTCGAGCACTTCCTCGACCATGCGCGAGGCCGGTTCGCGGAGGGTTTGGGCAACACGCTGCGGGTCCATGCGTTGGAAGATCTCGCGCTCGGTGATGAGCGCCGGCACCATCGTTTCGACCGCGACGCTGGCCATCTTGGCGCACTTGCGCGGGATGATGCCCTGCCAACCGAGATACGGCGGGATGCCGATGAACTCGAGGGGATAGAACATCATCTGGATCGCGACCACGTTGGTGACGTAGCCGATCAGTCCGCTGGTGACCGGGATCGAGAGATAGAGCCAGAGATTGGCTTCGACATGAGCCCAGGCGGCTGCGAGCATCGGCGATGGCTATTCCTGAAACAGCGACCTTCAAGGTACACCAGGGCCGCGCCCTTGCCGTACACCGCTGCGCCACCAGGGTCGCAACGAATGGTCACACGGTGCGGGAGGTTGCGTGCGCGGAACAAAGGGAATGGCATCGCGTCGCGCAACGAAAAAGGCCGCCTTGTTGTGGCGGCCCTTTTCGCAGCGCAGCGGCGCTCAGTGCCCGCCGCCTTCCAGCGACTTGACCGCCTGCACCATCGCGACCATCACCTTCTGCGCGTCACCGTAGACGAGATTGCAGTTGTCCTTGAAGAACAGTTCGTTCTCCACGCCAGAGTAGCCCTTGCCCTGGCCGCGCTTGACCACGTAGACCTGCTTGGCCTGATCGACGTTGAGAATCGGCATGCCGTAGATCGGGGAGGACTTGTTGGTGCGCGCGGCCGGATTCACGGTGTCGTTGGCGCCGACCACGATCGCGACATCGGCGTCCTTGAATTCGCCGTTGATGTCTTCCATGTCGAAGATGATGTCGTAAGGGACCCCCGCTTCGGCCAGCAATACGTTCATGTGGCCGGGCATGCGGCCTGCGACCGGGTGGATCGCGAACTTCACGTCCACGTCCGCGGCCTGCAAGAGCTTCACGAACTCATAGAGCTTGTGCTGCGCCTGCGCCACCGCCAGGCCGTAACCCGGCGCGATGATGACCTTCTGCGCATAGCGCATCTGCACGCCCGCATCGCCGGCCTCAGCCGGCTTCATCGAGCCCTTGATCTCGCCCTGCTCCTCATTGCCGGTCGCGCCGAAGTTGGAGAAGATCACGTTCGACACGCTGCTATTCATGGCCTTGGCCATGAGTAGCGTGAGCAGAGTGCCGGCGGAACCGACCACCATGCCGGCAATCATTAGGGCGGGGTTCTGCAAGACGTAGCCTTCCATGCCGACTGCCAGACCCGTGAAAGCGTTGTAGAGCGAGATCACGACCGGCATGTCGGCGCCGCCGATGGGCATGGTCATGAGTACGCCGAAAATCAGCGCCGCGGCAAAGAACCCAACCGTCACCATCGGCGGCGCATGTCCGTCGAAGCCGAACACGATGTACAGGCCAACGCCGAGCGTGATCAGCATCACCGTGCCGTTCATGAGCTGCAGGCCGGTGAAACGCCAGGTGCCGTTGATGCGGCCATCGAGCTTGGCCCAGGCGATCAAGGAGCCAGACAGCGAGACCGCGCCGATCAGGCCACCGAAGATGGTCACGAGGTAATGCACGAAGCCGTGACTCGGTGCCCCTTCCACGACAGGCTGCAACAGCACCATCGCGGCGATGGCTGCGGCCGAGCCGCCGCCCATGCCGTTGTACAGCGCGACCATCTGCGGCATCGCGGTCATCGCGACTCGCTTGCCGCTCCACCAGGCCCAGCTCACGCCCAGGGCCAGTGCCACGAATGCGATGGCAGCGTTTGCCAAGAGACGCGGCTTGGCGGCTTCGGTCACGCCGAAGTAGTAGAGAAAGCTCGCGAGTATCGCGACCAGCATGCCGTAGCCGGCCACCACGATGCCCGACCGCGCCGTGACCGGCGAGGACATGCGCTTGAGGCCGTAGATGAAGAGGAAAGCCGCCGCGATGAAGCTGGCGTCGATAATCAGGTTGGGGCTCATGTTTGTCGTCCCTTACTTCTTTTCAGCAGCTTTCTTGTCCGACGGCTTGAACATCTCAAGCATGCGCTCAGTGACGACGTAACCGCCGGCCGCGTTGCCGGCGCCGAGCAGCACGCCGAAGAAGCCGATGGCCTGTTCGAGCACAGAGGTCGCGTTGAGCGTCGCATAGATCGCGCCGACCACGACGATGCCGTGCACGAAGTTGGAACCCGACATCAGCGGGGTGTGCAGGATCGAGGGCACTCTGCCGATGATCTCGTAGCCGGTGAAGGCCGCGAGCATGAAGATGTAAAGGGCGACGAAGCCGGTGATTGCAGTGTGCGCTTCCATGTGTTTTCCCTTTATCCCTCGACGGCCTTCTTGGCCATCTCGTTCTTGATTTCGCCATCGTGCGTGAGGCAGCTCTTGGCGAGCACCTCGTCGGTCCAGTCGATGCTGATCGCCTTGTCCTTGAGAAACAGTTCGATCAGGTTGAACTGGTTTTTCGCGTACAGCTCGCTCGCGTGTTCGCCCAGCAGGGACGGCACGTTGAGCGGCGCGCAGATCGTGACCTGGCCGACCTGGATCGTCTCGCCGGGCTGCGTGTACTCGCAGTTGCCGCCGCCTTCCGCCGCCAGATCCACGATCACCGCACCGGCCTTCATGCCATCGACCTGGTGCTTCGAAATCAGCTTCGGCGAGGGACGACCGGGAATCGCGGCCGTGGTGATGATGATGTCCGCCGACTGGATGTGCTTGGTCACGACCGATGCGATCTTGTCCTTTTCCTCCGGCGTCAACTCACGCGCGTAGCCGCCCTGGCCGCGCGCATCGACGCCGGTATCGACGAACTTCGCGCCGAGCGACTCGGCCTGCTCCTTGGTTTCGGGGCGCACGTCGTAGCCCTCGGTGATCGCGCCGAGCCGGCGCGCGGTGGCCAGCGCCTGCAGGCCCGCCACGCCGAGGCCCATCACCAGACAACGCGCCGGCCGGATCGACCCGACCGCAGTCGTCATCATGGGAAGAATTCGCGCGATCTGCGTGGCGCCGAGCAGCGCGGCGTAGTAACCCGCCAGCGCGGCCTGCGACGAGAGCGCGTCCATCGCCTGCGCGCGCGTGATGCGCGGCACCAGCTCCATCGCGAAGGAGGTGATTTTCTTGTCGCGCAGCTTCGCCGTGAGCGCCAGCTCCTTGTGCGCGTAGATGAAGGAAATCAGGATCGCGCCTTCCTTCATCGCCTCCACCACATCGAGCGCGGGCGGCTGCACGCACAGCACGATGTCGGCGTCGGTCACCAGCCCGTTCGGGTTGGCGGCGAACAGCACATTCTTGAACGCGGCGTCCGCGAGCTTCACGGCTAGCCCAGCCCCGGACTGCATGGACAACTCCGCGCCGAGCTTGGTCAGCTTGTCGGCAACGGCAGGCACCAGCGCCACGCGCTTCTCGCGCGGCGCGGTTTCCTTGAGCACGGCGATCTTGACCGGCATGCGTAAAACCCTCTCTGGAAATTCGAATGGATGGTGCGAGACGGTGCCCACACCCGCCAGTGCCCCCTGTAAAGCGGCGGCAAGTCTAACGGAATGAACTTCGGACAACCCTGTGAACGGCCCGTACCCACCGGGTCGACGGGCACGGCCCGTCGTACGCCGACTATTTTTTCAGCAGATCGCGGATTTCGGCCAGCAGCTTTTCCTCGTTGCTCGGACCCGGGGGCGGCGGCGGTGGTGCGGCCTCTTCCTTCCTCTTCATGCGGTTGATGCCCTTGACTACCATGAAGATGGCGAAGGCGACGATGATGAAGTCGAAGGTGGTCTGGATCAGCTTGCCGTAGCTCAGCAGATTCGCCGGTTTGTCGCCCTCGGCCGCCTTGAGCGTTATGGCCAGGTCGGAAAAGTCGATGCCGCCGATCATCAGCCCGAGTACCGGCATCACCACGTCGCCGACCAGCGAAGACACGATCTTGCCGAAAGCGGCGCCGATGATGACGCCCACCGCCAGATCGACCACGTTGCCGCGCATCGCAAACTGCTTGAACTCCTGAACCATGCTCATGACGAGGACTCTCCCTATGCGGTCCGGTATGCCGCGAGAAATATTCTAGGGATTCTTTGTAGGTCGGGCGTCGCGCCGACGTCCCGGCCGGCAAGTCGGGCTGAAGCCCGACCTACAGCCCGACCTCAGAGAGGCAGACAGGCCGGAAGGCCGGTGGCCAGATCGGGATAACGCAGCTTCACGCCCAGCTCTTCGAGCATCCGGTCGTTGCGCAGACGCTTGGATTCTTCGATGAACGACATCATCGACGGACTCAGCCGCTGGCGGGCCTCGTCCATCGAAACCAGTGGCGGCTCCGGCAGGCCGAGCAGGCGCGCGCAACGAAGGAAGTAGTCGCTCATGGTGGTGGGCTGGCCGTCTGTCACGTTGTACGCGGCGCCATGGCGGCCCAGCCGCATCGCGGCGATGGCGGCGGTGGCGAGATCGTCGATGTGGATGCGGTTGGTCCAGCGGCGCTGAGCTTCATCAATGCTGTCGCGCACGACCGGAAGATTCTGCTTCAGCCGTTCGATGGGCAGGCGACCGGGGCCGTAGATGCCGGGTACGCGCAGCACCACGGATTCGCTGCCGGTGGAGGGCGCGAATTCTGCAAGCGCGCGCTCTGCGTCCAGGCGACGCCGACCGCGGTCGCTCTGCGGCTTGAGCGGCTCGTCCTCGGCTATCCAGCGTCCGTTGCAGTCGCCGTAGACCGCGGACGTGGAGACGTAGACGATTCTTCGCGCCGCGGAAGGCAGACTCGCCAGCCAGATGCGGAGTCGCGAATCCTGCGCGCCCTGGTTGGGTGGTGGCGCAAACCAGAAGACGCGCGCGGCGTCGGGGGCAGGCGCGGCGTCCAGGTCGAGCAACTGCGCGTCGATGCCGGACGCGGCGAGCAAGGCCGCGCTCTGCTCCGTCCGCACCAGCCCGGTTACGCGCTCGCCTTTCGCGACCAGACGCTGTCCCACCCGCACGCCAAGATCGCCGCAGCCGACGATCAGGATGGGTGCCGTGCTCATCGGCAATAGGTCTCGACGTTCCTTTGCGCCGACGCCAGACGACGCAGGAACTCGTCTTCTGGAAGCCTTTCGAGTTCACCGTCCGCGCCGGCGGTGACTAGGCGTCGCGCGGTGCGCTCTTCGAGAAAGGTCACGCGCTCGCGCGCCTCGCTGCACTTGCGTTGCGCGTCCTGCCGCTCCTCCTTGGCCTTGGCTTTTTGCTCGGCCTTGGCGCGATTGGCTGCGTCGGCTTCTTCGAGGAAGCGACGCGTGTCTTCGTTCGTCGATTTCGCATCGGCAGCCGCGCTTTCCTGCGAGGCAGGTGGAACGGCTCGCGTCGTGAGCGTCTCGTAAGCACCCGAGGCCGGAGGAACCTGCCCGAAGTGAACCTGGCCGTTGCCGTCGATCCAGCGGTACACCTTTGCGTCCGCCATGGCGACGGAAGACAGCAGCAGCGCGGCAAGCAGAGTCGGGAGCTTCATCGACGATAGACCGTAGCAGGCCCGCATGGTGCCGCAATCACTGCCGTCGCGGCACCTGAGCCTGCGCGTCGGAAGGCGTGAAGCGATCCGCATCGAAACTCGTCTCGACCCGCTCGGGATCGCCCTCGTCGATGCCGGTGACGAGGTAGCGCGAACTGTCGAAGTCGTAGATCGCTTCGACCGAGGGCATCAGCAGCGAGCGGTCGTAAGCCATGATCGTGTGCACTTCCTGCCAGCGCCACAGGCGGTCGTCGCGGTCGTACAGATCGACGCCGAGAATCTGCCAACTGTCCTCGTCGATGTAGAACGTGCGCCGCTTGTAGCGGTGCGTTGCGTTCGGTTTGAGGTTGGCTTCCACCACCCACACGCGGTGCAGTTCGTGGCGCGCAAGCTTCGGGTCGAGGTGTCCCGGCCGTATGAGTTCGCGCAGCGAACCGCGGCCGCTGTGCATGGCATAGCTGTTGTACGGCACCACCAGCTCACGCTTGGCCACGATGCGCCACGAATAGCGCTGCGGACTGCCGAAGTAGGTGTCGAGCTGGTCGTCGAAGCGCAGGTCGTCGGACAGCATGCCGGCGTTGTCGAAGCCGAACGTCTTCTCCTTGCGGATGCGGCTCGGCTCGGGAAACTGCCGCCAGGTCTTCTGCGGCCAATGGTCCGTATCGAGCGATTCGTGAAACAAGCTCAGATACCCATGCAGGCGTTCCGGATTCATCGCCACTTGCAGCCAGCGCAGTGCAACGCCCTCATCGAGCGACCCGGTGCTCGCGTACGGCACGTCCACGTCCTCGCGCACGCGAACCAGACTGGCCTCGCCCGAAGTGGTGACCGAGGCTTGGCTGAACCGGCGCGAGTACCCCGGCCCGCGATAGCGCAGGCGGTGATTCCAGATGGGTTCGACACCGTTCTTGGGCACGGGGAAAGGCACCGCCAGCGCGGCCTCGCGTACGGCGTTGCCGGACGGCGCAAGGCTGGCCTTGAGCGCGTTGCGATACGCGGCCTCGTACACCGCACCCGGATTGGCGAAGCTGCGGCGCGAGGGATACACGGCGATCCGGTAGGTCTGCGGATGGCGCAGCAGCAGGTCGATCTGGCCTGCCGGAAGCTGATCGCGCCAGGCGTCCAGGTTGGTCGCGGAAATCGTGGTCAGCGGCTTGTCGGCCGCAAACGGATTGCAGTAGCGCTGGCCCGCGGCGTGACAGGGCGGGGGCGCGGTCAGTCCGCCTCTCCATTCGGGAATGGTGCCCGCCGCATTCGCCGCGCGCTCGGCGCCTAGCGGCGTCAGGCGGTTGCGCAATTGATCGGCCTCGCGCTGTTCGATCCTGGCGGCCGCAGGCAGATACACGAGCAACAGGGCCAGTGCCAGGCCCAGATATCGATAACGCTGCATCTCCACCTCTGGGGTTGTGCGTTGTGCGTCGCGCATCAAGATAGTGCAGCGCCCCTTGGGCTGCGAGTCAGGGCGCGAGCCAGGCGCGCGGATCGATTGCTGCGGCGCCCTGGCGAATCTCGAAGTACACGCCAGTCTGCTCGTGTCCGCCGCTGTTGCCGGCCGAGGCGACGCGCCTGCCGGCATCGACGGTTTCACCGACCTCGACTTGTGCTTCCTGCAAGTGACCGTAGATCGACAGGTACTTCCCCGGGTGGTCCACGATGACAACCAGGCCGTAGCGTTGCAGCCAGCCGACATAGACCACGCGGCCGTCCGCGACCGCCTTCACGGCAGCGCCGGCCGCGGCCTTGATCCACATGCCGCTCCAGGTCAGCGGCCCGTCGCCCTTGGGACTGCCGAACCGTGCCAGCAAGGACCCGCGCAAGGGCCAGGGCAAGCGGCCGCGCAGGCGGTTGAAGGGCGTGCCGCGCTCGAATGTCGTCGGCGATTCCAGCAGCGCCTGACGCAGATCCTCGAGCAGCTTCTCGACGCGACCGTGCTCGGCCTGCGCCTGCGCCAGTTCCATGGCGCGACTGGAACCTCGGCGGGCCAGTGCGTCGAGCTTCTCGCGGCGTCCGCGTTGCGCGTGCTGGAGCGCGACCAGCGCCTCGCGCGCGGTGCGGCTGCGCTGTTCCAGCGCTTCCTGTTCGGTGGCAAGTGCCTGCTCGGCGAGCGCCAGTTGCATCAGCGTCGTTTCCAGTCCGGCCAGTTGCCGGTGGAGTGCGCGCGCCAGGGCGGCAATGTCGGCGTCCAGCCGCCCAAGCCCGGCGGTCTCGTTCTGCCGAAACGCCAGTTGCAGCCGTCCCGGATTGCCGGCCATGTAGCTCGCGCGCAGCGACTTCGCCAAGTCATCGCGATGCTGTTCGACCAGGCCCAGGGTTTGCGCCCGCGCGGCCTGTGCGGCCTTGACCTGTTCTCGCTGCGCCGCCTCGGCGGCTTCGGTCTGGCGCGCGCTGCGCGCGGCCGCAGCGATGAGTTTCTCGGCGTCTTCGATCTGCCGTCGCAGCGTGTCCTGGTTGCGCCGGTCGGAGCCGAGTTCCCGGTCCAGTCTGGAAATGCGCGCGCGCAGCGATTTGAGTTCGGCCTCGCGCTTGGCCTCGTCGGCTGCATCCGCTCGCGCCGCGACCGGCACAAGGCTTGCAACAACCAAGATCAATATCACGCACGATGCGGTCAGACGGTGCAGGCGCGGTGCGATGGTCGATGCGATAATCGGCATGCGTGATGGTGTCATGCCCGGCACCTGCGATGCACCCGATCGTTCAACCCATTGGCCACTCCCTGGTGGCCTCGATTACTTAAATACATCCATGCAGCAGTTCATCGAATTCATCGGCAATCAGATTCCCCTGTTCGCGGCTTTCGGCGCGGTGCTGATGCTCATCGTCGCCAACGAAGTGCACGGCAACATCACCGGCGGCAAGCGCCTGTCCGCGATGGAAGCGGTGCGCATGATCAACGACCGCGAACCGGTGATCGTGGACCTGCGACCCGCTGCGGATTTCAAGAAGGGCCACTTGCTCAACGCCATCAACCTGCTGCCCACAAAGCTGGAAGAGCGGGTCAGCGAACTGGGCAAGGATAAAACGCGCCCGGTCATCGTCTACTGCGCGCTCGGCGGTTCGAGCAGCGAGGCCGCGGCCAAGCTGCGCAAGCTCGGCTTCGCCGAGGCCTATCCCATGCGCGGCGGTCTGAATGGCTGGCTCCAAAGCAATCTGCCGGTGACGGCGAAGTAAGCACAGGTCTGAGAGTCACCCCATGAAAGCGGTCCGCGTCTACAGCACGCTGTGGTGCCCGTACTGTGTGATGGCCAAGCGCCTGCTGGAAGGAAAGGGTGTGCGCTTCGAGGAAATCCGCGTGGACGAGGACCAGGCGCGGCGTGAAGAGATGATGCGCATCAGCGGCCGCCGCACGGTTCCGCAGATCTTCGTTGGCGAAACCCACGTGGGCGGTTTCGACGACCTGTCGGCCATGGATCGCGCCGGCAAGCTGGATCCCCTGCTGCAAAACTAGGTGCCCTGCAGAAAAGCTACAGGCAGGCCGGGCAGGCTATCCTTTGCGCCCTTCGGGCCAGGGCCGGCGCGCAAAACGCCGGTGAAGGAGGCCCGGATTCCCACCCCTTACATCGAGAAACCCCATGGCCGAAACCGCCACCGCGGACCCCGCCGCCCAGATTCCCAATCGCCAGGTCCTGCTGCAAAAGATCTACATCAAGGACGCATCCATCGAGGTGCCGTTGGCGCCGAAGATTTTTTCGGGCAATACCCAGCCGGCGATCGACGTCAACGTCGGCACGCAGATGTCGGCCATCAACGACGACCAGTTCGACATCGTCCTGACGGTCACCGTCACCGCCAAGTCGGGCGAGGAAACCGCCTTCCTCGTCGAAGTGAAGCAGGCCGGAATTTTCCTGGTTCGCGGCTTTGCCAATCCGCAGGAGAAGGCAGCGATCATCGGCGGCTATTGCCCCAGCATGCTGTTCCCGTTTGCGCGCGAAGCCGTCGCCGATTTCGTGCAGAAGGCCGGCTTCCCGCAGTTGCTGTTGCAGCCGATCAACTTCGAAGCGCTGTACATGGAACATCTGCAGCGCCAGCGCGCCGAATCCAGCAAGGTGATTCTCGACCCGACCGGCGCGCCGACGCACTGAGCCATGATCGGGCTCGCGGTTCTCGGTGCCGGTTCGTACGGAACCGCGATCGCGATCCAGTTGGCTCGACGCGGCACGCCGACGCGGCTCTGGGGCAGGCACGACGCCGAACTGAGCGCCATGCAGATCGCGCGGGTCAATACGCGTTATCTGCCGGGCTGCCCTTTCCCGGCTGCCTTGTCGGCCAGCTCCGATCTCGAAGCAACGGTTCGTGGCGCCGCGCACGTCTGGGTCGTGGTGCCGAGCCACGCGCTGCGCGAAACACTAGTTCGCATCCAGCCGTTACTGAACGCCGATCAAGGTCTTGCCTGCGCCTGCAAAGGCCTTGAGCCCGGCACCGGCCAGCTTGTGCACGAGGTGGTCGAGGACGTGCTGGGTCCGGCGCGACTGCTCGCAGTGATTTCCGGGCCCACCTTCGCCCGCGAGCTGGGCCTGGGCCTGCCCACGGCCGTGACCGTGGCCTCCCGCAACGAACCGTTTGCCGAGCTGACGGCACACGCCCTTCACGGTGACGGGTTCCGCGCCTACACCTCGGACGACGTCGTCGGCGTGGAAATCGGCGGTTCGGCGAAGAACGTCATGGCGATTGCGGTGGGCATCGCCGACGGCATGGGTCTGGGTGCCAACACGCGCGCTGCGCTCATCACGCGCGGGCTGGCCGAGATCATGCGGCTGGGCGAGGCACTCGGCGCGCATCCCGAAACCCTGATGGGCCTGTCCGGCATGGGCGACCTTGTGCTGACCTGCACCGACAACCAGTCGCGCAATCGCCGCATGGGTTTGCTGCTGGCCCAGGGCAAGTCGGTGCGTGACGCGATTCGGGAAATCCAGCAGGTGGTGGAAGGTGTGAAGGCCGCACCGGAAGTGCTGCGACTCGCGCGCAGCCTCAAAGTGGACATGCCGATCACCGAGCAGGTCGTGCGCTTGCTTGCCGGCGAAATCACGGCGGTTCAGGCGGTGAAGACGCTGGCGGCGCGCCCGGCGAAAGCGGAGACGGAGTAAAGCATCTCGTTCAGCCCGACGTTGAAGCTGTTCCAACAACTACAAGAATCACGCAAAGGCGCAAAGGAACGCCAAGACGCAAGGAAGCGGATTCAGTTTTACTTTTCTGCGCCTGTGCGCTTTTCTCTGCGTCTTTGCGTGATTCTTTTTTTCGGTGAGAGCACGACCCCGCGCCGCGTCTCCCAGGTCAGATCGACGGCACCAGCGGCGTCGCCATCAGCACCGGGCCGCTCGGGCCGCTCTCCGCCTGCGAACCGCCGGGCGGTTCGAGGCTGACCGCAATACGCCCCGTACTCCTGGGCTGCACGTTTTTCGGCAGCATGGCCTGCCAGGCGCCGTTGCGAGGCAGCAGGCCGAGCGAGGTCACGCCTTCGTCGTCGAGCCACCAGAGTTCGTACTCCTCGTCTTCGCGCAGCTTGACCGCGCCGCTGGCGATGACACGCACCGAACGGGAGTCCGGCAGGATGCTGACCGTCCACTGCGCGTCTTCCTTGGGCAATTTCACCGCCGCGATGTAGGCCTGCACCTGCACCTTGACCTCGACCACCTGACGCTGCGGCGGCAGAAATGGAAGGCCTTCGGGTTGCCGCAGAAGAATGACACCGAGCACCACGCTGGCAGCGGTGGCAAGGCCCGCCCACAAGCGCCAGAAATTCAGGCTCACCTGCTGACGCTTCGCGACGATCGGAATGACCTTGTCCGAGGTCTGGCGCATGCGCTGCTCGATCTCGGTCCAGACCAGTGCGCGCGGCGGTACCGGCTCGAAAATTCCCAGGCCGTTGAAACGTTCTTCCCAATACCGGACTTCCTCGCGCAGGGACGGGTCCTGAGCGAGCAATTTCTGGAAGCGCCTGCGCGCGGCGCCGACGAGCGTGCCCGCGACGTACTCGGAAGCCAGGGCCTGACGCAGTTGGGTGGATTGATAGTTCATGTCATGCGTCCAGCACTTCGCGCAGCCGCGCCAACCCGCGACGAACCCAGCTCTTGACCGTGCCCAATGGCGCGTTCATGCGCACCGCGAGTTCCTGGTGTGTATATCCCTCGTAGTAGGCCAGCAGCACCGCTTCGCGCTGTTCTGGCGGTAATTCCTTGAGCCCCTCGCGCATGCGCGCAATGCCTTCGCCCTCGGCGGCGCGGGCCAGGGGATCCTGCGATTCGTCCGCCAAAGTCATTGGCGGCAGCGCGTAGTCGTCGCCGTCGTCCGGCATTTCGACTTCGGGCCGCTTCATGCGAAGCAAGTCCAGTGCCCGATACCGGGCCACACTGAGCAGCCATGTGAGCGGAGCGCCCTTTTCTGTATCGTAGGTTTCCGCCTTCTGCCATATCTTGATGAAGCAATCCTGCAACGCCTCTTCTGCCCAGTCCCGCCGCTGCAACATACGCAACAGCAATCCGTACAGATGCGAACTCGATACGCGATACAACTCCGCAAACGCGCGCTCGTCTCCTGCGGCGGTGGCGTGTAGCAGTCGGGTCAGCTGCTGAACATCGGCCATTCGGCTTCTTCTCGTTTTGGGTCGCGCATGATACCGGCCTCTCTCTCCAGGCCGAACGGCCCTTGTGTTCGCGCACTGTGCCTCATCGTTCGAGAGGCTGAACCAGGAGGGACGCCAGATTCTGCGTGGACGGTACGCGGAAAGTGCTCAATCCGATGCGCATCTCGCGATGTCCTTCATGCGGTTCGCGCGTGTAGGAGCGAAACAGGTGGTCCCACATGCTCAGCACATTGCCATAGTTACTGTCGGTTTCGAATCGATGGGTGGAGTGGTGAGTGCGATGCATGTCCGGCGTCACGAACAGCCAGCGCAGCACTCGCTCGAACGCCGGCGGCAGGCGCAGGTTGGCGTGCGTGAACAGCGCGAACGAGGACAGGCCGATCTCGAACAGCAGCACCGCGAGCCAGGGTGCGCCGAGCATCGCGATCACGCCCATCTTGAACAGTTGCGAGGCCAGCAGCTCGCCCGGATGAAAGCGCAGGCCGGTGGTCACGTCGAACTCCACGTCGCTGTGATGTACGCGATGCAGCGGCCACAGCCAGCGGATTTCGTGGAACGCGCGGTGCTGCCAGTAAATGACCAGATCGAGCAGCAGCCATGCGAGCACCAGTTCGATCCAGAGCGGTGCCCCGGTGCGGTTGAACAAGCCGAAGCCTGCGACCTGCGCCCAGGCCGAAACGGCGTACGAGCTGAGCTGCAAGACCATCAGCAGCACCGAGCCGAGGGCCACCAGGCCGAAGTTGGACGGCCAGCGCAGCGGCCGCTGCGGGTCGCTGAGACGAACCGGATACCAACGCTCGGCCGACCCGATGACGGCGAGCAGCGCGAAGAAGATTGCGGGTCGCAATAGTTCCGCAAAGTCTGGAGAAGGTTCCATCGCCCTATAATTCGTGACGTCCGCACCGAGAACAAGACCTTGAGCGTTGCCCGATTCCCCGCCGCCCGCCCGCGCCGCCTGCGCCAGACCGAGGCGATCCGCGCGATGGTGCGCGAAACGCGCCTCGTGGCCGCGCAACTGATCCAGCCGCTGTTCGTGGCCGAGGGCGATTTGCAGGGACCGGTCGTCTCGATGCCGGGCGTGTCCAGACTCGACCTCGATGTGCTGGTGCGCGAATGTCGGGAACTTCAGGCCTTGGGCATCGCCTGCGTCGCGCTGTTCCCGGTGATTCCGCAGGGACTCAAGCGCGACGACGGCAGCGAAGCGCTCAACCCGGAAGGTCTGGTTCCACGCGCGGTTCAAGCGGTGAAGAAGGCCTGCCCGGGCCTGGCCATTCTGGTGGATGTGGCGCTCGATCCTTTCACCACACACGGCCACGACGGCGTGCTCGATGCTTCGGGTGACGTGGCCAACGACGCCACCGTCGAGGTGCTGCGCCGCCAGGCGCTCGTCTACGCACGAGCGGGCGCCGACATCCTCGCGCCCAGCGACATGATGGACGGCCGGGTCGGCCAGATTCGCGAAGTGCTGGAGCGTGACGGCCAGAAGAACGTGCTGATCCTGTCCTATGCCGCCAAGTACGCGTCCAGTTTCTACGGGCCGTTTCGCGAGGCTGTGGGTTCGTCGCGCAATCTCGGCAAGGCCGACAAGCGCAGCTACCAGATGGATTCGGCGAACACCGACGAAGCGCTGCGCGAAGTGGAGATGGACCTGGCCGAGGGCGCGGACATCGTCATGGTCAAACCCGGCATGCCGTACCTGGACATCGTGCGCCGCGTGAAGGATCGGTTCGAGGTGCCGGTCGCGGCTTACCAGGTGAGCGGCGAGTACGCGATGCTGCACGCGGCGATCGCCAACGGCTGGCTCGATCGTCGCAGCGCGCTGATGGAAGCGCTGCTGTGTTTCCGGCGCGCCGGTGCCGATCTGATTCTGACGTACTACGCGAAACAGGCCGCGACCTGGCTCGCCGAATAAGCTTATGGATCGCTACGCCGTCATCGGGCAGCCCGTCGCCCACTCCAGATCGCCCGTCATTCACGCGCAGTTCGCGGTTCAAACTTCGCAGAGCCTGAGTTACGAGGCCATCGAGATTGCGCCCTCCGTGCTCGCCGCCGAGTTGCAGCGTCTGCACGCCGAAGGCCTGCGCGGACTCAACGTCACCCTGCCGCACAAGCAGGCCGTGGTCAGGCTGTGCGAGTCGGTATCGGAGCGCGCGCAGCTCGCAGGTGCCGTCAACACCTTGCTGCGCACGGATACCGGATGGGCCGGCGACAACACCGATGGCGAAGGTTTTGCGGCCGATCTCGCGCGTCTCGGCATCGCGCCGAAAGGCCGGCGAGTGCTGGTGCTCGGAGCTGGCGGCGCCACGCGCGGCATTCTCGGGCCGCTGCTCGCGGCGGAGCCCGCGCTGCTGGTCGTATCCAACCGCAATCCCTGGAAGCCCGAAGAGCTGGCGGATACTTTCAAGGCGCTCGGCAAGGTCTTGCCGCGCACGCACATCGCGCTCAAGGGCGACCGTTACGACCTGATCGTCAACGCCACCTCGGCAGGCCACCAGGGCCTCATGCCCCTCTTGCCCGGCCTGCTGCTCGCACCCGGCGGCGACTGCTACGACCTCAGCTACGGTGCCGCTCACGTGCCGTTCGCCGCGTGGGCCGGCGGCCAGCGGGCCGGTCGCATCGAAGACGGTCTGGGCATGCTGGTCGAACAGGCGGCGGCGGCGTTCGCATTGTGGCGGGGTGCGAAGCCCGTCTCGGCGGATGCTCTGTCGGCGCTGCGCGAGCAGATGAAATCCGGTGCCGACGCCGGGGAGGTCGTCGCCGGCCATCAGCCTGTGCACCGCCATCACGTCGAAAAGCCGCCGCAGGATTAGGCCCGCTGCCGGACGCCGGAAGGGTAGGGGCCGCTCCGGGAAATGCCAGCCGACACCAATCTGAAACAAGCCGCCTTTAACATGTCAGGTCGGCAGGGGCAGTCTGGCCGCCGCCTTCTCCTCTTTTTTCGAATGAACGCCAAGCTGACTGCGCTGCTTCTGGGACTTGCCATGAGTCCGGCCGCTCTGGCCATGACCGTGTTGCAGGAGGCGCGGCAGCTTCTCGCAGCCGGCGACGCGGGAATCGCGCTGGTCCAGCTCGACACGTATCTTGCAGGCAAGCCCAACGACGCGGAGGCGCGATTCACTCGCGGCATGGCGCTGTCCCGCCTCAACCGCAACCCCGAGGCGATCAAGGCGTTTTCCGAATTGATTCGCGACGTGCCGCAATTCCCGGAGCCGTACAACAATCTCGGTGTGCTGCTGGCTGGCGCGGGTGAGCTGAACAAGGCGCGCGCCGCATTCGAGGCCGCCATCGTCAAGAATCCGCAGTACACCGCGGCGCAGTTCAATCTGGCCGAGGTCGAGGTGGCGCTGGCGATCCAGGCCTACCAGGGCGTGCTCGGTCGCGAGCCCGGCAACACCACCGCGCAGGTCAAGCTGGAATTGCTGAAGAGCCTGCAACAGACTGCGGCGCGGCAGAGCCCCGCGGGTTCGGCCATTCCAGCGGCGTCGGCGGCACCTGACATCGCGAGGGAGGCCGTGGTCGCGACGCCGCTGAGACAGGCGCCGGTACCGATTCCGCCTGCCGTCCAGGTTGCGGCGCTCGCGCCGCCACAAGCGCCATCACCACCAGTGCTCGTCGACCCCGTTACGAGCGCTGAAGATGTTGCCGCCTCTGCGTCGGCCCCCACGGTCCAGGACACCGACATGCGCGATGCGGTCCTGGGCACCGTCCGAATCTGGGCCGACGCCTGGTCGAAGCAGGATGCACCGCGCGTCCTGAGTCTTTACGCCAGGGAATTCAGTCCCCAGGACAGCCCTTCGCGCAGCCAGTGGCAGAACGAGCGAACCGCAAGCATCGCGGCATCCAAGCCGGGCACGCACCGCGTGGAAGTCACGCAGTTCACCCGCATCAGCGAGCAGCGTGCGCGGGTGAGCTTCCGGCAGGTGATGGAGTCCGACGCTTCGGTGCAGACCGTGAACCGGACGATGGTCTTGCAGAACCTCGGCGGGAGCTGGCTGATCGTTCACGAGCAGAACAGCTAGATGCAGGAGGGGCGCAAGCCCCGACACCGACAGGCGCTCGAATTCGGGAGCCAGCTTGCATCGGCGAGCGCCTGTCGGGGTTTGCGCCCCTTCTACATCAATACTGATCGCAGAAACCGGCGCTGCCGGTGCACAGGGTCACCGCGGTCTGGCCCGGGCCGGTCAGATTGATCGGCCCGAAGTTCGAAGTGAAACCTGGCTCCACGTAAGCCGATACCGATAGTCCGTTCACTGCATCCTGCGAACCGCCGGGGTTTTCCTGCGTGATCTCCAGCGCCGCGCCGCCGAACTGGTTGACCAGGGCGTCGTTGTAGTCGTCGGTCTGCCTCAGGTTCAGCTCGTTGCCGTCGTTCAACTGGTGGACTTCCGCCCGGTTGTTGCTGCCGATCTGCGTGAGGCGCGCGATGTTGTCGTTGCCGAGCTGCTCCAGCGGCTGCACCTGATTGTCGTTGCCGGTCTGCGACAGCACCGCGAAATTGCCGCTGCCGGTCTGGCTGATGGATGCCTGGTTGTTGTCGCCGAAACCCTGGAACGCGGCGACGATATCGTTGATGCCGTCCTGCTGACGGATTTCGACCTGGTTGCCGGTGCCTTCGATCTGCTGGATCAGGGCCAGGGTCGGATTGGCCGAGAGGCCGAGCAGATAGGTTTCGAGATCCAGCGGCTCGGGTTCCACCTGGACCGGGGCGCTGTTCAGGAAGTTGTCGCGTCCCTCGATGATTTCGGCAATCGGGTCGGCGTGGGCGGTGGTGGCGAGAAAAGCGAATAGGGTCACAGTGGTCATTCCCGCGAAGGCGGGAATCCAGTCTCTCAGCCGCAACGGCCGTTGGATCGGCGGGTGACAGTTGGATTCCCATCCCCGCTTTCGCGGGGACAAGTTTTCGTATCGCGGGAATGATGTTTCCTTACAGATAAATTGCATGGCTAATCCCGTCCCGCATCGATGAAGCTCTCTTCCTTGCGCTTCGGAGCCGGCGCACCGGCGCGCGACTGCTTGATCCGTTCGATGGCCTCATCCGCCGTGGCTGGCGCGGGCTGGGTGGACCGGCGATCCGGCAAGGCATCGATCAGATCGTTCGCCGGCAGCCTCAGCGGCAGATCGAGATCGGTGCCGAGAAAATCCGGCACTTCCGACGGCGCGGGTTTGGCGGCCAGCGCAACATCGGTATTGGTGAGCTTGGCATACACGCTCTGGATGATCGGGTTCTGGACGTCCTCGGCGCGTGCCAGCACCCAGGATTTCTTCATGATGCCGTCCACCACCAGCGCGATCACCGCCGCTTCGATCGCCTCCTGGATTGCCATCTGCACCGGCTCGTTGCTGGTGAAGCCCACTTCGGCTTCGAACAATTCGCGGAACGAGACGAAGCGGTAGATGCCCGGCTGGATCAGGCTGGAGTAGACCGTCTTGGTGGTGCTGATGCTGTGCAGCACCCGGCCGCTGTTGGTATCGACCGCGCGCAGGTTCACCGTCACCTGGTCCTTGCGATACTGGTGCGAGGCCGAAATGCCCAGGTACTTGATGCCGATGCCGCCGGTGGCCACGTTGAAGTCGTAGCCCACCACCGCGCCCTGGATGATGAGGTTTGCGGGAATCAGGGTCGGCAGGTTGCTGCCCGATCCAGACCCGTTGGCGGGTCCGGTTTCGCCGGACTTGAGAATCTTGCGCTCGGTGAGCAGGTCGTTCAGGCCTTCGCGCTCCACCGGAGTGAACCAGCCGGACTCGCCCAGCGCCTTGACCAGATACGAGGCGCCGCCCTGCGTCACGGCAGTGGAAAACGAGCTGTCCGGCGCCTGCTTGTACTGGCCGGTCTGGTCGCGAAAGCTGTAGACCGCCGCGCTGATCGGCCCCCTGGGCGGCGGCAGGCGGCGCAGGTCTTCGCTCTTCTGCGTGCGCGGCGAGATATCGGCCGCGAACTTGGTGCCCTCCGGCGCCTGGTTCAGATAGGCGCAGCCGCTGCTGAAACCGAGCAGCGCTGCAACGACAAAAAAGGCGATGGATTTCATGTTCCGATAAAAACGCTAAAACCTCCCCGGCGTTCGCCGGGGAGGTCTGAAGATTTACTGCTTGCAGAAAGGAGCTGTCACCAGTTACTGGACGGCGTACTGGTAGATGCTTGCAACGTTGCCGGTCAGCTCTGCACCGCCACCCGCCGCGTTGCTCTGGTAGACAAAGGCCACCGCGTTGATGGCGTTCTGATCCACCGTGGCGATGTTGCCGTCGCCGTACTGGAGCACGGTCGAGCTGTTGATCGTGCCGGCCTGGAACGTCTGCGCCAGGTTGAAGTTGCCCGCCTGCCCGGTGAACGAGAAGTTCTGCGAAGTCTCGCCCGCACCCGCCAGATCGTTTTCGTCGGTGTACTGATAGGACTCGGCCACGTTGGTGCCGTCGCCGTCCGAGAGCTGCACGATGGCGGAGTTGTTCAGCAGCCCTTGCTGACCGATGCGCGCAAAGCCGTTGATGCCGCCCTGGATCACCAGCGCCGTGTTGGTGGTTTCCTCGCCCAGCAGCGGGTCCTCCAGCGCGTCTACCGAGAAGCCTTCGTTGTTGAGATTGGCGAAGGTCAGCGCTGCACCCTGCGTAACCACTGCAAGATTGCCTTCGGCCTCGTCGAGCGGCGCGATGAACGCCTCGCCGAGAACGAAGGAGTCGCCGATGCCATCGATGGCCACTTCGCCGCCGGTGTAGCTGACGATGACCTCGGCCTCGTCACGGTTGACGTCGATCAGCGTGCCGATGATGGTGGCGCCGTCGGCCGTGACTTGCAGTGCGTCGCCGTTGCCGGGCAGGTCGCTGTTGAACAGCGAGTCCTGCAGCGGAATCACCGTTTCCGCCGTCAGGTCGCTGGCCTGGATGACGGCGGCCCGCGACAGGCGCTGGCCGTCCTGAATGATCACGGAGTAATTGTCGGAGGTGGTGCCCAGCAGCAGGAACTGGTTGGGCACGCCGCCGGTGAGCCCGTCGGTGTAGTCCTCGGCCACCGGGAACGTGGGCACGCCCACGCCGAAATCGACAAACAGCTCGACCGCGGCATTGGTGGGGTTGTTGCCGTTGTCGTCGATGGTGACGCCGCCGTTACCGGCGGTGAGGCCCTGCAGCACGATCGCGCTGTTGAACGTCTCGTCGCCCAGCACCACGCCGGTGTCGATCTGCAGAATGGCCGCGGCCTGCGGGGTCTCGTTGACGACCTGGTTGATGCTCGCAATGGAGCCCGTCTGGTCGGCCTGGTAGATGACGCCCTCGGTGGACAGGTCGTCGGCGAACGCGGCGGGCGCCGCGCACATCGCTCCCAGCACCAGGGCTATGGAATGTTTCTTGAACATGAATAAAAACTCCTATGAGGATTCAGGTGGGTTGGGGGTGCCGCCGGGGTTCGGTTGTCAGCGTTCGATCAGAGGTCGGTGTTCGGACTCTGGCTGATGGTGAATTCGCTGACCTGGTTGGTGGTCTTGTCGGTGGTGCGGATGGTGACGGTGCCGTCGTTGTTGTCCGCAACGCTGATGATGAAATCCTGGGTTTCCACGGTGCCGGGAATCAGGCCGCCGTCGATGTTGACGATCTGGCGGATGGCCGCCGACTGCACCCGGCTTAGCACCGCGTTCTGCAGCGCGTCCTGGAAGGCTTGCAGGCGGTCTGCCGGCGAGCGTTCCACTCTCGGCGCCGTGTGCTTGTTCTGCGCCTGTGCCTCGTTGAGCAGCACCGAGCCGTTGAGCGGGTTTCCTCCGAAGCTGGGATTGACCGGCACGTAAACCAGCGGCGAGGCAGTCGCGACAGCGACGGCGCTAGCAAACATCAGGGCAAGGATCAGGCGGTTGCGGGTGTGCATTCGGGTGTTTTCCAAATCTCTCTAAAGTCCGTCGCCCGACAGTTCGGTGCCTTCGAACTGCCGTTCCAGTTCGCCGCTCAGGACCACGTTGTAGATCCGCTGCGAGGCATCGGCCGCCGCCGCTCTGGCGTTGCGGCTGTTGAACGCGATGAAGCGCTGGAAGATCGGCAGGCCGTCGTAGCTGATGGTGATGAGCGTTCCGGTACGCGCGGCGGGTTTCTCGTTGATGACCAGCGAGACCGTTCCGTTCGGATCGTAGGCCTGCCAGTTGTCGACGAAGGCCTCGTAAAACTCGCGCCCGGCGAAGCTGCGGGTCTCGTTGGACACGATGCCGGGAATGTCGATATCGGCCGCCACGGCCGGCGACAGGCAACCGAGCCCAATCACCCCCGCGAGCCAGTACTTACGCACGCCCCGTCCGCTCCCTGTTCACGCTCTTTATCCCCTGCGAGGCCGTTCCGGACCTCCTGGTCCAGACCAATCGCGAATACTCTACAAACCTCATGTTGCACGGCCATGGCAGAACCGGGAACCCGGTGCTGGTGGCGGGGTCGGGCCGAAGCCCGACCAGCAGCCCGACCCCTGGAATCGTCAGCACTCGCCCAGGCTGGCATCGCACTCGTTCTCGCCCTTGGGCGTCAGGATTTCCACGAACAATTCCAGCTCCGCCTCGCGGCGGGTCTGGCTGCCGGCGGCCTGGTCGGCGGACGCGGTCACCGCAGCGGCGACCGAGCTGGCCACGGATACCGCGGCCGTATCGACCACACCGGTCGGCACGCCCACCTTCACGCCCGAAACCTGGATGTTGTCGGCGTTGGCCACCTGCAATGCCGCGACATTGAGACTGCCGGACACGCGGATGCCCGCGTCGCCGGCGTCCACGGTGCCCACCGGCGCGATCAGGTTGGCCGAGCCCGGCGGCTGGGTCGGGTCGGTCTGCAGGGCTGCGATGCCGGCGCCGCTGACTTGCGATTGCGTATCCACCACGCAGAACAGGTCGTCGTCGCAACTGAAATCCAGAGGCGGCACTTCGGAGCTGGTCTTGGCGCCCTTGCCGGCGTTGATGTCGCCGTTGGAGCTCCAGATCAGCAGGTCGCCGCCGGCTTGCGTGAACACGCGGCTCTGGGCGAGCTGGATGCTGTCGTCGGAGAACAGCCGGATGGAGCCCGCCTGCAAGGCCAGGATTCCCTGCGAACTGGGTCCCACCGCCGCGGTGTTGCCGGTGGCGGCCGTGAACGGTGGCGCGCCGGTGCTGCCAATCAGCACCGGGCCGCCGGGCCCCAGAATGTCGATGTCGCCGCCGAAGCGCGTCTGGATGGTGGACCCGCGAATGTCCAGGGTGCCGGTGACGCGGCTGACCAGCGCGCCGTTCTGCGTGCCGTCGAGCGCGTTCTGCGTGTAGCCGAGCGCTGCCGGGAACAGCGCCTCGATGGCCTCGTAGCCGCGCCCGTACTGGCCGGCGAAGCGGATGTTGTCGGCGTTGTACTCGATGCCCTGTGGATGCGCGCGATCCACCACCGTGCGGGTCACCGCGTTGAAGTCCAGGCCCACCTGGTTGAGGATGTCCAGGAATACGACGGCGGCAAATTTCTGCCGCTGCTCCACCGCCAGCATGCGGAACACGTTCCAGGCGCCTGCCGGGTTCAGGCCGGCAATCTGCGCGCTGCGATCCCGCCCGTCGCGCGCCTGCGCATCGATCAGTTGCTGACGCACGTAGGCCACCAGTTGCGCCGTGTAGTCCGGCGTGCCGAGCGTATCGGCCGGGTCCAGCGGGTCGTGCAGGATGGCCGGGTCGATGTAGGTGGCCGCGAACTCGTCCAGATTCACGCCCGGCCCCACCCCGTAGGAAATCGAGATGTCGGCGCCGGTTCGGTCCAGAAACAGATTGTTGGCATTGCCAACGGTGCGGATGCCCGGGAACTGCTCGTTGCCCAGGAACAGATAACCCGCGTCGCGCGCATCGCCGGCCGAGGTGATCGGCCCGATGTTGCGTCCGGCCGACAGCGCGAACGTGCCCGGCCCGCCCAGTTCCAGCAGCGGCACGAAGCGTGTGCGTTGCAGCACCGGGTCGCGCAGGTCGCGGCCCGCGGCGATGGTGGTGATGTCGCTGGCGTAGAAGTTCTGTCCCGAGAAATTCAGGTTGACGATGTCCAGCCCGGCGCGCACGGTGGCCGGCTTGTTGATCCGCAGGCGCAGGCCGTTGCCGGCATTGACGTAATCCGGTACGCCCAGCGGGTCCGCAGCGGTGGCCGCATCGGTTGCGCGGTAGCCGTTGAGCAGGCTGCCGGCCACGCTGTAGATGCGCACGGGTTCGGGGTCGTGTGCGTGCAGCAGGTCCGGATCGCGCAGCAGGAAATTCGACTGCGAGCCCTGGTCGATGAAGCTGCCCGAGGCCGGCAGGTTGGCCGCCGTCAGCGGGTTGTCGATGGACGGCAGCAGGCTGGCCACGGCGTCGATCAGTCCCAGGCGGTCGCCGCTGTTGCTGCGGCCCTGCAGGGTGATGTTGCGCTGTGCGAACAATTCGAGCTGACCGTTGGCCGAGGGGAACAGTTCGCCGCCGCGGCCGAGCGTCAAGGACCCGCTCGCCGCCGCCACCGACAGGCTCGCCGGCAGGATGTAGAACGCGCCCGGCTGCACCGGGCTGCCGGTTTCGCCCGGCACCGAGCCGTAGCGGCTGCCCGGCAGGACCGCCGCCGTGCCGAGACGCGCATCGCCGGCGGCCGTGACCAGTCGTACCGCCGAATCGGCGCCGTAAGCGTTCGAATCGAAGTTGGCGAACAGGTAGGAAGGATTGAACACGCCGCCGATGTTCAGGCCCTGCGCCGCCTCGGCCGCGAGGCGCGCATCCTGCAGCGCGAGGAGGGGCGCATCGGCGCTGATGGGATCGCCCAGCACGCCGAGCGCGCGCACCGCCCCGATGCCTGCGGAGACGAAGTAGGAGCCGCCGCGGATATCGCCGCCAGCGTAAACGTCCAACTCGCCGCCGCCGCCGATATTGTTCCGGCGCGCACCATTGGTGCGGGTCCAGGTGGTCGGCATCGACACCGACAGGGCAGTGATGTCGCGGCCGGCGTCCACCTCGATGTCGCCGCCGCTGCTGAGCAGGCCCTGCGCGAACATGCCGTGGTTGATCGACGCCGAATCCTGCTCGCCGCAACCCAGCACCGTGGTGATGCATGAGGACTGCATCCACGGCCACCAGAACTGCGTCAGGTCGGTGCCGGCTGCGCCGCTGCGCGTGCCGTCCGTGTCGACGACCGTGGTGATCGACACGATGTCGCGCCCCGCGCTCAGGCGCAGATCGCCCGCGTCGCGCGGCTGCACGGTTCCGGTGTCGAGCACCGGAGCGCGACCCTCGGCCACGGCTTGCAGCGCGGTCTGTCCGGGCCGCACCACGCCCTGGATGCCGGCGTGGCCCGCGGTGTAGATCACCCCCGGCGCCTGCGTGTCGGTGATGCGGATGTCGCTGGCCGCCACCACATCGATGCTGCCGACGCCGGTTCGGATCATGGTGGGCGTGACGAAGGTCCGGTTCTCGTTGCCGGGAGCGTTGGAGACCGCCGTCTGGCGGCCGCTCAGAATCACGTTGCCCTTGAGCGGATCGGCCAGCGAGGACAGCGCCAGCGCATCGGCGCTGCTGGTATCGGCGCCCGCGACGATGCGCAGCGAGGCCGAGTCGTAAGGCTTGTCGCCGTTGAGGCCGAGCAGCGAAGCGGTGGCCAGAGGTAGCGGGTTTGTGGCCGTGCCCACGGGCGCCAGCGTGTTGTTCACGTCGGTGGTCGCGGCCGCCGGGTTGAAGGGATTGACCGTCTGGAAGAAGCCGTCGCTGATCGAGGCACCGACGAGCACGTCACCTGCGGCGCGCAGGCTGATGGTGGGCGCGAGGCCCGCGGTGCGGAAATCCAGCACCGGCTTGCCGTCGGCATCGAGCGAACCGGCGGCGAGATTCCAGTCGCTGGTTACCCGGATATCGCCGCCGTTGACGGCAGCCGATTCGTTGGTGAGATCGATGCCCGCGCGATGCAGCCAGTCCGCGGCCTGGCCGAGCGAGCCGTCGATCTGCCAGCCCGGTGCACGCACGTAATCCGCGAGCGTCTCGGTGACGAAGCGCGCGTCGTTCGTTGCGTTCAGGACCAGCACCGGATCGACCGGGGTAGGCTCGGTCGGCGGGTCGGTGACCGGGGGCGGAGGGGGTGGCGGAACGAAGCCGGAAGGATTGAGGGTGCCGCTGAAGTGTTGTTCTCCGCGACTGCTGTCGGAAACATCCCAGCGCGCGAAGATTTCGAGTTCCGGATCGGCGTCGCCGCGAATCGTCGCGCCGGTCGCCACGGTCACCGGCACCCGGCCGTCGGCCAGCAGCGGTGCACGCAATTTCAGTTCGCCATTCCTGCCGCGCACGTCGATCACGGCGCTGCCGGCGATGTCGATGCGACCGGCCTGCGCTTCGGTCAGCGCGCGATAGCCGAACTCAGCGTCGGTCGCGCTTGTGTCGACCGCACCCACCCCGATTTCGACCGAGCCGCCGTCGGCCGATCCGGTCCGTGCGTTTGCCAGCAGGCTGCCCGTGACCGCCACGCCACGCTGGCCGAACAGCGCAATTGCGCCGCCTTCCGCGCCCGACGCGTCGATCGTTCCGTCGATCCGCACGTGGCCGCCGTCGGCGACCAGTCGCACCTCGTCGGCCGCGAGCGTCCGGCCCGCGCCCAGGCTCAGGTCACCGCTGCCGCTGCGCAGCGCGATGGCGCCGTCGATGCCGCCCTGCGCGGCGATGCCGGCCAGGCTTTCGAGATCGACCGCGCCGCGCGAATCCACCAGCAATCGCGCGCCGCGCGCGCCATCTGCGCGCGTGCCTTTCAACTCACCCTGGACGACCACGGCATTGCTGCCGCTGCGCAGGCCGATGCGGCCGGCATCGCCGCCCGCGGCGCCGGCGGAAACATCTAGTTGCGAGCCCGTGTCGAGCCGCAGCGTTCCCTGCGTGGTTTGCAGCGCGATGGCGCCGGCCGACAGCGCGATACTCCTGTCGTAGGCGGCGAAGACTGCGCCGCTCGCGTCCAGCGCGGCATCGGCGCCGAGCCGGATGTCGCCGCCGGCCTCGAAGCGGATGCTGCCCGCGCGCGCGCGCGCCAGCGTGCTCCACAGAATCGAATCGGCCGAAACGGAAAACGCACCGCCGAACCCTTCGATGCTCGCCGTGGCGGCATCGGCCTGCGCACCGACCGCTTCCACGCGCGAGGCATTGCCCAGCGCCAGGTCGGCGCCGCTCGCCGCCGCGAACAGCGGCGCATCGATGAAGAGATTGGCGTCGCCCAGGTCGAGCCTGCCCCGGCCGGCCGCAATCAGCGCGCGGTCGGCGTTGAGAAACACCTGGCCGAAGCCGTCGAAGCCCAGGCTCGAATTGTTTGCGCTGCGGTCACCCAGCAGCTCGATCTCGCCTGCGTTGACGGTTAGCGTGCCAAGCCCGCCGAGGCCGGTGCCCGGGCTGCCGAGCTGGTTGCTGAAGATCACTCTTGCGGCGTCGAGCGTGGCGCTGCCGCCGTCGCTGTCGAGCTGGCCGGCGATCAGTTCCACCAGTTGCCGCGCACGCAGGGTCGGGTCGCCGACGAAGTTGAGACGCTCACGGGCGACCAGGAAAATCTGCTCGATGTCCGCAAGCTGCGCTTGCAGGGTCGGCCCGAGCAGCAGGTCGCCGCCGCCCGACGCGCTGTCGCGATCCGCCACCGTGACCGTGCTGGTGCTCGCCAGGAAGGCCGTGCTCTCGATACTCGCTGAGGGTGAGATGAAGACGCTGCCGCTGGCATCCAGGCCGACCGAACCGGCACCCGACAGGCGCGCACCGGACCCGATGCTGACGCTGCCCAGAGCGCTGCCTGCAGGACCGTCGAGACCGGTCACGACCAGCCGCCCCGGCGCGTTCGGATTGTTGACCGAGACCTGCAGGAAGCCGCCGTCGCCGGCGATGTCGACCAGGTCTGGTTCGTCGGCGTCGATGATGGCGCCGAAGTCGTCCGGATCGGTGCTGCGAATCTGGCGCTGGCGCGTGCCTTCGCCGCCGATGGAGATTTCGGGGCCACGGCGACCGGTCGCCGTTCCGGTGGCGATGAGTTGCGCGTCCTGCTGCACGACCACGCCGTTGGCCTCGTCGCCGCGCGCGATCAGGACGATTTCGCCCGCACGCAGCGGCGTGTCGACGGTGGCGGCGATGACCGTGTCGGCGCCCACGTAGAACTCTTCGATGCCGTCGTCGCTATTGCCCGTGGTGGCGCCGATCACCAGCCGGCTCGCACCCATCGCATTCAGACGGTTGGCGTCGATGGAGAGGAAGCCGCTTCTGGGGTTGCCGCCGTCGGTGATCTCGATGCGCGGGGCCGACAGTTGCAATTCCAGTCCGTCGAAACCGCTTGGCGCAGAGCCGAGGATGTCGCCGTCCAGCGCCAGCTTCGTGAGTGCGGAGAGCGCGAGCGTGCCGCCGTCCGACGGCGCGCGCAGCGCTCGATCGCTCGCGGCTTCGAGGCCGTTGAAATACCGGTTGAGGCTGGTGAAGTCGTACTGCGAGTACTGCGTCCAGACCGCGCGCGGCTGCACCAGGAAGCTGGTGCTGTGGGCGCTGCGCGCGCCGCTGAGACGGTCCACGTACTGGCCCGCGATCTGTAGCGTGCCGTCGGGCAAGGTCAGATTGCTGATGCGTCCGATCGCGTCCTGCGCACCCGGCCGCGTGTCCTGCACCAGGCGGAACGCGCCGGGAAGGGTCGCGTACGCGCCGGGCAGCAGGGTGTAGGTGCCCTCGGGCAAGCCGGGCACGCCGCTGAGGAACACCGCGCGGCCCACCAGCGGCGCACGCGTGGATTCGCTCGCCGAAATCTGCGTGCCGGTCAGCGGACCGTCCGGATCGCGCCGCGTGAATGCTGGGTCGTAGGGCGCCACGCCGCGGTAACCGGGCAGGATGGCGTAGACATCGCGACCGTCCGGGAACAGCGACACCAGGTTCTCCTCGCCACCGGCAAAGGAGATCATCGTCGTGGACAGCACGTCGCGGCTGCCGCCGGTGCCGGCGACGAACTCGGAGGCGATCAGGTCGCCGCCACCGCTCACGTCCACGGTCGCGCCGCGCTGGATGTCCACGGTCGCGCCGACCGTGCCGATGCGCTTGTCCGGCGATTGCCGCAGGTCGTTGACGGTGGCCCGGGTGTCGCCGGTGCCGTTGTAGACCAGGTTCAGGCCGTCCACGGTGCGGCCGTAGGGCACGCTCAGGCCCGCCAGCGAAACCGAGGTGATGCTGCCGGCGCCGAAGCTCACGTTGCGCGTGATCGTCTCCAGCCCGAGCTGGGTCTTGACCGGGCTGGTGTAACGCTCGGTGTCGTCGGTATCCAGCGGGTCTTCGAACGCGAGGTCGTCGAAGCGGAAAGCGCTTTCCAGCACGACCGTGGGCAGCGCGAAGCGGAAGTAGGGCAGCAACTCGTAGTCGAAGACCTGCGAGTCGTCGTTGACGCCTTCGAGGATTTCCTCGCTGGCGATGCCGAGTTGTATCTGCCCGCCCGGCGCGTAAAGCGCGCCGTTCTGCTCGATGTCGAAGGCGCTGACGATCAGCCGTCCGCCCACCGACAACGGCGCGGCGTTGCCCAGGCTGCTGCCCGAGCGAGCGATGCGGATCTTCGCGGTGTTGGGTTCGTAGATCGTCTGGAGCGTGGTCAGCGGATCGCTGTCCGGATCTTCGGGATCGGATCGCTGGGTCGGCTTGACGATCACTTCCAGGTCGCTGCGACGCAGGTGGTTGTCGGCCAGCAGGATCTGCGTGTGGTTGGTCGCGGGATAAATCCGCCCCGCGGTCAAATCCAGATTTCCGCCCACGAGCAGCACGCCCGGCAGGGTCGTGTACTCGCCGCTGCCGCCGCTGGCGAAGCTCGCGTACTGCGGCGGCGTGACGAAACGGATTTCGTCGCTGCCGGTCAGCGCCACGTCCTTGAAATTCTCCACGGCGATCTGCCCGCCGATGTCGAGAATGCGGGCGTCCACCGTGAGCTGCGAAATCGGCTGGCGCACTTCGGCCAGGTTCGGCGCGGTGATCTCCTCGAAATCGTTGTAGACGCCGATGTCCTCGCTGTAGCCGTGAATCGCGACGTAGGGAGCCGAAAGGCTCACCTCGATGGGCTTCATGCGGCCGCGGTCCTGGATTGCCGGGCGCGCCGAGAGCAGCAGCGTGTTGATCTGCAACTCGCGGCCGAGGTTCAGGTCGAGGTCCGTCACGATGTCGATCGGCACGGGCTCGCGACTCAGGCTCGGATCGGTGCCCAGGGACAGGCTGGCGATGCCCGAGCCTTCGAGCACGTCGATGCCGAAATTCAGGATGCGCGTGGGCGCACGCGTGACCGGCGCACCGGGAACCAGAAAGGTGTCCGGTACCTCGGCCGTGACATCGCTCAGTACCAGCCGGCGCGCGCCCTCGAAGCCGTTTTCCGGGGCTATCAGGGGATTCAGCGGCGTGATGGCCAGCGACCCGCCCTGTGCGCGCGGTCCGCCCGGTTGCGCGGCGATGACGCCGTTGAAGAACAAGCCGGAAGCCGCGCCGATGCGCACTCTGCCGGCGTCGCTGAACAGTTGCGTGGCGTCTTCGATGCGCAGGCAGGCTTCGAGCAGGCCCACCACGCCGGTCGTGCCGGAGATGTCGATCAGCGCGCCGTCGGCGGTACGTACCGGCGGCTCTTCCTCATCGTCCGGGCCGCCGCCGCCGGTGCCGGGATTGCCGCCGAATTTCGGGATGTTGAAGGTTCGCGCCTGTGTGCTCGCGGCTGGCGCCGGTTCCACCGGCTCCACTGGCGCTGCACTGCCGGCGCAGTCGCCGCTGTCCGCGCAGTTCAGCGCGATCACGAAGCCCGTGTCGGCGCTCAGGGTGACGCTGCCGCCGTCGATGACGTCGCCGACCGGAATGGCGCTCGTCCCCTCGGGGACGGAGGTGGTGTCGAACAGCGTGGTGCCCGACACGTCGATGCGGCTTTCCGCGCCCAGGAACACCGACTTGGAATTGGACGTGTAGGGATTGACGATCGCGCCGGGATTGTTGAGATATCCGCCGCGCGCCGTATCCACGGTCAGGGTCACGTCGCCGCCGTTGGCGCGCAGTTCGCCGAACAGCGTGACCTGCCCGTGCGAGCCGAGCACGAGGGTCGAACGCGCGTCCGCCAGGATGCGCGCGCCGCGATCCACCAGGGTGGTGCCGGTGACGCCGGATGCGCGCAGATCCGGCGGCACTAGCGCACCCGCGGTCTCGCCCGCCACCCAGTTGAGGTAGTCGCCGGAATACAGCTCGAAACTCGAAGGCCGCCGGTGGAAGGCATCGAGCCGGCCGATGTCGATGGCGCCGTCGTCGAAGGCATCGGCCAGATCGCTGCCGGTGGCGAAACCGCTCAGCGCCAGGGCATCGCCCGGCGCGCCGGCCGGCACCAGGAAATTGCGCTGTGCGACGTTGATCGTGATGCCGGGCTGGACCGTGGCGTCGAACACCGCGTCGAGCCGGAAGGCCGAGAAGCCGCTGTTGTTGAACAGGCCGGTGTCCAGGCTCAGAAACCCGCGCTCGTCGCCGCCGCTGGCGCCGTCGATGAGAATGCCCGGCGCCCGAATGGCGAGCCGGCCACCCCGTTCGAAGCCGAAACCGAGCAGCTCGGCGCCAAGTTCGATGCGGCCGGCGCCGTCGAGCAATTCGGTCGGCGTCGGCAGATTCTGGTTGCGTCCGAACGGCGAGCCGTTGGCCACGAAGGTGCTCAGCGCGATCGAACCGCCCGTGCCGCGCACCACGTCGTCCGACGTGCGCTGGATCTCGCCGTTGGGGGCGATACGCGCGCCGCTGATCGCGTCGAGCCTGGAGCCCGCGCCGAGCAGGATCGAGCCGGTGAGATTGGTGACGGTGGCCGGTGTGCCGGGTTCGCCGTCGGGGTCTTCCTCGCTCGGATCGACCGGCGGCGTGCCCTGATCGGTGGTCAGCGAAGACTGCAAGGTGGACAGCGCGATGGAACCGCCATTGATGTAGGCGCTGCCGGTGATTTCTTCGTCGCCCAGGCCGTTGTCGTTGACGAACTGTCCGCGCACGTCGAGCACGCTGTCGCCGCTCACCACAATGTCGCCGGACAGCGGGCCATCTTCGCCCGCGCCGGCCTCCACGGTGGAGCCCTGTAGATAGGTGCGGCCGGTCGCGGTGAGCATGATGCGCCCGGCGGGCGCCGTGAGCCTGCCGTCGATGTCGATGCGCGACCCGCTCAGCTCGATGCTGGCGCCGCTGATGGCTGCGCCGTTGTCGCCCGTGGCGTTGCCGCCGGGTGTGACCGCGACATTGGCGCCGTCCACCACGGCCACTTCGCCGCCCATCGTCAGCGCGTTGGGCAGATCGCCGATCACTCGCAGCACGCTGGCGCCGGACTGGCGCACGGTCGTGGCCGAGATCGGCGTCCACCAGGCCGGATCGCGCGTGTCGCGCGGATCGCCGCCTCGTCGGAACGGATCGGAATTGGCGCCGAAGCCGGTCAGCAGATCGGGATCGAGCGCCTCGACGATGGCGTAGCTCGGCCCGGCCGTCACCGTGTTCTGTTCCGGGAACAGGCGCCCGGCGAAGTTGCCGCCGAACTGGAGCGTGCCGCCCTGGCTCGGCCGCCCGCGCACCACCTGGCGCTCACCGGAGACGGCATGCGCGTCGATGTCCGCGGCAATCACGCTGCTGCTCTGCCCGAACACCGTGAGGCTGCCCGCGCGGCCACCGCCGATGTCGTCGTTCTCGAACACCGTGGCCGCTCCGGCGGAGAGCAGCGGGTCCATGAAATTGCGCGTGACGTTCCAGCGCGGATGCAGCTCAGTCGTGCGGCCGGCGAAGCCGACATAACGCTCGTTAGGATCGGCGTCGGCAATGTTGACGATGGCGCCGGAGGCGGTGATCAGGCGCGTGCCATTGCTCCGGCCCGAGCCGTAGTGCAGGTAGCCGCCGGCCAGGTTCAGCGCCGAGCCCTGCTGCGCGATGACCTCGTTGCCGATCAGGCTGATGCTGCCGCCGTTGGTGAGCAGCTCGTTCACGCCGCGCGAAATGTTTTCGACGAAGCCGGCAAGGTTGGCCAGCGGCGTGCCGATCCAGGACAGGCCGTCGGCCCGCGTGCCCAGGTCGCGCACGTCGAACACGATGGACGAGCCGAACAGCACGCCCAGGCGCTGAAGCGGCGAATCCGCCAGCTCGTTGAGACCCAGGCGCGGCACGGTGACGAGCAGGTTGGCCAACGGCACCAGCACGTCGGCCAGGCCCGATACGTCGATGGTGGCGTCGGGTGCGATGAACACGCGGCCGGCGACGGACTCGTTCGCGTTCACGGTGGATACCACCGTGCTGCTGTTTTCGGCCACGGCCAGCAGGTCCACGCTGTGGCCCGGCGCCTCGATGAGGGCGCCGCTGTTCAGCACGATGGCGCTGCCGGTCACGTCCACGCCCAGCGGCTGGAACTGGTCGTCCGCCGAGGGCGAGGAATTGGTCTTCGTGGCATCGCCGTCCGGCAGGATGGCGGTCAACGAATCGCTGCCGAATGTCACAAGGCCGTAGCGCTCCTGCTGCCCGGTGCTGTCGTTCGCGTCGAGTTCGATGAAGCCCTGCCGCGCCACGCTGGTGGTGGCTTGCAGCACGCCGTCCTGCTCGATGCGCGTGCCCAGCAGCGACACGCCGCCGCGTCGCGACAGGATCATCCCGGTGTTTTCGATGCCGAACACCGGCGTGATGTCGGCATTGTTCCGGCTCTGGTCGGTGACCCGCCCGGCCGAAGAGACTTCGTAGCGCGAACCTGGCGAGGCACTGCGATCGACCTGCACGCCGATGCCGGCGACGAGCGCGATCTGGCTGTCGCTGCCCTCGACGATGCCGTCGTTGCGCACGTTCGGCGCCGCAATCAGCGCAAAGCCTTCCTCCTTCACCGACAGGCGCGCGCCCGCCGCGATCCGGACTTCTCCGGGTAGCGCCTCCGGCAGCAACTCGGCACTGGCGATGCTCAGCGTTCCGGCTCCGCCGCGCTGAGGCAGGCCGAGCACCGAGCCCTGCGAGGTGCCCGCGCTCTGCGAGGTAAGCCCGCTGGTGAGGAAAACCCGGTTGCCGAATTCGATGTCCGCGGCCGAGGATTCCTTCAGGCCCTGCGAGCCGTCCGGCAGGTACATCGGCAAGGTCGATGCGATCAGCGAATGCGTGTCGACGACGCTGCCGGCGTCGAACAGCAGGCCGTTCTGGTTGATGACGTAGACCGCGCCCTCGGCCTTGATCGTTCCCTGCACCACCGAGGGCTGAACGCCGGGCGCGACGCGGTTCAGCGCCACCCAGTCGTTGCCCCCATCGGCCTGCGTGCCCTGGCGCTGGTCGATGTGCAGGGTGGTGTCCGCGCCGACGTTGAACGAGTCCCAGGTGAGGATGGCTTTCTGGTCGGTCTGCCGGACCCGAACCGTCGTCTCGCCCTGTGCGACGGTCTGCGTCGGCAACTCGGCGTTGACCCAAAGGCATTGCGCGGCGTTGAGGCAGGCATCGCCGGTGCTGGGCGCGGCGCCGGCCACAGGCACCAGTCCGCCGGGTGCCAGTCCGTTGGGCACGGCATCCGCCTGGAACTGCAAGGCCTGCGCGGCGTTGCGCTGGCGGAGGGTTTCGGCGTCTATTTTCTGGATCGACTGCTGCAAGCTCTGGATGGAACGCTGCGCGCGCGCAGCCGCCGCTTCGGGCGAGGACACTCCGTTGGGCAGAGTGGGTTGCGTCGCACCGCCGGGCGTGTTGCCCGGTCGCGGCGGTGGCGTGACCTGCGCCGACATCCGCGCGGCCTCGAAAAATTGCGGCGAGCCAAAGCCGGCGCCGGCCTGCGCGCTTTGCGAGACCACGCCCAGAACGCTGAGCAGGGCCAGCCGCCGCAGCCGGCCGCTGGACGAGAGCTGCCAGGTTGGGGAGTTGCTTGTCAACACTCTTTGCGGGCAGGTCACGATCGATTGCTCCGGAAACAAACCCCCTCCCCGCTATCGCGGGGGAAGAGCTGGTGATTGGCTACGCCGCTGCCGCAACCGCCGTCGGCAGCTCCCTCAGAAACGCAATAAATTCCTGCACCACGCGGTCCCACAGCTCGCAGTAAGCGCGCAGGCTCAGCTCGGCGTTGCCGCTGCCGACGAACGCATCCATCGACAGCACCAGCGTCTGTCCCGCGATGTAAAGACGTGCGAAGCGCTTGTTCTGGTTCCAGCGCGCGACGTGTTCGTGCGTCAGGGGACCGTCGAAACGGATCAGGCAGGTAAAGGCCCAATCGACGTAGCGGCTCGCGTCGTCCGACGCGCGATTGCCCGGCGTGACGATGAAGCCCAGACCCTGGACCGCGCTCTGAATCATCGGACGGCTGTTCTGCTCCGCAAGGGTGGCGCGGAAGCCGGCGGCACGCAGGGCTTCGGCTACCTGCTCGATGCCGAGGCTGCCGATGCGGGTGCTGCTTTCACTCATGGTTGTTTTCCTTGTTCAGAAGCATCGGCGGCAGGCGCTGCCACGGTGTTTTCACGCACGGTCTGCTCGCCGACGCGAATCTGGTAGGTCTGCGCGAGACGTTCGAGCTGTGCACCGCGCAGGCCGGTGATGGGTTCCCTGGAAATCAGGGCGTCCACCACGCCGCGGTCGCGGTAGCGCTCGATCAGTTCGCTGGAAATCGTGACGAGCGAGGCGTTGGCGGCGGTGCATTGCTCCAGCGCCGTGGTCTTGCCTTGGGCTTCGCGCTCGGCAGCCAGGACTTGCTGCAGGGCCTTGAGCTTGTCGCGCTGCTCGGCTTCGGCCGAGGTTTTCTGTGTATCGAACGCGGTCTTCTGCGCCGAGGATTTTTCCTGCATCGCCAGCAAGGCTGCCTTGGCCTGGTCGAGTTCGGCGCGCAGCCTGGCCAAGTCTTTTTGCAGCTTGCCGAGCCTGGCCGGATCTTCGACCGGCTTGGCGCTGACCGTCGCGAGCTGGGCCTTGAGGCTCGCGTTTTCGTCGGCCAGCGCACGCATCTGCGTGATGGTGCTGCGCAGTTGCTCGCGCATGCGCTCGTCCACTTTCTGCGCGTGGGCCGGCAGGACGAACAGCAGCGCGGCCAGACAAGCGAGAACGGCCTGCGCAGCCGTATGCCTCGTGTTGTGCACGTCCATGCCGCGCCTCAAAACTTCACCGTCACATCGAGCTGCCAAACGTCCACGCCGAACTGCTGCGAGGTGATTTCGGTGGCGCCGAAGTAACGCGTGTTTAGCGAAGCCGCGCGCGAAAAGCCCCAGCTTCCGCCGACGTAATAGCCCTCGGCATTGGTGCCGCCGAGATGGAAGTCGGAATCGGTGAAGGCGTCGAGCACCGCGTCGCTTTCGATGTAGCGGTAGCCAAGGACGAGTTGCCAGTCGTTCGGCAGCCGGACCACCGGGCGGCCGACCCGCATCTGCGCCTGCCAGGCGTCGCCGCCGCCGTCCCATTCGCAGGCGACGGTGGTCGGGCTGGTGGTGCGGCATGGGCCGAGGTTGTTGTCCGGCGGACGCGAGCGGATTTCGCCCTCGTCGAGCGCCAGGTTGCGCGCGGCGTCCAGATCGATCGCGAGCCGCACGGTGTCGGTCAGCGGCAGCTCCCAGCTCGCCGCCAAGGACAGCACCTGGAATTCCGAGGCCAGGCCGAAGAACTGGAAGTCCGGATCGCCGGGGTTGATCGGCTGCGTGTCGCGAATCTGGAAAACGGTGTTGCCCTTCTGCAGGAAGCCGGGGCGCGAGTCGTCGGTATCGCAGTCCACCGACGAGGACACTGCGTTGCAGGGCCGCGAGCGCTTGCCTTCGATATTGTCGAACGTGTACAGGCCCACGCCGGCGCGGAAAAGCTGACGCGTGAACAGGTCGGTGCGGTAGTCGAGCTGCGTGCCCCAGAGCCACTTGTTGCGGCCCTCGTTCTTGACCAGGCTGTTCGAGGGGAAGTTGGGGTCGGTGTTCTCCACCGAGTAGTAGCCGGTGGCGAAGCGCAGCACGCGATCGTCCGTGAACGAATGGCGGTAGCGGATGCCGATGCCGTCGAAACTCAGGTCCTTGTCCCAGATCAGGTCGGTGCCGGTGGAAAAGATGTTCGGCCCGCGCCCGAGGTCCAGGCTCAGGCCGGCGACCGGCCGGTAATGGATGTAGGCGCGGTCCAGCACCACGGCGGGCTTGGAAAAGCTGTTGCCGATGGTCTGGTTGTTGGAAACCGGGTTGATCGAGTTGCCGGTGGACAGCCGCAGGTTGACGCTCAGCGGGTCCGAGGGCGCGTAGGCCAACCCGATCCTGGCGCGGATGCGCGGAATCGTGCGGTCTTCGGTGGAGTTGAGCGTGGGGATCGTTAACGGCTGCCCGCTCGGCGGCGGCGTGGTATTGAGCGGCCCGCTGCGGTTGGCCTCCTGATAATTGACGAAGTTGCCGTTGCTTTCGTCGAGGTTGTTGTACTCGACACGCACGTTCATCTCGCCTTCGATGCGCAGGCGGCGCACCCAGTCCGGCACGGTTTCCGGTTGCGCCCAGTTTTCCTTGCGTGCGGTGTCCAGGATTTCGTCGCGCAACTCGTTCTTGATCTGCGTGCGCTGCGCGTCCGTCAGGTAGGGCACCCGCACCTTGCCGTTGGGCGCGGTCTTGTCGGCGGCTTCGCCGGGGGCAGACTTCGCCGGTTCGGGCGGCGGCAGCGACTCGCCCAGGCCCGGCGTCATCTGCAAGTCGTCCCGGTTGAGCGGAACGACCTTGACCGGCGACGCCGGTTCGGCCGGGAGCGGGGCGGGCTGGGCGGAAACGGTCTGCGACAGCAGCACCGTCAGCAGGCAAGCGGAAAAAGCTTTTGGGGTGACGTTATTCATCATTGTTCTTGACTGGCGGACGCCCGGTGCTTCGTATCCATCGAATGGTGTTGGGGTGATGGCGGGGAACGGTGTTCATGCTCAGCCGCCGAATCCGAGCGAGCGCGCCCTTGCGCCGAGGCGCACCGTGACGGGCTGGGGCAGATCGCGGGGCGGCGACTCGCCCACATCGGACATGGCGCGCAGCGATTCCAGAATCAGCGTGTCCAGATCGTTTTCGCCGGTCGAGTCGAGCAGTGCGACGCGCTCGACCTTGCCGGCCGGGTCGAGCCAGAGCTGGGCAGTGACTTCGAGCTTCCGGTCCTTCAGACGCTTGCGCCGTTCCAGCGCGCGAAAGACGCCGTCGCGGACCTTGCGGTAATAACCGGCGAAAGGGTTGCCCGTGCCACCCCCGCCGATGCCGCTGCTGCCGCGGTAATCGCTGCCGCCGGGTTTTCCGGCCAGGCCGAAGCCGTCGCCGGGGCCTTCGCCCACGGCATCGAGCGCGGGGCTCGCGTCGGTGGGCGCAGGAGGGGGTTCGTCCAGTTCCTCTACCTTCATTTCCTCTTCCGGAACCTCTTCGGGTTCGATCTGCTCCTCGGGAGGAGGCGGTGGTGGAGGGGGGGGAGGGGGCGGCGGGGTGAGGAGCTTGAGCTGCACCACGGAGGCCACCGCCTTTCGCGGTTTGTCGCCGCCCGCAAACATCTGGTAGGCGCTGAACATCAGCACCGCGACCACCGCGACACCGATCAGCCAGCCGGTGACTGCGCGCAGACGTTGCGCGCGGGTTGCTTGTGGTTGCCGGCGTCGTTCCATCGTGTCCGTCGCCTACTGCACCAGCCGCTGCGTGACCAGGCCCAATTGCGTGATGCCGAGTTCGCCCAGCAGCGAAAGCACTTCGATCACGTTCTGGTACTGCGTCTGGCTGTCGCCGCGCACGATTACCGGCAGGTCCGGCGTCTCGGCCTTCTTCTGCAGCAGGCGGCTGCGCAATTCCTCGCGGGTGACCGGCACCGCGTCCATGAAGATTGCGCCCTGGCTGTTGATGGTGATGGCCACGGTCTTGGACTTGGCCAGGCTGGGCTGGCTGCTGGCCTTGGGCAGATCGATCTTGACGCCCTGCACCGAGGCCGTAGTCATGACGATGAAGATCACCAGCAGCACGTACGCCAGATCGAGCATCGGCGTGACGTTGATGTCGTCGTAGGGTTTGTCTTCCTGGATCTGCATGGCGTCGTGTCCGGGTCAGTCCGCCATCGCGTGCAGTGCCGCCGAGTCGTTGTAGTTCTCGGCCATGCTGGTGACGAAGGCGTCGATGAACACGTGCATCTCGGCCGTGCACTCCTTGATGCGGACCGTCAGATAGTTGTAGCCAAACAGCGCCGGGATGGCAACGGCCATGCCGGCCACGGTGGCGGCGAGCGCCGCGGAGATGCCGGGTGCGATGGCGTTGACGTTGACTTCACCGGCCGCAGCCACGCCGGCGAAAGTAATCATCACGCCGATGACGGTGCCGAGCAGGCCGATGAAGGGGCCGCCGGAAATCGCGATGGTCAACAGCACCATGCGCTTGCCCATATCCTGGATTTCACGCACCAGATTCGAGTCGAGCTTGGCGCGGATCGCTTCGATGGATTGTTCCGACAGAACCCCGCTTTTCCGGCCGCGCCGGGCTTCGCTATTGAGGCGCTGCTGCAACTCGACGATGCCGACATTGAACATGTGCGTCAGCGGCGAGTCCTGCATGCCGTCGATTTCCTTGGCCGACAGGTTCAGGCCGTTGGCAGTCTTGCCCTTGGTCCTGGTCTTGCCCTCGCTTACGGCCGTGGCCTGGTGCAGCACGGCGAAATCGCTGCCCGCCTGATCGAAGGCGTCGAGGAAAATCTTGTTGGCCTTGGCCACACGACCGATCTGCATGGACTTCTGGAACATGATGACCCAGCTCAGCAGCATCATCAGCATGAGAATGACGATGACGATCCAGCCGTCCAGGGTCACCGAACCCATGATGATGCCGACATAGCCGGTGGCCCAGGACGACTGCACCTCGTCCGCGCCGAAAGTCACGAGCTTGTCGGAGATGCCCTGGTTGCGTGCTTCGAGCTGGATCTGGCTGCCGTCGCGGGCGACGCTGGCGAGTTTCAGTTCATCGATCTCACCGTGGAAGCCGCGTTCCACCGGCTGGCCGTTGACGCCGCCCTGCCCCCCCAGGGTTGCGGTGCCGACCATGGCCGGCAGGCCGCGTCCCAGCAGGCCGCCGGGCTGGCCATCAATGTAGATCGTGGTCTGCGCGGCGCTGGCGACGACCGCAATGTGATGCCACTCGTTGAGCGCCATCGGCGCGCCGGGCGGCGAGAGTTGCAGCGGCCCCGGACCGTCCGAGTAACCGAAGTAAGGCGCGCCGTTGTTGGCGCCCACCACGAAGGTGCGGCCGGCGTCGCGCTGCGCGTAGATCACGGCGTCCGCGTCGAGCGTGGTCTGCTTGACCCAGGCCGACCAGGTCAGCGCGGCACCGGCTTGCAGACTCAGCGAAGGCGTTGCCGGGAGCACCGCCACGGTGCTGCCATCGAACTTCGCGCTGCTGCCGATCAGGCCGCCGTCGTTGCCTGCGACCGCGGTCACGGCGTGGTGCTGGAACGAAGAAGCATCCTGGGCCGGCGCGCCGGCCTCGTTGAAGTGATAGACCAGCTTCTGCTCGCTGCCGTAAGTGCCCTTGGGATCGCTGTCGCTGGCGGCGTTGGTGTTGCCGTAGTACATCCACACCGTCACCGGCGTACCCGCGGCTAACTTGGGCACCTGTACCCAGACGAAGCCCAGATTGAACACCGGGTCGAGTTTCTCGACATGGAATTTCAGCGGCGTCTTGTCGTCGTCCGCGACGAAGCGCAGGTCCGAGCCGTCGGCATTGGCGTCGGCAAACGGGAACACGCCGTCGTGCAGTCGTACCAGCACTACCGCGTTGCTCAGTTCGCCGGCGACGCCCAGCGGCGCCGGATCGAGCGTGATCTGCTTGCGGAACGACCAGTCGTGATTCCACCAGGCGCTGGCAGAACCCGCCCACAGGCTGAGCGCGAGGGTGGCGATGAAGCGAAACGATGTCAGGTGAGCTTGTCGCACGAAGCTGGACTCCAAAACGAATTAGAAACTGCCGCTCAAACGAAACAGGAACCGGTTGTCGCCAGAAGGCGTTCGTGGACCGTCGTTGCCGGTGACGCTCCACACGAGTTGCGCGCTGGCGTACTCGCGCAGGCGCACGCTCAGGCCGCCGCCGCTGCTCGACAACTTGAAGGAGCGCGGCGTGTCGCCGTCGGGGAAGGGGCCGTTCACTTCCAGGCTGGCGACGTCGCCGAACGCGTAGGGCTGGAACTCGGTCAGCCAGCTCGCCCACTTGGCGGACGGGAAGAGGTCGGGCACCGAAGGCAGGCGCAGTTCCAGGCCCGCGATCACGCCGGTATCGCCCAGCGCCTCGGTCTCCAGGAAGCCGCGCACGCTGTCCATGCCGCCGGCGCTGATCTGCTCGCCGGACAGAAGGGGGTCGTCGCTGAACTGGCCCGAGACGCGGCCGAAAATCGAGAAACCTGCAGGAAGACTTACCGCGTCGGAAAGGCTGCCGCGCAGGTACAGGGATTGGCCGCGAGCGCCGAAGCGGTTGGTGTCGAGGGTCTCGTCCTCGCTGCCGAGCGAGGCCGAGGTGAAGACCAGGCTCAGGTCGTTCTGCAGGCGGTGCGTGTTGCCGCGGTACGTCTGCGAGAACGATAGGTTGAACGGTACGTAGGTAGCGGGCGTGACGATCTCGCTCGACGCCTGCTCCGAGCGCAGCAAGGTCACGTTGCGGAAGCGCTTGTAGTCCGCGCCGAACGCAATCGAGGGAAACCAGTTGCCGCTCTCGGTGGCGAACTGCCGCACCGCCTTGATGCCGCCGCTGCGGCCTTCGCCGACGACGTTGACCCCGGCAAACGCGGACACGTCGCTGTCCGAGTTCAGGGCGTTGAAATACAGGCTCCAAGCGGGATTCGGCAGCCGCGCGAGATACGACAGGGACACCACACGCCCGTCGCTGCTGCGCTGCGGTGCGGTCTGGAACAGCACGCTCAGGGAGTGTCCGCGCTGGAACAGGTTGTCGTAGGAGACGTTCCCGACGACGCGCTCTTCGGTGGTGCCGAAGCTGTAACGGTTGTTCCACTCCACCGAGCCGCTGACCGGAAGATCGTCGTCCACCGACAGCACCGCGTCGAGCGTGCCCGGCGCCTTGCCCGGTCTGAGCGAAGGCGTGACCCGGCGCGAAGGCAGGCGGTTGGCGTAGACCAGTTCTTCCTGCACCTCGTTGAAGTTGGGTACGGTGCCGGGCGCCAGCGAAGGTACTTCCAGTTTGACCCGCGCGATGGATGTGTAGTCGGCGCCTTCGACGATCGTCTCGCCGACCCGGGTCTCCGTGACCTGCAAGACCACGATGCCGTCCTGAATCGTCTGCTTGGGAATGACGACGGCGACGGTGCGATAGCCGAGTTCCTTGTAGAGTTTTTCCAGCGCCGCGCGCGCCGCGTCCACGTCTTCTGCCGTGCGGTTCTCGCCGACGAAGAAGCCCAGCACCTGCTCGATGTCGCCTCCAGCGAGCACGGTGTTTCCTTCGACCTGGATTTCGCGGATGTCGAAGGCGCGTCCTTCCACCGGAACCACGCGCACGGCCTGGGCGGCGGCCGGTTCGGGCGGAGCGTCCGCAGCCGCAGGCCCCGCCCCCAGGCTGGCGAGCAGACACAGGCAGGACGCAACAGCGCGGCGCTGGTAATGCTGAAGCGACATTTTTGAATGACGTATCCGGCCGTGCGCGCGAAGCACACGACACGCTTTGGGATCCCCTGACGCACTCGTTTCGGAGGTATCGCGCGCCCGCCGCGATCACTCGAACGACTGTCATTGTCCCTGGCTATCGTTACAGGACGATGGCTGTCCGCTGGATCGACCCTGCGTCAGAAAATAGGAATGTGGGCGGGAAAGCGGCAGCTTCATCGCCGCGTATCCCGCCATCCCGTCATCTCGCGAATCGGCGGGATGCGTGGCCGGAAAACCGGCCACTTTCCCGCCCTACGCATATCGTTTTCCCGCGTGCGCCCTGCTCCTACTCATCCGCTTTCAACTGCAACGGTCATGACCCAAGCCTCGCCCCAAAACGAATCGACTCGCAAACCGGCGCCCCGCGCGGCTTACGCCGTGGCGTTGCTCGTCGCGCTGGCCAGCGTGGCTGGCATCTACTACTTCCAGACTTCCTCGGCGCCCGTGGAAATTCCGTTCGTCGCCGCGCCGCTCAGTCCCGCCGGTGAGCGGCCCGCGTCGGCCGGACTCGAGCTGGATGCTGCGCCGCAGCCGTCGAAGCCATCGGCGCCGGCCATCGCCGAAGACGACGACATCATCGTGGACGAGTCCGTGTACGAAGCCGAGCTGGCCGAGCGCTACGACGACCCCTACGAGATTCAGGAATTCATCGATCCTCCCGACGAGACCGGCCGGGTGCACGCGGGCAAAGAGCCGATTCACACCGCCGCCGAGGACGAGGACGAGGACTTCGAAGACTACGAGCCCACTCCGGCGGCGGGGCCTCCTCCGCTGCCGGAGCCCTGAGGACTCCCTGCACAGGCCGAACTCCGACGGTAGGTCGGGCGTCGCGCCGACATCGCAGCGGCACAAGTCGGACTGAAGTCCGACCTACGCAGACCTTCCCTGAGCCCGGCTCTCCCCGGCTTGCCGAACGACCGCGACCTTCCCGGATTCGGGCAGCTTGAGGGCCTGGCCTTCGGCGGTAGCCCGCGAGGCGCGGTGCCGAAACCGGAGTGCGTTTGCGCTTGCAATATCACAAATGCTTCAAGTGCTTGAAATCTTCGACCCGTACCTTACGCGCGCTCGCTGAAACCGAGCACGGTGCCATCCGGGGTGGAAGGGTCTCCGTTTTTCGGTCCTCACGTCTGCTGTTCCTTTTCTTCGATACACCTCTATCCAGTTCCACGGGAGATATTCATGTACGTTCTGAAACACACGTTCCGCTTTGCAGCGCTCGCCGCTGCGATCGCGGCACCGTCTGCGTTCGCGCAAACGGCCCCTGCCATCACCCTCTACGGCGGTGGCGCCACGTTTGCCGGCGAAGCCTATACCGGCTCCAGCTTCCTCAAGACGCTCGGCAACCCGCGTCGCCTGTCGCAGACCAAGGGCATGCTCCCGCCGTCCGTACTTAGCGACCCCATGGAAGACCCGGGCCCGCAGATTTTCAACCCGACCGACGGCAGCCCGGCGGCGGAATCCGAAAAGGCTTCGCTGTTCGGCGCCTTTGCGCTGCAGAATCCGACCATCGGCGTGTCCTATTGCCAGACCGGCTCCGGCCGCGGCAAGACCGGCTTCAACGGCGCGCACCCGGTCACCAATGCGTGCAAGGACTACGGCTCCACTCAGGACGGCTACTCCGTTCCCGGCGCGGCGCCGCAGGACCCGGACTTCGGCGGCACCGACTCGCCGCTGAACCAGGCCGAGCTGAACGTGTTCAACACCAACAAGAGCGCCACGCGCGGTGCTCCGATCCAGATTCCCTCTGTCGCTGGTTCCATCGCGATTACGTACAACAACCCGTCGCTGGGCAAGAAGAAGCTCAACCTGACCCGTTCGGACGTTTGCGGCATCTTTTCGGGCACGATCACCAATTGGGATCAGCTTACGCACACGCCCAAGGTCTCCATCGCGTCCAAGCCGATCATCGTGGTGTATCGCTCCGACAACTCCGGCACGACGTTCAGCTTCCTGAACTTCCTGTCGGCGGCCTGCCCCTCGCTGGGCCTGCCCGGTGACGTGGCCACCACCGCGAACCGTTTCCGCATGGTGGACTCTTTCGCCTCTGGCGCCGCGCCCCTGCCGGGCACGAGCTATGGCGTCTCGCCGACGGCGCCGACGCCGCCCGCAGGCTCTGCTTCCGGAAATTACGGTGCGCCCGGCAACGGCGCCATCGTGACCGAAGTGGCCAAGATCGACGGAGCCATCGGCTATGTGGACGTGGCCAACTCCACGGCGCGTGCCAAGCTCGCCGGCGGCAGCATCACCTTCGCCACCGTGTCCTACGCGGCCGACCTGCTCAAGACCGTGCTGCTGATTCCGCCCGGCGAGAGCGATGTCTGCCCTCCCGGGACGGTCGGCAAGCAGAAGCTCGAAACCGGCGGTCTGGGAACCGGTGTGGTTCAGCCGATCTCCACGGTCGTCAACCCGAGCCCGACCAAGACGCTCAAGTTCACCTGCCCGGCCGTGACCTACAACAAGCTCGATCCGGCCAAGAACCTGCTGCCGAAGAAGTCGGACGCCAACCCCAATCCGTCCTCGATCGCGGTCACGACCGACGCCGGCAAGGTGTTGAGCACGGTGAGCGCCACCACCGGCCGCGTCTCGCTGGTGAATGCCGACCCGGCGAGCCTGTCGCCCACCCTGGGCAGCTGCCTGCTGGTGGTGGACCCGGCGGACTACGCCCAGCCCCTGACGGCGCAGACCAAGAAGGCGGCGACCGACTTTGATCGCTACCCGATCATCGCCGTGACCTACCTGCTGGGTTACACCAACGGCTACGGCCCCAAGGCCCCGGCCGCGGAACTGCTGTTAAAGGCGGCGTTCGATCCCCTGGTGCTGGCCAAGACCAAGACCGTGGGCAAGACCTCCGGCTACCAGCCGATCAGCTTCACCAACGCGGCTTCGACCACGCCGGTGTACATCGCCAACTCGGCCCCGGCCGTCGTGGACGCCTGCGTGATCAACTGATTTGAAGTTTCCGTTGCAGTGACGATGGCCCCGGCGTTTGCCGGGGCCATTTTTTTTTGGGCGCAAAACGCAGTTCCAGAAGCGTCGGATCGAACGTCGATTTACGTGCAGGTCAGGATGGCCTGACTTCCGCCGGCGATGATGTCGATTCCTTAACGACCGTCGTTCAAGTATTGATAGCTGCCGCGTGTATACGTTGCGCGCGGATCAGACCGCGGAGGCTCACGATTGCCCAGATGCCTTCCACCAAGACGAATCCCCACTGCGATCCGATCCACGCCACGACGGTGAGAGCGGCAGTACCGACACAATTACACGCCAGGTACCGACGCTCCGTCGGCTGCCATGCGCCCTGCTGCTGCATGTAGAACGCATATAGGACGATGCAGGCCGAAACAAGTGAAACACCCTGAACGATCATCCTATGGACTCCCTATGGCTCGTCACGCGCGTCAACTAGGCGTCTCCGCAAGGGCTGCCGTGCGTTATGGGCCGGCATCGGTCAGATCGAACGCTGATCGACGCGCTTCGAAAGCTCCGCGGCGGATTCCTTGCGCTCGCTGTAGCGGTCGACGAGGTAGGGCGAAACGTCGCGCGTCAGGAGCGTGAACTTCATCAGTTCTTCCATCACGTCGACCACGCGGTCGTAGTACGCGGACGGCTTCATCCGTCCGGTCTCGTCGAACTCCAGGAAGGCCTTGGCCACCGAAGACTGATTCGGGACGGTGAGCATGCGCATCCAGCGCCCCAGCACGCGCAGTTGGTTCACGGCGTTGAAAGACTGCGAGCCACCGGAGACTTCCATCACCGCCAGGGTCTTGCCCTGCGTGGGCCGCACCGCGCCGACGCTTAGTGGAATCCAGTCGATCTGCGCTTTCATGATGCCGGTCATGGCGCCGTGCCGCTCCGGCGAGGTCCAGACCATGCCCTCGGACCACGCCGCCAGCGCGCGCAACTCCTGCACCTTGGGATGATTCTCCGGCGCGCCGTCGGGTAGCGGCAGGCCGGAGGGGTCGAAGATCCGGGTTTCGCCGCCCATCGCGCGCAGCAGGCGCTCGGCCTCGAACGTCAGCAGGCGGCTGAAAGAGCGCTCGCGCAGCGAGCCGTACAGCAGCAGGAATCTCGGCGGGTGCACTGCTCTGGAGACGGGCGCCAGACGATCGAGCGTCGGCCGCGCAAACAGATGGGCATCGACATTGGGGAGATCAGCGATGCGGACCGACACGGCGACCCTCCGCGTCGATCACCGCTTCTCCGTCTTCCTTCACGAACGGGCCTTTCTGCGGGGCAGGAAGAATGTCGAGCACCAGCTCGGAAGGACGGCACAGGCGCGTGCCCAGCGCGGTTGCCACGATGGGCCGATCGAGGAGGACGGGATGCGCCAGGATGAAGTCGATCAGTTCGGCATCCGTCCGGCTGGGATTATCCAGACCGAGTTCGGCGTAGGGCGTGCCTTTTTGGCGCAGGACGCTGCGAACCGGTATTCCGGTATCCGCAATCAGCGCGACAAGCGTCGCGCGATCCGGCGGCGTTTTCAGGTAGTCGATCACGATAGGTTCGATGCCGGCGTTCCGGATCATCGCGAGGGTGTTGCGGGAAGTGCCGCACTTGGGGTTGTGATAGATCGTGACGGACATGGTCGGGCTCATCCCGTTGAAGTGGTGCCGGCCGGACCGCGATGCAGCCAGCCATCGAACGCAACCGCCGCTGCGGCTCCAACGAACTGCGCGACGATGAAGGCCGGTGCATCGAACGGGTCGATGCCGGCAAAGGTATCCGATAGGGAGCGCGCGACGGTCACGGCAGGATTGGCGAACGAGGTGGATCCGGTGAACCAGTAGGCCGCGACGATGTAGGCCGCAACCGTGTACGGGATTGCAGCGGAGTGATGTCGCAGGCCGCCGAGAATCACCGTCAGCAAACCGAACGTGGCAACGACTTCGCTCCAGTTCAGTGCCAGTCCCGGCCGCGCTTTTTGCGAGAACTGGAACACGGGTTCCCCGAACATCAGGTGCGCGGCCCACACCCCCAGCACCGCGCCGATGATTTGCGCCGTCGCGTACGACAGAACCTCGCGCCACGGGAACTGCCCGGTGGCGGCGAGGGCCAGCGTCACCGCCGGATTGAACTGCGCGCCGGAGATGGGTCCGAACGTCACGATCAAGGCGACCAGTCCGCCGCCGGTGGCAATGGAATTGGCCAGCAGGGCGATGGCGACGTTTCCGCCGGAAAGCCGCTCGCCCATGATGCCGGAGCCGACCACGGTGGCCAGCAACAGTGCGGTGCCGAGACCCTCGGCAACGGACCGTCGAAACAAGGTCATTGCGAGGCGATGTCCTTCACGCGCTTCTGGAGGGCGAGCCGGTCCAGCTTGTCGAACGGCAGGCTGGCAAACAGCTCGATGCGCCGGCGCAAGACCATGAACGTATCGGTGAAGGCCTTGAGCTGTTGCTCGTGCGTGCCCTCCACGGCCGCGGGGTCAGGCATGCCCCAGTGCGCAGTCATGGGTTGGCCCGGCCAGTGTGGGCATTGCTCGCCCGCGGCCTGATCGCAGACGGTAAACACGAAATCCAGCTCCGGAGCACCCGGCCTGGCAAATTCATCCCAGCTCTTGCTGCGCAGGCCTTCGGTGGAAATCCGGCTGCGCTTGAGCATTTCGATGGACAACGGATTGACCTCACCGCGCGGATGGCTGCCCGCGCTGTAACCACGGAACTTGCCCTGGCTGATGGCGAGGTTGTTGATGGCTGCCTCAGCCAGGATGGACCGCGCGGAGTTGCCGGTGCAGAGGAACAGGACGTTGAAGATTTTGTGATTCATGTCGAGACCTCAGCCGCAGCAGTTCGGGGCTGCCTTGGGACCGCAGGCGCTCTTGGCCTTGGGCTCAGCAGACTCCGGTGTGCAGGAACCCGAGGCGCGCAGCAGCTCAGGCCCCTGACCGCCGAACAGCGGAACGCTGCCGAGAGTATGGAAGTTCTCCCAGGCGATGCCCTGCGGGTCTTGCAGCCAGGTTTTGTCGGACTTTGCGTAGCAGCAGGACGCGCCATGTTCCTGGACGCCGGACAAGCCGGCCTGCGCGAAACGCGCTTCGAGCGCAGACAGCTCACCCTCCGAGTCCACTTGCAGCCCCAGGTGGTTGACGCCCACAGCACTGCCGCACTTGTTGTGCGAGATGGCGAAATTGACGCGAGGGTCTTCCAGCATCCACTTGGCGTAGTCGGGCTTGACGATGCTGGGCTCGGCGCCAAAGAGCTTGGAATAAAAGCGGACGCTCTCGTCGAGGTCCTTGACCGAAACATGGACGTGGAATCGATTCATCGAAATTTCTCCGGGTGGGATCAACAGCAGTTGTCGGGACCGCGTGCGCTCTCGGCGCAGCAGTTCTCCGTGAGGTAGGCGACCAGCGCCTTCATCGCCTTGAAGTCGGGGGCGTAGTAAATGAAGCGCCCTTCCTGCCGCGACTTGAGCAGGCCGGCGTTGCTCAGTTCCTTGAGGTGAAAGGAAAGCGTTGCCGGCGGGATCTTCAGGCGTGTGGCGATGTCGCCGGCTGGCAGTCCTTCGGGCCCTCTTTGAACCAGCAAACGGAAGACCGCCAGGCGGGATTCCTGAGCCAGCGATGCCAGGCGGGTAACGACGGTGGTCGAGTTCATATTTCCAATCCTATGGAAATAAAAAATCAAGTTCAACGTTTCGACAGTTATGAAATCGTAGATGCTTGAGCGGGCGAGAAATTCAGTTGTAGGTCGGCAATCCCTTGCCGACGTGGGGCCTCGTTTTGCGAGCGTCGGCGGCAATGGATTGCCGCCCTACCTCCGGCTCGGTCAGCGACGCAGCAGCGTGCCGATCCGGATTCCCATCCGCACGGTCGAGCCTGCGCCGATGGCCTGGCTCCATGCGACCGCACCCGGCGGCGTTAGCAGCACCACGGTGGAGCCCATGTTGAAGCGGCCCATCTCGGCGCCGCGAGTCAGCGTGAGAGCGGACGCGGGCTTCCAGCGGAGGATGCCGCTGCGTCGATGGGGCGGGGTGATGAGTCCGGCCCACACCGTTTCCATGGAACCGACGTTGAGGGCGCCGACCAGCACCAGTGCCATCGGGCCGAACGACGTATCGAACAGCGTCACCACGCGCTCGTTGCGCGCGAACACGCGCGGCAGCGCGCGCGCTGTGGCGGGGTTCACGCTGAACAGACGGCCCGGCACCAGCAGCCATTCGGCGAGCTGACCCGACACCGGCATGTGGATGCGGTGGTAGTTGTTGGGCGCCAGATAAATCGTGCAGAAGCTGCCACCCGCGAAGGGCCGTGCGAGGGCCTCGTCACCGAGCAATTCGGCCGCGGTGTAGTGGTGGCCCTTGGCCTGGAAGATGCGCTCGCCGTCGATCTGGCCGAGCTGGCTGACGGTGCCGTCCACCGGCGAGACGAAGGCCTCGGGATCGGCGTCCAGCGGCCGCATGCCAAGTCTGAGCGCGCGGGTAAAGAAGGCGTTGAAGTGCCGGTAGTCTTCAGGGCGCGGGTGCTCGGCCTCGTTCAGCGAGATCGAGAACACGCCCATGAACCAGCGGATGAACGCGTTCTTGAACCACACCGTTTCGATGCGCGTGAGCTTGAACAACAGCCAGGAAACGAGCCGCGTCGGCAGGCACAACTGGACCAGCGCGAACGCGCGGTCGCCCAGGCTGGCGGAGCTCATCAGGACGCGCTCGGTATGAGCTTGGCGAGGTCGGCCGTCAGCGCCTCGATCTTCAGCGGCTGCGTGAAGTAGCCGGCGACCTGTCCCTGCGGATTGACCAGAATCAGGGCGGAGGAATGATCGACGCTGTAAGTCTCGGGTGTGGCGCCCGGCACCTTCATGTAGATGAAGCCGAGCGCGCTGCCGAGCGGATCGAGCTGTTCCTTGGGGCCGGTGGCGCCGACGAACGAGGAGTCGAAATACTTCACGTAGCGCGACAGCACCTCGGGCGTGTCGCGTTCCGGATCGACCGAGAGCAGCACCACTTGCAGCCGCTTGTTCTGCGCGGCCAGTTGCTTGTGCACGTTCTTGAGCAGGCCGAGCGTGTTGGGGCAGATATCCGGGCAATGGGTGAAGCCGACGAAAATCACGCTCCACTTGCCGGCCAGCGCGGCAGGGGTGAAGGGCTGGCCGTCGTCGCCGGCGAGTACGAATTCCGGAATGGGCCGCGGTTGCGGCAGCAGGGTGCCGGAGCTTATCTCCACCGCCCCTGTCGTCGCAGGCTTGAAGAAGAGTGAGGCGACGACGACACCGGCAATGAGCGCGCCTGCGGCTACGAGACCCAGAGTCAGGCCGCGGATCGGTTGGGACATGGTGGTTTGGCTTCAAAAGGCATAATTCGCAATGCTGGATTATCCCATAGGCCCCATGCCGCACCTGCCCGAGCTTCCCGAAGAGCTGTCCCGCCTGAGTACCCTGCGCGACTGGGTGCGCTGGGGCGCGAGCCGTTTCCGCGAGGCCGGTCTGGTGTTCGGGCACGGTACGGACAACGCGCTGGACGAGGCGTTCGCGCTGGTGCTGCACGCCTTGCACTTGCCGGGCGATCTGCCGGCCACGTATCTCGAAACGCATTTGTCGGAGACCGAGCGCGCGGCCGTGCACACGCTGCTGCGCAAGCGTATCGACATGCGCGTGCCGGCCGCCTACCTGCTCGGCGAGATCGACTTTGCCGGTCATTCGTTTTACGTGGACGAGCGCGTGCTGGTGCCGCGTTCGCCCATCGCCGAACTGATCGAGCGCGGCTTTGCGCCCTGGCTGGAGCAGCCGCCGACCCGCGTGCTGGACCTGTGCGCGGGCTCGGGCTGCATCGGCATTGCCTGCGCACTGTTTTTCGAATGCACGGTGGATTTGGGCGAGATCGATGCTGGCGCGCTCGAAGTGTGTCAGCGCAACATCGAGCGACACGGAATGAAGGATCGCGTGCGCGCAATGAAGAGCGATCTGTTCCTGGCGCTTGGTGGTCGGCGCTACGAGTTGATCGTCAGCAACCCGCCTTACGTGCCGACCGCGGAATGGGAGGGCTTGGCAGACGAATACCGGCGCGAGCCGCGGCTGGCGCTGGACGCAGGCAGTGACGGCATGGACGTGGTGGCGCGGATCCTGCGCCAGGCGCCGGATTTCCTGGAGCGCGACGGCGTGCTGATCTGCGAAGTCGGCGGCAGCCAGGAGGAGTTCGAAGCGCGCTGGCCGCGCCTGCCGGTGACCTGGATCGAGTTCCAGCGCGGCGGCGACGGCGTGTTCTGCATCGGTCGCGATGCGCTGCTCAAGGCGAGGCCGTGGCTGTGAGCGAGCACCACCACTCCCATCACGACCATGACCACGGGCATGGTCATGCGCATCACGCGCACGAGTCGCACGGCAAGGCAGGTGGCGGCGCGGGGCGCTTGAAACTCGCGCTTGCGATCACCGTCACGGTGATGCTGGTCGAGGCGGTCGGCGGTTGGTGGACGAACTCGCTGGCCCTGATGGCCGATGCCGGTCACATGCTCGCGGACGCCGGCAGCCTGCTGCTCGCGGTGCTCGCCATCGCGCAGGCTGCGCGGCCGGCCGATGCGCGGCACAGCTACGGACGCGGCCGTTTCCCGGTGCTGGCGGCCTTCGTCAACGGGCTGCTGTTGCTCGCGGTCAGCGCGTGGATTGCGGTCGAGGCCGTCGCGCGGCTGATGAATCCGGTGGAGGTCGAGGGCTGGACTCTGGCCGGCATCGCGATGATCGGGCTCGTCGCGAATCTTGCCGCGTTCGGTCTGCTGCACGGCGGCCATCAGCACGATCTAAATCGTCGCGGCGCCGCCGCGCACGTGTTGTCCGACCTGCTCGGTTCGGTCGCGGCGGTGAGTGCGGGGCTCATCATCGTGTACACCGGCTGGATGCGCGCCGATCCGCTGCTCTCCCTGCTGGCTGCGGCGCTGATTTTGCGCATCGGCATCCGGGTCACGCGCGAATCGGCGCACGTGCTGCTGGAAGGCGCGCCGCCCAACCTGAATCTCGCGAGCATCGCGACCGATCTGCCGGGCGCGGTGACCGGTGTCAGCAGCGTGCATCACGTGCACGCCTGGTCGATCACGCCGGGCCATAACCTCATGACCTTGCACGCGGTCCTGACGCCGAGTGCGGACGCCGACGGCACCTTGGCGGGCATTCAGGCGTGGTTGCGCGAGACGCATCGCATCGGTCACGTCACCGTGCAGGTCGAGCGCGACAACTGCGACGACGGCGCGGTCTGTTCGACGGATGGGCGACAATAGCGGCACTACAAGAACGTTTTGCGCAAAGACGCAAGACGCAAAGGAAAAATATTTCTCGACTTTGCGTCTTTGCGCGACACTGCTTTTCGCAGGTTGATCCATGTCCGGCAACACCTTCGGCCGTCTGTTCTGCGTCACCAGCTTCGGCGAATCGCACGGGCCGGCCATCGGCTGCGTGGTGGACGGCTGCCCGCCGGGGCTGGAGCTGAGCGAATCGGACTTGCAGCCCGATCTCGACCGGCGCAAGCCGGGCACGTCGAAGTACGTGACGCAGCGCAAGGAAGACGATGCGGTGCGCATCCTCTCCGGCGTGTTCGAGGGGCGCACCACCGGTACGCCGATTGCGCTGCTGATCGAGAACCAGGATCAGCGCAGCTACGACTACGAGAAGATCAAGCAGACCTTCCGCCCCAACCACGCCGACTATGCCTACGTGCAGAAATACGGCGTGCGCGATCACCGCGGCGGCGGACGTAGCTCCGCGCGCGAGACCGCGGTGAGGGTGGCGGCCGCGGGCATCGCCAAGAAATGGCTGCGGCAGAAATTCGGTGTCGAGGTGCGCGGCTATGTCGCGCAGATCGGGCCTGTAGAGATCGAGTTGAAGGATTGGAATGCGGTCGACCGCAATGCCTTCTTCTGTCCGGACACCGCGCGTGTGCCGGAACTCGAAGCGCTGATCGACCGGCTTCGTTCAGAAGGCGATTCGGTAGGCGCGAGAGTGAACGTGGTCGTGACGAACATGCCGGTGGGCCTGGGGGAGCCGGTGTTCGACCGCCTGGACGCCGATCTCGCGCACGCGCTCATGAGCATCAACGCGGTCAAGGGCGTGGAGATCGGCGACGGCATGCGAGTGGCCGGCATGCGCGGCACCGAGCATCGCGACGAGATGAGCCCGCAGGGTTTTCTCGCCGATCATTCCGGCGGCGTGTCCGGCGGCATCAGCACCGGCCAGGACCTGCTGTGTTCCATCGCGATCAAGCCCACGTCGAGCATCACCACGCCGGGCAAGTCGATAGACGAAGACGGCAAGTCGGTGGACATGCGCACCACCGGACGTCACGACCCCTGCGTCGGCATCCGCGCCGTGCCGATTGCGGAGGCGATGGTTGCGCTGGTGCTGATGGATCACGCGTTGCGACATCGTGCGCAGAACGCGGATGTAGTGGTGACCACGCCGCGGATTCCCGGCACTGCCTGATTTTCGTCGCTTCGGCTCATGACCCGCTGGTCCCACGCTGAGACCGAGCACGCGCTCGCCGCACGGCGCGGCCTGCATTTCAAGCTCTCCAGCTTCTACTTCATTTACTACGTTGCGGTCGGCGCCTTCGTGCCGTTCTGGCCGCTGTACCTGCACAGCCTGGGTTACTCGCCGGTACAGATCGGCAGCGCGCTGGCGGCGACCGGACTGGTGCGCGTGGTCGTGCCGGTGGCCTGGGGCTGGATCATGGATCGCAGCGGCCGGCGCATGCCCTGGATTGCGGGCGGCATGACGATGGCCGCCATCCTTTTCAGTCTGGTTCCGTTCTCGCCGAATTTCCAGGTGCTGATCGCGCTGCACGTGGCCTACGCGATTTTCTGGAACGTCGCCTTGCCGCCGTTCGACGTAGTGACGCTCAATCACCTGGCGCGAACCGGTAGCGACTACGCACGCATCCGACTGTGGGGCAGCATCGGTTTCGTCGTTGCGGTGGCGGCGCTCGGCCCCATCCTCGATCGCACCGGCATGGGCCCGGTGCCCTGGGTGGTCGTCGCCGCCATGCTGGGCATGGTGTGGTTGAGCCTGCACGTGCCGGACGTTCACGACCATCGCCCGCACGACGCCGCGCTTGGCGGCTTCCTCGCCCGTGCACGCAAGCCGGCGGTGATCGCGCTGCTGGCCGCGTGTTTCCTGTCGCAGCTTTCGTTCGCGCCGTTCTACGGATTCTTCTCGATCTATCTCGAGCAGTACGATTACACGCGGACGGTCATCGGCGGGCTGTGGGCATTGGGCGTGATAGCCGAAGTGATCGTGTTTCTCTACACCGGCCGCATCATCCGCCGCTTCGGCGCGCGGCCGGTGCTGATCGCGACCCTGCTCAGTTCGGCGCTGCGCTGGGTCTTGCTCGCCTTGTTCGTGGAAGTGGGTGCGCTGCTGGTTGTCAGCCAGTTGCTGCACTTTCTTAGCTTCGCCGTGTATCACGCCGTGACCGTGCATTACATTCACGAACTGTTTCCGGGACGCATGCAGGGTCGCGGGCAGGCCTTGCTGGTGGCGGTGAGTTTCGGTCTGGGCGGCGCTCTGGGTAGCCTGCTCAGCGGCAGCGCCTGGGAGGCGCTCGGACCGCAGGTGGTGTATCTCGCCGCGACCTTCGTCGCATTGCTGGGTGCGGGTGTCGCGGTCTACGCGCCCTCGCTGGCCCCCACCGCGCATCGAACCACCCCCGCATGAGTCTCGCGTCCTGGCTGCACCTGCTGCTGCACGGACTGGTGCCGCTCGCGGTCGCGCTGATCTTCTTCCGCACGCGCTGGCGTCAAGCATTCGTGTGGATGCTGGCGGGCTGGCTGATCGATGCGGACCACCTGCTGGCCGAACCGGTCTATGCGCCGAACCGTTGCAGCATCGGATTTCATCCGCTGCACACCTTGCCCGCGATCGCGGTCTATGGCTCGCTGAGCCTGATTCCGCAGACGCGGCTGCTGGGCTTGGGGTTGGCGATTCACATCGCGCTGGACACGGCGGATTGTGCGCGCATGAGAACGACGTAGCCGGGATGCGAGGCTGGGGACGCGGCTCCCTGCCAGGCTGTCGTCCACCCGGGCTGTGTTTGCTGCTGCCATTCGAGTTCGCCGAAGCTGTGGTAGGCGTACTTCCGCTCGCCCATGTGCGGGTCGAGCATCGAGGTCTTGCGACCCCCGATGTGTAGGTGATCCAGGTCGCCTGGCCAACGGGATCGACGGTCTTCACCAGATTGCCGGTGCTGTCGTAGTTTTAGCGCATGTAAATACCGCCGGCATCGACGATCTGCGCCGTCTTGTCCAAAGCATTGCGGCTCTCCACCCGGGAGCGCCCATCGGGTCGGTGATGGTGGTGTCCAGGCCGTCCAGGCGTAGCGGGTGGAGATGCGGCTGCCGCTGGGGTCCCGGAGATTCGATCTCGCTGATCCGGCCGCGGGCGTCGTGGCGGGTGATGACCGAAGCACCGACTTTGTTTTGGAATGGGGGACGGCGGGCTTCGATCACGCGACCCTGGGCGTCGCGGCGAAGGAATTCAACCAGGCCCCTTTAGCTCCCCCCTTTCGCTCCCCCATTTCCCTGGGATGCCGCTTGCCGTGGAAAAGAATGAAGCGTTTAATCCAGTGAACGTAGGACTCTTCGGTGCGCAGGCTGTAGTGCTTGGTCCGCAACCGAATCCGCACCTGATCCAGCAGTCGAGGTCCACCCCGTGGTTTCCACCTTGGCGTCCATGCAATCGACCTCCTCCGATCAGAAGTTCTTGCCGATCATATACTTGGAAAAGTGCCATCCGGGTTATGCCGCGTGTACGCCGAATTATGCCGCGCGCGGCGTTCCATTTAATTGGTGTTGGAGTTTCTTGGGCTGCGGTGCAATCCGAATTTATTGCACATGGCGCTGGCCTGTATGAAGTCTTGCGTTACGTGCTAGAACCGA
>JBQTHL010000024.1:0-31047 GCA_052389915.1 Panacagrimonas sp.
CGCCCGGACCGATCTGTTTCTGCGACAGGCCACCGACACCATCCATTCCCGACGGCAGAAGAATTCCATGCCAGTGAATCGTGGTGTGCTCGCGCAGACGATTGGTGAGATAGATGCGCACGCGATCGCCTTCGACGGCCTCGATCGTCGGGCCGGGCGTGGTGCCGTTGTAGCCCCAGCATTTGGCGACGCAGCCCGGCGCGAATTCGTGTTCGATCTCTTCGGCCACGAGATGAAATTCCTTGACGCCATCGACCCTGCGATACGGCAAGGTCCAGCCGTTGAGCGTACGCACCGGCTTGTGGCCGCTTGCCTCCAGTCCCGCGGGCTTGGACGGTTTGGCGCCGGCCTGAGCGGCGCTCGAATCCGGCGGTGGTGGGACTTGCGTTGGCTTTTCCATGCCGGGCATGTCGTGTCCCTCGTGTTGCGCTGAAGCCCGGCGCGACCACGCGCTTGCCAGTCCCGCGAGCGAACCGCTGCCGAGCAGAGACAAGAGGTTTCGACGACTGATCATGGCGTCTCTCCGTGGCGGTGCTCGGATGGTGTTTTATCCGGCGACGATTTCTGTTCGGGCGATTCCATGCCCTGCATGCCATCCCCCTTGGGCAGGGTCAGCTCGACCGGATCGAGCGTTGCCGTCGCGGCCTGTTCGCTGCTGGGCAGCTTGCGTCCGACGGCACGCGTCAGTTCGGCTCGGGCCGTCCAGTAGTCCCGCAGCGCTTCGAGATAACCGGAGTAGGCGTCGTACTCCTGCTGCTTGGCCAGCAGCAGCTCGAACGGGCCGATAAGCATGTAGTTCTGCTCCTTCTGCGACTCCGCAACCACCGTCTCGCGCTGTGGAACGAGCGCGGTGCGATAGGCCTCGGCGCGCGCTCTTGCAGATGAACTTTTGGCGTGCGCGAGCTTCACTGCGTTGCTGACATCCAGAACCAGCGCGTCGAGTTCCGCCTCGGCCCGATCCAGCGCCGCGCGGGCAGCGGCGACGCGCCCGGTGCCCCAGTTGAACAGGGGTAGTTCCCATTCGAGCGTCGGGCCGATGCTGATCTCGCCGCCTTCGCGCTCGCGCTCGACGCCGACCTGGATGTTGTCCACCCAACGCGTGCGCCGATCAAAGCCGAAGCGTGTCGCCAACGACTCCGCATTCGCGCGCGCCGCCGCCAGGTCAAGCCGCGATTCGACAGCGAGCGCCAGCAGTGCATCGAGTTCGTCATCCTGGTCGAGCGGCTCGGCGAGGCGCGCATCGAGTGGCCAGGTGTCCTGAGTAGCGGACAAGCCCATCGCGCGATTGAGTTCGCTACGCGCCTCGACCGCCTCGGCTCGCGCCGACAGCTCATCGAGCAGCGCCCGACTTGCCGCCGCCCGTTCCATCGCCAGCTCGCGGCGGCTGCTGTTGCCGGCCTCATGGCGTCGCTGCGCCAGTTCGGCAGAAACGCGCGCCGAGCGCGTGACCAGGGCGCGCATCTGCGCGAGCTGGTCGGCGCCGACCGCTTTGAAGTAAACCTCTTCCACCGTCGCAGCCAAGCTCAAGGCCGAAGAAGCGACCTCAAGTTTCACCGCTTCGAACTGTGCCGAGGCGAACCGTGTATTCGCCGCGAGGAACAGCAGGCTGACGAAATTGAAAGCGATGCCCAGCCGGACATCGGCAGAGCCCTCGTTGCGCGGTTCCAGATACGCGCCAGAGAAAACCGGATTGGCCAGCCGTCCCGCTTCGTAGACCTGTGCCGCAGCGATGCCCAGGCGCGCGGCAGCCAAGCGCAGGTCTGGATTGTTGAGCAGCGCAAGCTGTACCGCGATGTCCGCGGTCAACGGGCGCGTGAGCGCCTCGCGTGTGAAGGCGGCCGCATCCGCGGGTTGCGACAACTCGCGCCCGTGATTGCGGGCGGCCTGCACCACATCGCCACGACCCCAGTCGGCCGGCACGCTCGCGCAAGCCGTGATCCCGGCGAAGAGCAGAGACGCGGGAAACAGAAAGTATCGGGACGCCACGGAGTACCTCCCGGCATCTTGAGCGGCTGCGGATGTTTGCTGTCAGTGCGCTGGCGCACATTGAGACGCGGAACTGGATGCCCGCCTTCGCGGGCATGACAGATGTTTTCTGTCACCTAATTTTTGTAAGTCTCAAGGAGTGCGTTGACGCGCAGGTCGGCGTCCTCGTCTACTCCGTGCTCGTCGAAACCGCTGCCTACGCTTCCGCCAAGGCAGCACGCTCGGACCGTAGCCTCAATGAACAGAACCGTGCAGACAGGAATCGAGTCGTGACCTCAGCATCGGCATCGGACCTGTCCAGCCCCTTCGGCCTGCCCGTTCTCGCGGAAGCCGTTCCGCTCTCGACCGCGGCGATGAAACTCATCACGCAGGGGATCGAGACGCTGTGGGCGCGAATCCTCGCCGCGAACCCTCTGGCCGACTCGAGACCTCTGCTGCTCAGTTACGACGTGCACCCGACTGCCGAGGGGCCCGTCCTCATCGAGGTGAATACCAACGCCGGCGGCATTCTCACGGCAATGCAGGCGGCACGACAGGGCAACGACTGCTGCGCGGAATGGGAGCACGAAATGCTGGAGGATCGGCTGCTCGCCCTGTTCCGCCGAGACCTGCTGGGCAAGGATGCGCAGACCACCGGGGTGGTCGTGATCGTGGACGACCAGCTCGCAGCGCAAGCCTTGCTCTCCGAGATGCACGCGATCGCGGCGCTCCTGCGACCATTTGCTCGCGAAGTTCGCGTCGTCGATGCGGCGGACCTGACATTCAGCGAAGGCCGCTTGCGCCACGCAGGCGAACCCATCGACCGGGTCTACTGGCGCAGCACCGATTTCCTGCTGAGCGAACCCCGGCATGCGGCGGTGCGTCAGGCGGTGTTGGAAGGATCCACCCTCCTCGCGCCGTCACCAGAGGCCTATGCCGCCATCGCCGACAAACGTCGCTTCATCGAATGGTCGCAGCAGCCGGAGCTGGCTCGCGACCAAGCGAGCGGACATTCGTTCTGCATTGCCGAAACCCTGCCCCTGAGCACGCGCTCCGCGACACAGTGGTACGCCGAGCGCAGTGAATGGGTATTCAAGCCCGCCTCCGGCTACGGTAGCCGCGGGGTGTATGTCGGCAAGAGCATCAGCCGCCGCAAGCTCGACGAGTTGCCGGCGGACGCCTATCTCGCGCAGCGTTATGCACCCCATCCGGTCATTGATCGCGACGGCCGGCAATGGAAGTACGACGTTCGCCTGTTCGCCGATCGTGGCCGCGTCATCGGTGCGGCCGCTCGGGTCTTTCACGGGCAGGTCGTCGGCATGCGCGAACCGGGCAGCGGCTTTGCGCCGATTCAGGTAGGTGCGGCGTGCTGTCTCATCGGCGCCATGGCCGCAGCGCGCGCCGGAAGACTGAAACACCCGGACGGGTGTTGATCCCAGCCAGCGAAGCGACGTCGGGTCGAACGCCAGCCGAATTCCGCTCAGTGCCAGTAGCCGGGCCTATCAAAATGTCCGAACAGGCGCGTCTCGTACTCGCGGGAGAACTGGATTGTGGCGTCGTACTCCGGCGCGTGCCGAACGGCCTCGCGTGTGACATCGACGGACACGGACTTGCCGTCCCAATCCAGCGTCTGAATCCACTGCACCGGCATCACCACATGCTTGCCGAACCACCAGTTGGCCGTGTCGACGACGATGTACCGGACGGCCCAGCTCCCGTTGTCGATCATCAAGTCTTCCAGATGCCCCATCGAGGCGTCGGTCGCGTGAAGCTGATAGCCCTTGACCTCGCTGATGCTGCGCAGATGAGGGTCGTCCTCTTCTTCTTGCGCACGCGCAACCAGACCCTGGTTGTAGGGCGTTGACTCGCCGCTCGGTATCACCGGGTACGGCGTCAGGCCCCAGAGCAGCGGGCCGGTCAGATAGTCGGGGTAACCGTAGTAGTTGAAGTATTCCAGCTCATGCTGGCGTGACACGGACTTGTGCTTGTCCAGCGGAGGGCTGCCCTTGACCTGCTGCGGGGTCAAGCGAACGTGGACGATGCCGTCGCTCCAGTCGATGCGCAGGACGGCAAGCGGCGAAATAAGCACCTTGCGCTCTTCGAGCCAGCTACCCGTCTCGACGACCAGGTAGCGAACCGCCCAGCGCTGATCGTCGAAGTAAATGTCCTTGATCTTGCCAAGCTCTCCATCGGACGTGCCAATCGACAGCCCTATCAGTTTTTCCATGCGGTAAAGCATCGTTGTTCTCCGGCTCGACAGGCGACGTGATTTTGTTCGGCATCATCGGCCGGTCGACTGCGGCTGTCGGTGCGTCAGCGCACTCCTTTTCATCGAAAGCGACAAGAAAGCGCGCAACCAGCGTCAACGAATTCGGGGACCGTGGAGGTTGGCCGATTTCAGGTTTGTTCTTCTCGAAGAAACTCCTGATCTGCTTTTCGCCTTCTTTAAGCGAAAAGAGACGGTGCTCGGGGATGGGCTACAGGCCCCTGGGCAGGCCACCGGGGCGCCGGTCGATCCTCGTGCGAATCGCCGGAGTGCTTACGAGCACATCGGTGAGCAGTTCCGTTCTCAGGCTCGCGATGATCGTGCTCACCTGCGTCGGGTCGCCCGTCTGCACGAACAGGGCGGCGGGCAGTTCATCCTCGGCCAGCGGTTCGGCCGTCGCAATCTGGTGTTCGAGTACGGCGCGATCGGCCTCCGATGCATCGGCCGCTGTGCGCATGCGCTCTGCGATTCGCCGGTCCAACTCGGCAACCGGAGCGTGGCAGGACGCGGTCACGTAGGGAACGTCGAGCTGGCGGGCCAGGTCGCGAAAGCGCAGCCGGTCCGCGCGACGCAGGAACGCGGCATCGACGATGACGTTCTCGCCGCCTTCGACGATAGCCGTGGCCACCTCGGCCAGATGGTCGTAAGTCCTCGCGGATTCGGACGGCGAATACAGCCCGTCCATCAGGGGCGAGACCGAGGCGGCGCTGGCCTCCACGCCGTGCAGACGTTTTCGCTCGATGTCCGAGCGCACGCGCACCGCGGGCATCGCGGTCATCAGCCGCTCGCTGAGCCAGGTCTTGCCCGATCCGGACATGCCGTGCATGAGAATCATGGCGGGCCCATCCGAACGGCAGCTTTGCTCGGCGATGCGCACATAGCCGTCCAGATCCCGTGCCTGCACCGCCCGGACATCATCGGCCGCGGTGTCGCCGCGAATCAGCGCGACTTTCGCGCGGACCAGGGCGCGGTACACCTCGAAATAGCGCAGCAGGGGAACGCCGGCATAGTCGCCGGTCGATTCCAGGTAGCGGTTGAGCGCCAGGTAGGCAAGGTCGCTGCGCCCGTGAAATTGCAGGTCCATGGTCAGAAACGCGAAGTCGCTGATGACGTCGATCCAGCGTAAATCCGCGCTGAATTCGATGCAGTCGAACGGCAGCATTCGCGACCCGACCCTGGCGAGATTTCCCAGGTGCAGGTCGCCGTGCAGTTCACGGACGAAACCATCGCGGCGCCGCGCCGTCATCAGATCGGACAGCGTTTCGCCGCGAGCCTGGGTCCATCTGGCGAGCGTCTCCAGGCGCTCGTGCGTGCGGCTCTCGGTGCGCGGCAGCAGCCGCACGAGGTTGTCGTGCGCGTCTTTTTGGATTGCCTCGGGGAGGCTGTAAGGCCCATCGGCGGTTGCTCTCGGCGCCGCCTGGTGGAATTCGGCGATGGAAGTCGCCAGCGCTTCGATGTCGGCGGGCCCGAGCAGCCCGGCCGCAAGCAGACGATCAAGCTGCGCCGCTTGCGGGAACTCGTGCATTTTCACCGCGTACTCGATCACTGGCCCCGCGCCGCCGATCACGGGAGATTCTGCAGGGCCGCAAATCGGGACGACATCCAGGTAAAGCTCGGGCGCAAGCCGCCGGTTCAGTCGCAGCTCATCCACGCAGGCCGCGTGCCTCAGCGCGAGGGTCGAGAAATCCAGGAAGCCAAGATTCACCGGCTTCTTGATCTTGTAGGCATAGCTGCCTGTCAGCAGCACCCAGGAGATGTGCGTCTCGACCATCCGCAAGTCCGTGACAGGGTGGGGATAGGCCTTGGGCGCCAGCAGACTCCGGACCTGAAACGAAGCTGCGCCCCGTCCGGTCCGCAATGCATTGCTCAATTCGAGCTGATCGCTCATTCCCTGCCTGAGGTTATCCGTTGGGAATCGTCCCCAACCCTAGCGGCCCGCGCGCACCGCGTCGGTGTGCTGCCGCGCTTTAGCCCGGCGCCACGGTCACAGAGTCTGAGTCGCCGAGCTGTGTCGCGCGTGAGCCGCAGATCGAGCGAGTGCCCGCGATAGCGGATGCGCAGGTCGAGACGCTCCAGCTCCTGCCGTACCCGTGATCGCCCCACAACTTGCTCACGGCGACGGATGGCCGCAACGTGCCGGGGACGGAAGTTCACGACCGTCCGCTTTGCACGGTTCCAGCGTCTACATCAGGTCGTGCGGCACTTACCCGTACTGCGCGACAAACTTCTGCGCGAACTTGAAGTAGTCGCGGTTCCAGCAGAACTCGCACCACCCGACACCAGGCCGCCCGTCGATCTCCAGGGTCATCGCCGCCTCGTTCAGATAGATCATGGGATCGAACTCCAGCTGGATCGTCGCGAATGCCTGGCATTCGATGTTCGCCACACGACCGGCAGCGTCAACCACGGTCGCGCGCAGGGTCTGCTGCATCATCTGATCATCGAAGCGATAGTCGCAGTCCAGCGATGCGATGTGTTCCATCCGGCCGTCGCGCCACAGGAAGCCACGCAGCTGGCGCCGGCCGAACGATTGCATCTCGAAGAAGTGGATCGAGCACTGCGCGTTGACCGCGTGGAACCACTTGTAGTGCTGGTTCAGTCCCCAGATGCGCGGGCCCCAGGAGTGATCGCGGACGAGAAAACCCTCGGCCTTGGCGGCGCGCCCATCGATCACCAGATCAGCGACGATGCGACCATGCTGCTCGGTCCGGTCGTCACCGTAGTACGGCGGATTGCCTTCCGGATGCAGGCTGAAGGCGTACGGCGGATGCAGGGCTTCGAACTGCCCGTGGAACTTTATCCGCGCCCCGTCCCAGGACAGATCGACCCGCTGATGGGCTTCACGAACCGACATATGCAGAGGCCCGGTGCGCCAGTCGTCAAAGTTCAGGGTCGCGGCGACCTGCTCATCGACCTGCTCGTGAATCGGTTCCGGCAGCGAGGAGCCAAACAGCGTGGCGCGACCCTTGGCATATCCATCCTCCAGCACGGTGGGATAGATGAAGCCGGCAATGCCCTGTTCTGGAAACATCAGCATGTGTGCCAGCGATTCGCGTCCCCCGTGCCGCATGCGATGTCGAAAGGCATGCTCCGCAGGAAATGCTCTCGCCGCTTCCGTGAGTGTCGTCATGGTCTGCCTTGCTCCGTTCGTCCTAAACCAACGACCGAGCGCTCGCGGAAGCGCGCGTCAGGGCCTTGAGCGTGACCACGCTCATCACCACGATCCAGCCGAAGAACACGATGTAGATGAACCAGAACGAGATCAGGCCGTCGTACGCGAACGGCCCCGTCTTCACGAATTCGATCAGCGCCGCCGGGCTGATCAGCACCGCGCACCACAGGTTGAAGAAAGCCACCCAGCGCGGGTAGATCGTGGGCACGTTGTGGTCGCGGAAGATGGCGGTGGCAATGAGGATCATGAAGATCGCGAACGGCGGCCAGCTAAGGATGAAGATGAACCAGACGTAGTCGTTCATGATCTGGATGAACTTCGGGTCCATCTCCTCGGGCCGGAACGCGATCATGGCCCAGGTGATCGGCATCAACAGGAAGAACACCCAGGCGCCGCCGGCATTGGCAATGGAGGCGTAGGTGATCACCGGGATGCCACGCTCCATCCGGCGCAGGCACACCACGATCGAGATTGCCCAGGTGCCCCAGAACGAATAGCAGATGCACTGGATCAGCGTGCCGATACGGATGCCCGTCTTGCGCTCGATGAAGATCTGCGCCAGTTCCTCGGCACTCAGCGCCGGCGACGGCGGCGGGATGAATCCCATCAGAAAGCCCTGCGTGATGATCAGCGATACGACCAGGGCGATACCCGAGTACGCCAGCGCCCTGGCGACGCCCACATCCCGGGCCAGATACTCCGAAAACTTCTCCACGTTGCTTCTCCGCTGATTGGGACCGCGCACCCGAGGGAGTGTGCTGGCTATGCAACGGATGAACTGTCACCTCGGTGACAGTCAGCGAGCGGCTCAGGTGCCGGCGTCGAGCAGGTGGCCATAGTGCTCACGGATCGACGCGCGGCTTCGCAGCGTCACCGACCCGAACTGCACCGAGAGCAGGCGTTCCCGTTCCAGGGTTTTCAACGCGGGGTTGAGCTTCTGCCGTGACGCCCCGACGACCTTGCCGAGTTCTTCCTGGGACAGCTTCAGGACGATCGGCAGCGAGTCGTCCGCATCCTTGTCATGTCCGAACGACAGGAACCAGAGCATCTTGACCACGCGCTCCTTGAGCGTCAGTGCGCTGTGATCGAACCCGAACAGGCGGTGCAGACTGAAGCGCAGCGCAAACAAGCGCAGCAACTGCTTGGCGAGTGGCGGATGCGCATCCACCAGCCGTTCGAAGTCCTGACGCCGGATCGCGCGCAGCTTGACCACCGACTGCGCGACCACGTTCCATTGAGCGGGAAAGCCGGTAAATACTTCCGAAAGGCCGACCCAGTCGCCGCAAGTCATGTACGTGAGCACGGTCTCGCAGCCTCTGTGATCCCAGGCGCTGTACCTCACCCGTCCCTCGATGATCTGGTACACCTCGCGAGGAAGGCTGCCGGCTCGCAGGAGCCTGCCCCCGACCGGTAGGCTGCGGTAGGTGCTAACCGCGTCGAGTGCCGCGAGAACGTCGGCGGGCACCCCGTCGACGAAATCGTGAAGGGCTCTCAACGGGGTCATCCACGGCAGCTTATCTCTCACAGGTTCCGCGAGATCAGTTCGCGCATGATTTCCGAGGTGCCGCCGTAGATGCGCTGCACGCGCGCGTCGGCGTAGAGCCGGCAGATCTCGTACTCGCGCATGAAGCCGTAGCCGCCGTGAAATTGAAGACATTGATCTACGACCCGCCCGTGCATCTCTGAGCACCAGAGTTTTGCGGTGGAGGCATCGAGCGCGGATAGTTCGCCGCGAACGTGCTTGTCCAGGCACTGATCGACAAAAGACCAGCCGACGAGCAAGTCGGCCTTGAGGTCAGCGAGCTTGTAGCGCGTGTTCTGAAACTCGGCGACCGGCTTTCCGAAGGCCTTGCGACTACGCACGTATTCGCAAGTGAGGTCGAAGGCGCGTTGCGATGCCGCCATCGAGTGCACCGCGATGGCGAGTCGCTCCTGCGGCAACTCGGTCATCAAGGTCGCGAAGCCCGTGCCCTCCACGCCCATCACGTTGCCGACCGGTACCACGACCTCGTCGAAGAACATCTCGGAGGTATCCGACGACCGGTGCCCGAGCTTGTGCAGCTTCTGACCCCGCCGGAAGCCGGGCCGGTCGGCCTCTACGAGAATCAGGCTCAGACCCTTGGCCCCCGGCGTGTCCGACGTGCGGGCCACCACGATCACCAGGTCGCAGTGCTGACCATTGGAGATGAAGGTCTTCGCACCGCTGACGCGGTAGACGTCACCGTCCCGCACCGCGCGGGTCTTGATGCCTTGCAAGTCGCTACCCGTGCCCGGCTCCGTCATCGCGATGGCGCAGACCGTCTCACCGTTCACCATCCGCGGTAGCCAGTGCTTCTTCTGAGCTTCGGTCCCGGCATGGAGGATGTAGCCCGCGCAGACGTCACCGTGGACCGAGAAATTGGTAGCTGGACCGGCATAGCCCGCGTAGGCGATTTCCTCGGCCACGATGGCGTTGTGCTTGAAGCTGCCACCCGCACCGCCGTATTCCTCCGGAATCTGCGGGCACAACAGCCCGGCTGTTCCGCCCGCTGCCCAGTAGCTGCGATCCACCATGCCGGCCTCTTCCCAGCGCGAGAAGTGCGGCGCGATCTCGGCCTTGATGAAGCCGCGAACCGCGTCGCGAAACATCTCGTGTTCTTCGGAGTAGACGGTGCGCTGATTGAGCAAGAACAGACTCCGATGTAGGCATCGCCGATGTGATCGGCGCCAAATGTGACGACAGGGACTGCGGGTCGGCGAGGCCGGTTCAGGTCGGCGTCCAGGGCAAGCGATACCCGGTCTCATACAGCCCGTAGCCGAGCGTGCCGTCCGCGAGCCGGAACTCCATCAACTGCTCGCGCAGCACGAAGGTGTCGAAGGGAAAGAGCCAGTTGAACAGCGGCCGGCCGCTCATCTCGTAACGAACATTGGCGTCGTCGATAAAGGTCCAGCGCGCTTCGGTGACGGCAAAGCCTTCGGCATCGAAGCTCATGTGATCTTCGATGGCCTTCACACGACGCCACTGTGTGCCGTCATACATCATGCGCATGTAGGCGGACTGGCCTCCGGTGGAGATGCCGTGGATGCCGGCAAACGCCATCCCGTTCTCGAACACCGGCCAGGCGAGTCGGTAGTGATTCAGGCCGTCCCAGTTGCGCACGCCGGCGGCGATGTCGCGGAAGCCTTTTCCGTCGAAGTCCTGCCGCTGCCCGCGATGCGTGATGTGGCCCGTGATGTGGGACGTGCCTTCCAGATGGATCTGTGCGATCTCCTTCGCGAATCCATCGTGCGTGTCCTGGGTCATGGCGATGCAGTCTTCCATCGGCGCGAGTTCGTCCCAGACCAGGTTCATCGAGAAGTCCGGTGAGTCGAACGTGATGCGTGTCTTCTTCAGCGGCACCTCGGCACGGATGCTCATGCCGGCGATCTCGATGCCCTGCAGAGGACGCTGCTTGTTCTCCGGCAGGTTGAGGTTGGTGCGCGTGTATAGCGGCCGACCATCCCGGAACACGATCAGCCAGGAGTTGGACTCCTTCTGGTTCTCCAGCAGGCCGATGCGGATGAAGGCGCCGGTGCGCGTGACTGGATCGTAGGCCTGGTAATAGAAACTCTGGTTCCAGCGCGGCTCATCGTTGCCGGGGATGTAGCCTTCGTACTTCGCGTAATCAGTGTTCAAGAGAGAGCTCCGTTTGGTTGGGATCCGAGCGCTTTGGTCGCTTCGCCGGCAAGTAGTGCGTGAATGGATGGCAGCACTGCGGGGTCGGGCTCCCAACCCTGCGGCGCCATCAGCGCCCGGTCGCGCAGCAGTTGTTCGCGGGACAGATTGAGAACGTCCCGCTCGATTCGCGTTCTGATTTCCTCACCGGCGTGCTCGTTGGCGTAGGTCACGACCTCTCCGACAACCAGCCGCAATTTTTGGACGGCCTCATGCACTTGAGCCGGATCGACAAGGCTGTTGTCGAGCACAAAGCGCGACTCGGTGATCAGTCCCTTGTATTGGCCCGGCAGAGGGGCCAGCGCGGGGTCCAGGTCGCAGATCACCTTGAGGCCATGCAGCATGTCGACGAGCCGGCCCAGTTCATCGCGGTCGAACTTGAACTGGATCGGCAGCTGATGTTGCATCAGGCCGAGCATGCCGACGATGAGTTGCGACTGCTCGATGGCCAGGCGATTCGCGGGATCAATCGCGGGAATGACGACATCCTTCATCGCCTTCAACATGCTGGTGAGCTGGATTTCGGATCGAAGTTGCATCTCAGACTCCCTGTTCGAGTTGCGTGCGGAGCTGGTCGAGAATCATCGAGCCGATGCCGATGAGCCAGGTGACCAGCACGTCCTGATGCGTCTTGCCGTTGCGCGCCGCGCGGTAGCCGCTGGCGATGAGCAGAATGCTCAGGCTGTAGTTGTTGTAGACCTTGTACCAATGCAAGGTGCGTGCATCGACCGTGGCGCCTGAAGCTTTCTCGTAAGCCTCCATGAAGGCCGGCTCCGGCAACATGCCGCAGACCAGCAGGGTCTTGCCGTCCGTGTCCACATTCGCGAACGCCCGGCTCGTGGTCCAGGCCAGATCCTGGTGGCGGTCGCCGATGCGGCCCAGCTCCCAGTCGAGCCAGGCGGTGATCTGAAGATCGTGCTCGGTGAACAGGAAGTTTCCCAGGCGATAGTCGGAATGCACGATCACCGGCTGTTCCAGCACCGGCAGGTTGCGTCGCAGCCAAGCGGCAGCAAGGCGCAGCAGCGGAACCTCTTCGTCGCCGTCTTCCTCCCACACTCTTTCCCACCAGTGCACGCCCCAGGCCGCGCATTGCGTGCCCGGTGCAGGCGCGTCGAACTCGGTCAGACCGGCGCTGCGCCAGTCGCGGCCATGGATGCGCGCGAGATGATCGACAAACTGTGGAGCGAGCACGCGTCGCACTTCGGGTGTGAGTTGCGTGCCGGCGCCCGACACGCCGCTGACCGCGTTGCTGGGCTTGGTCACGCCGGGGGCAAAGCCATAGACCAGCGCCGGGTACGGCAGGTGTTCACCCAGCTCGTCGCACCAGAACACTGGCGGCACCGGCACCACGCCTTCCATGGACTTGATGAGCTGGAACTCGCGCAGACGGCTGGTCTCGACGATGGACTCAGCCGGTTCCATGCGCAGCACCATCGGCGTTTTCTCTCTGCCGATTCCTGGGCGATCCCAATCCAGCGTGAACGCCATCTGCAGCTTGGACGCGCCGCCGGAAAGCCAGCGCGCTTCGCTGAGCTGGAAGCCCGAACCCAGTTCCTTTCTGAGCAGCGAATCCAGTCCCTCGCTGAGCTGCGGCAATGTCACAGGCGTATATGGCGGGCCGGCGCGGCGTTCGAGCTTGCGCGTGAGCAAGGCATCGATCGGCCGCTCGACCTGAAAGCGCCGACGCAGGCTGGCAATCCATTCGGGAGAAGGATGATCTTTGTCCGGACGGACCGGGAGTCGGTTGAGATTCATTGGGAGTGTCCTTACAGAATCTCAGCGCTGTGGACCACGGGCCGGCTCTCGCGCGTGCCCCGCATGCGCTTGTCGGGCATCGTCGGATCGTTCGGCGAAATTTCGACGTGATCGGCGTGGACCGCGACCAGGGTTCCGACGAAGGGGAAATCGTCGAAGCGATCGGGAATGCGATAGCTCACCGCGTCACCGACCTTGAAGCTGGCCGGATCGAAGTTGAACGAGAACGGGCAGGCTTCGCCCGCGGTTCCGAGATTCTGCATGGGTGGACTCCTCCTTCTTGTGTGTGGCAATGCGACGCATGCTACTCCGCGATTTTTCCGAGAATCAGATCAGCGCCCTTCTCGCCGATCATCATGGCGGGACAATTCGTATTGCCGCTGATGATGTTCGGCATGATCGACGCATCGATCACGCGCAGCCCCTCGATCCCGCGCACACGCAGCGACGAATCGACGACGGCCATTTCGTCCGAGCCCATCTTGCAGGTGCCCACCGGGTGATACAGCGAGTTGGCGTTGTTGCGGATGTAGGTGTCGAGATCGGCGTCGGACGTCGCAGCCGATCCCGGCGCGTACTCGGTGCCGCGAAAGTCGTCGTAGGCTTTCTGCGCGATGATCTCGCGGCTCAGCCGGATGCCCTCGCGCAGCACGCGCAGATCGTCCGGATCGGAGAAGTATTGGGGATCGATGATGGGCGCGACCGTCGGATCGCCCGACTGGATCTTCACCGTGCCGGCGCTGCGCGGGCGGCTGCCGTTCATGACCGCCATGCAGCCCTCTTCCATGATCACGTCGCGGCCGTGATCGTTGTACATGATGGGCACGGAGTAGATCTGCAAGTCCGGATACGCCAGCTCCGGCTTTGACTTCAGATGCGCCCAGGCTTCCAGCGCGCTGACGGTGGTCGGGCCCGACTTGTAGACGAGGTACTGCCCGAGCGCCTTGGCCATCGCCGGCAGCTTCAGGCTGGAGATCAGCGAATAGGGCTTGGTGATGCGCTGCTTGACCGCGATGGCGATGTGGTCGCGCAAGTTGCGTCCCACGCCGGGCAGCGCGTGCTGCATCTTGATGCCGTGTGAGGTGATGTCCTGTGGGTCTCCGATGCCCGAGAGTTGCAGGACCTGGGGAGTGTTGATGACCCCGCCGGCGAGAATGACCTCGCGGTTCGCGCGTATGGTGACGACGCGGCGTCGATGCAGGTACTCGACGCCCGTAGCACGGTGTCCTTCGAGAAGGACGCGCATGACCAGCGCGCCCGTGACCACCTTGAGGTTCGGCCGATGCAGCACCGGCTTGAGGTAGCAGGCTGACGCGCTCTGTCGCTGGGCATTCGCGTAGTTGCCTTGCATCTGCGCCATGCCGAGGGGATCGACCTCGTTGACGTCGCGGTTGAAGGGATGACCGGCCTGCTTGCCGCCTTCGATCCAGGCGCGCGAGGTCGGATTCATGGTTTCCAGCGGCGAGCGCGTGACGGCAATCGGACCGTCGTGTCCGCGGAACTCCGGATCACCGGCGGGAAAGCTCTCAACTCGTTTGAAGTACGGCAGGCACTCGCGATACGACCAGCCCTGGTTGCCGAGCTTCGCCCAGTGATCGTAGTCCCCCGCATTGCCGCGCGAGACGACCAGCCCATTGATCGAACTCGATCCACCCAGCACCTTGCCGCGCGGAAAATACATCGTGCGGCCGTTGAGCCCCGGCTGCGGTGCGGACTCGAAGTTCCAGTTGCCCTTGCCCGACTTCATCAGGGGAAAGAAGCCGGCCGGCATCCTGTAGAGCAGGCTGCTGTCGCGGCCACCGGCTTCGAGCAGCAACACCTTCACCGAAGGGTCGGCGCTCAACCGATTGGCGAGGACGCAGCCGGCCGAACCGGCGCCGACGATGATGTAGTCGGGCGTGAATTTCATCGCTCAGTGCTGGTCCTTGGGCATGTGGAGCACCAGTCCGTCCAGCGCCTCAGTCATCTTGAGCTGGCAGGACAGCCGGCTGTTCGGGGCGCGCACGTCCGAGAGCGACAGCATTTCTTCTTCCAGGCCCGGTGTTGCCGGACCCGTGCGTTCGAGCCAGGCCGCATCGACGTGAACGTGGCAGGTGCCGCAGGCGGCGGCACCACCACAATCGCCATCGATGCCGCGCACCAGGTTCTGCACCGCGCCTTCCATCGCGGAAAGGCCGACGTCGACTTCGACCACACGCTGCTCGCCAACGGAGGAGATGTAAATAATTTTGGGCATATCAGTTCTCCGGTCTCAGGCGTGCAGGCGCACGGGCAGCGAGATGAATCCGTGGATCAGGTTGGACGGAACGCGCACCGGCTCGCCGGTCAGTTCAATGCCGTTGTAGCGTTCGAGGACTTCCTCGCACAGCACGCGCAGTTGCAGCTCGGCCAGGCGATTGCCGAGGCAGCGATGAATGCCGAAACCGAAGGACAGGTGATGGCGCGCGCGCGGCCGGTCGATGATGAAGTCCTTCGGGCGGTCGATCACTTCGGGATCACGGTTGCCGGAGAGGTACCACATCGCAACCTTGTCGCCCTTCTTGATGAGCTTGCCGCGAAACTCGATGTCCTCGACCGCCGTGCGGCGCATGTGCGCGATGGGCGTCTGCCACCTGATGATCTCGGGCACGGCGCTGGAAATCAGCGCGCGGTTGGCCTTGGCCTTGGCGAATTCCCAGGGATACTGCGAGGCCGCATAGGCACCGCCGGACATGGAGCTGCGCGTGGTGTCGTTGCCGCCGACGATCAGCAGCACCAGCATGCCGATGAAGTCGGTCGGCGTGAGGTCCTGCATGGCGGGGTTATGCGCGAGCATGGAGATCAGATCGGCCTGGGGCGGCAGCTTCTTGCGCTCGTCCCAGAGGTTCTGGAAATACGCCAGGCACTCCATCAACTCGGCCGTGCGCTGTTCCCAGGTGTCCACCAGCCCATAGCCCGGCCGCGTGGTGACGATGTCGGACCAGCGCGTGAGGCGGTGGCGCTCCTCGAACGGAAAATCCAGCAGCGTCGCGAGCATCATCGTGGTCAGCGGGATCGAGACCTGGTTCACCCAGTCGAAGTCCTCGTTGACCGGAAGCTCGCTGAACAGCTTCTTGGTGCGCTCGCGGATCAGCGCCTCGAAGCGCAGCAGGTTGGCCGGCGCGACGATCGGGCTGCAGGCCATGCGGTGCACATCGTGCCGGGGCGGGTCCATGCCGAGGAAGTTCGGCATGTCGATGCCGCCCTCGACGGCATTGAGCGTGGTGTCGTCGAGCACGAAGCTGCCATTGGTGTAATCCGACGAGAACACCTTGTGGTTGGTATCCACGGCAACGATGTCGTTGAACTTGGTGATCGACCAGTACGGACCGTACAGGCTGTCCCGGCACCAATGTACCGGGTCCTCTCGGCGCAGACGCTCGAAGTAGGGTTCAAGCGCCTCTCGCGCATAAAGATCGGTATTGCTCACGTCGATGTCCGCCAGCGGGATGCTGCGGGCGCGCTCGGCGTCACGTGTGTTCGGTGTCATGGGTTCTCCTCCTGTGATTCCGGCAAGCAGGTTCGTGCTTGGGACTGAAGCCTAGAGGTGGCAGACTGGACCCGACCCGTACTTTCTAAGGGGAACGCGGAAAATAGTCCGCGAGCCCCGTTCCAATGCGGGTTTGGCGATCATTCAGACCCGATCAATCCCAGGGCATAAAAGAGGAGAAGGGCGGTCATGCCGCGAAGAGCGAAGCCCACGACGGACGCACCCGTCGCCGAGCGCAAGGTCGGTCGCACCGACCCGCCGGTATTCATGTTTCGCGCGCTGCGCCGCAAGGTCCTGGACCGGATCCAGGCCCCGGGCGGGTTGGCGAGCAAGTGTGTCGCAGTGATGGCCCCCGTCGGCTACGGCAAGACCGTGCTGATGTCGATGCTGTTGTCCGACCTGCGTCGCACCGGCAGGCAGTGCCTGTGGTTCGCGCTCGATGATCGCGACGCGACCCTCGACAGCCTGATCGGTGGACTCGAATCCCTGCTGCGGGAAAGCGACACCACGCTGCACCCGACACACGCGCTGTTCCGTGGGCACGAACCCGCGGAAAAACGTATCGACGCGCTGATCGAACTCATCGCAGGGTATCCGTTGCCGATGACGCTTTTCATCGACAACCTCCAGTTCTGTTCGGACCCCGCGCTCGGCCGCCTGCTCGACTGGCTGTGCTTCCGCACTCAAGCGACCGTGCATCTGGTGCTAAGCAGCACGCGCGAAATGCCGCTGGATGTCGCAAGGGCTGAACTGGAGGGCTTGATCCGGCAGATCGGACCTGCCGATCTCGGCTTCGGCTCCGACGAGGTCGGCGAATTGCTCGGCCCGGAGTTATGCCAGCGAATTGGGCTTCAGGGCCTCGAAGCCGTTACGCGGCAGACCGAGGGTTGGCCGGCGGCGGCGCGCATGGTGCAAATCATTCTGTCGAATGCGGAAGATCCGCGCGCCACGCTCAAGACCTTCTCCGGTTCGGACCAGGCGCTCGCGAAACTTCTGAACCGGCAGGTCCTGTCCGGCTTCCCGGCCGAGATTCGAGACTTCCTGCTCTGCCTCGCCCAGCTTCGGACCTTCTGTCTCGAACTTTGCACTCAGGCCATCGGCGGTGATCGCGCTGCTGAACATCTCGCGTATCTGATGGAGCGCAACGTCTTCGTCATCCCGATCGACCGCAACCGGGAGTGGTACCGGCTACACGGCCTGTTCCGCGATCACCTGCTGCACGATGCGGGTCGCGCGCTGGCGGCCGGGCGCAGCAACGACGTGCTCACCCGGGCCGCGCGCTGGTGCGAGAGCAACGGCTACTGGCGCGAGGCCATCGAGTACGCGCTCGCGTCAGGCTCGGCGAGTACGGCGAGCGAAGTGCTCGAACGCACCGCCGCCACCTTCGTGCGCGACCGCGGTGACATTCTTCAATACATCGGCTGGCTCGAAGCGCTGCATGGCCAGGGCCACCAGGCAGGCCCCGAGGCCGAATACTGGTTCGGCTGGGCGCTCGCGTTCCATCGCCGGTACGACTACGCGCGCCAGCAGATCGACATCCTGGCGGAACGGATCAGACGGCCGAGTGGAAAGCTGGCCGTGGCCCCTGATCTACAGCGACGCATCACCATCCTACGTACCTCGATCGACAGCCTGACCGATCACCTGCAGGACGCACATCGCGGTGCCTCGGAGTGGCTCGCCGGGGCAAGCACTTCAGGCGACGACGCCTTCAACCTCACCGCCGCGCACTGCATCGAGAGCTGCTATTTCACCAACGCACTGCAATTCGTGGATGCACGGCGTGCGATCCAGTCCGCGCGCGAGTCGGCATTTCAAGCCAACAGCGCGTACGTGGATGGCTGGGTTCATTCGTACAGCGGTCTCATCGAAATTCACGAAGGCAACTACGTCGCCGCTTACCCTGAACTGGTAAGAGCGCTGGATACCACCCGCGCTGCGCTGGGCGACGAGTCCGGCATCTGCGGCACCCTGGCCATGGTGGTGTCGCGCTGCGCCATCGGCATGGGGCTGGTGCAGGAGGCTTGCCAACTATTGGAACTGGGGTTGAGGACCTCGCGCACGCACGGCTTCCTGGAGGCCACGGCCTGCGGTCTCGACGCGGCACTGCTGCTGTGGACCGGCGCGTCAGACGACCCGATTTCCATCGCCTCGCTTCGCGAGGTCGCCAGCGCCTACCCACCGCGACTCTCCTTCACGCTCTCCTGTCATTTGATCCGTCGCCTGATCCGTCTCGGTCGTATCGACGAAGCGCGTACGGAAGCCTCCAGGATCGGTTTGAACATTGAAACCGGCCAGCGTCGCAAATCCATCTGTCCGTTCGCAGGCATCGCTCAAATCGATGCCCTGATGTCTGCCGTCAGGATCGAATTGAATATCGCTGCCGGACGCTACAAACAGGGGGAAGCGGTGATCGAGCAGGAACGTCGGAGAGCGAAGGCAAGCGACTGTATCGCCCGCCTGGTCGAACTCGAACTGGACAGCGCCGAGGTCGCCGCGCGCATCGACGATCGGGCGCTTTCCGTTCGACACATCACGCGCGCCGTTCGCCTCGGTGCGCCGCGACGAATCCTGCGCATTTTCCACGATCATGCGGCCACCCTGGGAGAAGTCGTCTCGCAGACCAAGGCCTCGGCCTGGGGCTTTGCGTCGGAGGAAGAGCGGCGGTTCTTCGCAGAACTATGCCGAACGCTACCCGGAAGCGATCTCAATGAGGTGGCGCGCGTCGCGACGGCTCACGATCAACCGCGCCTGCTCGGATCACTCACCGCACGCGAAATGGAACTGCTCGGATTCATCGATGCCGGCCTCTCCAATCAGCAACTCGCTGACCGCACCGACGTGTCCCTGACCACGATCAAATGGCATCTGCAAAACCTGTACGGCAAGCTCGCGGTGTCGAGCAGGTCTGCCGCGCTGGCAAAGGCGAGGATGTTGAACTTGCTACCGAGGTAGCCTGCTCGCCGGAACCTATATTTCCTCCAGGGTTATACCGGCGCGGAGACCTACGGCAACTCGGGGGAGGCCACGACAAAGGAGATAGCGGGCGAGAGGTTTGCGCCTAGGCTTTTTCAGCTCGCTGCTAGATCAGATCCCCGAACGTCCGCTTCTCTGCTTACTCTTCTACGATTTGTGTGACGGGTTTGGGCTGAACCCGGTCGGGTTGAAAGGACACGCGAGCGTTCATTCCTCGCCTGACGACGTGCCGTTTGGATGCGCCGCATCGTTCCACAAGCGGATGACCGGCTCATCCAGGTCATGGTGATAACCGAGCACGCTGACCGAGGCCGTCGTGAGATAGAGGCGACGCGCTTCGACGGCGTGCAGGCCGAGCCAGCGCGCGGCGAGCACGCGCAGGATGTCCCGGTGGGCGAAGACCAGCGCATCACCGTCCAGGGCCCGGAGGCGGCCGATGACGCGGTCTGCGCGCAGGCCCACCGATGAGAGTGTCTCCCCGCCGGGGCAATCGTCCCCGAGCAGCGTCCAGCCAGGGCGCTCGGCGCGAATGTCTGCGGTGCGTCGACCTTCGTAGGCACCGTAGTCCCATTCGGCGAGATCGGCATCGACGCGAGCGCGTTCGCCGAAGCCGGCAAGCTCTGCGGTCCGCCGTGCACGTTGCAGCGGGCTCGTGAGCACCTCGACGAAGCTAGACTCCCGCAGCCGCGCCCTCAGCGTTTGCGCGTTGCGCTCGCCCCGTTCTGTCAGCGCTATATCGGTGCACCCGGTTGCTTGGCCGCTGAGAGACCAAGCGGTCTCACCGTGCCGAACGAGGTAGACCTGCGGGAGTCTGGCGTTCATGTGCTCGAAGCGCGCGATCTCAAGATGGCGCCAGCAACCGCTTACGCAGCTTCTCCACGGGAGAATTCGTCGAAGGCCACGATCGCGCTGGCCGCGTACATCAGTGATGGGCCGCCACCCATGTACGTCGCCACTCCGAGCGTTTCGTCCACCTCCTGGCGTGTCGCGCCAAGCGCGACCAGAGATTTCATGTGGAAGCCGATACAGGGGTCGCACCGTGAAGCGACGCTGAGCGCCAAGGCAATCAGCTCCTTGGTTTTCCTATCGAGCGCTCCCGCGGTAGTCGCCGCACGTCCAAGCTCGTTGAAGCTCTTCATGACCTCGGGCGTGCTGGACCGCAGGGTCGCCAGATGCGCGGTTACGGCCTGGGTCAGGTCACGGTAGCTGACAGCCGGGGTGGACAAGGTTCGCTCCTTTGTATTTACGGCCCGAAGACTCTGGGCCACTGCCGCAGGTGCCCAACCAATAGGCAAAGCGCAGCGCCCACCGGGCGCGTGATCTCCGTCTGTGCGCAAACCCACTGAAGACGCCGCTGCGGCGCGATCTGGCAGATTAAGCGTGCTGCCTAACACATCGGATTGCGCTTTCCGCGCGCGCTCCGTTGCGCGGCTATGCGCGGCCAATACATTCGATCATCGCTCGTCGCAGCGATTGGCGTTTCACAAAAAGTATCGGCAATCGGATGTTGCCGTAAGCATGGCGCCGCAAAGATGGGTGCGCGGTCCGCGCACGCCTAGCTTCCTCAGCGGGTGCAAGAACATTTACAGCGCGCGCTGACTCGACCCAGTTGCAGCTCCCTCTGGACAAGGTTCACGCGAACTATCTGTCGGATTCGATCCTTTCGGCAGTGGCGCCGTGATCGGCCGTCCGTCTCATTCCCGACATCGTCAGACTCGCGATCAAAACGAGTACTTGGCGGAGAACTGCACGCGGTCGAGATCACCGTCGTCGCCGCTTTCGACTTCGCGCGTCGCGTGCCGGAACTCCATGCCGAAGGTCAGTTTGGCTACCGGCGAGTACAGCAGGTTCGCGCTGGCACTCTGGGTGCTCTTGGTCACGGCCTGCCCGGTCAGATCGATGTCGTTGTCGGCGCTGAAATGGGCCACGGTGAACGTCGAACGCCACTGCGGCGTCCACTGGTGCTTGTAGGCGAGGTAGCCCGCCAGCACGCGGATCGCCTCGAGCTCGTTGTCGGCGTCGATAACCGCATCGGTCGACGCACCAGCCGCGAGGTAACGGCCGATGCCCTTGCCGCCGTTGAGCATGAATTTCAGATCGTCCTTGCCGAGGGTGATCTTGCCGGCAAAGCTCAGGCCTGCGCCGGTGGCGGTGTCCTTGCGCGCAGCGACCGCCGGCGGCCCGACCACCGACGGGTCCTCGATGGCGAGCTGGCGCACCACGGCGGCCAGCGACAGGTCGGCCACTTCGCCTACCTTGAAGTTGTAGCGCGCGACGAAATCCGGCACTCGCGCGTCGTCACTCCGGAAACCAGCGCCGCCCGAGAACGGAAGAACGGTGGTCTCGGTGTTCTCCACCGCGAGCATCAGGCCGCCGAGGGTGTAGCGGATCTGCGGCTGACGACCGAACACCGTGCCGTCGGTGGGGAAGGCGACGAAGTCCAGCGTCTCCGGCAAGGCCACGAGGTTCTGGAACGTGGTCCATTCCTGGCCCAGCAACCAGTTGTCGAAGGTGATGAAGGCGCGGCGCAGCGCCGGGTTGTAGGCGTTGGTGACGTTCTCGTTGCCGGAGCCGGCAGTGGCCTGGCCGATCTGGCCGCTGATGAAGTCGAACTCGATGTGCGTGCCGACCTTGTGTCCGTCGAAGGGCGTCTCGGTCTTCACGAACAGGCGCGTCTCCTTGGCGTGGAAGTCGAGCATGTCGCGGCTCTCGCCGCTGCCGGCGGAGACCGGAATCGAACCCGGCAGATAGAAATCGCGCGCGGTTCCCTGTGCGACCTCGCCCTCGCTATAGCGGCTGTAGATCGTGTCGAGCTTCACATAGCCGCCCCAGGTGAGCTTGGATTCGCCGAACTTGATCTCGCCGGGCGCGGGCGCGGCGGCGGCCTGAGCCGCCGCCTTGGCCGGCGTGGTGGCGGGGGCGATCTTCTGCTGCGCTTCGAGCGCATTCAGACGGCGCTTGAGTTCCTCGATCTCGGTTGCGGCATCGACAGCGGCATAGGCCGGTGCGGCCAGCGCGGCAGCCATCAGGCCAGGGGCGAAGCGGGACAGGGGCATGCGCGACATCGGGGTCTCCTCTCGTTCGAATGCGGCTGGCGCCGCTGTGAGAGCAGGATGGGAGGCAGGCCGCTGCGCGCCTATTCGCCGAAGGTCTAAGCACGACCAAAGTCGAATGCCCCGTCGAAGCACCTCGCTCGCGCTAGGCTGTGCGTATGAACACCGAGGCCTTGACCTTGGTCGTGGCCGACGACCATCCGCTGTTTCGCACCGCGCTGCGCGAGACGGTGCGCCTGCACTTTCCGCGTGTGAACGCGATCGAGGCCGACAGCCTGACCAGCCTGCGCGAGGCCCTGGCCCGTACACAAGACGTGGACCTGGTCCTGCTCGACCTGCGCATGCCGGGAGCGAGCGGCTTCTCCTCGCTGATGGCGCTGCGCGCGGAATATCCGGCGATCCCGGTGATCGTGGTCTCGGCTGCTGAAGAGGCGCTGGTGATTTCGCGCGCCAGAGATTTCGGCGCCGCGGGATTCATCCCCAAATCCGCCGCGGCCGAGGGCATCGCCGAAGCGCTGGAAACGGTGCTGGGCGGTGGCACCGCGTTTCCGCCGTCGGTGCTGGCCGAGCCGGCAGTGGACCCTGATCGCGAACTCGCGCGCAAGCTCGGCACGCTCACACCGCAGCAACTGCGCGTGCTCGGCATGATCGCGGCCGGCCTGCTCAACAAGCAGATCGCCGGCGAACTCGACGTCACCGAGGCCACGGTCAAGGCCCACGTCACCGGCATCCTGCGCAAACTGGGCATCTACCGCCGCACGCAGGCCGCGCTGATCACGCAGAGACTGATGAGCAGCGAAACCGGGCCGCTGTGGTCGCCGGAACTTGTGGCGGGCAACGGAACGCTCGATCCCGAAGACTGAGCACGACCCATTTGTACGAGGGGCGCAAGCCCCGACAGGCGCTCGCAATACGACCCTAGTCTCGGACTTCAAAGGGCCTGTCGGGGCTGACGCCCCTCCTACAGGTTGCCCCGCGTTAACGGCGCGCTCCGCGCTGATAGCTCTTGCCGAAGGACCGCGACAGGCCTGTACGCACCTTCGCCAGGTGCGCATCTCCAAGCCCTGATTCGCAATGACCCCGCGGCGGGTCCGCTTCCGAATTCAGAAAAATTTCAGGAATTCTTCAGGAATTCTTCAGGACTCGCGGGCCACCCAGGCGCAGGGTTGCACCACCCGGTCGGGTTGGGTCCGCCAGCCCGGTTTCCGGAAACGTCGCATCCAAGAATTTCACCAGGGAGCTTCCAATGAACCGTCTCACACTCTGCTTCATCATCCTTATTGCCGGCGCAAGTCTCTTGCCGCAGGCCCGCGCCGACGAGGGCAGAAGGAACGATCTCGGCTCGTTCGGCGCCAGCATCGGCACCAACGGTATCGGTGTGGATTACGCCTATGCGATCAATCGCTACTTCGACGTACGCGCCGGGTACGACTTCGGTTCGCTGAACCGCAACGAAGAAGAGGAAGGCATCGAATACGACGGCGAGCTGAAGTTCTCGGCCGGTCGTCTGCTGCTCGACTACAAGCCGTTCGGTGGCGGCTTCCGCATCTCGGGCGGACTCTATACCGGCGGCCCGGAACTGGAACTCGAGGGTACCGGCGAAGACGACTTCGAACTCGGCGAGCGCAGCTACAACGTCGCAGCCGACGTGATCGGCGGCATCGATTTCGGCAGTGCCGCGCCTTATCTGGGCCTGGGCTGGGGCGGCACCGCCAACGGCAGCGGATTCGGCGTGAGCTTCGACCTGGGGGTGATTTTCACCGGCTCGCCGGAAGTGACCTTGTCCGTGCCCTCGGGCTCCGCCTGCGATGCCGAAGCCAACCCGGGCTGCGATCCGGTCGCAGACGGCTTCGACGTCAACGAAGGCAGCGCGGACGCCCTCGAATTCCAGTCCGCAGTAGAGGCCGAGCGCCTGGAACTGGAGGACGGCACCGGCGACGCGACGTTCTGGCCGGTCATCCGTCTGGGCCTGCACTACCGCTTCTGAAGCTCACCGACTCGTCCCTATCCAATCGGAGTTACCCCATGAACAAGCTCTTGCTGTCCCTCGTTGCCGGCACGCTGGTGGCCTGCGCCGCACCGCATCGCCTGGTCTATTCCAACGGATTTTCCTTCGGCAACTACGACTATCTGATCGTGGCCAAGCCGGAGTCGGCCACCGCCAACAGCTCGCTGTACGGCGTAGACGTGGAGTTCGCCAACCTCATGGCGAGCTACAACCTCAAGGTCATCGGGGACAAGGAGCTGGCCGGCATGACGGCGGCGGCCCAGCAAAGAACACTGATCGCCCGGGTGGGCGTGTCGTCCGGCGAGGAAGTGATCGTGATGTCGGTGGCCTTCGACGACGTGGTGTCCGGCCGCACCCAGGCCAGCATGAGTTCGCGCGAGAAGGGGGACATCTTCGATGAGGACGATCGCGAAGACGCGTTCGAGGCCCTGACCAAGACCCTGGTCAAGGCCCTGGTGCAGGACAAGAGCCTGGCGGTGACCAAGGATCGCGGCCTGTTCTCGTCCGCACCCAAGCCGGGACCGGCGGTGCCGGTCGCGAGCACGCCCGCGCCATCGGCCGAGCCCCTAGTCGTGGACCGCCCTCGCCTGCCGATTCCCCAAAACCGCAGCGCACCGGAAGCGGCGCCGTGAGCCGCCGTTCGAAAGCTCTGGTCGCGCTGGTGCTGAGCGGATCGGCAGCACTCGCCGGCCCGGCCCAGGCCGATCCGTTCCACTACCGCAATCTCCTGATCGGCGATCGCGCCGTCGGGCTGGGCGGGGCCTTCGTGGCGCTGGCGGACGACACCTCCGGCCTGTTCCACAACCCGGCCGGCGTGGTGCATTCGGAGCAGCTCGCCTCTGCCACAGTCAACGCGCTGAGCCGCTCGGAGACCGAGTTCGCGGGCTTCTTCCCGAACGGCGGATCGCTGAGCGCCACGTCCTCCGGCCTGGTACCCAGCTACTTCGGAATTCTGCGGCACACCGGGTTCGGGACTCTCGGCTTCTCGATTGCGGTCAGCGATTTTCTGTCCGAGCGCCAGCTCGACCGCGACAGCTTCACCCTCATCAACGACCTGGGTGCGCCGGTGAACGTGGACGACTTCCTGCTCGGCGATGCCGATTACCGCCAGTACGCTGCCGGGCCGAGTTGGGCGATTCCGGTGGCCGACCGCTTCTCCGTCGGCCTCACGCTGTACGGCACGTTTCGGGATCTGCGCGAGGCGCGCAGCATCGGCGGCAGCATCAGCGCGCCGGACCGGATGGACCCGGCCTTCACACTGCGACGCGCAGTGCAGACCAGTTATCGCATCGAGGACACGCAGTTCGGTGTGCGCCCGGTGCTGGGCCTGGCCTGGCGTGACACCCATGCCGGTTTCGGCGTCACCGTGTCGCGCGATTTCGGACTGGATCGACAGTACGACTACGTGTACCGCAGCAACGCCGCCGACACCCGCATCGCCGCAGACGGCAGCATCACGCCACAGACCGTGCTCGACGTGGCCGGAGATTCGAGCAGCTCCGAAAAACAGGACCTGCCCTGGCAACTGTCCGCAGGGCTCGCTTTCGAGCCCTGGCACGGCTGCTGGGTCTCTGCGCAGATGGATCGATATTTTGCGGTCGATCAGACCGTGGTCCGCGGGGCGGACGAACTGTCGCCGCCGGTCACCCGCAGGTTCCGGGCCGTGACCAACTACGCGCTCGGCATCGAATTCGCGCTGACCGAGCGCGCCGCGTTGCGTATCGCGGGCTTCACCGACCGGGCCAATCTCGACGCGGATCGCGCCGGAAATTTCGAGCGCGCCGAAGAAATCGACCTGGTCGGTTTCTCGCTCGGCGGCGCTTACCGCGACAGCGTGCGCGAGTACAAGGCCGGGATTTATTACAGCGCCGGAAACGGGGAAGCCACGCTCGGCGACCTCGAAGAACTCAGCTTCAGCGCACCCGGAACGGTGGATGCCGAAGGCCGCCGCCTCGTCCTGTTTTTCGGCGCCGAGCTGTGAGTCTTCGCGCAACCGTCGTTCCTTCATTCCACGGCCCACGGCCATCACCTCGAAGGTAAAACCCATGAAACACGAAACCCCGCAAACCCGCTTCGCACAGCTTGCAAGCTTGTTGTGCCTGGCCCCCATCGCCGCCCTTGGCCTGATCCTCATGGCATGCAGCGGCGGCAGCGACAGCGACAACGACGACAACAGCGGAACCGACCCCAAGACCCTGCTCATGCGCGGCTTCAGCGCCAAGGGCGTGGTGCGCAACGCGGACGTGCAGTTGTTCGAGTACTCGGCCAGCTCGTTCACCAACCCCGCGCTGATGGCCAGGGGCGTCACCGACGCCGCGGGCGCTTATTCGATCAGCGTCCTGAGTCCCGGCGACTATCAGGGCGGCGCGATCCTGGTGCGCATCAGCGGCAAGCCGGCCGGCACCACCCCGCCGACCGAAGCACGCTGCGACGTGGACCTGCCCGGCACCGATGACGACTGCGGGCTGGGAGCCTCCTTCGGCGAGTTCTACGCGGTTGACGACAGCTTCGTGCTGGAATCGAGCCTGTCCGGGCTCGTCGACACCGGCGACAACACCACCGACATCAACACCACGGTCTTCACCAATCTGGTCACCGACCGCGCCGCGGCCCTGCTGAACGATGGCGCCACGCCGGCCAGCGCCATCCGCGCCGCGCTGTCGCAGGTCAACCAGTTGGCGGGCGGCCTGGACGTGGTCGGCACCAGGCCGGTGGACCTGGCCGACGCCACCGCGGTTGCCGCAGCCTCGCCGGAATCCGTGGTCTACAGCGCGCTCAACAGCGGCCTGCTGCGCATCGCGGCGCAGGATGCGAGCGTTTCCAACGCAAGGCAGAACACGCGGGACGCGATCGATCGACTGAACGCGCTGTTCGGGCCGGCGGCCACGATCACGGACGTCGACCTGCAAGCCATCGCCGACGCCGGCCGCGCGCAGTTGTCAGTCGCGGGGGTGAACGACACCACGGGCACCCTCGCGGTGATCGATGCCTTCGTCGCGCAGCCGGGCGACAGCGTCAGCTTCGACGACGACCAGCCCGAGCCCGAGCCCGAGCCCGATGCCGTGGCCGCGGCCAAGGACTTCGTGCGCGACGTGCGTACCGTGTTCCAGACCTACGAGACTGCGCTGGACCCGGACGACAATGCGTTTGCCAACCAGTTGAGCACGGTGCGCGCCGTCAGTGGGGAGGCCACGGATAAGCTCTTGCTGGATTTGGTACCGGTGGTCGACTGCTCGGCGGCCGTGGTCAACCGCGATCTGGGCGGCACGCTCGAACTGCCAGCAGATTGCCTCGCCGACGGCGCGAACCGGTTCGGCGTGGCCGACGTCGATCTCATCCGTACGACGAGTGGCAGCAGCACGGTCTTCACCGCGACCGGCACCAGCGGCACCAGTTCGGTGAACGTCACGATCTCCTATCCCACCGAAGGCCGTGACGCGACGGGCTCCGAGTTGAGCGCCGAAATAAGCGGCGACGTTCAGACCACAGGCACGGTGGGCGTATCGCTGCGGTTGGACAGCGCCAGCGTGGAAGTGAGTTTGAGCGACCCAAGCCAGCCGGTAGGTACGGGCGACAATGGCTCCAACGTCGACCGTGTGAACCTCATCGTCGAGTTCGCAAGTGTCCGACAGAAAGGCGTCGCCAATCCGCTTGCAGCCACGGGCGACCTCGAAGCGGTCATCGTGCGCTGCGCGCGCGCAGACTGCGCACCCACCGCCGAAAGAAATGCGCAGATCTTCGTGGACACCCTCAGCTTCGGCGGCGCGTTCGGCAATGCGCAAGGCGACAGCTTCGCAGCGGGAGTCGATCTGGACGTGCGTAATCCACGCAACTTCAATCCCGACTCCGATTCGGTGGCCTATAGCTCCGGGAACTTCGTGGACGGCACCGTGACGCTCTCGCTGGAAGCCGCCATTCCGGATCGTCCGGAAGCGGAACTCATACTGACCGTCGATTCGACCGGCTATGACCAGGCCTCGCTGCAGCCGATCGGCACCGTCACGTTCTCCCTGCTGGAGAACGGTCAACTCACCCTTCGCGCGCAGAGCGTCAGCACCGCCGCCCTGCCCGGCTTCGACAACCGGGTGGAGTTCACCAACAGCGCGGGCGCCGTGCTGCGCCTGACCAACATCGGCGGGCCCGGCGATGGCGACGACATCGTCGGCACCCTGACCTTCGACGGAGAAGAGGCCGCAACGATCAGCGACGACGGCGACGTGATTCTGATCCGCTACGCCGACGGCACGTTCGAGACACTGTTCAATTGATCGGACGGTCGAGCCGGGTCGGCGCCATGCTTGGGGATGCAAGGGATTTGGGGGGAGGAAACTCCCCCCGTTTTCTGCCCGGTCGATGGGGCGCCGCGGTAGCGGTGCTGCTCGCCGGTCTTGCACCGATTCCCGCCACAGCCTGGACGCTGAAAACCGAACTCTCCTCCTTTGCCTACAACGAGCCGGTACCGGTCTCCAACTATCTGCAGGACTGGGACGGTCCGCTGGAATCCGGCTCGGACGGCATCACGCGCAACACGCTGTTCATTGGCGCGACTCAAGGGCCGTGGCAGGTCGGCTACGTCCAGCGCTACGACTGGGAGATCAAGGCCAGCCGGGACATGGCGCGCCTGTACTTCGAGGCGTCCAACAAGCGCGACCTGACGCCGGGCCGCGAGTACGCGCTCGACCTGCGCATCTTTCATCAGCGCAGCCAGGGAATTCGACTGGCATACGAATGGTCGGGTGCCGATTGGTCGCTGAGCCTGGGCGCGAGTGCGCTCGACGGCATCACGCTCACGCAGGGCCGGCTGCACGGCAAGGCCCTGGTGGTCGGCGAAAAGGACTACGAGTACCAGGCGCAGGTGGCCTACGGCTACACCAAGGATTTTCTGTTCGGCCGGCATGCCCGGGCTCCCGAAGGCCTGGGCCTGTCCACCGATCTGAAGGTTCGCTGGCGTCCCACGCCGGCGTATCTGATCGAGCTTCGCATCGACGATCTCTGGGGCCGGCTGTGGTGGCGCGACGTGCCGTACACCGACGCCGTCGCCACCTCGCAGACCGAGCGCCGCGACGAAGACGGCTACGTGGTGTTCGACCCCACCTTGAGCGGACGCGAATCCTTTCGCTCGATGAGCCAGCGGCTGCATCCGGCCGCGCAACTGCAAGCGCGATACACGATGAACGACCGCGACGAATTCGGCCTGGGCGCGGACGCGAGCGAGGTGCAGCTCATCCCGGAAGTTTTCTGGCGCCGCCATCTGGGCGGGACGCTGATGCTGGGAGCACAGGCTTTCCCCGGCCAGGCCGCGCTGGGCTTTGAAGGGCAAGCCGGGCCGTTCAAGCTGAGATATGCGAGCGATGCGCTATCGTTCAACGATGCGCATTTTCTGCGCGTGGAGTTGTCGCTCGGCGTGCAGTTTTGAAGCGAGGCTGCTCTGTAGCGCAAAACTGGACGTCACCGCCGCCCGCCGCGAGCATGCGCCCATGCCGGAACTTCCCGAAGTCGAAACCATCCGCCGCGGCATCGAGCCGCACGTGCTCGGTCGCACCATCGTGCGTACCGTGGTGCGCGATCCGCGCCTGCGCTGGCCGGTGCAACCGGACCTGGCGACGCGACTTGCGGGGCGACGCATCGAACACGCCGGACGTCGCGCCAAGTACCTGGTGCTGCAACTCGACAACGCGGATCGCCTGTTGATTCACCTGGGCATGTCGGGCCGCATCTGGGTGCTCGATCCGAGCGAGAAGGTGGTCAAGCACGACCACGTCGATATCGAGCTGGACAGTGGCCAGTTGCTGCGCTTCCACGATCCGCGCCGTTTCGGCGCCGTACTCCTGTGGTCGAGAGATGAGCCGGATCACGAATTGCTGGCCCATCTCGGACCGGAGCCCTTCGATGAAGCGTTCAGTGGCGATTACCTGTTCCGGCTTTCGCGCGGTCGCAGCGCCGCGGTCAAGAATTTCGTGATGGACGGCCGCGTTGTGGTCGGCGCCGGCAACATCTACGCGGCCGAGGCGCTGTTCCGCGCGCGCATCCGCCCCGGTCGCGCGGCCGGCCGTGTGAGCCGAGCCGAGTACCACGAACTGGCCGAGCGCCTCCGCGAAGTGTTGAGCGAGGCCATCGTCCAGGGCGGCACGACCCTGCGCGACTTTGCAGGCGCCAACGGCGAAGCCGGCTACTTCCAGCAAGACCTCTACGTGTATGGCCGCGAAGGCCAGCCGTGCCGGACCTGCGCAGCGCTCGTGCAGCGCAGGATCATCGGCCAGCGCTCGAGTTTTTTCTGCCCTCGGTGCCAACGCTGAACCGCTTCCGAGTATCGAAACCGAACATGCCTCTCAGCTCCCTGTTGTCCCAGCCGTTGCAGTTCCCGTGCGGCGCCATGCTGCCCAACCGCATCGCGAAGGCCGCGACGACCGAAGGCGTCGCGGACCAACACCTGCGCGCCACGAAACGCTTTATCGCCGCTGAGTCAGGGCGGCGATGCCGCCACAGCAACCTGTTTCGCCTGGCCGATGGGCTGGCGCCGGCTCTGAAGCGCGGACCGCTGTCTGCATTCTTCGCTTACATGGGCACCGAATACGCGGCGGCGTTTCGCGTGCATCGCGCACGGCGTAGACACGGGTAAGCTCACTGTCGCGGGGGGGGGGGGCCCCCCC
>JBQTHL010000025.1:0-13574 GCA_052389915.1 Panacagrimonas sp.
CGTTCCAGGACTCGACCAGGGAGATGAACGATTTCCTGTCGAGCACACGCACCTTCGATCTGAAGATGAAGGTCGCGGCGCTGATCAAGCAGTACGACTACCCGATGGTGCTCAACTGCGTGCTGCACCGCTACAACATCGACCACATCGAGCAGATCCTGGAGATGGCCGAGGCGATGGGCGCGGAGTACGTGGAACTGGCCAACACGCAGTTCTATTCCTGGGCCTATGTCAATCGCGACCAGCTCCTGCCCACGCGCGAGCAGATCGAGCACGCGGAAGAAGTCACCAACGCGTTCCGTGAAAAAGTGAAAGGCCGCATGCGCCTGTTCTTCGTGATGCCGGACTACCACGCGACGCGGCCGAAGAAATGCACCAACGGCTGGGGCAATCTGTTCATCACCGTGCAGGCCGACGGCACCGTGCTGCCCTGCCACGTCGCCGGCATGCTGCCGGGCCTCACGTTTCCGAATGTGCGAGAGCACTCGATGGAATATGCCTGGTACGACTCGCCCGGCTTCAACCGCTACCGCGGCGACGGCTGGATGAAGGAGCTGTGCAAGACCTGTCCGGAGAAGGAAAAAGACTTGGGCGGCTGCCGTTGCCAGGCCTACATGCTCACCGGCGATGCGGAGAACGCGGACCCGGTGTGCGACAAGTCGCCGTACCACGGCCGCGTGCTGGAAGTGGTGTCGCGGGCTCGGGTGCAGGTGGAGGAAAAGCCCATCGTGTTTCGCACCGACCGTGAGTCGCGGCGCTTGATGAAGGAGTCTGAGGGCGGCTTGTTGAATGAGGAAGAGCACCGGTTGTTCGAGCCGGGTGCACGCGCTTCGGAATCGAATACGCGGGTAGGACGCCAATGAAGCGAGTCGAAAAAAGAACGTCATTCCCGCAAAGGCGGGAATCCAGTTGTCGCGCGCAATCCGAAGCGCTGTCCGGGCTGAGAGACTGGATTCCCGCTTTCGCGGGAGTCATTCCGGCTAAAGGAATGACGGTTTTGTGCGGGTAGCGAGTCCACGAACATGAGGGCCCTTATTCTGGGCGCCGCGGCCGGCGGCGGATTCCCGCAGTGGAATTCCAATGCCCCCGCATGCAATCGCGCGCGCCGCGGCGATGTGGTGGCCCGCGCCCGCACGCAAGCCTCTCTGGCGGTGAGTGCAGACGGCGAACACTGGTTTCTGCTCAACGCCTCGCCTGATCTACGTCAACAGATCAACGACAACCCTGTACTGCATCCGCGCCACGGTCTGCGTTCTACGCCCATCGCCGGCGTGGCGCTGACCGGTGGCGATGTCGATGCGATTGCAGGCCTGCTCACGATGCGCGAACGCCAGCCGTTTACGGTCTACGCCAGTGCCAAGGTGCACGGCGTGCTCAATGCCAATTTGATCTTTAACGTGCTGGCTGCCGATGTGGTGAAGCGCGAGACCGTGACTCTGGATCAAGCACGTCCACTGAATCTGGTGGACGGAACGCCGAGCGGGCTCACCATCGAGTTGTTCGCCGTGCCGGGCAAGGTGCCGCTGTATCTGGAAAGCGCGGATGGAACGCCGCCGATCATCACGGGCGAAGACACCGTGGGCGCGATGATCCGCCACGGTTCGCGGCGCTTGTTCTACGTCCCGGGTTGCGCGTTCATGTCCGAGGCGCTGGCCCAGCGTCTGCGCGACGCCGAGTTGGTGTTGTTCGACGGCACGCTATTCACTGACGACGAGATGGTCCGCGCCGGTCTCGGCGCGAAGACCGGTCGCCGCATGGGCCACATGAGCGTGAGCGGCGCCGAAGGCACGATAGCGGCGTTCGAAGGCCTCAACGTGAAGCGCAAGGTGTTTGTGCACATCAACAACTCCAATCCCATCCTGCTCGACGACTCGCCGGAACGCGCGCAGGTCGAGGCGGCGGGATGGATTGTGGGTTACGACGGCATGGAGCTTTCGACATGAGGACAGACGCGGCGAGTCGTCTCATCTTGTAAGGTGGGTTGCGCGATACTCGGGCTCGGCAAAACCCAGCACGCAGTTCTACCGAGTACTCCATGAATCGCACTTTTCTATCCGTCCTCGCGGTCATCGTTCTCTCGGCTTGCTCAGACTCAGGCGGAGATGCAGATTCCGGCACTGCTGAGCTTTGCGGCAACTTCTCCTCCACATTGACCATCAATGATCGAATGGAGCAAGCCGTCAGCGTGTTTGGTCCGCTTGATGCCATTACCTTTGAGGCGCGCGTGACGAATGACAGCACGTCTCCGCAGATTCTCACCGCGCGTACGACTTGCCCGGAAGTCAGCTTCGAAGTCAGAAATAACAAGGGGGAGAACGTCTGGATTTCCGATGAAAACAATGGTCGCTTTTGCCAAGAGGTTCGTACCGAGGTTGCCTTCGCTCCTGGAGAGACCAAGACGATCAGGGCGGAGTGGAACCAAGTGCTGAGGGACTCTACGCGTGCGCCAAGTGGGCAATACCTCGTCAATTCCTTGGACAAGACTGAGTGCCGTTCGTCCATTGAGAAAACAGGCGACTTCCGCTTGCAGTAGAGAATGAAGAGATGGTCTGCCAATCCTCCAGCGATCTATCTCGGATGGAGCTTGGCTTGGACTACGCAGCGGATTCCTGAGCAACGCCTTCAGGGCACATCAAGACTCCCCACCGACTTTGGCCATGTGACGACGCCCCAGGGCAACTTTTTGTCCGCGATGCGCTTGACCTCGGTCAGCGTCTTGGTATCGATCACCACCACCTCGTTGGAGCGGCCACAGGCCACCAGAATCTGGCTGTCGTCGGGTGTGAAGGTGAAATGCCAGCAGCGCGTGCCGGTGGGAATCTCCTTGATCGGCGCGAAGGTCTTTGCATCGAACACTTGCAACGCCTTGCCGTGCGCCAGCGCTACGAACAGGCGCTCACCCTTCCGATCGAACGCGATGCCATAAGGCACCTTGCCGGTGGGAATGGTCTTGACCGGGTCGTACTTCTCGTCGAGCACCAGCAACTTGTTGCCGAACTCCAGGGTGGCCACGTAGGACTTGCCGTCCGGCGCCATCTTGATGCCGCGCGGACGCGGGCCGTGCGGCTTGGTGTCGATGCTCTTGATCTGTTTGCCGGTGGCGATCTCGTGGACGCTGATGGTGTCGTCGGCCTCGTTGGTGATGAGGATGTTCTTGCCGTCGGCGGAGAACTCGATGCCCTCGGTTTCCACCCCGCCGACGATCCGGCGAATCACCTCACCTTTCTCCAGGTCCACCACCGCGATTTCGGCGGGCACGGTTTCTTTTTCTTCGCGCTCCTTCTCGAGTTGCAGTGCTTCGGCCGAGCCGGGCTTGGGCGGCGGGCCGCCCTTGGATTCGGGTTCGAAGGAGACGAAGGCCTGCTTGCCGCGAATGCGCACGAATTCGGGGTTCTCACCGATATCGATGTGGCGGATGAGCTTGCCGCTCGCGCGATCGATCACCGAGATGTTGCCGCCGTCGCGATTGGCCGTGATAAGCAGCTTGCCGTCCTCGGAGATGCCGATGCCGCGCGGCCCGGCCGCACCGGTGGCGATGCTGCCTGTGGTCGTGAGCGTGGCCAGGTCGATCACCGAGATGTCGCCATCCTGGTTACTGACGTAAGCCGTGCCCTTGGGTGCTTCAGCCGCTGAGCAGGACACGGCTAGCAGGGCGAAGGGCAGGGCGGCGTAGTGGCGCAGGAAATTCATGATCGGTTCTTCTCCTTGATTTTTTTGATTGGAAATTCAATGAATCTGTAAGTCCATTACCCGTCATGCCCGCGAAGGCGGGCATCCAGTTTTCGCTCGCAGAGCTGACGGCTGCTCGGATTGAGAGACTGGATTCCCGCTTTCGCGGGAATGACGTTGTTGTTGATGGGTCTCTTTCAGCAGGTTTGCAGCGGTTATTTTCGAGCCCGATCCGCGGCGCAAGTTCAGCCTGCGGGCTTACGTCGGGAAATATTCCCAGATGATGCCGCCGCCGCCGCGGGCGAGGGCAGAGTAACGACCCAGCCCAGTTCGAGTGCTACGGTCAGGAATTCGAGGATGTCGCTGCGCAGGGTTTCCGGTTGTCTGGCGCGTTGCATCACTTCGCTTGCCAGCGCCTCGGCCGTTCGCGTGCCGTCGCACAAGGCCAGTATGGCGGCGGCGTGGGCGTTCAATTGGACCGTGCTGCCTGAGTCTAGTAGCAAGGTGTTTGCACCCGCTTCGTCCCCATCTTGCAAGTGCGCGTCCTTGGCCAGCGCGATGACTGAATTAGCGCCCGAGCTGCCACGGGACTCTCCTGCTTCGGCGGCTCGACGGGTCATGCGGACCCGTCAGCAGGTTCCGCGCCAAACGGATGCCACCTGCTGTAGGAGGGGCTCCGTCCTGACCAGAAGCTTGATTTACGCTGTGAGATTCAATCGGCGAGCGCCTGTCGGGGCATAGCCCCTCCTACCTCAATGATGCTCGCGCCGCGCCGTCGCCACTGGAATGCCGTGATGCTTGATCTTGCGGTACAGAGTGTTGCGGCTCATGCCCAGGCTGACCGCGGTGTGGCTCATGTTCCAGCGGTTCTGCTCGATGGCGTGCAGCAGCGCGTCGCGCTCGGCTCTTTCCAGCGGATTGGAGTTGTCCGGCATGGCAAACGACAGAGACTCGGCGGGCGCAAGAATCATCGTCCCGCAGGCCTGCACGGGGATCGAGAACTCGCGAATCTCGCGCGGCAGGTCGTGTAGCCGCACGATGCCGCCTTCGCAGATCGCGAGCGCGGTGCGGATCACGTTGCGCAGCTCGCGGATATTGCCGGGCCAGGCGTAGGCCATCATCCGTTCGAACGCAGCGGGCTCGATCGCCGCGGGGTGATGTTCGCCGGCTTCGGCGGCGAGATAGCGGCGGATCAGGCGTTCCTTGTCGCCGCGCTCGGCGAGCGACGGCAGTTCCATGGTTATGCCGTTGAGACGGTAGTAAAGGTCTTCGCGGAACTCGCCGCGTTCGATCATCTCGCGCAGCTTGCGGTGCGAGGCGGATATCACGCGCAGGTCCACGCTGATCGCAGCTTCGGCGCCGAGCGGCACGATCTCGCGCTCTTCGAGCACGCGCAGCAGGCGCGTCTGCAAGGCCAACGGCATGTCGCCGATTTCGTCGAGAAACAGGGTTCCGCCCGAGGCCTGGAGAATCTTGCCGCGCATGCCTTCCTTGCGCGCACCGGTGAAGGCGCCGGCCTTGTAGCCGAACAACTCGCTTTCGATCAGCGTCTCGGGAATCGCAGCGCAGTTCACCGCCACGAAAGGCTGGGCCGCGCGCGTGCTCGCCAGGTGCAGCGCGCGCGCAAAAATTTCCTTGCCCGAACCGGTGGCGCCCTGAACCAGGACGGAGACATCGGAATTGGCGATGCGCCGAGCGCTGCGGATGTTGCGCAACATTTGCGGATCGTCTCCGGCCACTTCTTCGAGGGACATCCCCTGGCCTACCGGCGCCGCTGGCATCTGCACCATGGTGCGCTGCTCGGACCGCGCGGGCATGGGGTCGGGTGCCGAGGTGCGCTGACGACCGTCGTGCAGGCTCACGAAAAAGCGCCGGCCGCGGCGCAGGTCTCGAACCGGCCAGATCGCCTGGCGTGCGGAGTTCGCCGCGGCTAGCAATTCTTCAAAGCGCGCGTCGAAAATTTCGGTGAGCGGACGTCCGACCAGTTCGCGGCGATCCGCAGCACCCAGCAAGCGCGTCGCGGTTTCGTCCACGGCCTGAACAATTCCGTCCTCGGACAGTGACATCGCGCCGTCGTGCAGCAGGTTCACCAGCTCGGGTCGGCTGTGGAAACGCAGCACCGTGTGCTTCTGGTGCCGGCGCAGGAACAGGCATTTCTCGATCAGGTTGGCCGACAGGTTCACCAGCGCCATGGTGTGCATCTGGCTGCCACGCGTGTCGTGCGAACCTACACACGAAGCATCGAGTACCGCCGCGAGATTGCCATTAGGATCGCGTACCGGCGCCCCGGTGCAGGACAGGCCGATGTGGCGGCTGCGGAAATGATCCGCCCTGTGAACGGTCACCGAGCGGCCCTCGGCGATGCAGGTGCCGATTCCGTTGGTGCCCTCGTGTTGCTCGCTCCAGTCCGCGCCGATCATGAGCCCCGCGCTGCGGAAGGGCTTGCGCAGGGCCGGGTCAAGTTTCTCGCACAGAATGATCCCGCTGGCGTCGGTCAGCAGCAGCGCGTAGCCGGAGCCGGAAATCTGGTCGTAGAGCGATTCCATCTCCGCATCGGCGATGGCCACCAGCTCGTCGTGCTGTGCCTGCCGGTCCTTCAGGCCGTCGCCGTCGAGCACGGTCGGCGCGTACATCCGCGACGGGTCGAGGCGATAGTCGTTGACGCAGCGCATCCACGAGCTGCCGATGGGGCCGTCGACGATTTCGCGTCCAGGCCGCGGAGTGCCGTGCACTTGGCGCAGAATGTCTTCTGCGTGCTGAACCACTATCGCGTCGGCCATTTGCTTCTCCTTCCTGGGGTCGTGAATGACGGGGTCTCTTCAGAAACCTCTCGTGTGCGGCGCGGGTGCACCGAATGTGCCATCGGGCCCGGGACAACTGTCACTGTAGTTAAACATGAACCGCTGACCGGTGCGGATGATCTGGGTCAACGCGCGGGGGAGCGGAAAACTGTCCCTTTTTCGACACACCGGCGAAAACACATCACGCTCCGGGGACACTTTTGAGCCGCTTCCTCGCCCTTACGCACATGGCTCGTACTGAGTGGCGGCGGGTGCGCGTCATTGGCAGACTTCGTGCTCGCGACGCGCCGCCAGGCCTGTCGCGGCCTGCTACGGCGGCGCCCAAGGTGTCGCCACATATTCCCACGGTGTTGATACCGGCCTTAAGCCGGCTTATTAGGAGAAGACAGATGGACGGAGATAGAGGTTTGACGGCACTGCTGCCGCAAGTGAAGGAATTCATCGGCCAGCCGCGCAAGGTCTTGATCGACGGCAAGCTGGTGCCCGCCAAGAGCGGCAAGACCTTCGAGGTCTACAACCCGGCAACGGGACAGGTGATCGGCCACGCCGCCGCCTGCGAGAAGGCCGATGTGGATGTGGCGGTGGCCGCGGCGCGCAAGGCATTCGACACCGGTCCCTGGACCAAGATGACCCCTTCGGAGCGCAGCCGCATCATCTGGAAGATCGGTGATCTGATTCTGAAGTACACCGAGGAGCTGGCACAGCTCGAATCGATCGACAACGGCAAGCCCATAGCCATCGCCCGTGCTGCGGACGTGGTGCTGGCCGCCGATATCTTTCACTACATGGCCGGCTGGGCCACCAAGATCGAGGGCAGCGTCCTCAATCTCTCCGTGCCCTACACCCCGGGCGTCGAATACCAGGCGTTCACGCGCAAGGAGCCGATTGGCGTCGTCGCGCAGATCATCCCCTGGAACTTCCCGCTGCTGATGGCCGCGTGGAAGCTCGCGCCGGTGCTCGCCGCCGGGTGCACCGTGGTGATGAAGCTGGCCGAAGAAACCCCGATGTCCGGCCTGCGTCTGGCCGAGATCATGACCGAAGCCGGCTTGCCGGATGGCGTGGTCAACATCCTCACCGGCTTCGGCGAGACCTGCGGCGCGCCGCTGGCCGCGCATCCAAATGTGGACAAGGTGGCGTTCACGGGTTCGACGGAAGTCGGCAAGCTCATCGTCAAGGCAGCGAGCAACGACCTGAAGAAAGTCACGCTGGAGCTGGGCGGCAAGTCGCCCAACATCATCTGCGACGACGCCGACCTGGAACTCGCCATTGCCGGCGCCGCCATGGGCATCTTCTTCAACCACGGCCAAGCCTGCTGCGCGGGTTCGCGCCTGTTCGTGCAGGAAAAGATCTTCGACAAGGTGGTGGCGGGCATCGCCGACATCGGCAAGAAGATCAAGCTCGGACCGGGCCTGGACCCCACCACCGAGATGGGTCCGATGGTGTCGCAGACCCAGTACGAGCGCGTCTCCGGGTTCCTCACCTCTGGGCGTGAACAGGGCGCCACCGCGCTGTGCGGCGGCAAGCCGGTGACCGGTAACGGCTACTTCATCGAGCCGACTGTTCTGGTCAACACCAACGACAGCATGAAGGTCGTGCAGGAAGAAATCTTCGGACCGGTTTTGACGGCCATGCCGTTCAAGAACATCGATGAAGATCTCATCCGTCGCGCGAACGACAGCCTCTACGGACTGGCCGCCGGTATCTTCACCACCAACATCAACAAGGCGCACAAGATTGCCAACCGCCTCAAGGCCGGCACCGTCTGGGTGAACTGCTACAACATCTTCGACGCGTCCATGCCCTTCGGTGGTTACAAGCAGTCCGGATGGGGCCGCGAGATGGGCCACGAGGTGTTGAAGAACTACCTCGAAACCAAGTCGGTGTGCGTATCGCTGGGCGGAGCGATCTGAGTCTTTGCAGGTCGGACTTCGGTCCGACTTGCAGAATGGCGATGTCGGGCTGAAGCTCGATCTACACCCAACCGCCCCCGGATTCCGGGGGCGGTTTTTTATTGTGTGCCGCCCGCTGTTTGTCCGTCACACCCCCCGTCACGCTCATGTAACAGCTATGCCCCGCGAGCCCGCACAGCGCGGGACAGTGTGTAGCCCCCACGATGCACCGCTTACCCGGAAACCTTGTCCGATCAAGGGTTTCGGGCATGGCATATCGCTTGCCACCAAACGCGTCGCCGACTCTGAGGTGTGGCGGAGCGAGCGGAGCGGCAGGCGCGCTGCACAACCCCGTGCAGTGCTTGCGTATACCTATCGGGAGACATCATGAAAGAAAGACAGAAGGTGCCAGCTTCCCTGCTGGTGGTTACCGCGTTCCTGGCAGCACCCGCAGCACACGCCATCGAGATGCAGGCTGGCGATTGGAAATTCAGTTTCAGCGGCAACGTCAACGTTCACTACATCTATTCGAGCTGCGAAGACGAGGAGGCTGCGGTTGGCGGTGGAACGGCCTGCGTTGCAGGAACGGAAGCGGCAGAAGATTCGGTCTCGACGGTCAGCAACGGCCTGTTGCCCGCCGCCTTCGTGCTGGGTGCTTCGACGACGCAGAAAGGCTGGGATATCTCGGCCAACTTCGGCCTGTATCCTGGCATCAGCGCCAACGACGGCGGAACGCCGAACCTGTCTTCCGGAACGGGCAACACCGCGCTGGCCACCACCGGACTGGATGTTCGCCAGGTGTTCATGACTTTCGGCAACAAGGATGTCGGCACCTTCACTCTGGGTCGCAACTTCGGCCTGTTCGGCTTCGACGCCATCATCAACGACATGACCATTCCGGGTGTCGGCGGAGGTGGAGCGACGGGCAGCGGCGCACCGGCGAACACCTCGCTGGGATCGATCGGTCTGGGCTACATCTACACCGACACGTTGGCGCAGATGAACTACACCACGCCGGATCTGGGAGGCCTCAAGCTCACCGTTGGAATTTACGATCCGCTCGAACCGCTCGCGGTACCAGGCGTCACCAACGGCGCGGAAAGCAAGCCCGGCTTCCACGGCAAGGCAGCTTTCACCGCCGGCAACTTCTACCTCTCGGCCAGCTTCATCACGCAGGATCACGAAGGCGACACCGACGATGCCGACTTCGACAGCACCGGCTTCGACGTGGGCGGCAAGGCCACTTTCGGTCCGGTCGACGTAATGGGCTGGTACTACAACGGCAAGGGCATGGGCACGACCGCCCTGTTCCTGCTGGCCAGCGACGGAACCGGCGAGGAGCGCGATTCCGACGGCTTCCTGGCGCAGGTCACGTTCAAGGCCGGCGATACCAAGTTCGGCCTGAACTATGGCGAGAGCAACCTGGACCTTGCCGACGGCGAAACCAACCCGGGGTTGGTCGAGAAGAACAGCAAGTACACCGTCGGCGTCTACCACGCCCTCACGCCCAACCTGACTCTGCTCACGGAGTTCACGGACGTGAGCTCCGAGGCCCACGGCGGCACCGAGAACGACAGCTCCAACTTCAACGTGGGCGCGTTCATGTCGTTCTGATTATTCGTCTCCTGAGGTACCGTGGCCGGACTTTTCAGTCCGGCCTTTTTTTTGAGCGCCCGGTGACAGCGCGTCGCGCGTGTCCCGCCCCCGTGACAGCGCCTGTGCCACTTCGGCGGCTATAGCGTTCGTGCGCAGTGGTCGCCCGACCCGTTTCGGCGCTAGGCTGTAGTGCGCGACGTAGTGTCTGCCGCATGGCACCGAAAGTGCGTACGGGCCGCGCCGTGAAATGGCTTTGCCAGAACGGGCCTGACAACATCTCAATAAAAGTTTCGGAGGAGTTAAGACTATGAGTGGATCCAGATTGTGGGAGGGCTCTGCACGGCAGATCCCGATGTTGCTTGCAGGTGCCGCGATTGCGCTTGCGGCCAGCAATGCCTCGGCAGCCGGCGTCACCGACGCCATGATTACCAACGACGCGACCAGCACCGGCGACGTACTGACAGTGGGCCTGGGCAACAGCGGCCAGCGCTTCAGCCCGCTCAAGAGCGTCAATAGCGAAAACATCGGCGACCTGGTGCCGGCGTGGTCGTTCTCCTTCGGCGGTGAGAAGCAGCGCGGCCAGGAAACGCAGCCTCTGATTCATGACGGCAAGATGTTCGTCACCGGCTCGTACTCGCGCATCTGGGCGCTCGATGCACGCACCGGACATCGTCTGTGGGCCTACGAGCATCGTCTGCCGGACGGCATCATGCCGTGCTGCGATGTGGTCAATCGCGGCGCCGCGCTGTACGACAATCTGGTGATTTTCGGCACGCTCGACGCGCGCCTGGTGGCGCTCAACGCCGACACCGGCAAAGTGGTGTGGAACGAGGAGCTCGGCGACTACAAGGCCGGCTATTCGTACACTGCCGCCCCGCTGATCGTGAAGGGCAAGGTCATCACCGGCGTATCCGGTGGCGAATTCGGCATCGTCGGCAAAGTCGATGCACGCGATGCCAAGACCGGCAAGCTGGTATGGACGCGTCCCACCGTCGAAGGCCACATGGGCTACAAGGACGGCAAGGAGAACGGCATCAGCGGCAAGCTCAACGCGACCTGGCCCGGCGACATGTGGAAGTACGGCGGTGCCGCGACTTGGCTGGGCTGCACCTATGCCGATGACACCAACCTGCTCTACTGCGGCACCGGCAATCCGGCGCCGTGGAACGCGTATCTGCGTCCGGGCGATAACCTGTATTCGACCTCGACCGTGGCCATCGACGCGGACAGCGGCAAGATCAAGTGGAGCTACCAGGGCACGCCGCACGACCATTGGGATTTCGACGGGGTGAACGAGTTCATCACCTTCGACATGAAGGATGGCAAGAAGGCCGGTGCCAAGGCCGATCGCAACGGCTTCTTCTATGTGATCGATCGTACCAACGGCAAGCTGATCGGCGCCTCGCCCTTCGTGACCAAGCAGACCTGGGCTTCGGGCGTTGACCTGAAGACCGGCCGTCCGATCGAGACCGCCAACAACCGCGCAGGCGATCCGGCTGCGGCGGAGAAGGGCACTTCGGTTTTCGCGGCCCCGTCCTTCCTCGGCGGCAAGAACTGGATGCCGATGGCCTACAGCGCCGACACCGGCCTGTTCTATGTGCCGGCCAACGAGTGGGGCATGGACATCTGGAACGAGCCCATCACCTACAAGAAGGGCGCGGCCTACCTGGGCGCCGGCTTCAACATCAAGCCGCTGTACGAGGATTACATCGGCGCACTGCGCGCGATGGATCCGGCCACCGGCAAGATCGTGTGGGAGTACAAGAACGGCGCGCCGATGTGGGGTGGGGTCATGACCACCGGCGGCAACCTCGTCTTCACCGGCACGCCCGAAGGCTTCTTCAAGGCCTTCGACGCCAAGACCGGCAAGGAACTGTGGAAATTCCAGACCGGCTCCGGCGTGGTCGGCCAGCCCGCGACCTGGGAGATGGACGGCGAGCAGTACATCGCCGTGGCTTCCGGTTGGGGTGGCGCCGTGCCGCTGTGGGGTGGTGACGTGGCCAAGAAGATCAAGGACATCAGCCAGGGCGGCTCCATGTGGGTGTTCAAGCTGCACAAGTCCGGCGGCGCCAGCGTCGCGGCGAAGTAAAAATCAAGGCCAGCGTTAAGGCGTGAGGGGGCATCCTGCCCCCTCACTTTCCACCAAGCGACAACATGAAAAAGCTCTCTCTCCTTATCGGCATCGCAGCTCTTTGCGTCACTCCGTTTGCGTACTCCCACGGCGACGTCACGCCGCAGGCGGTCGATGTCACCAAGCTCAAGAAACTCGAAGGGCAAGTCAGCGAGAACCCGTACCGTGGCGACAAGCACGCGGCGGAAATCGGCTCCTCGGCGTACAACCAGAATTGCGCGCGCTGCCATGGGCTGGGCGCGGTATCGGGCGGCATCGCCCCCGATCTGCGTTACCTTCCGGTGGGCAAGGAAGGCGACGAGCATTACGCCATGCGCGTTCGCAACGGCTCCATCCGTAACGGCGTGACCTACATGCCCGCTTTTTCCAGTACGTTCAGCGAGGAAGCAATCTGGGCCATCCGCAGCTTCCTGGATACCGTGCACACGGATGAGTGACCTGTCTGTTGCGCCGCTGCGCCACGGGCTCGCGGCGCTGGCACTTACGATGTGTTTCGGCGCTTCGCTCTCATGGGCGCAGGCCGAAGAAGACCCACTGAGCCTGGTCAAGGCTCGTGGCTCGCTGGAAGTGGCGGTCTACGATTCCTTCCCCCCGTATTCGTACAAGGCCACCGACGGCCGTCCGGCAGGCGTCGATGTCGATATCGGCCGCGCACTCGCAGAAAAGCTCGGCCTGCAATCCAAGACCCGTCTGTTCCCGGCCGGCGAGAACATGGGCGACGACCTGCGCAACAACATCTGGAAGGGTGCGATCCTCGGCGGTGGCGTGGCGGATGTGATGCTGCACGTTGCAGCCGATCCGCAGTTCGCCGCGCGCGAAGACAAGGCCGCATTCTTCGGTGCGTATTTTCACGAAGCCGTGTCGGTGGTTTATCACCCGAAAAAAATCGAGGCTTTCGAATCGCCGCTCGCACTGACCGGGCACAAGGTCGGCGTGGAAATCGACAGCATCAGCGACTACTACATGAGCGGTGCTTTCAACGGGCGCCTGCGCACCGTGGCCGTGCGTCACGCGACACTGAGCGAGGCTGTGGCCGCGTTCAAATCCGGCGCCGTCGATGCACTGATGGCGCCGCGCGGCGAACTCCAGGGCCTGATGAAATCCGCGCAGGTGGGCGACCTGACTTACAAGCAGCAGGAACTGGTCGGGATGTTCCGCACCAGTTGGGACATCGGCATGGCGGTGAAGCGCAACGACAACACCTCGCTGCGCGATGCCCTGGCCAAGGCGCTCGAAGAGTTGCGCGCGGAAGGCCGGCTAGCGGCGATTTTCAAGGCTCATGGCATCGAGTACGCCGCGCCTGCGGCACAACTTGCCGGCAGCCCCTGAATAGGGTGGCTCGCGTGACGCCAAGCGCGGCCGCAGCGACGAATCGTGGGGCGCCAGAAATCGCCCGGGTTTTCGGGGCCCTTATTCGCCCACCATTTTAGTGGTGGGTGGGGGGGTTTGCGCGTCGGTGGGGCGGCAACCGGCCCAACCCGCCGCCAC
>JBQTHL010000026.1:0-145330 GCA_052389915.1 Panacagrimonas sp.
GGGGAAGGAATTGAGAACGCAGGAGGCCAAGAAATCCAACCACTCGTTGAAGCGGACATTGCGCGCGAGGAGTGGTGTGAACTTCGAAGTGGCGGTGCGCAATGCCGCTTAACTCGATGCGTTGGGCAGGCCGATAGTTGAAATACAGTCAGATGTCTCGCACGTGCGGGGTTCAGGCCGATCGGGTATCGTCTGGCGCGAGCTTAGGAGGATCAACATGAAGGCCATCTGCTGTGCAGCAATAATTGTCGTAGCGACGATGAGCGGTGGCTGTGCGTCAACGCGTGTAGAAGGTCGCAATGCCTCGGGAAGTCCCACTTTGTATGCGGGCACGCGCCTGAACGTAGCGGCGCTCAATGAAGACTACGCCACGCTCTCGATTTACGAAGCGTCCGGCGTCCACGCGCCCAGTAATCCCGCAATTGACGCTCCGCTGAGCTTTTTCGCGGATACGGTCCTGCTCCCAATAGATGCGTGGTACTGGGCAACGACCAAAGCTGGATTGTTCCGCCCGACATGGTCGGGGATTTTCGCAGGCGAGCTCGGAGCGCATGCTGATTAGGAATCCGACGCCGCCGCGATCACGTCGGGCAGCAACAGTTGCCTCCACCGCTGGCTAGGTGCCGGCTCGCGCTGGCCAATACCGTCGGTGCCGCTGACGTGGCGAGGTTCAGCCGCGTTGATTGCCCGGTAGCAATGCTGGCTGAGATCCGCATCGGCTCACCGCGATACCCTGTCGTGATGCAGAACCGGTGTGTGTTCACGTCGCTGCGAATCTCGATGGAGTCGGCGCCGCTGACAGACCAGGCGCTGAACTCGCTGTCGTCCAGGCTTACGCGCACCGAGGCCGGATCGGGCAGGCCGCTTACTTTCCAGGTCGTGGCGGCGCCGCGACGCGAGGGGGTGGCGGCGTAGGTCTCGACCCATAGCGCGCCGGCGTCCGGATCGTTCCAGCACTGCGAGAGGCCAAGCGTGGGGTAGTCCACGCCGGAGACGGTGGGCGCGCTGAATTTGTCGAGGTTGGGTTTGTTGAAGACCTTCGACCACGCGCCGCGGTCGCCGAGTTCGTTCAACATCATGAGGCTGGAGAGTTGCCCGCGTGGCCACTCGCCGCCGAGCTTGAACCACCAGGCGAAGCGGTCGTTTTCGGCGCCGAAGAATTTTGGTTCGAAGGTCTCTTCTGCGAGCTTGCGCAGGCGATCTTCGGTAACGCTGTCGCCCACTTCGCGCGCCATCAGCAGGCCGAGCGTGGCCCAGCGCGGATCGGGGTGGAGTTGCAGCAGTGGCTTTTTCGGATCGTTCCAGCCGAGCTTGCGCATCGCCATTTCGTAGAGCTGCGTGCCGAAGGCCTTGTCCTGCGGATACACGTATTGCGTGATGCACAAGGCGCCATAGGCGGCGATGTCGTCGCGGAAGCTGTAGAGCGACTTCTCCAGCGGGTCGTAGTAGAAGGCGAACCAGTCGAGATTGCCCTTTCGATCCATGCCCATGTAGTGCTTGCGCGCGTAAGCAACCCAGCGCTCCATGAGCCAGCTCGTGCGCTTGCCGAACAGGCCGTCGTAGAGCTGCAAGCCGAGGCCGGCGCCGCTGACGCAAAATGGCCAGATCTTGGTGTTCTCGCAATGCGGACCCTGCGGACGTTCGGCCCACTGGTCGTGCATGAAGCTGACGATGCGGTGGTGGTCCCAGTCGAACATCCGGTTCTGGTAGCCGGTGACCTTGAACGGGTGCTCCCACTTGTCGTCGCCGGAAACGTAGCGGTAGAAGCACAACAACAAATTAAAGAAGCCGCGGAAAAAATGGTTGCCGTCGGAACCGACCGGGTCGGGTTGCAGGCCCCAGGGTTTGACGCCGTTGGCGGTCCAGCCCGGCGCGTCGTAGCGGCCGCGCAGATGCTCGGGGAGATAGGCCAGCCACTCGGGCGGGTAGCGGTCCTGGTTGGGGTCGTGGCCGATCATGGTGAGCCAGTCGATGGCCGACCAGAACGTGGTGTAGCGGCCAACGAGTTCGTCGGCGATGCGCGTGTAGGTCTCGCGCCAGGCGGGTGTGATGTCGCACATCACAGGCAGCACGTAGCCGGTCTCGTGCAGGTCGAAGCGCGCCAGCGAGCACATCGGCGCGGTGCTGTAGCGATCCCACCAGGGATGCGGCTCGCCGTTGCTGCTCCAGTCGTCCGGGGTGGTCGCCTTGTCCCAGATGAAGCGCAGCCAACCGCGACCGCGCTCATCGAGCCGGGGGAAGGAATTGGGGTTCATGCCCTCACCACATCGGCACCGATTCGCCGCCGGCGGAGCTGCGCATCATCGCCATCGTGGCGCGTCGTTGGTGGGCGCCGTGCCAGTTGGCGTCGAGTTCGGTGACGGCCGGTTCGAGCGTGATGCGCGACGCGACCAAGCCCTTCGGATTGTGCGCGACGTAGCCATCCGTCAAGGGTTTGGCGAGCGGCCCGACCCTGGAGTACGGCAGCACGAAGCGCGTCAATCCGTAGAACCACAGCAACACCGTCGCATTGCCGCGCAGCTCGGCGCCGCCTTCGAGCAGGGCACGCACGATCTTCCCCACGGCCTGCGGCGACGCCAGCGCGAGCGTGCCCTGTCGGGCGCTGGCGAAGCGCATGTCCACCGTAGGAGTAGTGGCTGCACCGCGGCGGGACGTCACGCTTCGCGCAGTAAATACATAGTGGTGGGCGACGCCATCGGCGCTGCCGATCTGGATTGTCAGATCGCGGCTGAGCTGGCGTCGGAAGTTTTCACTATGCCGGCACGCCTGTTCCATGCCTTTGCCGATAACGGCGAGCGCGAGCTTGAACAGGATTTTTTCCATGTGGGGATGGTATCGCTGTCCGGTGGATTGGCGAGAGCCGTACCCTGACTTTAGGGCAAGCCCTAGGAAGGGGTCTTCGCGGGTCTTTTGCAGCCTGTAGGAGGGGCGTAAGCCCCGACAGGCGACCTGAAGGCCCGAGACTCGGGTCGTATTGCGAGCGCCGGTCGGGGCTTACGCCCTTCCTACAAAGTGATCACGTAATCCCATATCGAAGCGTCCCGATGCAGCCTATCCGGTCGAACGCTGCTGCCAGCCACCCTCGGCGTTCTGCTCGTAGGTGTTGATGTCGTAACCGCGGTCCTTGTAGAAGCGGAAGCGCTCGCGCGACCGAGCACGTTGGGTCGGGTCTTCCGGTACTACTTCGAGCACGCGCTCGAAGCTGGAAAACCAGGGCGGCACGTCCTCGCCGAGATTGATGAGAATCGCGCGATGCGAGTCCGGCGGTTCGGCAGCGCCGATGAGTACCGGTGGCTGAGGTTCCTCGATCGGATTGCCCGCGTGGCGCTCGTGGGCGGTGAAGCCGCCTTGTCGAAAGCTCCAGAGCGCGCCGTCCATTTCGTCCGCGGTGCCCGCGTCCGGCGAGCGCACGTAGAGACGATGTCCGGCCGACGCTGCTTTCTCGCACAGGCGGCACGCAGTCAGTACCGCGTTGCCGCTCGCGGCGGAGAGCAGGTAGAAGTCGATGCGAGTCATACAGCGGCGCGTCGCGCGATCACTCTTCGTTTTTCTTCGCGACCACGTTCAGCAGGTACTGGACAATCAGCGGCACCGGCCTGCCGGACGACTTCTTGCCGACCCAGGCGGTGCCCGCGATATCCAGATGCGCCCACTTCATGCGCTTGGTGAAGCGATGCAGGAACGTCGCACCGATGATCGCGCCGCCCTGGCGTCCGCCCTTGGTGGCGATGTTCGCGATATCCGCGCACTCGCTCTTGATGTGCTCGTCGTAGTCCGGCCACAGCGGCAGCTCCCAGACCCGATCGCCGATCTGTTCGCCGGCCTGGGTCAGTGCGCGCGCCAGCCCCGAGTTGTTGGCGAACAGTCCGCTCGGGTAACCGCCCAGCGCGACGACACAGGCGCCGGTGAGTGTGGCCATGTCGATGCAGACGGCGGGGTCGTAGGTGCGCTCGGTGTAGGTCAGCGCATCGGCCAGAATCAGACGGCCCTCGGCATCGGTGTTGAGCACCTCGATGGTGATGCCGGCCATGCTCGTCACCACATCGCCCGGCTTCACGGCCAGTCCGTCCGGCAGGTTTTCCGAAGCGGCGACCACGCCCACCAGGTTGATCGGCAGTTTCAGTTCCGACACCGCCTTGAAGATACCCAGCACCGCCGCGCCGCCGCACATGTCGAACTTCATCTCGTCCATCGCCTCGGACGGCTTGATGCTGATTCCGCCGGCGTCGAAGGTCAGGCCTTTGCCGACCACGGCGATGGGCTTTTCGCCCTTGGTGCCTTTCATGTATTCCAGCACGATCAGCTTGGCTGGTTGGCGACTGCCGGCAGACACGCACAGCAAGGAACCCATGCCGAGCTTCTTCATCTCGGCTTCTTCCAGCACCCTGACCTTCACCGCTGCGCGCTCGCCGCCGACGCTGAGTTTCTGCGCCGCCTCCGCCAGATACGTGGGCGTGCAGAAGTTACCGGGCAGATTGCCGAGATCTTTGGCCAGGGCCTGGCCGGCGCCGATGGCCAGCGCTTCCACCATGCCCGCTTCGCCCGCCGGAAGATCGGAGCGCCGCGGCACGTCGAAAGTCAGGCGCTCCAGCTTGTAGGAGGGAAGGTCTTCGCGGGCCTGCTCGCCGCGGCACTCGTCGAAACGGTAGTACTCGGACTGGGTGACGAGCATCGCCTGCTGCACGTTCCAGTGGAAGTCGCGGCCCTTGATCTCGTGGTGCGTCAGAAAATTGACCGCATCGATGGAACCGGTCGCGCGCAGCGCGCGGCTGCTGGCGGCAATGACCTTGCGGAACGCTGCTTCGTCGAACGCGCGTTCCTTGCCCAGGCCCACCAGCATCACGCGATCCGCAAACGTGCCGGGCAGGTTGTGCAGGATCACGGTCTGGCAGAGCTTGCCGTCCATGTCGCCGCGGCGCATGACGCTGCCGATGGCGCCGCCGGAAACCTGATCGACGATTTCCGCCGGTGGGCTCGGCGTGCGCCGGTCGAAGATTCCGACGATGACGCAGGCCACGCGCTGTTTTTCCGGATTGCCGCTCTTGACGAAGTATTCCATGGCTTTTGCGCTCGTTGTTTTGATTTGATTGCCTGTCGATCTCGCAACAAACAGACCCGAAGGTCATCCTGATTGGTGCAATCGTTTTTCGTCCGGATGAGGACGAGTCTTGTACAGGCCGTCGGAAATGACGTGAGGCGCGCATTTTATCGCAATTCTCCAAAGCTTCGTTCCCTGCGACATACGTGTCCATCGCGTGTCTGCATAATGCACCTCATCTTTTTCCCGGAGCCGAAATGTTTGGCCGCACGCTGGACCGATACTTGTTGCGCGAAACCGCCGTCGCGACCGTGGCGGTCACCTTGGTGCTGCTCGCGATCATGCTGTCGGCGCGGTTTGCGCGCTTTCTGGGCGCGGTCGCCAGCGGCGAGTTGCCGCGCGACGTGCTCGCTCAAGTAGTGGGATTGTCCAGCGTCCAGTACCTGGTGCTGCTGATTCCCGCGGCGCTGCTGCTCGCCGTCATGCTGACCTTGGGCCGCCTGTACAAGGACAGCGAAGTGGCGGCGATGATGGGTTGCGGCGTGAGCCTGGGCGGTCTATACCGGCCGTTCCTGTGGTTGTCGCTGGCAATGGCGCTCATCACCGCGTGGCTGGCTTTCGAGGCCGGACCCTGGGCCGGGCGGCAGGTCGATTACATCTCCAAGGACGCGCGCCGGCTGGTGCAGTACACGCCGTTCGAGCCGGGCAGGTTCAAGGCCGTGGGCGATGGGCGCGCGGTGTTCTACACCGAGCAGATGGATACCAACGGGCAGAAGCTGACGACCGTATTCGCACGGATCGAGGAGCCCGATGCAGGCGTGGGTTCGGAGAGCGTGGTGATTGCCAGCGAAGGCCGGCAACAGATGGATACGACCACCGGCGAGCGCAAGGTCACGCTGTTCGGCGGCTGGCGTTACGCCGGGCTGCCGGGCCGGCCGGATTACAACGTGACCCGTTTCGAGGAATTCGAGACGCGCATCACGCCGCCGGAATTCGTCTACAGCAGCAGCAAGCGCAAGCTGGCGCAGACGCGCGACCTGATGGCGTCCGACGATCGCGAGGACAAGGCCGAACTCGCCTGGCGCATCGCCGCACCGGTCTCGGTGTTCGTGCTCGGACTGCTCGCGGTGCCGCTGTCGCACCTGCGGCCGCGACAGGGCCGCTATGGAAAACTGGCGATCGGCATCGTGCTGTACCTGGTGTATTCCAACCTGATGGGCCTGGGCCAGGCCTGGATCGCGAAGGGCGAGATGCCGGCCGTGATCGGTCTGTGGTGGGTGCACCTGCTGTTCGGTGGTGGCGCGCTGCTGATGTTCGCGCAGCGCCAGGGCTGGTTGCAGCGAAGGTCGGCCGCATGAACGCGATTCTGGGGCGGCTCGACCGTTACATCATCGTCGCCATCTTCGGGCTTAGCGCCATCGTGGGCCTGGGACTGGTGACTCTGTACACCTTCATCAGCTTCATCACCGAGATCGATTCCGGCGGCAACAAGGCGCTGACCGTGTCCCAGATTTTTCTGAGCACCTTGTTCACGATGCCGACCGGCCTGTACCTGCTGATGCCACTGGTGGCCATGCTCGGCACCTTGCTCGGCATCGGGCAACTCGCCGCGCAGAGCGAGCTGACCGCGATGCGTGCCGCCGGCTATTCCAACCTGCGCATCGGGCGCGCGGCGCTGCTCGCGGGCTTGTTGCTCGGCCTGCTGTCGGTGGTACTGGGCGAGAGCCTTGCGCCCGCAGGCCAGCGCGCGGCCGATCATCTCAAGTCCGCGGCGCGCTCAGGCGATGCTGAAGTAGCCGTTCGCTCGCGTCCGGTCTGGTTGCGTGAGGGCAGCAACGTCTTCTTCATCCGCAGCCTGCTTGCGGAAGACCGGTTCGCCGACGCGGAGATCTACCACTTTGACGACGCGCTCAGTCTGCGATCGATTCTCAGCGTGAAGGAAGCGAGCTACACCGGCGGCATCTGGCAGTTGCACGGCGTGACCGAGACGCTGTTCGAGGACACCGTCGTGAGAGTCGAGCCGCACGAGACCATGGACTGGACCAGCGGACTGCAACCTGAGGTGCTGCGTCTGTACGTGCTGGAGGCCGACACCGTGTCCGCTTTCGGCCTGATGCGCCTGATCGGCTACTTGGACGAAAACGGCCTGGACGCGAGCGAGCAGCGGCTGGAACTGTGGCGCAAGTTCATTGCGCCGATCACGGTGATGGCGATGGTCTTGTTCGCCGTGCCGTTCGTGTTCGGCCCCACGCGCGGCGGCGGCGCCGGGCAGCGCTTGCTGATCGGCGTGCTGGTGGGAATCAGTTTTCACCTGCTCAACGAGATTTCGGCCAACCTGGGTGCGCTGTATGGCTGGTCTGCACCCATTGCAGCCGGGCTGCCGACGGCCTTGTTGATGATTGCGGGGACGGTGCGATTGGCGACGACGCGTTGAGTTAAGCGACGTCAAGGTTTAGTTGCGGCCCGGCCGACTAATGCAAGATTCGGCCGTCTGCTGGAATCTGTTGTTGGGCGGCAACCACGTGTTGCGGAACGTCTGTGAACTGCGACGACCCAGCCAGTTGAAAAAGAAAGGACCCATATCGCTGAGTCCCCATTGCCCCTCAAGGCTATATCTGAGAGTCCACTTGCATGGCCGACCATTGGAGTAGCGAACGAGTAGTTCGCCATCGGGAGACAAGACGCACCCCAAGAACTCCTGCACCGACCGACCAAGTTCTTGGGGCGTCCAAACCGTGACGTCCCAAGGCGGGCCATGCCACTCACCCGCGTACGGATAGAGCCCGTAACCCTCGCAGACTAAGCGAACATCGAAGCCTTGATTTGGCGAGGCGAGTACCAGCAACGTGTGTGGGCGTGGCCACGCATGAGAAATCTGATCCGTGTCCCGCAGGACCTCCTCGGCGGCGTCTCGAAATGCTTTGCAGAAGTCCGGCGTCATTGCTTTGCCGCCCAACAAGCGTGAGGGCTCATCGCGCGGCCTTCGGAATCTCCACCACCTCGGTTCCCGCCAGCCAGTCGCAGGGCGCCCGTCTCCGCGCCTCGGTCAGCATCAAGACCGCAGCCGCGATGGTCGCGAGCATGCAGACCAGAGCGATCGGTTGCACCGTCGGCGACGCCGCGTAGCGTGGAATCAACAGCAGGGTTGGCGCGAGCACCATCATCCACGTCGCGAGCATCACGCTGAAGCGCACGGCCGCAATCGGCCAGCGCAGGGCCGAGCCATCCACCCTTCGCACGCGCAATCTCCACGCGTGCATGCCCAGGGTCTGTCCGCCGTGAACCCAGAACCAGCCGAAGAAGGCTAGCCCCACCGCGAAGAAAAAAAGCTGCATCCACAGCGTGTGGCGCGCCATGTCCAGCAATTGGTCGCGGCCGATCACGTCGAGCAGCGCCGCGACCAGCCACAGACCCAGCAGCAACAGCCCGTCGTACACCGCGGCCATCAGGCGTCGCCACAACGGAGCAGGAACGATCAGCTTGGACATCGATCAAGACAGTGGGTGAGGTCTGTTAAGTTTGCGGCATCCCTTCATGTCGGAGTACCTCATGCGTTTCCTGATCGCCGTCCTGTTCGGTTTTTTCAGCCTTGCCGCGCACGCGCTGGACTGCGCCGATACCGACGTGAACGTCGAGATGCGCCGCCTGCTCGGCAAGCCCGAGAACGTTTGCCAGAGCTACGGCGGCAAGGTCTTGCTGGTGGTCAACGTGGCCAGTCACTGCGGTTTCACGCCGCAGTACGAGGCGCTGGAGAAGGTCTACAAGACCTACAAGGACCAGGGGCTGGTGGTGCTCGGATTTCCCTCCGGCGATTTCGGCGGTCAGGAATTCGAGGACGAGGGCAAGATCGAAAAATTCTGCAAGGCCAACTTCGGCGTGAGCTTTCCCATGTTCGGCAAGACGGCCGTCACCGGCGAGCAGGCGAACCCGCTGTTCCGGACGCTGACGCAGAAGACCGGCGAAGCGCCGGGCTGGAATTTCAACAAGTACCTGGTCGGCCGAGACGGCAAGGTGATCGCGCATTTCCCCAGCAAGACGACGCCCGACGGCGCCGAACTGGGCAAGGCGATCAAGCTGGCGCTGACCTCGGCGCCCTGAGCTTCAGATCGACACACCGGGCGGTGGGTCCGAGGGCAGGGTGCAGCGACCGGTCTCGGTCGTTGCCACCGGGTAGGCGCAGGAATCGGCGGCGTAGAGCCCGCCCGGTCGATGATTGCCTGAGGCACCGATGCCGCCGAGAGGCGCAGACTCGGACACCTCCAGGGTCGATCGATTGCGATTGACGATGCCCGCGCGAATGCGCAGCCGGAAGCGCTTCCATTGCACATCGTCTTCCGACAACAGGCTCGCGCCGAGGCCGAAGCGCGTGTCGTTGGCCATGTCGAGCGCGTCTTCGAATTTCTCGTAACGGATCAGTTTGAGGAGCGGGCCGTAGAGTTCTTCGTCCGGCACGCGGTTGAGTTCCGAGCAGTCGAGCAGTCCCGGCGACAGGAAGGCGCGGCCGAGCTTGAGGCGCCTGCATTCCAGCAGCGCCCGCGCACCCAGCGCCATTAGCCGCGTTTGCGCGGCGAGCAGGTTGTCGGCCGCCTTCACCGAAATTAGCGGTCCCATGAAGGGCTCCGCGCCGGCATCCCAGGGCGCGATGCCGAGCTTCGGAATCGCATCGACCAGGCTCGCGACCAGCGCGTCGCCCTGCGCGTTGCGCGGGACGAACAGTCGTCGTGCGCTCTGACAGTGCTGCCCGCTGTGACGAAACGCGGCGTCGAGAACGAGATGAAGCACCGCGTCCGGATCGGACAGGGGAGCGCCGACGATGATCGGATTGTTCCCGCCCATCGCCAGGCTCAGCAGCCGGCCCGGCGTCGTGGTGAACTGTTTAGCGAGGACTTCGCCGTTGCGCGCGGTGCCCGCGAAGTGCAGCGCGTCGAGGTCTGCACGCGCAGCGATCAATTCGCCGGTGTCGCGATCTCCTTGCAGCAACTGCAAGACACCTTTGGGGATCGCGGCTTCGTGCCAAAGCCGAACGAGGTGCTCCGCAATCAGCGGCATCTGTTCGCTGGGTTTGAACAACACGCAATTACCGGCGAGTAGCGCCGCAAGGATGCGGCTTCCGGGCAGCGCGACCGGACTGCTGAAAGGACTCAGCACCGCGACGACACCGTGCGGGCGATGCCAGATGAGATGCTGTCTCTCGCCATCGGTGATGGCTGTCGTGCCGGTGCGGGCGCGATGCGCCTGCGCCGCGTGATCGACCCGCGCGAGAAGCGCCGAAACTTCGGCGCGGGCCTGCCATGGAGGCATGCCGGTTTCGCGGCAGACGGTCGTCGCGAGTTCGTTCTGTTGTCGCGCCAATGCCGCCGCAAATTTTTGCACCGGGACGTCGCGTGCTTCGACACTGCAGTCGGCCCAGGCTTCCAGCGCATCGAACGCAGCGTCCATCGCCTGGTCCACATCCGTCGAACCCGCAGCAGGACCGGCCCAGACTTCGTCGCCGTTGGTAGGTTCGACGCTGGCAAAAGGATCGCCAACGCCTTCGACCCAGGCGCCGTCGAGATACAACATGCCGGTGTGTTCGCTCTCACTCATGAGGCCAAGCCTCGCGCCGATCCATGAATGTAATAGTACCCTCGGCAATGCCGGGCGGATTCACGGCTGTAGGTGGCAGTAGTAGTAGATGGTGCCCTCGGCAGGAATCGAACCTGCGACCCTCCGCTTAGGAGGCGGATGCTCTATCCACTGGGCTACGGGGGCGTGACGAGAAGTTTACAGAATCTTCCCAGCCATCCGCACGAAGCGGCGAAGCGTCTGTCGTAACGAGGACCCCGCGCCGCATCGACAAGCCCTACCATTCGCGGCCCGATTTTCCGGATGACTCCATTTTGCTAGACCATCGACTGGACCCGCGACAGCAGGTCCGTGCGCCCGCGCTGTGCGGCGTGTTTTTTTCTCTGGTATCGCTGTCCTGGACGACTCTCGCGAATGCGGAGTGGAAAGCCCTGGAAGCTTTGCAGAAAAGCGGCGCGCGGATCAGCGCGCAGGTGCTCGATCTCGGCAACGGCGATTCGCTTCAGCAGTTGAACGCGCAAGAGCGGCTGTCGCCCGCGTCCGTCACCAAGCTCGTCGTGGCCGCGGCTGCTCTAGATGTCTGGCCTGCTGAAAAGACTTTCGAGACGCGTGTGTTTGCGTCCGGTCCGATCCGCAATGGCCGCCTCGAAGGCGATCTGATTCTTCACAGCGACGGTGATGCCACGTTCGAGCATCGCGATCTCTGGCTGCTTGCCGCGCAGGTTCGTGCAGCGGGTGTGCAAAGCGTGAGCGGCGGCGTGATCGCCAGCCCTGCGTTCGGTCCGCTGGCCTGCGATAACGAGGATCGCTGCGAAGCGATGATCCGCAGCGACACGGCTTACAACGCGCCGTTGTCCTCGCTGGGCGTGGATTACGGCACCTGGTGCGTGGAGGTACTGCCCGGCGCGGTCGGGCAGCCCGCGCAACTGCGCGCCTGCGGCGGAATTCCGCTTCCGATCGCCGTTGAAGGCACCATCGACACCCGGATGGCGAAGAAGAAGAACGAGAGCTTCTGGGTAGAGCGTTTCACGCGCGATGGCTGGGATGCGCTCAAGGTCGGCGGCTCCATCGAGCCCGGCGAGTCGCAGGAAGTGTTTCGTGCGATGTCCGACCCTGCGCTCGGCACCGCGTTGTTGCTGCGCCAGATGCTGGCCGAGTTGGGAGTGACCGTGACCGGTCCGGTTTCGGTCAGTCACGCGCCGCCCGTGGCGGCGCAAAGCGTTCTGGCGCGCACGCAGGGCTTGATGCTCAAAGAACAGGTAGGCCGCATGCTGCGTTACTCCAACAATTACGTAGCCGACCTTCTCACCCTCAATCTCGCAGCCGTTCGTGCGCCCAAGCCGCCTTCGCAACTGGCCGATGCCTCCGAAGTGTTGTCGCGCTACGTGCAGAGCAAGAACGGCAAAAACGCTGGCGCGCCCAAGCTCTTCAGCGGCAGCGGGCTGACGCCGGAAAATCAGTTGTCGGCCGGCGACCTGGTGGCCATGCTCAGGGAGCAATACCGCGATACGCAGACTTTCCCCGCGTTCTACGGCGGGCTGGTGGTGCCGCGGCAGGCGCCGTTCGCGTTCCTGCGTGGCGGAAGCAAGGCCTGGCAGGATCGCGTGGCGCTCAAGACCGGCACGCTCAACGATCCGCGCTCGGTGTGCGCCGTCGCCGGTTATCTGCGGCGCAAGGATGGAGGCTGGATGGCGTTCGCCATTCTCGTCAACGGCAGCGACAGCAAGAAGCACGTGCCGCTGTACAAGGCGATGGAGGCCATTCGCGCGGACGTGGATGATCTGCTGAAGCGGTTCTGAGGCTCCGATTCCGGCCGGAGATTGTCAGGCTCCGCGACGGGCAGTATGGTTCGGTCATCGATGCACCGACGGGGAGAGAGGAGATGTCCAAGCTGGATTCCGTGACTGTCCGCGATTACATGACCTCGATCGACAAGCTGGTGAAGCTCAGCCCGCAGATGGAGGTCATGGCCGCGGTCAACCAGTTGGTCAAGCACCACATTTCCGGCGCGCCGGTGGTGGACGCGGGCGGCACGCTCGTCGGCATGCTGTCCGAGATGGATTGCATGCAGGTGGGCCTGATCGCGGCGGAAGACACTTGCGTGGCCGGTCCGGTCAGTCAATTCATGAAGGCCAGCGTCGTCTCGGTTTCACCGGACGACAGCCTTACGCAACTCGCGCAGTTGTTCCTGAGCAAGCCTTTTCGCCGCTATCCGGTGATGGAGAACGGCAAGCTGGTCGGGCAGATTTCCCGCTCCGACGTGCTCAAGGCCATCAACGCGATGTGCTAGCGGCGTCGCGTGGTGAGCGACGACGGCGAGGTTAACGACGACGGCTCGGGGCGGGTCCGTCTCGACAAGTGGCTGTGGGCCGCGCGTTTCTTCCGCACCCGCAGCATCGCCAAGCAGGCCATCGAATCCGGGCACGTGCGTTATGAAGGCGAGCACGCCAAGGTCGGTCGCGCCGTGCACGTGAATGCGCTGCTGACGGTTCGCCAAGGCTGGGACGAGCGAGAGGTGCGCGTGCTGAAACTCGACGACGAGCGTCGCGGCGCGGCCGAGGCGCAACAACTCTACGAGGAGACACCCGCGAGCGTCGAGCGGCGAGAGAACCAGCGGCTGGTGCGGCGCGCCGGGCCGATGTTCGACGACGCGCGTCCTTCTGCCCAGCAACGGCGCGCGGGCGCGCGCTTCAAGCGCGGCGACTTCTGATGGCCCACCCGAACCGGATCGATGATGACGGCGGTATTCTTCGCCTGCTCGCGGCTACCAGGACCATCGCCGTGCTAGGCATCAAGACCGAAGCGCAGCGCAACCAGCCGGCGTTTTACGTTCCGCAGTTCCTGGTGCAGGCCGGATTCGAGGTGATCCCCGTGCCGGTCTACTACCCGGACGTGAACCAGATTCTGGGTCGCAAGGTCTACCGCAGCCTGTCGGAAATTCCGGGCGAGGTGGACCTCGTGGATGTGTTTCGCAGACCGGCCGATCTTCCCGCTCACCTCGACGACATCCTGGCCAAGCGTCCCAGGGTCGTGTGGTTGCAGCAGGGCATTCGCGACGACGCATTTGCCGAAACCCTGGCGCGCGCCGGTATCCAGGTGGTGCAGGACCGCTGTCTCATGGTCGAGCATCGGCGATTGGCTTAGCCGTGGCCAGCGCTGGTTCCGGCGATGGGTGCCGGCTGCGGCGTCGTAATCAGCTTTCGAGCGCGTGTCTCAAGCGGTCGGTGACCTCCCGCAGCATTTGCACTGTGAAGTACGGGGTTTCCGGCACCAGCAGAGAAAAGCGTGGCTCGCCGATGACGGCCAGCTTGGCGTCGCTGAGCGCTACCGCAGAAGCGCAGCGAGGTTTATGGTCGATCAGCGCCATTTCGCCGAATATTTCGGAGGGCCCCAGCGTGGCGACACGCTTGTCCTGCTTGCGGATTTCCACGGCGCCTTCGACGATGGCAAACATCTCGGAACCCACCTCGCCTTCGCGGAAAATCACTTCGCCCGCGCTGAGATTGATCAGCTTCGGCTCATTACGAAAAATATCGATCGTTGCCACGGCACATCCCCTTTTCATAGTCTTCCCGAGCAGATGCCCGCCCCGGGCTCGCGACTTGCAGCCCGCCCTCGTGATTGTGATTTTTTCATGACAGCGCAAGATCGTTCCCGTTCGAGATTCGCGACGGTGTGTACGTTGCCTCGGGCAAGCGATCTGCCGGCGGTACCAGCCCAGCTAAACTGATTCGATTACTGCTTTCATTTTTCCGGGTCCATGCACGACATGAAACGAAGAGACGTACTTCGCGCCGGCCTGGCGCTGACCGCCGCCGGCATTCCCCTGCCGCTGGCCTTGTTTGCGCCGCCGGCGGCTGCCGCGCTGCGCACCATCGGCAAGCGGCAGGCCTTCGATTACGCCTGGCTAAAGGGTCAGGCGCGCTCGATGGCGACCAAGCCCTATCAAGCTCGCAAGAACACCCTCCCGGCAGAAATCTCCGGGCTGGATTGGGATGCCTACCAGACTCTGCGCTATCGCGACGACCATCGCGCCTGGCGCAGCGACAAACTCCGCTTTGAAGCGGCGTTCTTCCATCTGGGCCTGTTCTTCAAGTCGCCCGTGCACATGTTCGAGGTGGTGGACGGACAGGCCCAGGAAATCGCCTACGACGCGGCGATGTTCGATTACGGCGACAGCGGCGTATCCGGAAAGAATCTGCCTCTCGATCTGGGCTTCGCAGGATTCCGGCTGATCTTCCATACCGACCCGACTCGCGACGTGGCTGCGTTTCTCGGCGCCAGTTATTTCCGCGCGGGGGGCGGCGACTGGCAGTACGGCCTGTCCGCGCGCGGGCTCGCCATAGACTGCGGCATGGAGCGGCCTGAGGAGTTTCCCGACTTCGTCGCGTACTGGCTGGAAAAGCCTGCGCCGGGTGCGAACCATCTCGTGGTGTACGGGCTTCTCGACTCGCCGAGCGTGTCCGGCGCGTATCGCTTCGATATCACGCCGGGCGCAACTCTCACGATGGAGATCGACGCCGCGCTCTATCCGCGCAAGACCATCGAACGCCTGGGCGTCGCACCGCTCACGAGCATGTACCAGACCGGCGAGAACGACCGGCGCAAGGCCAACGACTGGCGGCCGGAGATTCACGACTCCGATGGCCTCGCCATGTGGCGCGGCAACAACGAGTGGGTGTGGCGGCCGCTGCTCAACCCGAAGAATCTGCGCTTCAACGTTTATGTGGACGAGAACCCGCGCGGCTTCGGCCTGATGCAGCGGGATCGCAACTTCGAGCACTACCAGGACGACGGCGTGTTTTACGAGAAGCGGCCCAATGTCTGGGTCGAACCGCGTGCCGGCTGGGGACGCGGCTCCGTCCAGTTGGTGGAGATTCCCACCCATGACGAGACCTTCGACAACATCGTCGCGTTCTGGTGTCCCGAAGCCCCGCCGCAAGCCGGCCAGGAACTGCTTTACAGCTATCGCCTGCACTGGGGTACGCGAAGCCCGGTCGGTCCCACGCTCGCGCAGGTCATGGCCACGCGCACCGGTATCGGCGGCGTCATCGGCCGTCCGCGGCCGTACTATTCGCAGCGCTTTGCGATCGATTTCGCCGGCGGCGATTTGGGGATGCTGGGGCAAAAGGCCAAGATCGAGCCGGTCATCAGCCTGTCGCGCGGCAAGGTCGAAATCACCTCCGCCCGCCCGCTGAGTTCGATCAACGGTTATCGCGCGATGTTCGACCTGGTGCCGCCGGACGAATCGGAAAAGCCCATCGACATCCGCCTGTACTTGAGCGTCGCCGGTCAACCGTTCTCGGAAACCTGGCTGTACCAGTGGACGCCGCCGCCGATGTCGGAGCGTCCGCTGACTTGAGCGGAGAAGCGTTGGAGAACACAAACACCTGGAGCGGTCTGCCGCTATTGAGCTTTGACCGACGCTTCCCTATGATTCGCGATCCAAAGCCCGCCTCGCGGGCTTTACTGTCTGTCCGGCATTTGGCGCGGGCAGCCCAGAAATGAGCAGGAGAGTCCAGCATCGCCCAGGAACGTGAAGACCGGCGCAACGAGCAGATCAATGTGCCGCGGGTACGAGTGATTGGCGCCGACGGGTCGCAGGTTGGCGTCATGATGACGCGCGACGCGATCGCCAAGGCCCAGGAATCCGAATTGGATCTGGTGGAGGTTTCGCCGAACGCCGATCCGCCAGTCTGCAAGATCATGGACTACGGTAAGTACATCTACCAGAAGGACAAGGCGCAGCATGCGGCCAAACGCAAGCAGAAGCAGATCGAGATCAAGGAAGTGAAATTCCGGCCGACGACCGAGGAAGCCGACTACCAGACCAAGCTGCGCAACATGACGCGCTTTCTGGAAGAAGGCGACAAGGTCAAGGTGACGATCCGCTACCGCGGTCGCGAGATGGCGCACCAGGAACTCGGTATGAAGGTGATGGATCGGGTGAAGGGCGATCTGGTTGAGCTGGCCGTGGTCGAGCAGCATCCGAAGATGGAAGGGCGCCAAGCCGTCATGGTTCTGGGCGCCAAGAAGCACTAACGAGCTTTAAGCTCGAAACGAAGTCCCCTGATTTTTCAGGGGCCCGGTCAGCGCCCTGGGTAGGGTTGTGAAACCGGTCATATGCAGACCCGGAACAACCGGGAAGGAGTTTCAATCATGCCCAAGATGAAAACCGTCAAGAGCGCCGCCAAGCGCTTCTCCAAGACCGGGAAAGGCGGCTACAAGCGCGGCCATTCCCACAAGCGCCACATCCTGACCAAGAAGCCGGCGAAGCGTATTCGCCAGCTCCGCGGCGAGGCCCAGATTCACGGCTCCGACGTGAAGGAAGTCAACAAGATGCTGCCCTACGCTTAAGGAGAATCTGACATGGCAAGAGTAAAACGTGGTGTAACGGCCCGCGCGCGTCACAAGAAGCTGCTGGCCAAGGCCAAGGGCTACCAGGGCGCCAAGTCGCGCGTTTATCGCGCGGCGAAGCAGCAGGTCATCAAGTCCGGGCAATACGCCTACCGCGATCGTCGCGTGAAGAAGCGCGAGTTCCGTGCACTCTGGATCCAGCGCATCAACGCGGCGACCAACGAGTTGGGGCTGTCGTAAAGCCGCTTCTTCGACGGCATGAACAAGGCCGGCGTGGTGCTGGATCGCAAGGTGCTTTCCGACATCGCCATTCACGACAAGCCGGCGTTTGCGGCGCTGGTGGCGCAGGCGAAGAGCGCGCTGGGGCTGTAGACACAGCGGTGAGCTGGGATGAAGCGAAGCGAATCCCAGCTTAGGCGCTGAACGAGGGGAGCTCGCCGCAAGGCCGCTCCCCTTTTCTGTTTTTGGGGATATGCATGAGCGAATCACTCGAAGCGATCCAGCAGGCCGCTCTGGCCGAGATCGCGAGCGTCGGGGACAGCCGCGAGCTGGAGCAGTTGCGCGTCAACTATCTCGGCAAAAAAGGCCGCGTCACCGAACTGCTCAAGCAGCTTGGCGGCATGGCGCCGGAAGAGCGCAAGGTTTTCGGTGATCGGGTCAATCGTGCGAAGGACGCCGTGGCGATGGCCATTACCGGTCGTGCTGCGCAGTTGGCCGAGTTGGAACTGACGGCAAAGCTCGCGAGCGAAACCATCGATGTGAGCTTGCCGGGCCGCGGTGAGACCGTCGGTGGCCTGCACCCGCTGACCCGTACCCTGCAACGCATCGAACGCCTGTTCAACGAGCTGGGCTTCGAGACCATGGACGGGCCGGAGATCGAGGACGACTTCCACAATTTCGGCGCGCTCAATATTCCCGAGCTGCATCCGGCGCGTGCGATGCAGGACACGTTCTACGTCGATAACGGCGCGCGCGTGCTGCGCACCCACACCAGCCCGGTGCAGATTCGTACGATGCGCGCGGTGGTGGAGTCGGGTCGCACGCCGCCGATCCGCATCATCTGTCCGGGACGTGTCTATCGCGTGGACTCGGATCGCACGCACAGCCCGATGTTCCATCAGGTCGAAGGCTTGTACGTCGCCGAGGACGTGCATTTCTCAGACCTGAAATACGACTTGCAGACCTTCCTCTCGCGCTTCTTCGAACAGGATGTCGAGGCTCTGTTCCGGCCTTCGTATTTTCCGTTCGTGGAGCCGGGCGCTGACGTGCACATGCGCTGGCGCGATCCGTCCAAGGGACCCGACCACCCTGGTCGCTGGCTGGAGTTGCTGGGCTGCGGCATGGTGCATCCGAAAGTGTTCGAAGCGGTTGGCCTCGATCCCGAGCGCTACACCGGCTACGCCTTCGGCATGGGCGTGGAGCGCCTGACCATGCTGCGTTACGGCGTGGACGATCTGCGCCTGTTCTTCAACAACGATCTGCGCTTTCTGCGCCAGTTCGCCTGAGATCGCACCCATGAAACTTTCAGAACAGTGGTTGCGAGAATGGGTGAACCCCGCGGCTACGATCGAGCAGATCGCCGATCGCCTGGTCATGGGCGGCCTGGAACTGGAAATCGAGCCGGTCGTCGCCGAGATGCCGCAGGGCGTGGTGGTGGGACGCATCGCGTCGATTGCGCCGCATCCCAATGCTGAGCGCCTGCGCGTGTGCGAGGTGGATGTGGGCGCGGCCGGCATGGCGACCATCGTCTGCGGGGCGGCCAATGCGCGCGCCGGCATGGTCGCGCCGGTGGCCTTGCCGGGTGCTCGGCTTCCAGGTGGTCTAGAGATAAAGGCTTCCGCGCTACGCGGAGTCGCGTCGGGCGGCATGCTGTGCTCGGCTTCCGAGCTGGGACTTGCGGAGAAATCCGAGGGCCTGCTGGAACTGGATTCCGACGTACTACCCGGCACGCCCATCGAGCGACATCTCTCGCTTGACGATCGCGTTCTGAATCTGGAGATCACTCCCAATCGCGGCGACTGCCTATCGGTGATCGGTCTTGCGCGTGAAGTGGCGGCGCTGTTCGGCGTGCAGATGACGCGGCCGCGCATGAAGCCGGCCGTGGTCGTCGGCGAGTTTCGTCATGCGGTCGAAATCGAGACTGCGGCTGACTGCTCCGCTTACGCCGGGCGTGTGGTCTACGGCCTCAATGGCCGCGCGCGCACGCCGGACGCAATGCGTGAGCGTTTGCGTCGCAGCGGCATCCGCAGCATCCAGCCGCTGGTAGACATCACCAACTACGTGATGCTGGAGTTGGGCCAGCCGATGCATGCCTTCGACGAGACGCGGCTCAAGGGCGCGATCCGCGTGCGGCGCGCAAAGTCAGGCGAGAGCCTGACCCTGCTCAACGACCAGACCGTGGAGCTGAAGCACGGCGAGTTGCTGATCTGCGACGACAGCGGTCCGATCGCGCTGGCCGGCGTCATGGGCGGTGCCGAAACGGCCGTGTCGTCGTCCACCACTCGCGTGTTCTTCGAGAGCGCCTGTTTCGCCATGAACGCAGTGGCGGGCACGGGCCGTCGCCACCGGCTGACCTCGGACGCACTGTATCGCTTCGAGCGCGGCGTCGATCCGGACTTGCAGCGTGCCGCGCTGGAGCGCGCGACCGAACTCACGGCGCAGCTCTGCGGCGGCGAAGCCGCGTCCATCACCGCGGCCGGGCGCACCCACTCGGAGCCGGTGCGTGTGAGCCTGCGTCATGCACGGCTCAACAAATTGCTGGGGCACGACATCGCGGCCAAGGAAGTCGAAGCGCTGCTGTCACGGCTCGGAATTTCCACGCGCGTCGAGACCGGCGGAACCTGGACCGCGCAGATTCCGAGCTGGCGCTACGACCTGCGCATCGAGGCGGACCTGATCGAGGAAGCGGCGCGCCTGTACGGCTACGACCGCATTCCGGCCAAGCCCTACGCGGCGCGAATGGCGCCGGGCCGTCCGACCGAGACCGAGCGCAGCCAGACGGCGGTGAAGAGTGCGCTGGTCGCGCGCGGCTGGCAGGAAGTGATTTCACTGGCGTTCGCCGACCGCGTGCTGCAACAGCGGCTGAACCCCGAAGTCGAATCGATTCCGCTCGACAATCCCATTGCCGACAATCTCGCGCTGATGCGCTCGACGCTCTGGTGCGGGCTGATCGACGCTTGGCGTTACAACCATGCGCGGCAGGCCAGTCGGTTGCGACTGTTCGAGGCCGGAGTGTGCTTCGAGCGCTCGGACGGCGTCATCGTCGAGACCCAGCGCTTTGCCGGTCTGGCCGCGGGCGCGGCGCGACCCGAGCAGTGGGGAACCATCGTGCGGCCAGCCGATTTCTTCGACGTGAAGGCCGATGTCGTTTCACTATTCAGTCGGCCCGAGTCCGTCGCGTTCGAGCGCGCGGCTCACCCGGCGCTGCACCCCGGACGTAGCGCCGCGATCCGTTGCGGCGACCAGTGGGCGGGATGGCTGGGCGAATTGCATCCCGGCCTGGTGAGCGAACTTGGGCTGCCGTCTTCGGCGGTTGTGTTCGAACTGGATTGGGCCGCACTGCGCCACGCGGCGCTTCCGCGCGCACTCGCCATCTCCGAATTCCCCGCGTCGCGTCGCGATTTGGCGCTGGTCGTTCCCGACGCTCTCGGCTTCGAAGATTTGCGCAAAGTGGTGCGCAAGGCCGCTCCCCCGTCCTTGCGCGAAGTCGTCGTGTTCGACGTATATCGCGGGGGCAATCTAGGGACTACCTTCAAAAGCATGGCTTTAGGCTTGATTTTCCAAGACTCCTCACGCACCCTAACTGACGTGGAGATCGACTCGGCGATGGCAGGCATCACCGCCGCGGTCGCAGACAAACTCGGGGCATCGGTGCGGGCCTGATCGCACTCGCAGGCGCAGGATCGAGAACGTGGCGTTGACCAAGGCCGAGCTGGCAGAAGCACTGTTCGACGAATTGGGCCTCAACAAGCGTGAGGCCAAGGAGTTCGTGGACCTGTTCTTCGAGGAAATCCGCGGACGCCTGGAATCCGGCGAAGAGGTCAAGCTGTCCGGATTCGGCAACTTCGAACTGCGCACCAAGAACCAGCGGCCGGGGCGCAACCCGAAGACCGGTGAAGAGATTCCCATCTCCGCCCGGCGCGTAGTGACGTTCAGGCCGGGGCAGAAACTTCGAATCCGGGTAGGACACGATGCGAGTAGCTGAAGCCACGGCGGTGCTGCCGGAGATTCCGGGCAAGCGCTATTTCGCCATCGGCGAAGTTTCGGACCTATGCCTGGTCAAGCCGCACGTGCTGCGCTACTGGGAGCAGGAGTTTCCACAGTTGAAGCCGGTCAAGCGCCGCGGCAACCGGCGCTACTACCAGCAGGACGACGTCGCGATGGTGCGCAGCATCCGCAGCCTATTGTACGAACAGGGCTTCACCATCGGCGGCGCGCGCCAGCGCCTGAAAGACCAGCAGCGCATTGCCGGATCGGTTACGCAAACGGTGGCCAAAGCAGCCCCGGCCAATTCGCCCGCTCACCCGGTACCGCCGCGCGCCGCGGCGATCCGGCAGGTCCGCGACGAACTCGAATCGCTGCTCAAGCTTCTACGCTGAGCTTTCCAGAGCGGCCTGTCGCGGCTATCATCGCGGCCCCTTGAGACCGGTAACTCAAGCGGTCTCAAGTTCATGCATCATCGTCGGGGCGTAGCGCAGCCTGGTAGCGCACTTCCTTGGGGTGGAAGTGGTCGGAGGTTCAAATCCTCTCGCCCCGACCAATTATTCTGTCGATCAAAACGAAACGGGGCGCCGAAGCGCCCCGTTTTTTGCTTGCCAGGGCTTTACTTCATGCCCTTGGCCGCATCTTTCAGCGCCTCGGCCCGGTCGGTCTTCTCCCAGGTGAAGCCGGTGAACTCGTGCAGCTTGCCGGTCTCGGAGCAGGTGTACTTGATGGTCGCTGGCTTGCGGCCGAAGTGGCCGTAGGCTGCGGTGGCGCGGTAGATCGGGTGCAGCAGGTCGAGCATTTCGATGATGCCGTAGGGACGCAGGTCGAAATGCTTGCGCACCAGCTTCTCGAGATTGTCCGCGCTGATCTTGCCGGTGCCGAAGGTGTCGATGGTGATGGAGGTCGGCTCGGCCACGCCGATGGCGTAGCTGACCTGCACCTCGACTTTGTCGGCCAGTCCCGCGGCGACGAGATTCTTGGCAACGTAGCGCGCGGCATACGCAGCACTGCGATCGACCTTCGAAGGATCCTTGCCCGAGAACGCGCCGCCGCCGTGACGCGCATAGCCGCCGTAGGTGTCAACGATGATCTTGCGACCAGTCAGTCCCGCATCGCCCATCGGTCCGCCGACGACGAAACGGCCGGTCGGGTTGATGTGGTACTTGGTGCCCTTGTGCAACAGCTTGGCGGGAAGCACCGGCTTGATGATGTGTTCCATCACGGCTTCCACCAGATCCTTCTGCTTGATGTCCGGCGCGTGCTGCGTGGACAGCACCACGGCATCGATGCCCGCCGGCTTGCCGTTCTCGTAGCGCAAGGTGACCTGCGACTTGGCATCCGGGCGCAGCCAATTGAGCTTGCCGGCCTTGCGCTGCTGGGCCTGGCGTTCGACCAGACGGTGCGCGTACTGGATCGGCGCGGGCATCAGTTCCGGCGTTTCGCGCGTGGCGAAGCCGAACATCAGGCCCTGGTCGCCGGCGCCCATGTTCTTCTTGTCCTTCTTGTCCACGCCGCGATTGATGTCCATGGACTGCTTGCCCAGGCCATTGAGCACCGCGCAGGTCTCGCTATCGAAGCCGATGTCGGAGCTGGTGTAGCCGATGTCCTTGATGACGCCGCGGATGATCGCCTCGGAGTCGATGTGCACGCCCTTGGGCACCTTGATTTCGCCCGCCACCATCGCGATGCCGGTCTTGGTCAGCGACTCGCAGGCCACGCGCGCGTCCTGCGACTGCGCAAGGTAAGCGTCGAGAATGGCGTCGGAAATCTGGTCGCACATCTTGTCCGGATGACCTTCGGAAACAGACTCGGACGTGAATACATAAGAGGACATCGGCACTTCCCTCAGAGCGGAATTTTGGGATGGAATCGGATCGTATCCGCATATGCGGATAGGCGAATAGAGTAGCCGAGACGGGCGATGAAGGCACGTCCGTCTGTCTGGCGACGGCCGCCATCCTGCCACATGCCATGAATGCGGCGAGGCTGTCAGACTCGCGCCTCGACCCGTCCAGGACCGAAGCATGATTTCCGCCGACAACGCCGCCCTACCGCCGATCTATGTCCTGCTGCTGTTGGCTGTGGTCGCCACACTCGCGGGCTTCGTGATCGTGTTGCAGGCACTCGCGCGGCGCAAAGTGGAGGCCTCTCTGAGCACCGCTCAGCTAGACCAACAGGCGGCGATTCAGCGCGCGGTGGCGGCTGAAACGCGCGTGGAAGCACAAGAAATCCGGCTGGTCGAACTGCGGGCCGTGGCGGACTCGAACGAACAGCGCTTTCGCGAACTGGCGGTGCAGCGCGAAGCCTTGGTGACCGATCTGGCAGACGCGAAATCCGAATGCCGCGAGTTGACCAAACTGCTGGAACTGGAAAGCACTCAGGCTGCGGAGAAGCTCGCCATTCTTCTCGACGCGCGCGAGCAACTGACCCAGCAGTTCAAGCTCACGGCCAACGAATTGCTGGAAGAAAAGAGCCGCAAATTCACCGAGCAGAACCAAGTCAATCTGGGTCACTTGCTCAACCCGCTCAGTGAACGGATCAAGGCCTTCCAGAGCAAGGTCGAGGAGGTCTACATCAACGAGGGCAAGGATCGCAGCGCCCTGAGCGAGCAGGTCCGGATGCTGACGCAGCTCAACAACACTTTGAGCCAGGACACGCAAAACCTCACCTTGGCGCTCAAGGGTGACAGGAAGGCGCAGGGCAACTGGGGCGAAATCATTCTGGACGACGTGCTGGAAAAAGCCGGGCTGTTGCGCGGCCAGCATTACGTGCGGCAGGGCGGGGTGACGGGCGAAGGCGGGCAGGACACCTCCATCCCCGACGTGGTCATCAAGCTGCCGGGCGAGCGTTTTCTGGTGGTCGATTCCAAGATGAGCCTGCCGGATTACCGCGCGTTCGCCTCGGCAGAGGACGACAGCGAGCGCAACGCCGCGCTCAAGCGGCATCTGATCTCGATCCGCGCGCACATCAAGAAATTGTCCGACAAGGAATACCAGAAGCTGTACGACCTCAAGTCGCTTGACTTCGTGGTGATGTTCATTCCGCTGGAGCCCGCGTTCACCGTGGCCGTCACCAACGACAACGAACTGTTTCAGCACGCCTGGGAAAAGAACGTGCTGCTGGTCAGCCCCAGCACCTTGCTGTTCGTGGTTCGCACCGTGGCCTACCTGTGGCGCCAGGAGGGCTTGAGCCGCAACGCCAAGGACATCTCCAATCGCGGCGCCGAGCTGTACGACAAGCTGGTGGGTTTCGTGTCGGACCTTCAGAAAGTCGGCGAGCGCATCCAGCAGGCTCAGGACAGTTACCACGACGCGCGCAAGAAACTCAGCGAGGGCAGCGGCAATGCTATCCGCCAGGCCGAGATGCTGAAGAAGCTGGGCGTGAAGCCGACCAAATCACTGCCGGCGCAATGGATCGACATGGCGGCAGAGGATACGCCGCCGCCCATCGCCGACGATCAGCCGAAGTGACAGACGTAGTGCAACGTCTCCAGCACCTCGATCTCGAAGGAGGATTTCTCCGGCACATCGAAGGACTGGCCGCCGGTGAAATCGCTCGATGCCGATTGGCCGGCCAGCTTCACCCGGCAGCGGCCTTCGATCAGTTCCATCACTTCCGGCACCTCGGTGGTGAAGATCAACTTGGAAGGCAGAATCACGCCCACACTCTTGCGCGTGCCGTCGGCGAACAACACGGTGTGGCTGACGCACTTGCCGTCGAAATAAACGTTGGCCTTCTTGAGAACGGATACCTGGTCGAATTGGGACATGGTCGCGTGATGGGGTTGGAAAGCCGCTGCGGGGGCGCGATGATCCGAACTACGCAGAACTTCCGTCAAGCATGAGCCCGAGCAAGCAAGCCCTGTGTCCGCAGTGTCGCCAGCCCTCGTCGCTGGTTGTGGCCAACCGTTTCAGGCCCTTCTGCAGCGAGCGCTGCAAGATGCTCGACCTGGGCGAATGGTTTGCGGAACGCCACACGATTCCGGTCGCCGAATCCGATGCTGATTTTGACGGCGAGGCACCGCCGCAGAAGGACCCGCGCAGGCTTTCGTAGGTCGGGCCTCAGCCCGACATCCCGCTGCGCGAGTCGGACTGAAGTCCGACCTGCCGAACTAACTCCAGTAGGCCGAAATGCCCGCTACGCCTTGCGCGCGGTGCTCGAACGCGGTTGCCTTGTCGTTCGGACCGACTCCGCCAATGCCGTAGACCGGAAGATTCGCCTTGCCGGCCAGTTTTGCGAATTCATTCCATCCCAGCAAGGCGGTGCCAGGGTGCGTATGCGTCGCCGCGATGGTTCCCAGCACGGCGGCGTCGAATCCCAGTTCGCGGGCCCGCGCAAGCGAAGCGGCATCGTGGCAGGACGCAATGCGCAGCAGCGATTCGGGCTCAAGCTGCGCAAGGCTCATCAGCACTTGCTGCGGTAAATGCCAGCCGTCGGCACCGAGTTCCTGCGCCATCGCCCGATCGCGATCGAGCATCACGCGTAGCCCGAGCGCACGAGCGTCTGCGAGCACGCTTTGCGCGAGCGCTGCATAAGCCTCACGTTCGAGCGAGGGCAGCCGCAGTCGCAGCAAGGCACGGCGCGGCAACTGCGCGAGCCCTTCGCGAATCCGGCGCTCATTCGCGTCGGGCGGCGTGAACACGTAGTCCTCGGGCAGCGCGAGCGCCCGCAGAATCGGCGCGACCGTGGGCAGCACGTCGAGGTTCAGCGCTTCGGCCGGCGTGCGCCACTCGAAACGCTGACCCTCGCGTCCGTGAACCTCGCCATCCCAGCCGCTGACCACCCAGGTGTCGAGCGTGACGACGCGATCCCAGTACGCATGCGTGAACCGGATCAGCGGACGCGCTACGCGCAGCTCGATGCCCAGCTCTTCGTGCAACTCGCGGCCCAGCGCTGCGCGCGAGGACTCTCCAGCCTCGATCTTGCCGCCGGGAAACTCCCACTTGCCCGCGGCGATCTTTCCTTCGGGACGCTGCGCAATCAGAACATCGCCGCTCTCAAGCCTCAGAACCCCGCAAGCGACCTCGATGTGCGGAAGCTTTTCCGCGTCACCCCTCACTCCTCACGCCTCACGTGCGGTACTCCGCGTTGATTTTCACGTAGTCGTAGCTGAAGTCGCAGGTCCATACGCGCGCGCTCGCGATGCCGCGTCCCAAGCCGATGCGGATGCAGAACTCGGATTTCGCGACGACCGCAGAACCCAGTTCTTCACGGTAGTCGGGATGTGGCTGGCCGCCTTCGATCAGCTTCACGTCATCCAGCGCGATGCTCACCGAGCGCTGGTCCAGGCCTTCCACGCCCGCCTTGCCGATGGCCATGGCGATGCGACCCCAGTTGGCGTCGGAGGCGAACATCGCCGTCTTCACCAGCGGCGAGTGCGCCACTGAGTACGCGACCTGGCGCGCCTCGGCCTCGCTCGATGCGCCGCCGACTTCGATGCTGACGAACTTGGTCGCGCCCTCGCCGTCGCGCACCACCGCCTGCGCGAGCGCCACGCAGACCTCGGTGATGGCGCCGAGCACCAGCGGGTAATCCGCGTGCTGCGGCGTGATTTCCGCTGTACCGGTCTTGCCGGTTGCAATGAGCACACAAGAGTCGTTGGTCGAGGTGTCTCCATCGACCGTGACGCAGTTGAACGACTGGTTCGCCGCCACACGCAGTGCCTGATCGGTCGCCGCTTGCGACAGCTTCGCGTCGGTCGCGATGAAGGCGAGCAAGGTCGCCATGTCCGGGCAGATCATGCCCACGCCCTTGGCGATGCCCGTCACCGTGATCTCGCCCTCAGAAGTCTGCACCCGGACCGTCGCGCCCTTGGGCACGGTGTCCGTGGTCATGATGGCGCGCATCGCGTCCAGCCAGCCCGCGGAGGTGGCTGCCGCCAGCGCTTTGGGCACCGCCGCGGTCATGCGCTCGACCGGCAGGCGCTGGCCGATCACGCCAGTGGAAAAGGGCAGAACGCCCTGCGGCGCGCAGTCGAGCGCGCGCGCCACGGCCTCGCAAGTCGCGCGAGCATCGTCGATTCCGCCTTGGCCGGTTGCCGCGTTGGCATTCCCTGCGTTGACCAACAGCGCGCGAATCTCGTGACCCGCGGCCAGCCGTTCGCGGCAAACCTCGACCGGTGCGGCACAGAACCCGTTGCGCGTGAACACGCCGGCCACTCGCGCACCGGGATCGAGCGCAATCAGCAGCAAGTCCTTGCGGCCCGGCTTCTTGATCGCCGCCTCAGCCACGCCGAGACGCACGCCGGGAACGGGGTGCAGGAGTTCTGGAACGGAAAGATTGACAGCCATCGAAACATTCGGTGCTTCAGGGCGGGCGAGTTTATCGCGGCTCTGTGATGGATGATTCAATCCAAAGAAAAGCGCCCGCACAAGGCGGGCGCCCTGTTTGCCGCGGACTGCCTTCAGGTCATCAGTTCAGGCGCGTGATGCGGTTGCGCAGGCCGGGCGGAACCGGCGAGTTCGCCGTGAAGAAGTCGGTTTGCGCGTCGATGTCGATCGCGCCGCCGAGGCGGTTGGTGCCGCTGTTCAGCACGAAGAAGCGGTCGCCGCCGGTCGCCAGGAAGCTGTTGACCGTGACGCGATAGTTCGCCGCCGGGTCCACCGGGACGCCGCCGATTCTGATGCTGCTGGCGGCCACGCGATTACCGACTGGCATGGCTGCGTCCCAGGTGTAGGCGAAGCCGCGCGAGACTTGCAGGATGCGCATCTGACCTGCGGTGGGATTGTCGAATTGCTGTTCGAGCAGCGTGTCGATCTGCGCGCCGGTGAGGGTCATCGTGGTCAGGCTGTTGCCGAAGGGCTGCACCGTGAAGGACTCGCCGTAGGTCACCTGTCCGATCGCTTCGCCGCCGCTGATCTGGCTGAACAGGATGTCCGTGCGGATGCCGCCCGGATTCATGAACGCGACCAGCGCGCCACCGAGCGGTACCGGGGACGTGGCGTCGAGCTGCGCGTCGGCAATGACATCGCCCAGCGCAGATTCGCCGGCCGTGGTTGCCACGCGAGTGATGTCGGCCGTGATGTTGCCGATCACGCGATTGGCGAGCGGCGCCACCAGCGTGTTGTAGCGCGTGACCAGGGTGGTCTGCGCCGGGTTGCGGGCCAGGGTCGGGTAGGCGGCCGGCAGCGGGTTGGCGGGCGTCTGATCGTTGACGATGGGCAGGTTGCGCGCCGTGCTCGAGATCACGTCGAAGCCGTTGCGAGCCAGGGTCAGGTCGATGTCGGTGACGACACGGCCCTGGGCGCCGGCGCTGGTCAGCAGGCGGCCGTTGCGGCGGCAGATGTAGGCCTGATGCGTGTGGCCGCTGACCACCACGTCGATGGCGGAGTCGAGCGCATCGACGATGCGCAGGACGTCGCCTGCCAGGCCCGGGCAGCTCTGGTCGTTGAGCAGGCCGGTGGTCGTGCCGCCTTCATGAATCAGCACCACGATGGCCTGCGCGCCCGCGGCGCGGAGGCCGGGCACCAAGGAATTGGCCGTGCTGGCCTCGTCCTGGAAGGACAGGCCGGCGACGCCGGCCGGGGTCACGATGTTCGGCGTGTTGCGCAGCACCAGGCCGATGAAGCCGACCTTGATGCTTTCGCCGCCGCCGATGTCGAAGCTCTTGATCGCCGTGCCGGGGAAGAAGGAATTTCCGGTCGAGAGATCCAGGACGTTGGCCGCGAGGTAGCGGAAGCGCGCGCCGGGGAAGGTGCCGTCGATGCAGGTGTCGGTGCCGATGACGCCGCCGGGGAAGCAGCCGCCGTTCTGGACTCGGCGCAGTTCGGCCGCGTTGTCGTCGAACTCGTGGTTGCCGACCGAGGAGAACTCGAGGCCGAGCAGGTCCAGCGCGAGAATCGAGGGCTCGTCATGGAACAGCGCAGAAACCAGCGGCGAACCGCCGATGAGATCGCCTGCGCCGACCACCGTGCTGAACGGATTGAGCGCCTTGAGCGCCACGACTTGTGTGGCGAGGAACTCGACGCCGCCGGTGGGCAGGAGCACCGAAGTCGCCGGGTTCGCCGGGTCTGGCGCGCGGGTGGTGCCACCAGGAGGATTGAGCTGGCCGTGGAAATCGTTGAGACCGATCAGCTTGATGGTGGCCGGATCGTTGTCGAGCACCTTGCCGGTCGCTACACCCTGGCCGATGGTGGCGCGGCCGGTCGGATTCGACAGCGCCACTGTGAAAGTTTCGTTCGGCTCGAACATCGCGTCTTCGCTGATCGGCACCATGAACGTGCGCGGCGTGGCATCGCGCGCGGCCCAGCGCAGGGTGCCCGAGGTGCCGACGTAGTCGCCGTTGGCCACGGCCGAGCCGTTGGCGGTGCCGTACTTGACCGTGATCGCGCCGCCGCTGCCTCCGGTTCGGGTGACGGTCACTGCAATCTGATTGGCGCCTTCGTCGGCGCTATAGGCTTGGGCCTGGAAACTCAGCACACCCGGACGGCATGCCGGCAGCAGCGCCGTGAGCAGGCGCGAGGAGCAAAGCAGATCGACCAGCGGGCGGTCGCGCGGCGCCGGATTGGCCGCGGAGGCGAGCGGGGGTTGTGCGATGGCGGGCGCCGACAAGACGCTTAGTGCGAGGCTTGAGAGCAGCGCTGCTGTCAAACGGGTGTAGCAAAGTTTCCGAATCATGCTTGACTCCTGATGAGCTGCAATTGGAAAAATGAATTCGTCGCGTCAACCCGAGCGAGGCCTTGGTCGATCTTTAGGACCGTTCGCCGAGGACACGAGAGAGCATGAAGGGGCTTCTTTGCGGCCCCGTGTCGCCTCGATGACGGAGAGACGGCGATGTCGGGCCACAGCCGCTTCGCTGGCCGGTCTTTTCGTATCGCTGGTCGTGCTGGCGCCGCTAGCGACAGCGGGGACGGAGCGGACGCCATTCCAGACCGCGCTCAGGGACCGCGCCGACGCCGCGGCGACCTGCCGTCGCAGATCGAACACGACGCCTATGAGCTGGTCGGTTGCGTGCAGGCGCGGGCGAATGAGTCCGGCGCGCTGTCGCCAACTCTGGCGCAGGCGCACAGGCTGGGCGCGCTGTTCCGCGGCTGGCTCATGGCCGACGTCGCGGCTGCTTTTGCCGTGGACGGTGCCAAGGCCGCCGCCACCGAACTCATGCGCGCTGCTGCCGTTACAGGAAAAGCTTGGCGTGAGCGACCCGCAACTGTGCGAGCTATTGCCCGACCGTGATTCATCGCAAGCGCGAAGTGCTGGCGGCGGCGCCGTTCAAGACTCCCGACAAGTCGGTCAAGAAGAAGCCGGGCGCCAGCCGCTGAGTCGGGAGGCTCAGCCGTTGGCCGCGCGTGTTCCGCCAAGCACCGATCCGGAGTGGTCGGTTTCCGCAGGTACACGACGCAGGAAATCGAGAATCTGCGGCATCAGCCGCTCGGGCTTCGTGCGCAGCTCCAGCATCGAGCGCGCAACCAGCATCTCCGCGTTCGGCAATTGCCGCTTGAGCGCCTTGGCATCGCCCAGGTCGTGAAGCGGATCGCGCGCATGGCCGATCACCAGACTCGGCTGCTGAATATGTTTGCGTCGACGCAGCGAAGGCACAACCGGGCCGACCAGAATCCCGTGCAGGATGGCGCGGATCACCTCGGGCTCGGACGCCAGCGCATTGCGCACGCTGTTCATCACGGCACGTCGCGGCTCGGGCAGGTGCCGCAGCAGGCGCGCGAAAACGCGGTACAGCGGCTTGGCGTAGTGCACCGCGAGCATCAGCGGCACCAGCATCAGCGCCGCCGCGGGGACCGCGTTTTCCATCACCGGCATTTCCAGAATCAGGGCGCGCACGCGATGCGGTGCAATACACGCGGCGGTGAGCGTGGTGATGGCGCCCAGCGAAACGCCGCCCATAATTGCGCGCTCCAGTCCCAGGTGATCCATCAGGCCCAGCACCTGCTCGGCGTAGAAATCCACGCGGTGCTCGGCCGCCTTGGTCGGCTTGTCGCTGCGTCCGTGGCCGAGCAGGTCGAGCAGAATCACGCGATAGCCTTCGGCCGCGAGGGCACCAGCGATGTCGCGGTTGCAGTAGGCGTCCAGCAGGATGCCGTGGATCAGCAGCACCGGCGTGCCCTGCGCGGGCCCGTAGACCTCATACCCCAGGCGGTAGTGGCCGTGGAAGAAGTAGCTCTGTTCCACCGGATAGGCGGTCGCTTTCATGAAGGGAGACTGACACTTCGTTTGCTTGCGTGTCATTACGGGCTAACCATCGAGTCGGATGAGCCGACAACCGGCCGCAGCGCCAGATGCGCATGTCGATTGGCGCATGACCGGCCAGAGGCACGCGGGCTAGGCTCGCGAAAATTGGAAGGCAACGATGACCGCACCGTACCCGCATCTGCTGGCCCCGCTGGACCTCGGCTTCACCAGGCTCAAGAATCGCGTGCTGATGGGCTCCATGCACACCGGCCTGGAAGACCGGCGCAGGAATTTTCCGCGGCTCGCGGCCTATTTCGCCGAGCGTGCGCGCGGCGGCGTGGGGCTGATGGTGACGGGCGGATTCGCACCCAGTGTCGCGGGCTGGGTCTCGCCTTTTGCCGGACGGCTGAGCACCAGCGCCGCGGCACGCGATCACCGCATCATCACGGATGCCGTGCACGCGGACGGCGGCAAGATCGCGTTGCAAATCCTGCACGCCGGTCGCTACGGCTATCACCCGCTGGCAGTGAGCGCCTCGCGCGTGAAAAGCCCGATCTCGCCGTTTCCGCCGCGTGCGCTTTCCAGCCGCGGAGTCGAGCAGCAGATTCGCGCCTTCGTGCGCTGCGCGCAGCTCTCACGCGAGGCCGGCTACGACGGCGTGGAAGTGATGGGTTCCGAGGGCTACTTCATCAACCAGTTTCTCGTCACGCACGTGAACAAGCGCCGGGACGAGTGGGGCGGAGATTACGCAAACCGTATGCGTCTGCCGGTGGAAATAGTCTCGCGCATCCGCGAGGCGGTGGGTCGCGACTTCATCATCATCTACCGCATTTCCCTGCTGGACCTGATACCCGACGGCCAGACTTGGGACGAGATCGTGATGCTGGCCAAGGGCGTCGAAAAGGCTGGCGCGACGATTCTCAACACCGGCATCGGTTGGCACGAGGCGCGTGTGCCGACCATTGCGACCTCGGTTCCGCGCGGCGCCTTTGCCTGGATCACGCAGAAGCTGAGAGGCGAGGTACAAATTCCGCTCTGCACGACCAACCGCATCAACGCTCCGGAAGTCGCGGAGAAAATTCTCAGAGAGGGCCAGGCCGACATGGTCAGCATGGCGCGGCCGTTTCTCGCCGACGCGGATTTCGTCAACAAAGCCGCGGCCGATCGCGCGCAGGACATCAACACCTGCATCGCCTGCAACCAGGCCTGCCTCGATCACAGCTTCAAGCTCAAGATCGCGAGCTGCCTGGTCAATCCGCGCGCCTGCCACGAGACCGAGCTGAACTATCTGCCGGCCGTGAGGAAAAAGAAGATCGCCGTGATTGGTGCCGGGCCTGCGGGACTTGCGGCGTCCACCGTTGCGGCGGAACGCGGACATGCGGTGGACCTGTTCGACGCGGCCGGCGAAATCGGCGGCCAATTCAACATGGCCAAGCAGATTCCGGGCAAGGAGGAGTTTCACGAGACCTTGCGTTACTTCACGGGCAAGCTCATCGCGACCGGCGTGAAGCTGCACCTGAACACGCGCGCTTCCGCGGATTCCCTGCTCGCAAACGGCTATGACGAAATCCTGCTGGCCACCGGCGTCACACCGCGCAGCGTGTCGATTCCGGGACTCGAAGAACAGCGAGCCGCCGGCAAGGCGCTCAGTTACATCGACGTGCTCGCGCGCAAGGCCGTGGTCGGCAGGCGCGTGGCGCTGATCGGCGCGGGCGGCATCGGCTTTGACGTCGCCGAATTCCTGGTGCACGACGGGCATTCGCCCACGCTCGATCTGGTCGAGTGGATGAAAGAGTGGGGCGTGAGCGATCCCGCCGCAGTGCGCGGCGGCGTGGTGCGGCCGCAGCCCTCGGCGCCCGCGCGCGAGGTGTTTCTGCTCCAGCGCAAATCCGGCAAGCCGGGCGCAGGACTGGGCAAAACCACGGGCTGGATTCATCGCGCCTCGCTGCAAGCGATGAAAGTGCAGACGCGGTCCGGCGTGAACTACGAATCCATCGACTCTCCTGGTCTGCTCATCAGCTACGGCGAGAAGCGCGAGAAGCCGGAACTGATCGAGGTCGATCACATCGTGATCTGTGCCGGCCAGGAGCCGTTGCGCGAGTTGCAACGGCCCTTGCTCGCGGCGGGCGCCAACGTTCACCTGATCGGCGGCGCCGACAAGGCCGCGGAACTGGACGCCAAGCGCGCCATCGATCAGGGCAGCCGGCTGGCAGCACGGCTTTGAGAATCGCGACGCGCATCTTGCTGATTCTGTTCGCACTGGCCTGCACCGGTGCGATGGAAGTCAGCACGCAGACCCCGGTGGTCAAGGTGCTGGAGTGCATGCGTCGCAACGCGCCGCAGGCTTTGCGCATCGACGATCTGCGCATCGAGGCGAGCGGTCCGCAGGTATCGACGCGGAGCCTGAGCGCGCGGCTGCTCAGCCGTCGCAATGAGCAGGGCCTGCGGTTGATGCTGCACGTCACCGCGCCGGCGGACCTGGCGGGCACGCGTTACCTGCTGATCGAGAATCAGCCCGACGACGCGCTGTATCTGTACCTGCCGGCGCTGGGCAAGGTGCGTCGCGTCAGCGGCGCGGGGCCGGAGGCGGAGATCGCGGGGACCACCCTTCATTATTCGGACATGCGCCTGATACGGCAGGCGCTGAGCGCGGCGTCGATCAATCTCGAACGACCGATCGAATTCGCGGGGCGGCCGGCGGACTTGCTGCGCTTCGTGCCCGCGGTGGCGGACTCGCCCTATCGCCGCGTGTTCGCCACGGTGGATCGCGAAACCTGCGTGATGCTGCGCGCGGAATTCCACGACGCCGAGCGCGCAATCAGGGACTACCGGATCGATCCCGCCAGCCTCATGCGCAGCGGCAGCTACCACTACGCGTCGCGCGCTAGCATCGAAGACCGGGCTCTCGGCAGTACGGTGCAGATTGCGCTGGGCGGCGTGCGTACCGACGCGAAATTGTCTGCACGACTGTTCGACCCGAAGAATTTCTTCAAGCTCGACTGAGGTCTGGTGATCGGAAGCAGAGCCTCCGCTACTGCGGCATCATCCGTGAACAAATCGATCGTTCGCAGTGGCTAGGGCGTGTTAACAACAATCTGATCGCCGCGTTGCCCCCGGATTTTTCGTGAGGCAAGGCGTGAGGAGAGAAGTTTGCAGATGCAAATCAACGACGAGCAACGCAGCATCGCGGAAAATCCGGGGGCAACCCGAAGGGGCGGGGCCGCTTTGGAGCATCGCTGCGTCTCTCCCTCCTCATGTATGTCCAATACATCGCGTCGGTCGTTTCTTGCGCTGCGCCAAAGCGACCTCCGCCGCGACGACCATATTGTTGTTAACACGCCCTAGGAGAGCCCAACATGGTTTTGTTTCTGACGGTGGCGCTGGGCATCATCATGCTCAGCCTGGGTCTGTCGCTTACCGTGGACGATTTCAGGCGCGTGCTGCTGTACCCGCGCGCCGTGATCGTGGCGCTGGCCTGCCAGATGCTGCTGCTGCCGGGGATCTGCCTGCTCATCGTGCTGGGCTTTGCGCTGCCGCCGGAACTCGCGGTGGGCATGATGCTGCTGTCCGCCACGCCGGGCGGCGTCACCGCCAACCTGTTCAGCCATATTTCCAACGGCGATGTCGCGCTCAATATCTCGCTGACCGCGATCAACTCGTTGCTGGCGCTGTTCACGCTGCCGCTGATCCTGGGTCTGTCGATGAGCCATTTTCTCGGCGAGGACAAGGCGGTGCCGCCGCAATTCAGCAAGATCGTCGAGGTGTTCACCGTGGTGGTCGGTCCGGTGGTGGTGGGCATGTTCCTGCGCACGCGCTTTCCGGCTTTCGCCCAGATGATGAACAAGGCGGCCAAGCCGCTCGCCGCGATGTTCCTGCTCGCCATCGCTGGAACGGTGCTCGTGCGCGAATGGAACACGCTGGTCACGTTCTTCCCGGTGCTCGGCGGCGCGGCGCTCGCGTTCAATCTCCTGAGCCTGTCGATTGGCTACGGCGCGGCGATGCTGGCGCGGCTGGAGAAACGCCAGGCCATTGCCATCAGCATGGAAGTCGGCATTCACAACGCCACCCTGGCCATCGCCATCGCGCTGAGTCCGGCGATGCTCAACAACCCCACGATGGCCATCCCCGGCAGCCTCTATGCCATGGTGATGCTGGCCACGGCGGCCATCTTCGGATACCTGGTCAACCGGATCGGAAAGGCTTGAGTCGACCCGCCGGCTGGAACCGTCGGCAAGGCTCGCGACGCGAGCCTCGAATGCATACGCCCGGACTTCGGCCTATTGCACGCGCAGTCCGAAACGCGGCTCGCGTCGACGTCCCGGGTCGATAGAGTCTTCCGGTTTGATCTGCTAAGGTCGTTTGAGGTTCGCGGTCCATCGCCAGCAGCTTGCGATTCCAGGGTCTCCCTGGCCCGCCGTTCGAACCGTTCCGCGGCGCGCTGCGCCATCTGCTGCCTCGAGGGTTTCCGAAGTGCGTGAGTTCAGATTGTCGTTTCTGGTGACGGCTGTATGCCTCGTCGTGGCGGGTTGGTGGGGCCTCAATTCACCCATGGGATTGCTGCCGGCGCTGTGGCTGGTAGTGGTGCTGAGCGTGCTGGAAGTGAGCCTGTCCTTCGACAACGCGGTGGTCAACGCCGGCGTGCTCAAGGACATGGACGAGTTCTGGCGCCAGATGTTCCTGACCATCGGCATCCTCATCGCCGTCTTCGGCATGCGACTGGTGTTTCCCATCGTCATCGTCGCGGTCACCACCGGGCTGGGCACCATACCGGTGATCGAGATGGCGCTGAAGCAGCCGGACGAGTACTCCAGAATTCTCACCGACGCCTACCCGGTGATCGCGGCCTTCGGTGGCATCTTCCTGCTGCTGGTGTTCCTCAACTTCATCTTCGACGAGGAAAAGGATGTGCATTGGCTGGGCGGCTTCGAGGCCGGGCTGGCGCGGCTGGCGCGCTTCGACGGCATCAGCGTGCTGATTTCCCTGTCGGTGCTGTTCTCCACCCGCTGGTGGCTGCCGGCCGAGCTGCACCTGCCGGTGCTGGCGGCTGGTGTGGCGGGCATCATCCTGTACGTCGCGGTCGATGGCCTGGGCGCGCTGTTCGAGAACCAGGAGACCGGCGACGCGGTGACCGGTACGGTCAAGCGCGCGGGCTTCGCCAGCTTCATGTACCTGGAAGTGCTGGACGCCTCGTTCTCCTTCGACGGTGTGATCGGCGCCTTCGCCATCACCCGCGACGTGGTCATCATCATGCTGGGCCTGGCCATCGGCGCCATGTTCGTGCGTTCGATGACCGTGTACCTGGTGCATCGCGGCACGCTGGACCAGTACATCTACCTGGAACATGGCGCGCATTACGCCATCGGCGTGCTGGCAGTCATCATGCTGGTGGGCACCGTCGCGCACGTACCGGAGGTCATCACCGGCCTGATCGGCGTGGCCTTCATCGTCGCCTCGGTGTGGTCGTCGCTGCGCTATCGCAAGGCCAATCCCGAGGCCGTCGCGGCCTGACGAACCCGCACCCATCGCAACAGGAAGAAGGCCGTGGCCCGCAAGCTCCCCGTGTACCTGATTCTGGACACCTCCGGTTCGATGATGGGCGAGCCCATCGAGGCGGTTAAGAACGGCGTCCAGCTCCTCGTCTCCACGCTGCGGCAAGACCCGTACGCGCTGGAGACGGCGTATCTCTCGGTCATCGGCTTCGGCAGCAGCGCCAGCGTGCTGATGCCGCTGACCGAACTCTCCGCGTTCCAGCCTCCCGCGCTGACGGCCAGCGGCGCCACCAACCTCGGCGAGGCCCTGCGCCTGCTCGGCACGCGCATCGACCTCGAGGTGACCAAGACCACCGCGGACACCAAGGGCGACTGGAAGCCGCTGGTGTTCTTGATGACCGACGGCGGCCCCACCGACGACTGGAAAGCGGGCCTCGCCGAGCTGAGAACGCGCAAGACGGGAGCCGTCATCGCCTGCGCCGCCGGCCAGGGCGCGGCGGTCGCCGAAAGCGTGCTCAAGGAAATCACGGAGATCGTGGTGCGGCTCGATACGGCAGACAGCGCGACCATCAAGGCCTTCTTCAAGTGGGTGTCGGCGTCCATCTCCACCGGAAGCCAGAAGGTCGAGCAGGGTGGGAAGGAAATGATCGGCATCGGCGACTTGCCGCCGCCGCCCAAGGAAATCAATCTGGTCGTCTGAGCCGGCGTCCGAGCGCCCTCGTCAAAGCGGAGGTTTCCCCATGCGCCGCCTGCCGGTCTATCTGCTGCTGGATACCTCGGGCTCCATGCGTGGAGAGCCGATTGCCGCGGTCAACGTCGGCCTGCAAGCCCTGGTGGCCTCGCTGCGCCAGGACCCTTCGGCGCTGGAAAGCGTCCATGTCTGCATCCTCACCTTCGATGCCGACGTGAAAGTCGTTGTGCCGCTGACGCCGCTGGATCAGTTGCAGTTGCCGCAGATCGCCACGCCGGAATCCGGCCCCACGTTTCTGGGCAAGGCGCTGGAAACCTTGTGCCTGCAACTCGACCGCGAGTTGCACCGCACCAGCGCCGACGAGAAGGGCGACTGGGCGCCCCTGCTGTTCGTGATGACCGACGGCAGTCCCACCGATCTGCAGGTGTTCGAGGAGCAGATTCCCGAAATCCGGCGCCGGCCCTTCGGCAACATCATCGGCTGCGCCGCGGGGCCGAAGGCGAAACAGGAATACCTGCTGCAACTCACCGACAAGGTGTTCAGCCTCGACACCATGGACAGCGCGTCCTTCACCAGCTTCTTCAAGTGGGTGTCGGCGGCGGTGAGCAGCGGCAGTCGCAGCCAGGGGACGGCGGGGGCTTCGCAATTGCCGCCGCCGCCGACCGAGATTCAGTTGGTGATTTGACCGACCGGAGGATGCGCTTCGCTTATCCTCCTTACAAAAGCGTGTAATCCGTAGGGTGGATAAGCGCAAGCGCATCCACAGAGCCGACCACCGCAGGGCCGCACCTAAATCGTTGCGCCGGAGAGTCTCATGCGCCGTCTCCCCATCTACTTCCTGCTCGACGTTTCCGAATCCATGGCCGGCGAGCATCTGTACTGGCTCGAAGACGGCATGACCGCGGTGATCAAGACCCTGCGCACCGATCCGCACGCCCTGGAAACGGTGTTTCTCTCCGTGATCGTCTTTGCCGGTCAGGTCCGCCAGCTGGTGCCGCTCACTGAGGTCGCCAGCTTCACCGCGCCCAGCCTGCCGGTGGGCGGCGGCACGTCGCTGGGCAAGGCGCTGACTTTCCTGATGGACGAAATGGACCGCTCGGTGGTGCGCAGCGCGCCGGATCGCAAAGGGGACTGGAAGCCGATCGTGTTCCTCATCACCGACGGCAAACCCACCGACGACGTATCCGGGGCGGTGCAACGCTGGCGCGAGAAGTTCGCCCGCAACGTCACCCTGGTGGCGATCTCCATGGGACGTGCAGCCGACCTGAGCGTGCTCAACCAGCTCACCGACGCCGACAAGGTGCTGACCCTGGACCAGGACACCGAGGCTGCGTTCTCGCGCTTCATCCAGTGGGTCACCCAATCGGTGCAGGCGCGCAGCCGCAGCGTCGGCGACGTGACCAAGGAGGACAAGCTGCCCGAGCTGGACAACTCCATTCTGAAGAAACTGAATCTCGACAAGCCGCTGGACCGGGTGGACGAAAGCAATGCGTTTTTCGTCTCCAAGTGCCAGCGCACGCAACTGCCCTACCTGTCCAGGTACGCGCCGGAAATGCCGGAAGTCCGGGCAGGCGGCGTGCGCCTGGACAAGATCGCCACCGGGCGTTTCGTACTGGTGGGCTGCTACCCGGTGAAGAACAGCTATTTCGACATGAGCGCCGACCAGCCCAATGTCGCCACCATCGATTCCAATAATCTGCTCGGCGCGCCTAGCTGCCCGCATTGCGGCAACCCTTTCGGCTTCGCCATGTGCGGTTGCGGCAACACATTCTGCGTCAGCGGCCCCGGCCAACAGACCTGCCCCTGGTGCAAGCGCAGCTCGGAGTTCTCGCGCGGGCAGGAAGGCGATCCCGGGGTCGATCTGACCCGCGCGCGGGGCTGATCGACATGCCCGGCCTGCCGCACGCTGCCGCCTCCCGTTCGCCGCTGCTGGCGGAACGTCTGAACGCCTACGCGGCCGCGGTGTTGGAGAACGGCGGCCACGGGTTACGCAGCGAGGAATTGCAGCGACTCCTTCGGCGGCCCGAAATGACCACCGCGGTCGGCTCGCTGGAAGCCCTGATGCTGCGCCTGGCTCAGGCCAGCGGCGAGATCGAGCCGGTGGTGCAACTGGGGCAGCCGGCGGATTTCGACGCGGTCATTGCATCCGAAATGGCGCCCGTCGATATACCGCCGGTTTCCGATGCGGTCCCATCGGAAATTTCCGTTCCGATCAAACAAGAATCCCCCGACCTCGTTGCGCACCCCGGTGGATGCGCTCCGCTCATCCACGCTACGACGGCTGCGGAACGCGGTAAGGTGGATAAGCGCAGCGCATCCAGCACGCCGGTCGAGTCGGCCGAACCCGCCGCACCGCCACTCCCGGTCATCGCACCCCCCGTCGCCGAGGTCGTCGCCACTATGCCCCGGCAGAAAATGAACCTGCGACTCCCGAACGCGAAATCCGGCCAGCCCTACCAGCACCGGATCGACACCGTGAATGTCGCGGCCCTGAAGGGCGCGGCGATCGCCGAGGTATACGGGCTGGAGGACACCGGGCTGCAATTCGACGCTGCGACCTCCCGCCTGCGCGGCACGCCCCCGCCAGGGCTCAAGGAAACCCAGACCCTGCATTTCCCGGTGCGCCTGGACTCCGGCGAGCAGGAACTGCCGTATGCGGCAGTGCTCGAACTCATCGTGACCCCCGACCCGCGCGCGTTGTGGAACAAGCTCGAACCGGACCAGGAACTGCCGTTTCGCAAGCCGCACCAACGCTGCCAGGAACTGCCGGTCGCCGGTCTGCGCGTGGTCGCCGCCAGCGTGCGCGGCCGCTCGCACGCGCACAGCGGCAGTTTCCGCGAGGACGATTATTTCCTCGGCCAGGACCGCAGCGGCGGCTGGACGATCGTTGCCGTCTCCGACGGCGCGGGCTCGGCCAAACTCTCCCGACGCGGCTCGCAGCTCGCCTGCGAGGAAAGCAGCCGGAGCCTGCACGAGTCCATTGCCCAGCTCGACGCCGAGCTGGAAAAACTGCTGCCAGAAGCCGCCGCCGAAAAGGCCGAAGAGCCGGCAACCTGGAAACGCCTGCGCGGCGCTTTCTGCGTGCCGCTGGGCACGGCCGCCTTCGCCGCCAGCACCGCGATCAAGGCGCAAGCGCAGGCGCTGGGATGTGATGAGAAAGACTTTTCCGCAACCCTGCTGCTGGCCGCGGTGCGACCGCACGGCCCCGGCTTCTTCGTCGCGACTTTCTGGATCGGCGACGGCGCGGTTGCCGTGTTCGACCCGGAGCGTCCGAGCGCGGAGCTGCTCGGTGATGCCGACGGCGGCGAATACTCCGGACAAACCCGTTTCCTGTTGTCGGCGGAGTTCGGTTCGAAAGACGAATTCTGGAATCGGATCGGCCGCCGTGTGCGCTGCGCCTGGGCACCGAAGGGATCGATCCTCGCCTTGATGAGCGATGGCGTGTCCGACCCCAAATTCGGCACCGACAATGCGCTCAAGAGCGCCGAGCGCTGGCAGGCCTGGTGGCGCGAACTGACGGGCGAAGTGAACGTGGCCGGCGACAACGCCGCCCTGCCGGAAGATCTGACGCGGTATCTCGATTTCTGGTCGCAGGGCGAACACGACGACCGCACGCTGGCGCTGGTGTATCTGCCATGAATACGCCTTGCCAGATCCCATGAGCACCCGCAACCCAGCGCAAGTCGTCCGCCTCACCGCCCACGACGGCACGCCGGTCGAGTTCATCGACGAAGTCAGGGGCTCGGGCGGCCTCAAGGACTGCTACTTCAGCCCCGACCGCAGCTACGTCGTGCTGTTCTTTCGCGACCGGCTCGACGCCAACGGCCGCGACCGCCTGGAAAATATCGTCACCCGGTTCCGCGACGGCATCTTCCGCCAAGCCGGCGGTGACTACTGGAAGAACGTCTACTGCTGGCCCGAGCGCACGCTCGAATGGAAAGGCCTGTTCGGTATCACCGCGCCGGTCTACGCCAGGCATTTCTTCTTCGAGCATGGCTCCAAGAATGGCGACATGCTCGGTATCCGCGGCCGCGAGAAAGAGGGCAAGTGGTTTGCCTCCGCCAACAACCGCAACAAGTTTCTCGACCCCAGGGAGTTGGGCAACTGGGCCAATTACCTGCGCGTGAGCCTGCTCATCGCGCGCGCGGTGCGGCGCATGCACATGGCCGGACTTGCGCACTCCGACCTCAGCTACAAGAACGTGCTGGTGGATCCCAAAGGCGGCAACGCCTGCATCATCGACATCGATGGCCTGGTGGTACCGGGGAAATTTCCGCCCGACGTGGTCGGCACGCCGGACTTCATCGCGCCCGAAGTGGTGGCCACCGCCAGGCTCGACAAGCGCGACCCGAATCGCAAGCTGCCGAGCATCGTCACCGACTGTCACGCGCTCGCGGTGCTGATCTACATGTATCTGCTCTACCGGCACCCGCTGCGCGGCGGCAAGGTCCACGATCAGGACCCGACACGCGATGAGGAACTCGGCATGGGCGAGCGAGCGCTGTTTGTCGAAGACCCGAAAGACGTTTCGAACCGCATCAAGCTTTCACAGGTGCGGCCCAGCGAACTGCCCTGGGCGGACACCGCCGGCCGGCCCTACACGCTAACGGGTCCTTACCTGGCGCCGCTGTTCCTGCGCGCGTTCGGCGAGGGACTGAAGAATCCCGCCGCACGCCCCGGCGCCAGCGACTGGGAAAATGCCCTGGTTCGCACCGTGGACCTGCTGCAGCCCTGCATCAATCCGTCCTGCGAGCAGGGCTGGTATGCCTTCGACAACAGCAGCAAGCCCAAATGCCCGTTCTGCGGCACGCCGTTCAAAGGCGTGCTTCCGGTATTGAACCTGTACTACGCCACGCACAAGCCCGGGCAGTTCCGGCCCGAAAATCACCGGCTCATGGTTTACACCAACCAGTCGCTGTTTCGGTGGCATGTCAACCGCACGCTTGCTCCGAACGAGAAGCTGACACCGGAGCAGCGGCAGCGCGTCGGCTACTTCGTGTTTCACCAGGACCGCTGGTACTTGGTCAACGAGCGGCTGCCGGAATTGTTCGACGCGGGCGCCAGCCAGGCGGTGGCGGTGGGCGACAAGGTGGAGCTGAAGGAGGACATGAAGCTGCTGCTGTCGCGCGGAGAAGGCGGGCGCCTGATTCATGTGCAGATGGTGGATTGCAGATAAAGCGGTGAATGCGCTTCGCTTATCCACCCTACAAAAAGTCCGGCGTAGGGTGGATAAGCGAAGCGCATCCACCATTGCCCTCGCAGAACGAACATGAGCAGCTATCGCAGAGTCTACGTCCCCGGCGGCGTGTATTTTTTCACCGTCGTGACGCATGAACGCCTACCGATCTTCGAGAATCCGACTCACATCTATGCGCTGCGCGCGGCATTCCACAAGGTCAAAGTAGCCCGCCCTTTCGAGATCGACGCCATCGTGGTCCTGCCCGATCATCTCCATACCGTTTGGCGTCTGCCCGATGGAGACGAGGATTTCTCCGGCCGCTGGCGCGAGATCAAGAAGGCAGCGTCGCGCGCCATCGACACACGGATCAACGCGCGCGGTGAGCGGCCGGTCTGGCAGCGGCGTTTCTGGGAACATGCGATTCGCGACGAACGGGATTGGGAAAAGCATGTCGATTACATTCACTTCAATCCGGTGCGGCATGGTCTGGCAGTGCGGCCGGGAGACTGGGCATGGTCATCGTTCGGGTCGGCAGTTCGGGCGGGGTGGTATGAGCCGAGCTGGGGTGAGACCGAGCCGCCGGACATCGAAGGGATGCTGTTGGATTGAGCGGCCGTTGGTGGATGCGCTTTCGCTTATCCACCCTACGGTCAGGATGGTAGATGCGTAGGGTGGATAAGCGCAGCGCATCCACCAAGTCACTTTCAGAACGAGGAGATTTTCGATGACCGACTTGGCTGCCGGACAAAACATTGCGCTGACCGAAACCACGCTGACCCTGCGCATCTCGCATGCGCCGTCCTCGTCGCCGCTGGTGCTCGATGCCAGCGCCTACCTGCTGACCGCCAGCGGCAAGGTGACGGGCGACGAAGGGTTCCTGTTTTACGGTCAGCCGAGCGTGGCCGGAGACGCGGCGAAGCTGGACGCGGACCGGCGCGAATTCAGGGTCGCGCTCTCTCGGCTGCCGGCGGGCATCGAGCGTATTGCGTTTGCCGTGACCATCGACCAGGGCATCAAGCGCGGTCAGCGTTTCGGGCAGCTCGACTCGGTGGTGCTGGAAGTCTTGGGCGGCGCCGACACCCTCCGGTTTGCGCTCGCCTCGAACGGCATGACCGAAACCGCGGTGATTCTGGGCGAGTGTTACCTGCGCAACGGCGCCTGGAAATTCCGCGCCATCGGCCAGGGTTTCAACGGCGGACTGGGGCCGCTGGCGGCGCATTTCGGCGTGACCATCAAGGACGATCCCGATCAGGCGCCGGCCCCGGCAGCCGCTCCGCCACCGCCACCCGCGAAACCCGCGGCCGCACCGGTCAGCCTGACAAAGATCACGCTGGAAAAGAAGAAGCCGGTTTCGCTGCAGAAGGAAGGCGGCGACTTCGGCGAGATCGTGGTGAATCTCAAATGGACCAAGGGCGAAAAGAAAACCGGCTGGCTCAACAAGGGTTCGGGCGGCATCGATCTGGACCTAGGCTGCATGCTGGAACTGGCCGACGGAACCAGGACCGTGATCCAGGCGCTCGGCGGCAATTTCGGCCAGTTCCAGCAGTCGCCGTGGACGCAGTTGATGGGCGACGATCGCACCGGCGACTTCACCGAAGGCGAGTTCATGCGCTTCAACGGCGCGTACTGGAAGAACTTCAAGCGCGTGCTGATCTTCGCCTTCATCTACGAGGGTGTGCCCAACTGGGCGCAGGCCAACGGCGTGGTTTCGGTGCGCATTCCGGGCCAGCCGGAACTGGTGACGCACATGGAAGCGCAGGGCTCCGGACAGAACATGTGCGCGATCGCGATGCTGGAAAACGATCGCGGTGCGATTCGCGCAACGAAACTTGTCGAGTACTTCGGCGGTCATGAGCCGATGGACAAAGCCTACGGCTTCGGTTTCAGGTGGAAGGCGGGGTCGAAGTAGACTCCGCGCCCTGGTTCCGTCATCAAGCTGTCGCGGTCATGGTCGAACCATTCCGGCATCACCCGCAATTAATCCTGGAGAACCGATATGTCGCTGAGTTGGCTGAAGGGCAAGTTGAGCGAGGTCAGCACCTCGCTCAAGAACGAAGTGACCAAGGTCAAGAGCCAGGCTTTCCTGGAGGCAACGGTCGCCGGCTGCACGATGGTGGCCTATGCCGACGGCCTGGTGCGGCCGGAGGAGAAGACCAAGATGATGGGCTTCATGCGCTCTTCCGACGTGCTGTCGCTGTTCGACAGTACGAAGGTCATCGACCTGTTCGAGAAGTATTGCCGCAAGTACGAGTTCGACAAGTCGCTGGGCGAGGCGGACTGCCTGGCGGTGGTGTCCAAGCTGCGCGCCAAGCCCACCGAGGCGCGCCTTCTGGTGCGGGTGTGCTGCGCCATCGGTGCGTCGGACGGCAACTTCGACGAGACAGAGCGCGCGGCGGTTCGGCGCATCTGCAACGAGCTGGGTCTTGATCCCGGCGAATTCGATCTCAAGTAGGAAAATTCAACCGCGTCTCAAATCCCCGACATACAAGGAGTCGATCATGGCAATCAGCTTGCAGAAGGGTGGCAACGTCAATCTCAACAAGGAAGCGCCGGGCCTCAAGGACGTGCAGGTCGGACTGGGCTGGGACATCCGCGCCACCGACGGCGCGGCCTACGATCTGGACGCGAGCGTGTTCCTGCTCAAGTCCGACGGCAAGGTTCGCGCCGATAGCGACTTCGTGTTCTACAACAACAAGAAGTCCACCGACGGCTCGGTCGAGCACCTGGGCGACAACACCACCGGCGCCGGCGAAGGCGACGATGAAGTGGTCACCGTGGCGCTCAATACGGTGCCGCCGGAAATCGACAAGGTTGCCTTCAGCGTCACCATCCACGACGCCGAAGCGCGCAAGCAGAACTTCGGCCAAGTGTCCAAGGCCTACATCCGCGTCGTCAACAAAGCGGACAACAAGGAACTGGCGCGCTACGACTTGTCGGAAGACGGCTCGACCGAGTCCGCGCTGATCTTCGGTGAGCTGTATCGCGCCGGCGCCGAGTGGAAATTCAAGGCCGTGGGCCAGGGCTTCAAGGGCGGCCTGGGTCCGCTGGCCAAGCATTTCGGGGTCAACGTCTAACCAAGTCGGATTTGGCGGATGCGCTTCGCTTATCCGCCCTACGGTCGGCGCAGGTAGGGTGGATGAGCGAAGCGCATACACCTTTGCTCCAGGCGTAGCGCTCGAACCTCCCAACCCATGGCCAACTTCACGCTCACCGAGGGCCAGGATCCGTTCCTGCACATCTCGCTGCAGGAGGGCGAATCGATTTTCGCCGAGCGCGACGCGATGGTGATGATGGATTCGACCCTGGACCTGTCCGGCAGCATGCAGGGCGGCCTGCTCAGCGGCATTGCGCGCAGGCTGGTCGCGGGTGAGTCGCTGTTCACGCAGAAGATCGTCGCCACGCGCGGGCCGGGCGATACCTTGCTGTCCCAGGTCGTGCCGGGCCAGCTTCACGTGTTCGAGATCGGTGCGCGCCAGTTCAAGCTTAGCGACGGCGCGTTTCTCGCGGCGGAGTCGGGCGTGGACATCAAGGTGCGCACGCAGGGCCTTGGGGCGGGACTGTTCGGCGGCACCGGCGGCTTCTTCATCATGGAAACCTCGGGCAAGGGCAAGCTCTGCGTGGGCGGGTTCGGCTCGCTGTTCCTGCTCAACATCGAGCGCGGCAGCAACCCGATGATCGACAACGGCCACGTCATCGCGTGGGACGCCAACCTGACGTACGAGATGAGCATGGCCACCTCGCGCAGCGGCGGCATGCTGTCCAGCCTGGTCAACAGCCAGACCTCGGGCGAAGGCCTGGTCATGAAGTTTTCCGGCGAAGGCCAGGTGCTGGTGTGTTCGCGCCAGCGCAAGGGCTTTGCAGGGTGGCTGCGCCAGCAACTGGGCGTCGGCACGTAAGTAAATTGGCGGTACATCGGTTTTTCCATCCAACGCGAGGCTAGGTCATGGCAATCAACCTGCAAAAGGGTCAGAAAATTTCGCTGGAAAAAGAGGCCGGCGGCGCGCTGGCCAAGATCGTGATGGGCCTGGGCTGGGACCCGATCAAGAGCAAGGGCTTTCTGGGCTTCGGCGGCAAGCAGCAAGAGGTGGACCTGGATGCTTCCTGCGTGATGTTCAACGAGCAGAACCAGGCCGTAGACACGGTCTGGTTCCGTCAGCTCAAGAGCCAGGACGGCAGCATCGTACACACCGGCGACAACCGCACCGGCGCGGGCGATGGCGACGACGAACAGATTCTGGTGGACCTCAGCCGCGTGCCGGCCGGCGTCAAGAGCCTGGTGTTCGTGGTCAACAGTTTCACCGGGCAGAATTTCAGTCAGATCGACAACGCCACCTGCCGCATCGTCAACGCTGCCAACCAGCAGGAAGTGGCGCGCTACAACCTGAGCACGCAAGGCAGCCATACCGCCAACGTCATGGCCAAGGTCTACCGCCATAACGGCGAGTGGAAGATGCATGCGATCGGCGAGAACTGCTCCGGGCGGACGTTCCAGGATTTGATTCCCCACATCCTGCCGCACTTGTAGCGTCAAAGGTCGCGGACGGGCGGCGAGCGCCCCGTGGTGGATGCGCTTCGCTTATCTGCCCTACAAGTCGGCGCGGTGTAGGGTGGATAAGCGAAGCGCATCGACCTTGCCGTCCGCCGCATCAAAACCGGCCCGCTTGATGCAAGGCGTGGTCGCCTCGCCGCAAATCCCACCCACCTCATTGAAGGCGTCACCGCATGCGCGTCTGGTTCAACCGGCATTTTTCCGTCGTCGCGCGGGTGGCGCGCCTGTTGCGCGAGAGCGAGCAGCCCTTGGCGATGGAAATTGCCATCTCTCATCGCCACGCGGATTTTGTGGGTTACGCGACTGCGGACATCGCCTTCACCGAGCCTGTGGGGCTGCTGCCCGAGGCCTACGTCGAATGGATTCTCGAGAAGGCGGCAGTCGAGAAGATCGATGTGATCGTGCCGGGTCACGAGGCCACGGCGATCGTCGCCGCCGCGCCGCGCTTTCGCGAGCGCGGCGTGCGCGTATTCGAGGCCGCGACCGCCGAGGTGTTGCCGCAATTGCACCGGAAGCAATGGGTTTACGAGCAGGCACCACCGGACGTGCGCCGGCCCGCCTGGGAACTGGTTACCGACGATGCGCAGCTCGACCAAGCCGTGGCCCGCATCGAGCAGGCGTACGACGCTTGCATCAAGCCCACTGTGTCGGTGTACGGGCTGGGCTATCACCGCCTGGCGAGCGCCACGGTTGCAGCGCGGCGCGAACTGGCGCGGGACGAGTTGAGCCTCGAACAATGGCGCGGCCGCTACGGCGCCGTTCGTGCCGAGAAGCCGCAGATGGTCATGCAGCATCTGCCCGGCCACGAATACAGCGTCGACATGGCCTGCGACCGGGGCGAGGTCCTGGCCGCGGTCATCCGCCGCAAGCCGCTGTCCGGCGCCGGGCAAGTGCTGGTGGCACACCCGGAAATCGAGAGCTCGGCGCGCGCGCTGGTCGCACAATTTGCGCTGTCCGGACTGATCAACATCCAGTTCAAGGAAGACGCCGATGGCCGGGCCTGCCTGCTGGAAATCAACCCGCGGGCCTCGGGCGGCATCGGCATGAGCTGCCTGTCCGGGCTCAATCTGCCGGACATCGCCTACCGCGCCTGCCTGTTCGGCGAACGCCCGGTCGTGCCGGCGCCGCGCCTGGGCCTGCGCGTGGCGGAGATGCCGCTGGCGGTGGTTCTGCCGCATCCGCGAACCTCGTGAGTTTCTGCATCGACATCGCAACCGGCCGGCTCTTGCTGCGGCTCGATCCTTCCTCCAATACCTCTGAGTGGGCGCTGGACCGATTGTGTGGATTCGCGGCGCGCAACAATCCACGCCGCGGTTTTCTGTTCGTCAGCAAGGTGCTGGGCAAGCACTGGCCGGCGCGTCCGTCCGCGATGCGACAGACGCACGAGGCCCTGGCCGCGAAGGTCGTCCCGTCGACTGCGGACGAAGTCGTTTTCATTGGCATGGCTGAAACCGCGACCGGCCTGGGCCACGGCGTGTTCGATGCCTGGCGCGAGCAGCACGACGCCGGGATGTATCTGCAAACCACGCGCTACACGCTCGATGGCGCCCAGACCTTCCGTTTCGAGGAAGCCCACAGCCATGCCTCCGAAATCCGCCTGCATGCGCCGGAGAGCGCGGCGCTTCGCGGTCGTTTGCGGCGCGCAACGCTGGCCGTTCTGATCGACGACGAGATCAGCACCGGCCGCACGCTCGCGGCCCTGATCGCGGCCCTGCGACCTGCCTGCCCACAGCTTCGCCGGGTGCAGTTGCTGTGTCTTACCGATTTCAGCGCGGGACGGGCGCGCGCCGCGGTCGCCGCCGTGCCGGGCGTCGAGTCCTGCGAGTCCGGCAGCCTGCTGTCGGGGGATTTCGAGTTCCAGCGCAACCCCGCGTTCTCGGCGCCTCCGGCCGAGTCGGCCATGGGATCGGCGCCCTGCCGGCGAGGGCATGTCTCCGGCTATTCGGCCCGGCTCGGGTTGGATCGCACGCCAGTCGTTCCGCCCGCGCTCGGCGAAAAGTTGGCGCGCGAATCCGGGCGCAAGTGCCTGGTCGTCGGCACCGGGGAGTTCATGCACGGCGCGTTTCTGCTCGCGCGCACACTGGAGCAGCACGGCGTCGAAGCGTACGTGCAATCGACCACGCGCTCGCCGATTCTGGTCGGGCAGGACATCGCCTGTGCCGAGCGCGTGCCCGACCCCTACGGCGAAGGCATTCCCAATTTTCTCTACAACTACCGGCGCGTCCAGCACAACGGCCAGCACAACGGCGATTACGACCGCGTCTGGCTGGTGCACGAGACGCCGCGCGACGAGGTCGTTTCCCAGCTCTGCGGCATTCTCGACGCGCAGCCCGTGCTGATGCGGCCGGGCGAGGAGACGGGTCCGTGAGCACCTCGCCCGAATTGCCGCGCGTGGTCTTCACCGATCTCGACGACAGCCTGTTCTCCACCCTGCGCAAGCACCGCGATTCGGACCAACTGGTGCCCGCCGCCAGCCTGCGCAACGGCGACGTCATTTCCTACTCCAACGAACGCCAGCGCAGCTTGTGGGCCTGGCTCGGCAACTGCGCGACCCTGGTGCCGGTGACGGCGCGCAGCCTGTCCGGTTACCGGCGCGTGACGCTGCCGTTCTCGTCCTGGGCGGTGGTCAGCCACGGGGCGACCGTGCTGATGCCGGGCGGCGGGATCGATGTGCAATGGCGCGAGCAGATGCGGCGGCACCTGGCGGCGGGCGTGCCGGCGCTGCGCGAACTGGTCGAGCAGGCTCACGCGCTGACGGACGGACCGGACACCTGTCATGCGCGCCTGATCGAAGACGAAGGCGAGGGAATTTATTTCGTCGCCAAGCATCCCGCCGGCGACGCCGCCGCGGTGCGCGCGCTGCACGACCGGCTGGTCGCAGGCTGGGTGGCGCAGCGTCCCGGCTTTCGCCTGCATCTCAACGACAACAATCTGGCCGTGTTGCCGCCGGGCGTCGGCAAGGCGTACGCGGTGCGCCACGTCGCCGCGCGGCTGCGCGGCTCGCTCGGTCCCTTCCTCTCGCTGGGCCTGGGCGACAGCTACACCGATGCCGATTTCATGCTCGATTGCGATTTCGCGATGCTGCCCGCGGCCTCGCAGCTCGCCGGCCTGATCCGCCGCGGAAGCTGAGTAATGTTCCACGGCAGCTACGCCCCCGGCGAGGTCCGCTTCCTGCTCAAGCGGCTGGACCTGCAACCGATGGCCGACGTGTTCGAGAAGGAGCGCCTGATCCAGTCCGGCGCGCGGCATTACAGCGAGATCATCGGCGTGGAACGCCAGCCCTCGCCCGAATACCTGCAACTGTTCGACCAAGCCGTGCAGGCAAACGCCGACCTGATGGCCCGCGACATCTACCGTCTCGCCGTCCGGCTGCGGCGCGCACGTCCGGACACGGTCACGCTGGTATCGCTGGCGCGCGCCGGCACGCCGGTCGGGGTTTTGCTGCGGCACGTGCTGCGAGACTATTTTGCCTGCGACGCACCGCACTACTCGATCTCGATCATCCGCGACCGCGGACTCGACCGGAATGCGCTGGACTTCATCCTGCGCGAGCGTCCGGCCGAATCGATCGCCTTCGTCGACGGCTGGACCGGCAAGGGGATGATCGCAAGCGAACTGGCGCGCTCGCTGGCGTCGTTCAATGCCGGCCGCGCAGCGCCGGTACCCGGCGGGCTGTTCGTGCTGTGCGATCTGTCCGGGCACGCACAGGCCTGCGGCTCCAGCGAGGACTACCTGATCCCGTCGGCAATCCTCAACGCCACCGTGTCGGGGCTGGTCAGCCGCTCGATTCTCAACGACGGGATCGGCGCCGGCGATTTTCACGGCTGCCTGTATTTTCCCGAACTGGACGCCAGCGATCACAGCCGCTGGTTCATCGAGCGCATTCGCGCCGCAGTGGCGTGGCAGGCCGACGCGCTGGCGCGCGAACCGATCGACGACACACCCGGGTCGCAGGGCCGGGTGGAACCGATGATCGCGCAACTCATGCAGCAATACGCGGTGAACGACCGCAATTACCTCAAGCCCGGCATCGGCGAGGCCACGCGCTCGCTGTTGCGCAGAGTCCCGCGTTTGCTGATCCTGCGCGACGCGACGCTGCCGGAAGTCCGGCACCTGGTGCTCCTGGCCAGGGAGCGCGAAGTGCCGATGGAAGTCTTGCCCTCTCTGCCGCTCAAGGCGGTTGCCCTCATACGGAAGCTCTCCGATGCTTGATCCCGCCCTGCTCGGCGCCTCGCTCTACGTTCCCGCCACGCATCCGCGGCTCGAACAGGTGCTGGACGGCCGCGCCAGCGCTGCCCGCTCGGTCATCGCCTGTACCGAGGATGCGGTGGCCGAAGCCGACGTCGGCGCCGCGCTGACGCATCTGCGCCGCGTGCTCAGGAATCTTCCGCCCCGGACCCGTGCGCCGCTGCGCTTCGTACGCGTGCGCAGTCCCGAGGTGCTGATCGAGTTGCTGGCGATGCCCGGCGTCGATCGCCTGCACGGCGTGGTCGTGCCCAAGGCCGACCGCAGCACGCTGCCGCCCTACCTGCGGGCGCTGGACGGCCATGACCTGATGATGATGCCGACGCTGGAAACCCTCTCGGTTTTCGATCCGGCGGAAATGGTTGCGTTGCGGCGGCTGCTGTCGAAGCCGGCAGTGCGCGAACGCTGCTTGGCGCTGCGCATCGGCGGCAACGACCTGCTGTGCCTGATGGGCATGCGCCGCCCGCGCACCTGCACGCTGTACGAAACGCCGATGGGCGCGCTGATCGCCAGCCTGGTGCTCACCTTCCGGCCGCATGGATTTGCCTTGACCGCGCCGGTGTTCGAATACCTCGACGAACCGGCGCTGCTGCTGGCCGAAACCCGGCGCGACCGCCAGATGGGCCTGACCGGAAAGTCGGCGATTCATCCCGATCAGATCAAGACCATCGAGGCCGGATTGAGCCTTTGCGACCGCGATCTGGCTGCCGCACACGCCGTCCTGAACGACGGCGCGCCCGCCGTGTTCAAGTTCGACGGCGCGATGATGGAAACGGCGGTGCATCGACGCTGGGCCACCCAGGTAGTCGCCGGGTCGCGCCAGATTCCCCTGGGTCTCGCGCCGGATCCTCAGGACAGTTAGCCCGCATTGCTCCTCGTCCGTGCAGTGCGGGCAACTACTCCGTGCGTTGCTGCTCCCGATCGGGAAGCGGCGCCGCCCCGGATTTTCCGGGCAAGCCTGCCGAGTTTCCGATGCGTGCGCGACGTGCTTCGATTTCCAGCGCTCCCAGTTCGCGACAGGCCGCGTGAAATGCCGGCCAGTTGCGGCCGACCTCGTCGAACAGCGCTTCGAACGCCGGCACCGATTCGTCGTACAGGCCGAACGGCACGAGGCTCGCGTTGTTGAGTTCGCGTGCGAACCACTTGTCGTAACGGGTATCGCCGTTCCAGTGCGTGTCGCGTAGCTGCGCATGGTCCGACTTGAGGCGCGCGAACTCGTCGCGCTTGGCCGCGCGCATCGCCTCGATCGACAGTGGTGAGGCGTAGAGCGTCGCCAGACGTTCGCGTGCGGCCAGGACCAGTTGGGTGAATTCCCGCTCGCGTTCACGCTCGACGCGCGACTGCTCCTCGTCTATCTGGCCGGCCCGGAAATACTGGCGCAGGCCTTCCTGCTCGACGAAGCGCGCCATCGATTCGTTGAACTGCGTGTCGTCCTTCACGTACAGCTTCTGGTGCGTCAATTCGTGAAAGACGGTGCCGACCAGCACCGCGTCGCTCCAGTGCATCATCGTGCTGAGTACGGGGTCGTCGAACCAGCCGAGCGTTGAGTAGGCCGGCACGCCGCCGCTGTCCACGTCGTAACCCTCGGCGCGCAAGGCTTCGACCTGGGCCTGCGCGCGCTCGCGGGTGTAATGGCCGCGGTAGGCGACACAACCCGCAATCGGAAAACAGGACTCGACCGGCTTCAGCGAAAACTCGGGCGTGGCCAGGACATTCCACACCACGTAAGGCCGCTCCAGATCGGCGTAGAGCGTGTAGCTGGCGTTGTCCGGCAGGTGCAGCGTGGTCACGGCGAATCGGCGCGCGTCGAGCACCAGGCCGAGGCGGCGACGCAGCTCGGGATCGCGCTCGGTGTTGCCGACGATGTCGGCGATGGGCTCGCGCTTCGACAGCAGTTCCATCTGCCCGCGCGCAAGGTGCGTGTAGTAGCCGAGCGTGGCGCAGCCGGAAACGGTTGCAGCCGCAAGAAGAGTCAAGAGTTTCAGCCTGGCGTCCACTGGATCGGCGCCGAATCTTTTTTCAGGCGGGAAGCACTTTGTAGGCATGCTCGAAGAGTAGGGCATTACCATTCGGACCATGCCAGACACACCGCAAACATTCGACCGCCTCGTCGGCGAAATTCGCGCCTGCACGGCCTGCCGCGACCATCTTCCGCTCGGGCCACGGCCCATCGTGCGTCTCGGCGCCACTGCGCAATTGCTCATCATCGGCCAGGCGCCCGGAACCAAGGTGCACGCCAGCGGCGTGCCCTGGGACGACGCCAGCGGCGAGCGATTGCGCGACTGGATGAATGTGGATCGCGACAGGTTCTACGACGAGTCACGCATCGCCATCATGCCGATGGGCTTTTGCTATCCCGGTCGCGGCAAGGGCGGTGATCTGCCGCCGCGACCGGAATGCGCACCGAAATGGCATGCGCGGATTCGCGAGCACCTGCGGCAGGTGCGGCTGACCCTGCTGATCGGGCAGTACGCTCAGAACCGTTACCTCGATGGCGGCAAGCAGGCTCTCGAAGAGATCGTTCGCAACTACCGCGAGCATCTGGCGCGCGGATTATTTCCGCTGCCGCACCCGAGTCCGCGCAACACGCTGTGGTTGAAGCGCAGGCCGTGGTTCGAGGCGGAGGTGGTGCCGGTGCTGCGCGCTGCAATCGCGGACTTGTAGGAGGGGCTCCGCCCCGATTGGCGCTCGCCCGATAGAGTTCCCCCGCGCTACACGAGCTTCGGGTCGGGGCGTAGCCCCTCCTACAGGCGATCCATCAGGGCATCGGCCCCGAGGTGGTCGATGTCGACTGGGTCCGCGGAGCTTCCTGATCGGTCGACCGCGGCACTTTGAACCAGGCCGCATACAGCGCCGGCAGGAATAGCAGCGTAAGAATCGTGGCGGCGATGAGGCCGCCCATGATGGCCACCGCCATCGGTCCGAAGAACACGCTGCGCGATAGCGGAATCATTGCGAGCACGGCGGCCAGCGCGGTCAGCACGATGGGCCGGAAGCGGCGTACGGTGGCTTCCACCACCGAGTCGAAGGCGCTGCGTCCCAGCTCCAGGTCCTGTCTTATCTGGTCGATCAGAATCACGCTGTTGCGCATGATCATGCCCAGCAGCGCGATGGTGCCGAGCATGGCGACGAATCCGAACGGTTGTCCGAACGCGAGCAGGAACACGGCCACGCCGATGATGCCCAGCGGAGCGGTCAGGATCACCATGACGGACAGCGAGAAGCTCTTGAGCTGGATCATCAACGTGGTGAACACCACCAGCAGGAACAGCGGCATGCCGACGTTCACGCTGTCCTGCCCCTTGGCCGCGTCCTCCACCGTGCCGCCGGTTTCGATGCGATAGCCCGGCGGCAGGCGCGCCTCGATTTTCGCGAGCTCCGGCGCAAGCTGGGCCACTACTTGCGGCGGCTGGATGTCGGCGTCGATGTCGGCGCGCACCGTGACCGTAGGCGTGCGATCGCGTCGCCACAGGATGCCCGGCTCGAAGCCGAATTCGAGGCGCGCAACCTGCGACAGCGGCACGTTGGCGCCGCTGGCCGTGGGCACCGCCAGGCTGGACAGCAGTTCAAGGTGCGCGCGCTCGCGCGGCGGGCCGCGCAGCACAATCTGGATGAGCTTGTTGTCCTCGCGGTACTGCGTCGTGGCCACGCCGTTGATGGCGGTTTCCAGCAATTGCGAGACGCTCTGCGTGCTGACTCCCAGGCTGCGCGCGCGGTCCTGATCGATTTCCAGACGGATCACCTTGGACATCTCCGCAGTGTCCAGATGGATGCCGACGGGGTAGGGGTTGCTTCGCATGAGCGCCGCCACTTCCTCGGCGTACTGCGTGGCGATGCTGCGCTCCGGTCCGGACACGCGGTATTGCAGGACGTAGCCCACCGGAGGGCCGTTTTCCAGCCGGTTGATGCGCCAGCGCAGATCGGTGAACTCGATGGGCAGTTTTTGCAGCAGCTCGCTGCGGACGTTTTCGCGCGCCTCGTAGTCGCTGGTGTTGAGCACGAACTGCGCGAAGCTTGGAGCCGGCAACTGCTGATCGATCGGCAGGATGAAACGCGGCGCGCCGCTGCCGATGTAGGCCACGTAGCTTTCCAGCCCCTCCATCTTCGCGAGGATTTTTTCCAGGCGTTGCGCGGCCTGGTCGGTCTGCGAAATCGACGAGCCTTCCGGCAGTTTCAGATCCACCAGCAATTCGAGTCGCGTCGAAGCCGGGAAGAACTGCTGCGGCACCTGGCCGAACAAGACCAGGCTGCCCACGAACAGCGCCACGGTGGCGCCGATAGTGGTCCAACGACGGTTGACGCAGAGCTGCACCAGCCTGCGGAAACGGCTGTAGAAACGGGTGTGGTAGACCGCATGCTCGTCGTGCGCCTTGCCGTCTTCCGACAGGCCCTTGACCGGTAGCAGCTTGTAGCCGAGCAGCGGCACGAACAGCACGGCCGCGATCCAGGACAGCAGCAGCGCGATGGTGACCACCTGGAAGATCGACACGGTGTACTCGCCGGTGCCGCTCTTGGCGGTGGCGATGGGCAGGAAGCCCGCGGCCGTGATGATCGTGCCGCTGAGCATCGGGAACGCGGTGGAGGAAAAGGCGAAGGCTGCGGCCTTGATCCGGTCGTAACCCTGCTCGAGTTTCACCGCCATCATCTCCACGGCGATGATCGCGTCGTCCACCAGCAGGCCGAGCGCCAGCACCAGCGCGCCGAGCGAAATCTTGTGCAGGCCGATGCCGAGCTGATGCATGGCAGCGAAGGTCATCGCCAGCACCAGAGGAATCGACAGGGCCACGACCAGCCCGGTGCGCACGCCCAGGGACAGGAAACATACGGCGAGCACGATCACCACCGCTTCGGCCAGGGTGGTGATGAAGACATTGGTGGCGCGGGTCACCGCGCGCGGCTGGTCGGCGATGCGCGACAGCATCATGCCCAGCGGCACCTCGTGGTTCAGCGTCTCGAACTCGGCATCGAGCCGCTTGCCCAGGCCGATGATGTCGCCGCCTTTTTCCATCGACACCGCGATGCCGATGGCGGGACTGCCGTTGAAGCGGACATGCGGCCCCGGCGGATCCTGATAACCGCGATAGATCTCCGCGACGTCACCGAGACGAAAAGTGCGGCCGAGGTATTCGACCGGCAGGTTTTTCAACTGCTCGATCCGGTCCAGGCCTCCGCTCACACGTAGGTAAATCTTGTCGGAAGCCGTATCGAAGTCCCCGGCCGGCGTGACGCCGTTCTGCTGCGCCAGGACCTCTGCGATCAGGGTGGGCGGAATGCCGAGCTGGGAGCGCCGCGAGTTGGCCAGATCGACGTATATGCGTTCCTCCTGCAGGCCGAGGAACTCGACCTTGGCCACATCGTCGATGCGCAGCAGCCGGTCGCGGATGCGATCGGCGTGGTCCTTCAGTTCCTCGTAACTAAAGTCCGCCCCTTGCAGCGCATAGATGTTGCCGAAGGTGTCGCCGAACTCGTCGTTGAACGAGGGGCCGATCACACCGGCCGGCAGCAGGTGACGCATGTCGCCGACTTTCTTGCGCGTCTGGTAGAAATTCTCCGGCGTATCCCGCGGCGGCAGGTCTTCGCGCAACAGCACGAACACCTGCGACTCGCCCGGACGCGAGTACGAACGCAGGAAGTCGAGCGAATCCAGCTCCTGCAACTTCTCCTCGATCTTGTCCGTGACCAGGCGATCCACCTCGTCGGCGGTCGCGCCCGGCCAGATGGTGCGCACCACCATGATGCGGAACGTGAAGGGCGGATCTTCCGACTGGCCCAGATGAAAGTAGCCCCACACGCCCAGTGCGCCGAGCAGGAGCATGAGGTAGATCATCAGCGGGCGATTCGATAGCGCCCACTCGCTGAGATTGATGCGGCTCATGAGGGCTTACAGCGCAGCCTTGGCCGCGCGCTCGATCGGTTGAACTGCCATGCCCGCAATCAGGCGATGCACGCCTGCCGTGACCAGCCGATCTGCCGCCGTCAGTTCGCCGGTCACAACCACTTTGGAGTCCAGGTACTGCAACACCTGCACCTTGCGCGGCTGCACCGTGCTGGAGCCGTCGGCGGCGGGCGCCAGCGCCCACACCGCGGCCTGATTGTCGTTCACGGCGCCCAGGGCAGTCGCAGGCAGGACGAAGGTCTTGCCGTCCGATGCGGCCAGCACGACCACCGTGGCGGTGGCGCCGAGTTGCACGTGCTCGTCGGGGCCCAGAATCGTGACGCGCGCCTCGTAAGTGCGTGTGCCGGCATCGGCCTGCGCGTTGATGTCGCGCACCTTCGCGGCGTAACGCTTGCCCGGAGTATTGAAGATTTCCACCGCCAGTTGCGGCGCAGTGCGCAGCGCATCAACACGATTTTCGGAGACGTTGATGCGCACCTCGCGCTCGCCGTCGGCGGCGAAGCGCACGACCGGCTGACCCGCGGTGACGACGTTGCCCGGCTCCGCCCAGATCTGCGTCACCACACCCGCGGTGTCGGCCGTCAGTCGCGTGTAGCGCGACTGGTTCTGCGCCAGATCGAATTGCGAGCGCGCCTGATCGAGCCGCGCCTGCGCCAGCTTGGTCGTGCTAGCGCGCGTGTCCACCACCGATTGCCCGACGTGGCCGCGCTCTTTCAGATCGCGGTAGCGCTTTTCTTCTTCCTGCGCCAGCCACAGGTCGGCCTCGGCCGCTGCAACCGCAGCGCGCGCGTTGTCCAGCGTGAGTTTCGCGTCCTGCGGATCGAGCACCGCGAGCACCATGCCCGGCGTGACTCGCGCGCCCATCTCGACTTTTCGCTGCGCAATTTTTCCGGGTACGCGGAATGAAAGATCGGCTTCGAGCCGCGCGTGCACCGAACCCGGATACGCCTCAGCGCCCGCCGGACCGTCAAGCGGCTGCGGCGTTTCGACGACGACCGGTCGCGGCCCCTGGACCGGAGCCGGCGGCTGCGCGCAGCCCGCGCTCAGGCCGGCGAGAACGATGAGGACGAGAGTGGTGCGAGGCTTCGACTTCACGGTCTTCTCCTGCGGTACGCGGCCGCAGAGTGATTTACTGAACCGTATAGTACATTTAATCGAATGCCTTACAGAAGAGCCCGACTCGACGTGCATAGCGGTCGTCGAAGAACATGCGTTACATGACTTCTCTCCCTGCCCATCCGACTCGTCTTCCGCGCCCACCTGGCCGCGGCCGGCCCAAGGACCCGGACAAGCGCGCCGCGATTCTGGCCGCGGCCAAGAAGCTCATTACGGCGCGTGGACTGGCGGGCACCAGCATGGAAGACATCGCGGCCGAGGCCGGCGTTTCCAAGCTCACGGTCTACAGCCATTTCCAGAACAAGGAAGAACTGTTCCAGCAAACCATCTTCTCCAAGTGCAACGATCACTGGCCCGAGGTGCTGTTCGACACGCTCGCGCGCCAGCCGCTGCGATCGCGTCTGAGCATGATCGGCCTTGGTTTCCTGGAGCTGGTGAACAGTGAAGAAGTGCTGAGTCTTTATCGCCTGCTCGCCGCGGACGGCAATGCGCCGGGCAAGTTCGGTCGATTGTTCTGGGAGGCCGGACCGGAGCGCACCATGCAGCGATTTGCCCAAGTCCTGGAGGTTGCGAGCCGGGCAGGGGAGTTGTCCGTGCCCGATCCTCGCCAAGCCGCGGCGCATTTTTTTGTTTTGCTCAAGGGCGAGTATCACATCAAGAGTCTGGTGGGTGCGGCGCCGCCGCTCGAAGCGGCGAAGCGTCAGGCGCATGTCGAAGAGGTGCTGGACCTGTTCCTGCGGGCCTACGCGCCGGCCGGGAGTTCGAGCAAGCCCTCGAACGGACGAATCAGATAGCTCCGACGCCTGCGCTTGACTAAGAACAAGACCGGCCGTTCGCAGAATCGGCCGATCAATCCCTGGAGGGGGCGTGACTGAATCAACCGCGCCGGCTGCGCCCCCGACGGTCTGCGAGTGGCGGACGACGTTTTTCGCGGTCAGCTCTCTTGTTCCGCCTGCGAGATGTCCGAGAACGCAGTGGGCACGTAACCGGTCAGTGCTCTGAATGTCGTCGAGAAGTGCGACTGTCCACTGAAGCCAAGCTCGTAGGCGATGTCGGCCACGCTGAGCCGCCCTTCCTGGAGAAGGGCCTTCGCTCTCTCGATTCGACGCTGCGTAATGAACCGATGCGGCGAGCACCCAAATCGTTGCGTGAAACGTTCGGCAAAGGTCGAACGACTCACGCCTGCCACGTCCGCCAGATCTTGCAAGGTCAGCTTGTCCGCGAGCCGCATCTCGATCTGCCGCGCCACCTCTTCGAAATTCGGTCCTTTGATGGCGGTCGGCAACACACTGCCGAGCTGGACTTTCTCGGCAGCGCTCTCTTTGACGACTCGCGTGATGTGCCAGCTCAGCGCATCGAACAGCGCGGCGGAATACTGGGTGCTGTCGGGATCCGAGGCCTGCGACGCCTTCATGAGGGTCTTGACGCTGGCCACGGCGTACTCGTCGTGCAGGGCGAACAGGCAGACGCGCAGGTCCGACAGCGTGTCCGACACCCGATCGTCCAGGGCTGCCGAGGATTTCAACGGGAAATGCAGCGTGGCGAATTCCACCTCACCATCCGTCCGGTAACTGACGGCCTGGCCGCTCGGAATCAAGGTGATGTCGCCCGGCTTGGAGAACGAGTGGCTCAGCCCCTTGTCGGTGAATACCCGGACGCGGCGAGCGCCCCCGAGGTGAACGGAAAGGATCAGTTCGCGCGTCTTCGCGATGTGAACTTCCTTCGTCGGGCCAGTCCTCCAGCCATACAGGCCAACACGGCGAGAGGGACTATTGCGTACGAGAGAGGGCCTGCCTCGACAGGCTTCGCTATAAGCATCTACGGCGGGAATGGCAAGGTCCATCATGTGCCGATACTCCTCTTCACGGCGCCAAACCAAGGCGCTCTCATTGGTCGATAGTGACACAGCGACCCCTGGCCGGGGACGCCGCCGGACGATTCTGAATCGCCGCTTCGGATGAATTCGGTAGTCACTGGGGCGAGGCGTGGCAAGACTGGGTGTCTCGCCGATCCCAGAGTCGGCAGATCCATCTGGAGGAACCATGTCCGAATCCCCGTCAGCGCCGACGCAGGCCGCTGCAATCCCGAAAACTGTGGATGGCCTGCTCGCGGCCGCATCTGCGACCGCAGGCCTGAGCGACTTCGGTGATCGCCATTTCCTGACCGGGCTCACGAAGCTGGTCGAGGGCTTGCCCCATGAAGCTCAGTTAAGTCCCCTGGGCGAGCAGATGGTCTACGGCGGCATAATCAAGCTGCTGGTCAACCGTCTTCGTTACGTTCAGGACATCCAGCGGCACCCGGAAATCCTGAACGAGAAGATCGTCAAGCCGATCATCATTCTCGGCCTGCCTCGCACCGGCACGACCAAGCTGCAGCGCGTGCTGTCGGCAGACCCCCAGGTGCAGCGCATGGATTACTGGCGCACGACCAACCCCGCACCGTTTCCCGGCGAGGAGCCGGGGAACCCCAAGAGCCGGATCGAGGAAGCGCAGGCGGTGGAGCAGATGCTCACCATGCAATTCCCGGGCTGGCAGGCGCGGCACCCTACCGAGGCCCTGGAACCGGACGAGGAGCTTCACCTGATGCACGGCTCCTTCGAGTGCATGATCTCCTGGCTGTTCGCGCGCGTGCCCTCGTACTACGCGTACATCAGCCAGTGCGATCAGCGCCCGATGTACCGCCACCTGCACGCGCAGATGCAGTACCTGCAGTGGCAGGAGGGCGGCGCCCGAGGGCGGCCCTGGATCATGAAATCACCGGTGCATACCGGCGCCCTCGATGTGCTGCTCGAAACCTTCCCGGACGCGGTGCTGGTGCACTGTCATCGCGACGTGCAGAAGATTCTCCCGTCCATCGCGTCCCTGATCGAACAGGCGCGCCGGATCGGCAGCGATCACGTCGACCAGAAGATTCTGGGCGACGAGATGCTCGAGTACTGGGGCAAGTCGCTGGACCGCTATCTCGTGATCCGTGACACCTTGCCGGCCGACCGCATCATGGATGTGCAGTTCGAGGAAGTGGTCGGCGACATCGTCGCGGTGATCCGCCGAATCTACGACCGCGCCGGCCGCAAGCTCATGCCGGAAGCCATCGCGGCGTTCAAGGCGAAGGAAGCGAGCCAGCCCGAGCACCACTGGGGCAAGTACACCTATTCCGCCGCCGATTACGGCTACACAACGGAATCTCTCAACCGCCGATTTGCCAAGTACCGCCAGCGCTTCATCGCGGCAGAAGTGACCCAGCAGAAGGAACCCGTCCGTGGCTAATACAACGCAGCTTCAGCAGCTCGGATTCACCGAGCCTACCGTCTGGCGTGAAGTGACCAAGGTGATGGGCGAGCTGGAGACGCTCGTCTGGAACGATCCGCTCGTCACCGATGATCTGACCCGCGCCGAGGGCGTGCGCTATCTCACCCGCGTGATCGCTGGCGCCCTGCCAATGACAATGGAGCTGGCGAACCCGAACTATCCGCAGTTCTTTCATCTGCTCAGCACCCGTATTCATTGGGGCCTGCCGGCCACCGACTGCCACTACCAGTGGGCACCGGTGCATGGCGACAACGTCTATCGCATCAGCGGTGATCGCGGCACCGCAAGGGTGTTCGACATCGAAACCCGCAAGGATCACTTCGCGCACATCGCCGACTGGACCCTGCACGACCGTCTCCCGCAGTGCGAGGTCGGCCCCAACAACCACGTCGAGATCATCCTGAGCCGCGTACGGCCGGAAGGCACACGCAACTGGGTGCAGCTCGCCGAAGGGCCGGGCAACATCATCTTCCGCCAGTACTACTACGACTGGAACACCGAGCAGGCCGCGCGCCTGAGCATCGTCAACGAGAATGCGATCTATCCGCCGCCGGCCCTGAGCACGCCAGCAATCGCAAACGGTCTGGAGCTGTTCTGCGACTGGATTCGCGATGTGCCGAAGCGTTTCGCGCAGGTCGTGAACACCTATTACGCCGCACCGAAGAATTCGATGGTGTTCGACACCATCGACTTCGGATGGAAGGCGCTGAAGTACGGCAAGGGCATCTACCAGTGCGCGCCGGACGAGGCGCTGATCCTCGAAGTGAAGCTGCCGAAGTCGTACTACTGGAGCATCCAGTTGTGCAGCCACTTCTGGGAAGCGCGCGACTACCACCTGCGCCAGACCTCGTTGAACGGCCACCAGGCGCAGATCGACGAGGACGGCGTATTCCGCGCGGTGATTTCGCACGGCGATCCTGGAATCGCGAACTGGCTCGACGCCGGCGGCCATGAGCAGGGCCTGCTTGCGATCCGCTACTACGAGCCGGATTCGACGCCGATCCCGAGCATGAAGCGCATCAAGCTGTCGGAGTTGCGCGCGTCGCTGCCCAAGTCCACACCGGCAGTATCCGCCGAGCAGCGGCAGAAGTCGCTGCGTGATCGCGCCTGGTCCGTCGCCCGTCTCGGCCGCGAATAAACACCCAAAAAAACGTAGGAGAATCCAATGTCGAAAATCGAAAAGCTGTTCTCGTTGAAAGGCAAGATCGCGCTGGTGACCGGTGCCGGTTCCGGCATGGGCCGCCAGTTCGCTGGCACGCTCGCCGACGCGGGCGCCAAGGTCGTGTGCGTCGCGCGCAACAAGGCTCGCCTGGAAGAAGTCGTCGCGGAGATCCGCAAGGCCGGTGGCGAGGCCGTCGCGATTGACGGCGACGTCGGCAGCACGGCCGGCGTGGAGCAGATGTTCGACCGCGCCGAGAAGGCCTACGGTCGCGTCAACATCCTGGTCAACAGCGCGGCGCAGCTCGACTTCGGTCTGTTTCCGGATGTGAAGGACGAGAACTGGGACAACCTCATAAACGTCAATCTCTCGGGGATGATGCGCACCTGCCGCTCGTTCTCCGAGCGCCTCATCAAGGCCGGCGCACCCGGTGCCATCGTCAACATCACGTCCATCATCGGTACGCAGGTGATGCTCGGCGTGCCCACGTACGGCACCTTGAAAGCGGCTGCGAACCAGCTCACCCGCTCCATGGCTCGGGACATGTTCCCGCATGGCATCCGCTGCAATGCCATCGCCCCCGGCTACTTCCACACCGAGATGGTGTCCGGGTACTTCGATACCGACGCCGGCAAGGCCGACATCGACCGGCATCCTATGAAGCGCCTGGGCAAAGTCGAGGAACTCGACGGTGCACTGCTCCTGCTCGCGAGCGACGCCTCGGCCTACATCAACGGCGCGATCCTGAGCGTGGACGGCGGCCAGGTCATCCAGCTTCATTGAGCCCCGCTTCACTAAACGCGAACACGCTGCAACCACACCCAAAGGAGAGAGAGACATGGTGCGATCAATATTTCTGGTGCTGTCGGATGCCACGGGCCCGGGCACAGACGCTGAATTCAATCGCTGGTATTCGCAGAAGCACATCCAGGATGTATCGAAGGTTCCGGGCGTGGTTTCCGCCACGCGCTATCGCATCGAGAAGGGCGTCACGGTGCTGCCGGGGGTCAATGCGGACCGCCACAGCTACGTCGCGATCTACGAGATCGAGGCCAAGACCAAGGAAGAACTCGAAATCTTTGCGGCGTCGCTGCGCAACGGCATCGACTCGGGTGCGGTGGATATCAGCCCGACCCTCGATTTCGCGAGCGTCACGGGAAGTCTCTGCGTTCCCATCACGCCCCGCGTGACCGCCGATTCCTGATTGCAGCAGCGCCGCGGGTTCATCCAGCGGCAGAGTCGAGTGCGGAAATGCCCGCGAGCGATTCGCGGCGTTGAAGTCGGCTGTGTTGCGATTGGGCGCGCTTTCCATCATCACCAGTGGCATGAAGAGAACACGATGCAAGAGAACGCCAGCGTGACGTCGCAGAGAATGGGGCTGTGGTGCAGCTGGATTTTTGCTGCGCTGACGGTTGTCGGATGGCTGGGCATTGCGCATTTCTACGCACCGGCCCGAGCCGATCTTGGAATGGAAGCGACCAAGGTCTGGTACACCGAGACCTATCACTGGCGCACGATCATCGGCTGCACGATCTTCTACATTGCCTGCGGCTTTCTGGTGCCGGCTTCGATCCAGTTCGGAATCATGCTGGCCAAGATTGAAGGCCGTTACCCGCTGTGGTCGATCACGGCGGCCGTCGGCGGCATCTTCATCTCGGTGATCATCTTTCTCAACGCCTGCGCGTGGATCGTGGCGGCGTATCGGCCTGAGACCGGCGCCGATGTCATCCAGTCCTGGAACGACTGGGCCTGGATGGCGTTTCTGCTGGGCTGGCTCTATCTCGCGGTGGAGATGATCGCGTCCGGCGTCGTCGAAATGCAGGACAAACGTGCGGTGCCCATGATCCCGCGCTGGCTGACCTGGTTCACCTTCGCAGGCGCCGCCTCGCTGCTCACTGCTGCCGGGCCCGCGTTCTTCCAGAGTGGGCCGTTCGCCTATCACGGCCTGCTCGGCTTCTACCTTCCGATGTCCGTGTGGGGAACCTACCTGCTGCTGACGAGCTGGTACATGCTCAAGGAACTGGATCGCGAAGCGCGCGGATTGCGAGAGCCTTCTTAGGCCGATTTCATTCGGCGGACCTGCGCCGACTCATTTCTCAAGTTCAAAGCCACGAGCCATTTCATGAAAGCAGCGACAGTGCATCTACCCGCGAGCCTCGAAGCTCTGGCCATCGAAGAGCGACCCGAGCCAGCCATCGAACCGGGCAAGGTCAAGGTTCGATGGCACGCCTTGTCGCTGAACTTCCACGACTACGCAGTGGCGGCGGGCCTGATGCCGACCAGCAACGGCCGCATTCCGATCTCTGATGGCGCTGGCGAGATCGTGGAGGTCGGCAGCGGCGTGGCGGACTGGAAACGCGGGGATAAGGTGATGAGCCTGTTCTTCCCGGACTGGCACGACGGTGCGCCAACGGTTGAAACGACGCGCCGACTTGGCGGCGATTCCACCGACGGCTGTGCCGTCGAACTCAGCGTGGTGGACCCGGCCACACTGACGCCGATTCCGCGGAACTACTCCTATCGTGAGGCGGCGACCTTGCCCTGCGCAGCGCTGACCGCCTGGCGTGGATTGGTCGAGATCGGCCAGATCAAGGCCGGCGACAGCGTGCTGGTCGAGGGCACCGGCGGTGTCTCCCCTCTTTCGCCTGGTCTGCGAGCACGAATCTCCATTTGCCTTCATCGCTGAGGGTCGCGAGCACTTCGAGAAGCTGGCGGATGGATACGCACACGATATGGGGAAGGCTGCTGCCATCAGGCCCGATGCGTTCTCGACGGAACAGGGGGCCGTATTCGTTCTGCCGAACGAGGCCTGGGCGAGGCGGGTCAGCGGTGTGTACAGCAACGATCTCACGAACCAACACCCGGACCGCGCCCACGCCGTTCTGACCGAGAAGGGAAGCGGCAACTATCTGGTCAGCGTGCGCGCCCCGCTCAATCGCAAAGAGGGAGCGGATGTCCTGTGCAGACGCTTCCAGACCGGCGGTGGCCGCGCCGCCGCCGCCGGCATCAATGAGCTTCCGCCAGAGGAGTTGTCACGATTCACGTCCGAATTCCGCGCACACCTCTGGGGTCCCTGAGGCCCTAGCCTGGCAGCATCGCGACAAAGGCTTCCAGCGGCGGGCTGGACCACATGCCCCTGCGCTGAATGCGATACAGCGGCCGGTCAATGCGTAGGCCCTTCATGCGCACGACGGTCAGGGTCTTCGCCGCCAGCTCGGTCCGCACAGCGAATGCCGACAACACCGCGATGCCAACGCCCGTCGCGACCGTGTGCTTGATGGCCTCCGTGCTGGCCAGGGTCATGGACGGACGCAGCGCGATCTTCTTCGCGGAGAACGCCTTCTCGGTTACTGCCCGTGTGCCCGAGCCAACCTCGTGCATCAGCAGCGGATGCTGGACGACAGCGGTCAGCGGCGCGGGATTCTGCCGCGTGATCGGATGCCCCGGCGAAGCGATGAGCACCAGCTCGTCGCTCGCGAAGACGCGATAGTCGAGCAGTTCGCTACCCAGGATGCCCTCGGTGAAGCCGATGTCGATTTCGCTCACAATCAGTTTCTGTTCAATCACTGCGGTGCTATCGACGTGCAGAAAAAGCTCGACGTCTGGATATTTCCGGCGGAACTGCGCCAGCAGTGCGGGCATCAGGTAAGCGCCAACCGTGCGGCTGGCACCGATCCGGAGACGACCGCGTACGCCCAGCTTGAGATCGCGGATCGCGGCCTCGGCCTCCGACTCGACCGCGATCAGGTTGTTTGCATATCCCTGAAGTAGCCGGCCGGCCTCGGTCAGTCGCACGCCGCGCGGCAGTCGGTCGAACAGCATCACGCCTAGCGCGTGCTCGAATTCGCCGAGCTGCTTGGATACGGCGGACTGGCTGAGGTGCAGGGCTTGCGCGCCGGCACTGACGCTGCCGCTGGCGGCCACGGCCTGGAAGATCGACAGGTGATTGAGGTTCATGTGCGGCACATTCTGCTATGAGATTTGTAAATGTATTACATGAACATATTCCGTTTTTAATATACCGGCGTCTTGCGTAAGCTGGCACCTTCGCTGGCACCTTCGCTGGCTCTCCCCACATCGAAGACGCGCCAATCCATGGAATCCGCCACAGCCTTGCCGAAGTCCCCGACCACGCTCACCCATCTGCAAAGGCTGGAGGCCGAGTCCATCCACATCATGCGCGAGGTCGTCGCCGAGTCGGAAAAACCGGTGATGCTGTACTCGGTAGGCAAGGACAGCGCCGTGATGCTGCACCTGGCGCGCAAGGCCTTCTTTCCTTCGCCACCGCCGTTCCCGCTGCTGCACGTGGACACGACCTGGAAGTTCAAGGCCATGTACGAGCTGCGCGACAAGATGGCGCGCGAGTCCGGCATGGAGCTGCTCGTCTACCAGAACCCGGAAGCCAAGGAGAAAGGCATCAATCCTTTCGATCACGGCTCCCTGCACACCGACCTATGGAAGACCGAAGGGCTCAAGCAGGCGCTCGACCACTACAAGTTCGACGTCGCCTTCGGTGGCGCACGGCGCGACGAGGAGAAGTCGCGCGCCAAGGAGCGCATTTTCTCCTTCCGCACGTCGAGCCATCGCTGGGACGGCAAGAGTCAGCGTCCCGAGCTATGGAATCTCTACAATGCGAAGAAGGCCAAGGGCGAGAGCATCCGCGTGTTCCCGATCTCGAACTGGACCGAGCTCGACATCTGGCAATACATCCATCTCGAGAACATTCCCATCGTTCCGCTGTACATGGCCGCCCCGCGGCCCACGGTGGAGCGCGACGGCCTGCTGCTGATGGTGGACGACGAGCGCTTCCGCCTGAAGCCGGGCGAGAAGCCCGTGATGCGCTCGATCCGTTTCCGCACTCTGGGCTGCTACCCGCTCACGGGTGCAGTCGAGAGCACCGCGGACACCTTGCCGCGCGTGATCCAGGAAATGCTGCTCACGACGACCTCGGAGCGCCAGGGCCGCATCATCGACAAGGACGCCGGCAGCGCGAGCATGGAGAAGAAGAAGCAGGAAGGATATTTCTGATGAACACCACCACGACTACCGCAGCGGACCCGATCTACGTCACCTACGAGCTGATCGCCAGGGACATCGACGCCTACCTCGTCCGCCACCAGCACAAGAGCCTGCTGCGCTTCATCACATGCGGTAGCGTCGATGACGGCAAATCAACGCTCATCGGCCGCCTGCTGTACGACTCGAAGATGATCTTCGAGGATCAGCTCGCGGCGCTCGAAGCGGACTCGAAAAAGGTCGGCACGCAGGGCCAGGAGATCGACTTCGCGCTGCTCGTCGATGGGCTCGCCGCCGAGCGCGAGCAGGGCATCACTATCGACGTTGCCTACCGATTCTTCGCCACCGAGAAGCGCAAGTTCATCGTCGCCGACACCCCCGGCCACGAGCAGTACACGCGCAACATGGTGACAGGCGCCTCGACGGCCGACCTCGCGATCATCCTGATCGATGCGCGCAAGGGCGTGCTGACCCAGACGCGCCGGCACAGCTATCTCGCGCACCTGATCGGCATCCGCAACCTCGTGCTCGCGGTCAACAAGATGGACCTGATCGGCTACGACCAGGCCAAGTACGAGGCTATCGTCGCGGACTACCGCGCGTTCGCGAAGAGCATCGGCATCACGGCGTTCACGCCCATGCCGATCTCGGGCTTCAAGGGCGACAACATCACGACGAACTCCGCGAACATGCCCTGGTACACGGGCCTGCCGTTGATGGCGCACCTGGAGACGGTGGAGCTGGACACCACGCTCGACCAGGCCAAGCCCTTCCGCCTGCCGGTGCAGTGGGTCAATCGTCCGAACCTCGATTTCCGCGGCTTCTCAGGATTGATCGCCAGCGGCGTGATCGCCAAGGGCGACGCGGTCCGCGTCCTGCCCAGCGGCAAGACGAGCACCGTCAGCCGCGTCGTGACCTTCGACGGCGATCTCGATCAGGCCGTCGCCGGCCAATCGATCACCTTGTGCTTTGCCGACGAGATCGACTGCTCGCGCGGCGATGTCATCACGCGGGCCGACCAGCCCACCGAAGTCGCCGACCAGTTCGAGTCCACGCTCGTTTGGATGAGCGACGAGGCCCTGGTGCCCGGACGGCCGTACTGGCTGAAGATCGGCGCGCAGACGGTCACCGCACGCGTGCAGCCGCCGGAATACCAGATCAACGTCAACACGCTCGAGCACCTCGCGGCCAAGACGCTGGAACTCAACGCCATCGGCGTCGCGAAGATCACGACCGAGCGCCCGATTCCGTTCGAGTCTTATGCCGACAACCGCTCGCTCGGCGGTTTCATCCTGATCGACAAGTTCAGCAACGCCACCGTCGCCGCCGGCATGCTGCATTTCTCGCTGCGGCGTGCGCAGAACGTGCATTGGCAGGCGCTCGACGTGACGCGCGAGCTGCGTGCCTCGCTCAAGGGCCAGCAGCCGGCGGTGCTGTGGTTCACCGGCCTGTCCGGCTCCGGCAAGAGCACCATCGCGAACCTGGTCGAGAAGAAGCTTGCACACCTGGGCAAGCACACCTTCCTGCTCGATGGCGACAACATCCGCCACGGTCTCAACAAGGATCTCGGCTTCACGCAGGCGGATCGCATCGAGAACATCCGGCGCATCGGCGAGGTCGCGAAGCTGATGACCGATGCGGGCCTGATCGTGCTCACTGCCTTCATCTCGCCGTTCCGCGCGGAGCGCGAGCTGGTGCGCTCGATGCTGCCGGCCGGAGAATTCATCGAGGTCTTCGTCGATACGCCGCTGGCCGAGGCCGAGAAGCGCGACGTGAAGGGCCTGTATAAGAAGGCCCGCGCGGGCGAGCTGCCGAACTTCACCGGCATAGATTCACCCTACGAGGCGCCGGACGCGCCGGAGCTTCGTGTCGACACCACGGCGATGACGGCAGAGGCTGCGGCAGACCTGATAGTGAGCCGGCTGCTCGATACCTGAGCGAGAATCGCGGAACCGCACGAGGAGAACGAGATGAGCGAGGAAGTTCAGGTCGTCGTCGCCGACGGCATCATGACCGTCACCATCAACCGCCCAGCGGCGCGCAACGCGGTGAACCGCGCGGTCGCGATGGGCATCGCCGAGGCGATGCAGCAGCTGGACGCGAACGACGCGATCCAGGCCGCGATCCTCACCGGCGCTGGCGGCACGTTCTGCTCCGGCATGGACCTCAAGGCCTTCGTCAGCGGCGAGCTGCCGATCGTGCCGGGCCGTGGCTTCGCCGGCATCGCCGAGGCGCCGCCGCTAAAGCCGCTGATCGCCGCGGTGGAAGGCTTCGCGCTCGCCGGTGGCTTCGAGATCGCGATCAGCTGCGATCTGATCGTGTCGGCCGACAACGCGAAGTTCGGCATCCCCGAGGTCAAGCGCGGCCTCGCCGCGGGCGCAGGCGGCCTCGTGCGCCTGCCGCGACAGATTCCGCGTCGCGTCGCGATGGAACTGGCGATCACCGGCGAGTTCATCAGCGCGCAGCGCGCCTACGAGCTGGGCCTGATCAATCGCATCGTGCCCGCGGGCCAGAGCCTGCAGGCCGCGACCGAGTTGGCGCGCGTCATCGCCGCGAACGGACCGCTCGCGGTCAAGGCCAGCAAGCAGATCGTGCAACAGTCGCAGGATTGGTCACAGGCCGAGACCTTCGCGAAGCAGCAGCCCTTCCTCGACACCGTGTTCCGCAGCAAGGACGCGATCGAGGGCGCCAAGGCTTTTGCGGAGAAACGCGCGCCGGTGTGGAAGGGGCGCTGACCCGCCGCGTTATTGCCGGCGCGGCCTGCGTTCCAGCGCCTGGAGCAGGCTGCGCGCCACGCTGTCGAGCAGCGATTTGCGCGCGGCGCGCGAGCGCATCGCACGTGCGAGGGTGACCGCTCCCACGGCCTGCGCGATCAGCGACCAGGCTTCGGCATCGTCTGTCGTGCGCGCACGCACGATCTGCTGAATCTCCAGCAGCCGATCTTCAAAAGTTGCGCGCACCGCGTCGTCGGCGCGTGCAATCTCGCTGCTGAGCGAGGTCAGCGGGCAGCCGCGGTTCGGATGCTCGACGTGCGCGAGGCTCAGGTAGGCCAGCACGGCCTTGGCGAGCGCCGCGTCGGACTCCACTTCGAACATCGCGCGCGAGCGGCCCAGCTCGCGGTCGATCAGCGCGGACAGCAATGCGGACTTGGACTTGAAGTGCGCGTAGAAGCCGCCGGCCGTGAGGCCCGCCGCAGCCATCAGCGCATCGACACCGGTGGTGCCGAAGCCTTTTGCCTTCGCCAGCGCCCCGGCCTTGTCGAGAATGCGCTCGCGGGTTTCCTCCTTGTGCCTGGCTGAGTAGCGCATGGGCGTGGGTGCTGCGGTCAATGTCGTGGCTTCGGATCATAAAATAACGTTCGTCATATAAACCTGCACGGATTCGGGATCGCGACATGAATACACCGGCTTTTACGCCCTGCGCCGTCGTCGTCGGCGCGGGTGCGCGCGAGGGCATCGGCGGTGCGCTGTGCGCGCGCTTCGCGTCTGCGGGTCTGCCGCCGTACGCGGTCGGTCGCAGCGCGGAGAAACTCGAACCGCTGGTGGCCGCACTGGGCACCGCAGGCGGCCTGGTAATCGCGGTGCGCGCGGACGCCACGAAGCCGCAGGACGTGCAGGCCCTGTTCGAGCGCATCGCCGCCGACGGCCGCGTGCCCGAGCTGGTGGTGTTCAACGCCTCGGAGCGTAATGTGCCGAAGCCCTGCCTGGAGATGACGCCGGAATACCTGGAGCAGATGTGGCGCGTGTGCTGTCTCGGCGGCGTGCTGGTCGGTCAGGAAGCGATCCGCCGCATGCTGCCGCAGAAGCGCGGCACGCTGATCTTCACCGGCGCGACCGCCTCGCTGCGCGGCCGGGCCAAATTCGGCGGTTTTGCCGCGGCCAAGGCTGGACTGCGCGCACATGCGCAGGCCATGGCGCGCGAGTTCGGGCCCAAGGGCATCCATGTCGCGCATGTCGTGGTGGATGGCGTGGTGGACGGCGAGCGCGCGAACCAGTTCGGCTATGGCCTGGGCAAGGCCTATCTGCTGACCCGGGGCGAGGACGGCAGTCTCAAGCCGGATGCGGTGGCCAAAGCCTACTGGCAGCTGCACCTGCAGCACCGCTCGGCCTGGACGCATGAGCTGGACCTGCGGCCGTACAAGGAGGAGTTCTGATGACGACCGGCATTACGCTGCACCAGTGGGAGATCTCGCCGTTCTGCCAGAAGGTCGCGCGTGCGCTTCGGCACAAGAACCTGAGCTTCGAGACGGTCAACTACAACGGGCTGCTCGGTGCGAAGGCCGCGCGCCTGAGCAAGGTCGGCAAGCTGCCGGTGCTCGACATCGACGGCCAGCGCATCCAGGACAGCACGCGCATCGCGCGCTATCTCGACGAGCACCGTCCCGGGCCTTCGCTGTATCCCGCCGATCCGCAGCAGCGCGCCTTGGTCGAGCTGTGGGAGGACTGGTCGGATGAGCTGCTGTACTGGTTCGAGGTGTACTTTCGTCTGAAGGATCCGCAGGCGCTCGATCAGGCTGTGCGCAGCGCCTGTGAGGGCCGCCCCGCTGCCGAGCGCCTGCCGACCAAGCTACTGCTCAAGGCCGGCCTGAGTCTGCAACTGTTCAGCCAGGGCCTGGGGCGCATGTCGCGCGAGAACGTGGAGGCCGAGTTTCTGCGTCACCTCGATCGCATCGAGACGGTGCTGGGTGCGTCCACCTGGCTGGTGGGCGACGCTCGAACGATCGCGGACATCGCCGTCGGCAGCCAGTTGCTGGAGGTTCAGCGCACGAGCACGCGCATGCGACCAGAATTGTCGAAGCAGCCGCGCCTCGCCGCCTGGCTCGGGAGGATTCAGACCTCATGACCGTCACCGTGGAGAAAACCGCCTGCATCCTTTGCTCGCGCAATTGCGGGCTGACCGTGGAGATCGAGGACGGGCGCTTCAAGCGCATCCGCGGCGACGAGGATCATCCCGTCTCGAAGGGCTACATCTGCCAGAAGGCCACGCGGCTGGAGCACTACCAGCATCACCATGACCGGTTGACCCACCCGCTCAAGCGCCAGCCCGACGGCAGCTTCGCGCGCGTGAGCTGGGACGAGGCGCTGGACGACATCGCGGCGCGACTGCTCGACATCCGCAAGCAGCACGGCGGCGATGCCTTCGCCTTCGTCGGCGGCGGCGGGCAGGGTAATCATCTCGGTGGCGCGTACAGCCGCCAGTTGCTCGCGGCGATGAAAAGCCGCTACGCGTACAACTCGCTCGGCCAGGAAAAGACCGGCGACTTCTGGGTCAACGGCCGCCTGTTCGGCAGCCAGACCTGCCACACGACCGAGGACGTGGAGCACGCCGACTACGTGCTGTTCATCGGCTGCAATCCCTTCCAGTCACACGGCATTCCCAATGCGCGCGACACGCTGAAGGAATTGCGCAAGGATCCAAACCGCACGATGGTCGTCATCGACCCGCGCCGCTCGGAGACCGCCAAGCAGGCCGACATTCACCTGCAGTTGAAGCCCGGCACCGACGCTTTCCTGATGGCGGCGATGCTCAGCATCATCCTGCGCGAGAACCTGCACGACCGCGCGTTCATCGCGGCGCATTGCAAGGATTTTGCGCAGATCGAGGCCGTCCTGCTGGCGGTGCCGGTCGAGGACTACGTGCGGCGCGCGGACGTGCCGCTGGATGACGTGCAGCGGGTCGCGCGCGGCTTCGCAGGGGCTGAGCGAGGCTGCGTACGCATCGACCTCGGCATCCAGCAGACCCTGCACACCACGCTCAACGGGTATCTGGAAAAGCTGCTGTACCTGCTGACCGGCAACTTCGGCAGGCGCGGCGGCAACAACCTGCATACCTTCCTGCTGCCCATCCTCGGCAACACCGACGAGCGCAAGTCGCTGCGTGGCAAGAGGCTCAAGCGCACCGCGCATCACGGCATCCATCCCATCGGCGGCATCTATCCGCCCAACATCCTGCCGGACGAGATCGAGCACGCGGGCGAGGATCGTCTGCGCGCGGTGTTCGTGGACAGCGCGAACCCGCTGCTGACCTATGCGGATACGCAGTCCCTGGAGCGCGCATTCTCGAAGCTGGAACTGCTGGTCGTCGTGGACGTGGCGATGACCGAGACCGCGCGGCTCGCGCACTACGTTTTGCCTGCGGCCTCGCAGTTCGAGAAATGGGAGGCCACCGGCTTCAACCTCGAATTCCCGGACAACTTTTTTCACCTGCGTCACCCGCTGTTTGCGCCGCTTGGTGAAACATTGCCCGAGCCGGAGATCTACACGCGCCTGATCGAGAAGATGAGAGTGATCCCCGCGCGCTTCCCGGGGCTCGAACGTATTGCGCGACTGGAGCCGGAGGCTTCCGCGCATTTGGCTTACATGGCTGCGCTGGCCGCGACGCTCGCCCGCAACAATCAGTGGATTCCACATGCGGCGTCCATCGTGTACCGCACGCTCGGCAAGACCTTGCCCAAGGGTGCGGCAGCCGCAGCGCCGATCCTGCCGCTGGCGATGAGTTATGCGACCGAGCACTACGTGGCTGTGAAGCGGGCGGGGCATCGCGGCAACCGGCTCACCTTGGGCGCCGCGCTGTTCCGCGCGATCCTCGACGAACGCGCCGGCATCATCCTGAGCAAGCACGAGTTCGAGGAGATGTGGTCGCTGGTGCGCTACAAGGATCGTCGCGTGCATCTCGCGATTCCCGAGATGCTCGATGCGCTGCGCGCCTTGCAGGCCGAGGTGCCACCGGGTGCGGACTATCCCTTCGTGCTCGCAGCAGGCGAGCGGCGCAGCTATAACGCGAACCAGATCTACCGCGACCCGACCTGGCGCAAGGTCGATGCAGACGGCGCGATGCGCATGCATCCAGACGACGCGGGTGCGCTCGATCTTGCGGAAGGTGCGCGCGCGATATGCCGCTCCGAGCGCGGCGAGATCGAGGTCAGCATCGAACTCGACGAGGGCCTGCGCCGCGGCATGGTCACGCTGCCGCACGGCTACGGCATGCGATACCAGGACAGCGCGCCCATCGGACCGCAGCTCAATCGCCTGACGGCCGGCACGCACTGCGAGCCCTTCTCCAAGACGCCGTACCACAAGCACGTGCCGGTCCATATCCGCCGGCTCGACGCGGCCGCCGCCTGAATTTGCAACGCTGGAGACCCTCATGAACGAACTGCTGATAGCCCAGCCACTCGCGCTCGCGCGCGGGCCGGTGCTCAAGAACCGGCTCGCCAAGTCCGCGCTCAGCGAGGCGCTGGGCTCTATCGACAACTGCGTGACGCCGCTGCTCGTGCGGCTCTACCAGCGCTGGTCTTCCTCCGGCGCGGGTCTGCTCATCACGGGCAACGTGATGGTGGATCGTCGCGCCATCGGCGAGCCCGGCAACGTCGTGCTCGAAGACGAGCGCGATCTCCCCCGGCTGCGCGAGTGGGCGACGGCCGGCAGCGCGGGAGGCAGTGCGCTTTGGATGCAGATCAATCATCCGGGGAAGCAGTCGCCGCGCGGCTTGAATCGCGAGAACCTCGCGCCCTCCGCGATCGGTTTCGGGCCCCGGCTGGCGCCGTACTTTCCGACGCCGCGCGCGCTCACAGAACCCGAGATCGAGGACATCATCGAGCGCTTCGGCGCGACCGCGGCCCTCGCGAAGAGCGCCGGATTCGGCGGCGTGCAGCTGCACGGTGCGCACGGGTATCTCATCAGCCAGTTCCTCTCGCCGCATCACAACCGCCGCGAGGATGCCTGGGGCGGTACGGCCGTGAAGCGGCGGCGGTTCGTGACGCAGCTGTATCGCGAGGTGCGGCGCCGCGTGGGCGAGGATTTCCCCATCGGCATCAAGCTCAATTCCGCCGACTTTCAGCGCGGCGGTTTTACCGAGACCGACTCGCTGGGCGTGATCCGAGCGCTGGCCAAGGCCGGCATCGACCTGATCGAGATTTCCGGCGGCACCTACGAGGAGCCCGTGATGACTCAGGGCACGCCCAAGAACTCCACGCTCGCGCGCGAGGCTTACTTTCTGGAATTCGCGGAAAGGATTCGCAAAGAAGTGCATGTGCCGCTGATGGTGACCGGCGGCTTCCGCAGCCTAGCCGGCATGGAGGCGCCGCTGCGCGACAAGGCGCTCGATCTGATCGGTCTCGGCCGCATCCTCGCCGTCGAGCCGGACGCGCCGACGCGGCTGTTGCGCGGGAAGGAGACGCTGCATCGGATCAAGCCGCTCAGCACCGGCTTCCGCTACCTCGACAACCTTGGCTCGCTGGAGGTGACGTGGTACACGCGTCAGCTCCATCGCATGGGCAGGGGGCGCCAGCCTGCGCCGGACGAGAACGCCCTCAAGTCTTTCCTGCTCGACCTGCAGGGCAAGGGGCTGGGCATTCTCAAGGCGCGTCGTCTGCGCGCCTGAAGCGCGCGTTCAGCGGCGCAGCATCGCCTGTGCCGCGTTGCGCCCGCAGGCACCCATCACGCCGCCGCCGGGATGCGCGGCCGCGCCGCACAGGAACAGGCCTTTGACCGGCGTCGCGTAATCGCTCCAGCCCGGCACCGGGCGGAAGCTGAAGAGCTGATGCAGCGGCATCGCGCCCTGAAAGATGTTGCCGCCGGTGAGATTGAAGCGGCGCTCCAGATCGGGCGGCGCCAGCACTTCGCGATGCAACACGCTGGCCGCGAAGTTCGGAGCGTATTCGTCGATCTGCGCGACGCAGCGGTCGGCGAAGACTTCGCGCTCCTCATCCCAGCTTCCGCGGCTAAGCGTGTACGGCGCGTACTGCACGAAGAGGTTGACGATGTGATGCCCCGGCGGCGCAAGCGTGGTGTCCACGCTGGTGGGAATCACCATCTCGATCACGGGCTTTTTGCTCGGCATGCCGCGCCGCGCGTCCTCGTAGGCACGTTCGATGTCTTCGGGCAGGGAATTGATGTGAATCGTGCCGCGATGCTCGGATCCGATTTCGCCGTGCCGGTCCGGCATGCACGAGAATTTCGGCAGTTCCGAAACGGCGAGATTGAGTTTGACCGAGGCGCTCGAATAGTCGATGCGTCGAACCGCGCGAACGAAACCTTCCGGCAGACGTTCTCGCTGCATCAGCTTTTCAAATGTCACCTGCGCTGTTGCGTTCGACGCGACCTGCCGCGCTTCAATCACCGAGCCTTCGACCAGACGCACGCCGTGCGCACGGCCGTTCCCGACCAGGATTTCGGACACGTCCGCATCGCATCGAATCTCTACGCCCAGGCTCTGCGCCGAGCGCGCCATCGCCTGCGTCAGCGCGCCCATGCCGCCTTCGACATAACCCCAGACCCCGCGCGCGCCACCGGCCATGCCCATGACGTGATGCAGCAGTACGTAGCCAGTGCCGGGCGCGGAAGGGCTCGCGAAGGTGCCGATGATGGCGTCGGTGGCGAGCGTGCCTTTCAGTTCGGGGGATTCGAACCAGCGGTCGAGAACCGGGCTCGCCGGGCCGGTCAGGATTTCGATGGCCTCGGGCAGATCAGAGCCGAGCTTTTTCATCGCGCGATACAGCGCGCCACCGCGACGCAGGTTGCGCAGCCGGTCCATAAACCCGCGGGCGCGCCATTCGCGCGGCAGCGGCAACAGGTCGGGTGGCGTGTCCATCAAGGCCGGTTCGAGATGCTCGGCGATGCGCGTGAGCAGGGCTTCGTAGCGCGGGAACGCTTCCGCATCGCGCGCCGAGAACTTCGCGATCTCGCGCCGATTGAGTTCCGCGTCCGGCCCCATCAGCAGCGAGCGGCCGTCGAGGAACGGCGTGAACGAGGACGGGCTGCGCGGCAGCACCTTGTAGCCGAATTCTGCGAGCCTCAGATCGCGCTCGATCTCCGGCAACAGCAGGCTGATGACGTAAGACGCGGTGGACGCGCGATACCCCGGCGCGATCTCCTCGGTGACGGCCGCACCGCCGACGACGGAGCGGCGTTCCAGCACCAGCACCTTGCGCCCGGCCTTCGCCAGATAAGCCGCGCAGACCAGGCCGTTATGGCCGGCGCCGATGATCAGGGTGTCGTAGGTCTGGGGCATGGTAGGAGGGGCTCCGCCCCGACAAGGCGACAAGAATTTCGAGCCGGCTTGGTTGTGCGAGTGGCTGTCGGGGCAGAGCCCCTCCTACGAGAAGGAAACTCAGAAATTCGGTGCAACCGGCTCGGCCTTGTAGCGCGCGATGCTGTCGAGAATCGCCTTCTTCGCGTCCTGCGGTCCGTGCCAGCCCTTGATCTTCACCCACTTGCCGGGTTCCAGGTCCTTGTAGTGGGCAAAAAAGTGCGCGATCTGGTCGCGGACCAAGGGCTGCAGCGCGCGCACGGTCTCCACCTCGCTATACAGGCGGCTGATCTTGTCGGTCGGCACCACGATGAGCTTCTCGTCGGTTCCGCTCTCGTCCTCCATCTCCAGCATGCCGATGGGCCGGCAGTTGATGATGCAACCCGGGATGAGTTGCATCGGCATCATCACCAGCGCATCGATGGGGTCGCCATCGCCGCACAGCGTGTGCGGTACGTAGCCGTAATTGCAGGGATAGCGCATCGGTGTCGTCAGCAGCCGGTCTACGAAGATCGCACCGGACTCCTTGTCCACCTCGTATTTCACCGGCTCGCTGTTCATCGGAATTTCGATGACCACGTTCACGTCCTCCGGGACGTTTCTGCCGGTCGGGACGAGTGCTAGCGACATCGGTACACCTGCTTGGGAGAAGAGCGCGAATTATAACGGCCACCCATTCCGATTGTGCAGTGCACCATCGGCGATGCAGGCCCTTTGAATTATTCGCGCCAACTTGTTCACGAATGGTGGCCGGGGACGGAATCGAACCGCCGACACGAGGATTTTCAATCCTCTGCTCTACCGACTGAGCTACCCGGCCTTTTTTTGTGCTGCGGCTGAGGAATCACGGGCCGCAAAAAGGTCGCGCATTAAAGCGGCGGACCCCTGGAGTGTCAAGAATCCGAAGCGTTTTTCGGCGGTGTGTACGAGGTCTGCGCGAGCTCTCCACCGCCGAAGAAATATTTCTCCATTTCGGCCGCGAGGAACTTGCGCGCGCTGGAGTCGGACAAGGCCAGCTTGTATTCGTTGATCACGCGCGTCTGGTGCGCGAGCCAGGCTTGCCAGGCTTCCTTGGAGACGTTTTCGAAGAGGCGCTGGCCGAGCGCGCCGGGATAGGGCGGGCGGTCGAGGCCTTCGGCTTCGCGGTCGAGCTTGATGCAGTAGACGGTGCGGGACACGGAACTCCTGAAGAAACGTTTGGATCGAACGGCAACTCGGCTTGCACGCCGAGCCGCTCGACCAGTTTGCGGATGGGGGCGGGCATGCCGGGCCAGTCCGCGGGATGAGATAGCTTAATCCAGGCCTGCACCGGTTTCTCGTTGGTCGCGACCGGCAGGGCGTCGATGAGCACGCGCACCGGCATCAGGTCGAGATCGAAATGGGTGAAGGCGTGGGCGATGGGTGCGAGCGCCTGGGCCTCTGCGTCACGCAGGCCGAGACGCGCGGCGAAGCTGGGCCAGGCCTCGTCCATGTCGCTCATGGGCGGACACCAGAGGCCGCCCCAGATGCCGACGCCGGGACGTTGTTCCAGCAGTAATTCGTTGCTGCGATCGTGGATGAGCAGTACGTGCGCGCTGCGATGTGGCCTCCCACGCCGCGGTTTCGCGGACGGCAGTTCGTGCACGCGCTGCTCGATCAGCGCGCGGCAGTCGGACGAGACCGGGCATTCGCCGCAGCGCGGCGAGCGCGCGCGACAGACCGCATTGCCCAAGTCCATGAGCGCTTGCGTGTAGTCGGCGAGCTGCGTGTCGGGCAGGAGTGCTTCGGCGACGGCCCACAGTTGTGCTTGCACCCTGGGCTGGCCCGGCCAGCCTTCGATGCCGGCGTGTCGCGCGAGCACGCGACGCACATTGCCGTCGAGAATCGCCTGCCGTTGCCCGAAGGCCTGCGCGAGGATTGCGCCCGCGGTGGATCGTCCGATTCCGGGAAGCTCGCCCAGCGTTTCCAGTTCGCCCGGAAATTCGCCGTGATGCCGTTCGACGATCTGCTGCGCGGCCCGATGCAGATTGCGCGCGCGCGCGTAGTAACCCAGGCCGGCCCAGCGCTTGAGCACGTCGTCGAGCGCTGCGCCGGCCAGCGCCTGCACATCCGGACAGCGCGACATGAATCGCTCGAAGTAGGGGATGACGGTGACAACCTGCGTCTGTTGCAGCATCACTTCGCTGATCCACACGCGATACGGATCGCGCGGGTGTTGCCAGGGCAGATCGTGACGGCCGTGTGTGCCGAACCACGCCAGCAGCCGGTCTGCGAAATTGGCGCCCTGTTTCCCGTTCATGGTTCGACACGCTCGCCACGAACGGGAAACCGGGAGGCCTTAGCGCGCGCAAGCCGCTCGATGCCGTCGCTGGTTTCCATCGCCTCGCTGCGCAGCTTGCGTTGAATCAGCCAGGGGCCGATCAGCGGCGGCACCCAGAAGTCGGGTTCGAGCTCGGCGTCGAATTTCAGGCAGGTGCGTCCGGCACAGTCTTTCAGCGTCCAATGCGCGCGGCCGTAGCGCAGATCGCTGCGCTCCGGGAGCACGTCCGCACGGATTTCGCCGCCGGTTCCGTCCGGCAGGAACTGCATGTCCTGCACCTGTTCGAGGTGGCGGCAGAAGAAGCTGATGCACATGCGGACGTTCGTATACACGCGCAAGCCCGCGGAAATATTTTCCCGGAGCACCCGCGCTTCGCGCACCGATGGGTTGATCTGCGGCAACTTTGAAACGTCTGAGAACACACCGAATGCGTCGCGCGCGGGCACGTCGAGGCTCACGCTCATCTCGATGCGATAGCGCTCGCCTGCATGGACGACCGTGATTTCGTGCAGTTCGAAAGCGCTCGCGGTGCCGCCGGCTCCGGTCAGAGCGGCAGCAACGAGCAGAGCCGCCTTGTAGGGTGGATAAGCGAAGCGCATCCACCATAGGTCAAGGTGTCGCGTAATCCTGATTTGATCGAAGGGGCTCTGCCCCGACAGGCGGTCGCAGAACGAACCACGCTGCGAAATACAAGCGCCGGTCGGGGCCGAGCCCCTCCTAGGGGCGATCAAGGAGGGGTTGCCGGCCCGGCCTGATCGGCTTCGGACTGCGGCGCAGCTTCCGCCGCAGGAGCTTCGGACGCCTTGGCCTCCGGTTCTGCTGGTGCACTTGCCGGGGCTTCCGCGGGCGGTTCCTCGGTCTTCTTTTTCTTGCCGCCGCCGAACAGCTTCTCGAGACCCTTGCCCAGTTCCTTGCCGATCTTCTCGTTGGCCTTGGCCTTGATCTCGGTGTCGGACATCTTCTGGCCGCTTTCGCCGCCCAGTATCTTGTCGGCGACCTTGCCGCGCAGTTCGTCGCCGGCTTTCTGTTTCAGCGCAGTCTGCAAGTCCAGCTTGTATTTGGGCGCGAACAGGCTACCGGTGAGTTTGATCGGAATGGTGAGGCCGGCCAGATCCTGCAAACCCTTGCCGCCCTGGCCAGCGGCGCTGGCCACCACGGACGGCGAGGCGAGGTAGTTGAGGGTTTCGTTGACCAGGTCGATCTCGCCGCTGCCGTTCACGCGAAACAGCGGGCTGAAGGCATTGAGCTGATCGGACTTGAGCACGCCGTTGACGACGCGGGCGGCGAAGGTGATGGCGGTGAAGTCGGTCTGCGGCGCTTCCGGCGGCGCGGCGTAGGCCTGGCCTTTGACCAGGGCCTGGCCGCGGCGAATGATCTCGGCGAGGTTGAAGCCCTTGACCGCGCCGTTCTCGAAACTCAGCGCGACATCGCCGTTGAGCGCACGCCGCACATCGCCCACGGTCTTGCCGCCGGTGGTCAGGTCGAGCTTGATGTTGCCGAGTCCCGAGACGAAATCTTTTCCGGCGAACTGCGCCAACATCGGCGCCAGTTGCAACGCCGAGATCGAAGTGTTCAAGGCGTAGGTCGGCTTGGCGCCCGGCCCGATGCGCGTGTTGGTCGCGATCTGGCCGCCGTAGGCCTTGAGGTCGAGACTGATCTGTTTCGGCGCGCCCTTGGGACCGTCGATTTTCACGCGCACGTCCTTGAGCGTGGCGCCCTTGAGCTTGAGTTCGGTCACGTCGAGCGTGCCGCTGGCGTTGAGTTTCTCCAGAGCTTCCAGCGGGATTTCGGTCGCGTTCAGATCTTTCGATTTTTCCTTCGTCGGCGGTGTCGCTGGCGCGGCCGAGTTGGATTCCGGCGGCATGTAGCGATCCGCATCCAGACGATCCACCTTGAGCGCGAACTCCAGCGCCTGGCTGGTGAAATCACGCACGGCAAACGTGCCGCCGGCATTGGTGTCGTCGAGCTTGAGCTTGAGGTCGTCGAGCTTGAGCGACTTGAAGCTGCCGCTGTAGCGCGCCGACAGGCTGGCGTTGCTCAGCACAGTGGCGTCGGTGGTCTTGATGTCGGGCTGGCCCAGCGATTTGAGCAGTTCGCGCGGATTGAAGGCCGCGATGGCGATAGGACCGGAGAGGCGTGGCGCATCGCCCATCAAGTCTTCACCCGTGATCGACGTGCTGATGTTGAGCCCGGCCGCGCCGATCTTCGCGTCGCTCAAACGCAGCGCGCCCTTGATCGCGTCGAAGGCCGCGTTGCCTGTCAGCTTGAGCGTCTGCTTGCCGCCCGGAATCGCGGCACCCGAGGCGTTCGCGTTCAAGCTGAGACCTGCCAGTTCGACTTTCTGCGTGTCGATCGTGGCCTTGAGCTTCGCCGCCAGGCTGCCCTGCGCCGCGAGATCCTTCATCGCGGTCTTGAAGTCGAGTTTGAAGCCATCGACGTTCACGTTCTGCGTGCGCATGTCGGCCAGCACCTTTCCGACCAGCGTGCCCTCGGCCGTCAGGTCTTTCATCGCGGTCTTGAAGTCCAGCTTCAGACCTTCGACGCTGACCACCTGGGTTTCCAGATTGGCGGCGATATCACCGGCAAGCTGGGCCGATGCGTCCAGATCCTTGCCCTTGGCTTTTACGTCCAGCTTGAGCTTATCGATGGTCGCTTTCTGCGCCACCAGATCGGCGAGCACGGTTGCCGAAAACGCAAGCTCGCCGGACATTTTCTTCACTTCGTCGGTGGCCGTAAGCGAGGCCTTGATATCCACCGGCTCACCCGGCTGCAAGGCGCCGGTTTCCAGATTCACCTTCTCCAGCTTGTAGCTCTGCTTGGCCGCTTCGTCGCGGTAATTGATGGCCGCGTCGGTGAGCGTGACACCCGCGATATCGATGCTTTCGGGATCGAAGGGTTTGGACCCGTCTTTCTTCTCCGGCTCAGGCTTGTCGTCGGGCTTGATCAGGTCGTCCCAGTTGGTCTTGCCGCTGGCATCTTTCGCCAGATCCAGCTTGAGGCCGTCGAGTTTGACCGTGCTCACCCGCACTTCGCGGTCCAGCAAGAGCGGCATGAGTTGCACGCCCACCGCCGCCTCGCGGACCTGCGCCATCGGCGTGCTGCCGAAACCGGGCGCATTGCTGAAACTCACATCGGCGACGCGCACGTTGAGCCAGGGGAATACTTTCAGCTCGATGTTGCCGAGCGTCAGGTCGCGGCCGGTCTCTTTCTTGACCGCTTCGGTGATCTTGCCGCGGTAGTCGTTGGGGTCGAAGAACGTCGCGGCGAGCAGCACCGCGCCAATCACCAGAACCAGCAGGACGCCGACGACGGCAAGAACGATCTTGAGTGGCTTGGGCATGATGAAGATCCGGGTAAATTCGGCCCGGAGTTTAGCCGCTCAAGCTGAACGGTTCGGGAGAGCCCCGGCTATCCGCGCCGCCACGCGTGGTACTTCTCCACCCAGCGCAGCAAGCCCTCCGGCTTGTGCGCCCGCTTCCAGTTGCCGGCCACATACTTGTTGGCCTCGGCCAGGGTCGGATAGATGTGGATGGTGCCGAGAATCTTGTTGAGCCCCAGGCCGTGACGCATGGCCAGCACGTATTCCGCGATCAGGTCGCCCGCGTGCTCGCCGACGATGGTCACGCCGAGAATGCGATCCTTGCCCGGCACGGTCAGCACCTTGACGAAGCCGTGTGCTTCGCCGTCGCAGATGGCGCGGTCCAGTTCGTCGATGCCGAAAGTCGTGACTTCGAACGGGGTCTTCTGCGTGGCCGCATCGGTTTCGTTGAGCCCCACGCGCGCGACCTCGGGCTCGGTGAACGTGGCCCAGGGAATCACCGAGTAATCCACCTTGAACATCCCGCCCTTGAGCGCGAGCAGGGGGCCGAACAAGGAGTTCACCGCCGCATACCAGGCCATGTGCGAGGCGGTGTGCGTGAACTGGTACGGCCCCGCCACGTCGCCGCAGGCAAAGATGTTGGGGTAGTTGGTTTGCAGGAACTCGTTGACCTCCAGGGTCTTGCCGGTCTTCACGCCCAGTTCTTCCAGACCGTAGCCCTTGAGCCGCGCAGCACGGCCGACTGCGACGAGGATTTCATCGAAGCCGACGGCTTCTTCTTTCTCGTTGCGCGAGCACACCAGAAACTTGCCCGACTCGTTTTCGATGACGCGCAGCGCCTTGGTTTCCAGGCGCACATCGATACCTTCGGAAACGAAGCGCTCGGCGACGAGCTTCGAGACTTCCGGGTCCTCGCGAATCATCAGCCGCGGTAGCATCTCGACTTGCGTGACATTCGAGCCCAGCCGTGCAAAGGCCTGCGCCATCTCTGAGCCGATGGGGCCGCCGCCGAGCACGACCAGCCGCTTCGGCAGTTCGCGCAGCTCCCAAAGATTTTCCGAGGTCAGGAACCCCGCTTCCGCCAGTCCCGGAATCGGCGGCACGAAAGGCTCTGCTCCTGCCGCAATCACGATGCTGCGCGCCGTGAGCCGCTGGCCGTTGACCTCCACCGTCCAGGGATCGATCAGCTTCGCGTCACCGCTCAGGCACTCGACGCCGAGCTGGGAATATCGCTCCACTGAATCGTGCGGCTCGATCTCCTTGATGACGTGCGCGACTCTCTCCATCACAGCCGCAAAGTCCACGCGCGGCATCCCCGCGTCCACGCCGAACTCGCGTGCACGGTCTATGTGCGACACCAGTTTCGCCGCGCGTAGCAGGGCCTTGGACGGCACGCATCCGGTGTTGAGGCAGTCACCGCCCATCTGGTGCTTTTCGATCAGCGTGACCTTCGCCTTGACCGCCGCCGCGATATACGCGCTGACGAGACCAGCCGATCCGCCGCCGATGACGATCATGTTGCGGTCGTAGCGCTTGGGCTTCCTGAAACGCGCATACACCTTGCGCGCCCGAACCGCGTTGACCAGTGCGCGCGCGAAATAGGGGAACAGGCCGAGCAGGACGAAGGCGCCGATGATGCTCGGCGAGGCAATGCCCTTGAGTGAGGTCAGGTTCCCCAGTTGCGTGCCCGCGTTCACGTACACCACGGTGCCGGCGAACATGCCGACTTGGCTGACCCAGTAGAACGTGCGCGTCTTGATGGGCGTCAGACCCATGACCAGATTCACCACGAAGAACGGCACGGCCGGCACCAGCCGCAAGGTGAAAAGATAGAAACCGCCGTCGCGCGCGAAGCCTTCGTTGAGGCTCTTGAGACGGTCGCCATAGCGTGACTGGACGGCATCGCGCAGCAAGCCGCGCGAGACCAGAAACGCGAGCGTCGCACCGATGGACGAGGCGAACGAAATCAGCAGCGTGCCCCACAGCAAGCCGAACAACGCGCCACCCACGAGGGTCAACACCGCGGCGCCGGGAAAGGACAGGGCGGTGGTGGTGACGTAGATCGCGAAGAAGATTCCCGCTGTGGCCAGAGGATGTTGTTCCTGCCATGCCGTGATCGCGGCGCGCTGCGACTGGAAATATTCCAGCGAGAAAAATCGCCCTAGATCGAAAACAAAAAACGCCGCGATGGCGCCAGCAAGCAGCAGCAAAAGAATCCAGCGACGCGCGTTCATCTGAAGGGCAATCCCAAACGGTGATCGAGCTTGCAGTGTGGCCGCGGGTCATGACAGCGGCAATGCCGCAGCGTCCGCGCGGCTGAACCTTGCGTCCGCTAGCTACGCAGCCCTTTTCTGAATTTGATGTAGTCCTCGGCCGTTTCCGCAGGCGCTTCGATCATTGGCACGTGGCCTATGCCCGGCATGATCGTGCGGCTGCTGTACGGCAGCAGCGCCATCAGAGCATTGACGCTGTTCACGTGCAGCGCGCGGTCTTCCTCGCCCCACAGCACGTGCGTCTGGATGGGCATGTTCGCAATCCTCTTTTCGAAATCGAAGCGGTCTTCCGACAATTCGGCGAACTGGCGCACGCGCAGGTCGTGCATGGCAATGGCTCTGTCGGCCATCACATCGACAAAGGCGCCCGGAAGAAACGGCGGGCGCGACATCACGAACGCAATCAGTTCGCGATATTCCTCGCGCGTCGAAGGAATCAGTGCGTTGCGTCCGCCTTCGGCGAGGGTCCTGCGCAACTCGCTCGGCGGCTTCGAGGTGATGCCGGAGTTGGCGATCAACCATAGTGTCCCGACCTCGTTCGGATGCTTTGCGGCGTAGCTCGCCGCGACATTGCCGCCCATGGAGTTGCCACCGAGGTGCACGCGCGACAGACCCAGTTTCCGGACGAAGGCGTGCAGATACTCGACCTGGTCGTCGATGCGGTAATGCGCGCCTTCGGGTGCCGTGCTTTCGCCGTAACCTGGCAGGTCGGGCGCGATGATCCGGTAGTGCTTTCGTAGATGGCGCGCGACCCTCGTCCAGTTGTCCTTGTCGCCGCCAAAGCCGTGTACCAGTACCAGTGGTTCGCCCGTCCCGCCGCTGTCGAGGTAGGCCACGGAAAAGCCTGGCAGCTTGGCTTCGAATCGCGTGAGCGAAGAGGCCCAGCGCTCCGCATCAATCGCAATGCGCACGAAGGTTGTTGGTGCGGTCACGTATAACCCACCAAGCGCGATCACGCCGAGCGAGGCCGCGAACAGCAGAAACTTGAGCAAGCGCATCATGGGTGTTCCGGGTCGATATGCGTCAGAGGCGGCGTCGAGACCGCAGAGATCGCGTCCACCGCGCGCTGTGCGCCCCGTCGCCACGAGGCGCACAGGAAACCGGCAATCACACCGCCGAGCAGGACCATTCTGGAATCGAACTCGATGGTGTATTCCAGGCGCGTGCCTCCTGGCACTTCCTCGAAGCGCAGCCGACCGACGTGACTGCTGATCGGCCAGCCGCGTGTGACGCGGTACTCGATGGACTCCGGCCGCTGGAATCCGGTGATGGTCTCCTCCACTCGCAACAGCAGCAATCGTAGTTCACGCACCGAACCCAGACCGTTCACGTCCGCAGACGAAGGGCTGTCGAGCACGCGACGCACGCGGAGCGGAAACAGCCGGCCGATGTTCTCGTGTTGCGAAAACCATTCGAACACGACCCCGCGAGGCGCGGCGAAGAACTGCTCGAAGCGAAGGGACTGGTGGGACATCGGACGCTATGCCGCCGCCGCAACCGACTGAAATCCACCGGCGCTTTTCCGCCAGTGCGTGCGCGCAAAAAAACCGATCGCAATCCACCCGGTCAGGATGTGCAGGCCGATGACGGCCGCGAAGATCTTCGGATGTCCGGCAAGAAATATTTCCGGCCCCGGCACCTGCGGAACGTAAAACGAGAGGGCGCCAAGGTTCAGCAGCACGATGGCCGCAAGCAGCGGTTTCGATCCGCGAAACACGCGCCAGCACCAGATGCCATAGAGCGTCTCCACGAACAGCGCGACCGCGGGAATTCCATACAGGCCCGCGCCGAATCGGGGCGATTCGAGCGAGGGAGCAAGCTGTATGTCCGGTACATGCGTTGCCAGGTCGAGCACCATATGCGACATCACGCCGACCGCGAGCGCAACGGTCCATCCCGGCTTGCGGAAGACTCTCGAGGTGAGCCACCACACCAGCGCGGCGATGGCCACCGTTGAAGCCATCGAGTGCGAGTACGGCATGTGTGCAAGGTGAATGTCGGCGAGCGACTGCACCTGCAACTCCGTTGTCGTTCGCTCCAGCCCGAACAGGTTGAGCGCCACCCACAGGCACTCGATGAGCTGCACCGAAACCAGGACGGCTATCAACGGAACACCAGGCCATCTCCGGTTGATCAGAAGTGCGGTCGCCGCGTGGTTGATGGCGTTCATGGACTCCTTCGCTTTTGCCAGAAGCGATCTACACCGGCGGTGGGTCGCCCGTGGAAACTTCCTGATCGCGCGGACGGCGTGGCTTGTACATCAGGTCCATCGCGTGGATGGTGCTGCGTCCTGCGGCCCTGTCGGCAAAGAAGAACTTGAGGCTGTGCCAGACCGTGGGGAAGGCGATTTCCTCCCAGGGAATTTCCGCCTCCGTCATCAGCCGCGTTTCGCTGCTCTCCGGCGTGACCCCGTGATGCAGGTTGCGCATGCGCGCGTGGTGCACGATGGTGACTTGGCTGACGTAGGGCACGTTGATGACGGCCAGGATTTCGCCAGGCTCGACGTCGGCCTGCGATTCTTCGAGCGCTTCGCGCGCGGCGCCCTGGGCGGTGGTCTCGCCCAGTTCCATGAAGCCGGCGGGGAAGGTCCAGAGCCCAAAGCGCGGTTCGATGTTGCGGCGGCACATCAGCACGCGGCCGTCCTCGCATTCCGGAATGCAGCCCACGATCACGCGCGGATTGAAATACTGGATGTGATGGCAGGAAGGACAGATGTGCCGCGGCAGGTGATCGCCCTCGGGCACGCGATGCTCCACCTTGTGCCCGCAGGCGTTGCAGTACAGGACCTCGGTCATCGGTTCATCCAGGGTGGGCGTGGCGTTCGACGGGCAAGGATGCCTGTCGCACTGCAAATCGTCATGGCGGGCTGGCGCTTATTAGAATCCAAATCCAGAGTGTCCGGGTTGTCGAGAAGGTCCCCGCCATGAACAAACCGTTTTCTCCCAGCAGCGAGCGCAACCGCACTCCCATTCTCGATGTATTGCGCGGCGCCTTCGCGGATCGCCGCAGCGTGCTCGAACTCGGCAGCGGCACCGGGCAACACGCGATGCACTTCGCCGCGGCCATGCCGCACCTGAACTGGCAGTGCTCGGACCGGGAAGAAAACCTGTCCGGCATTCGCCTCTGGCTCGACGACGCGCACCTGCCCAACACGCCGGCCCCGTTGCTGTTCGACGTTAACCAGGCCGCTTGGCCGGACGGACCGTACGACGGCCTGTTCACCGCCAATACCCTGCACATCATGGGCTGGGACGAAGTGCAGATGTTCTTCCGCCGCCTGCCGGAAATTCTCGCCAAAGACGCCAAGCTTGCTGTGTACGGACCGTTCAATTACGGCGGCCGCTACACCAGCGAGAGCAATGCGGCCTTCGATGTTCGCCTGAAGTCCGACGATCCGAGGCGCGGCATTCGCGATTTCGAGGCGGTGAATGCCCTGGCTGCCGAGGGAGGCCTGGAATTGGCTGCCGATCACGCCATGCCGGCGAATAACCGCCTGCTGGTCTGGCAACAACGGTAGGTTGGGGTGAGCTTGCGAACCCCAACGGGGTCGGCGCGGTGTTGGGGTTCGCTATCGCTCACCCCAACCTACGTGACTCAATCGATCAGCGCATCGATTTTCGCCGCGCAGATGAAGTCGTTCTCCGTGAGCCCATCGACCGCGTGGGTCCAATACTCGACCGTGCACTGCTTGTAGCCGAAGCGCACGTCGGGGTGATGGTCTTCGCGGTGCGCGATATAAATCAGCGCGTTCACGAAGGCGGTCGTGTGGTAGTAGTTCTTGAACGCGAACGTGGCTTCGATCGCCTTGCCGTCCTTGACCAGTTTCCAGTTCGGCTTGAGTTGCTTCAACAGCGATGCGGTCGCGGTGACGTCCAGCGCCGGCACGCCGCCGTCACAGGGAACACAGCGCTTTTCGGAGAGAGTGCTCATGAGGGGTTTTCTCCACTTGTCGTGCCGGATTGAATGTCGGCGATAACCGGATTGGCAGCTTGCATCACGACGACTGGTTTTTTCTTCCACAGACCGTTCGATGCGTATTGCGCCCAGCCCCAGCGCAGCCAGTTGAGCAGGCTGTTCGCCAGCCACAGCGCCCACAGCAGCATCAGGCCGCGGTAGAACCAGATGGACACCGATATCACCCAGGCCGAAGGCAGATTTGTTGCGAAGCGATCCTGGTACCACTGCAACTGGAAGGCCGAAGAACCGTTGCCCGCAATCTGCATGTCCGGGGTTCCGAGCAGGCCTTGCGCTACGGCGCCGAACAGCGTCGACAGCGCCGCCAGCGTCCATAGCGCCAGCAGCACCTGCACGAAGTTGAAGCGATTCGCGCTCCAGCTTTCCGGCATGCGCCCACGCAGCGACAGCGCAAACAACCAGCCCGCGACCAACGCTGCACCGTAGAGCGGGAGCTGCGACAGGCCGATCATCAGCAGCGCCCATTGCACGGTTTTCAAGGGCGTGAAGCCGCTGCGTCCCAGCGCCGCGGCCACCAGCAGCAGCACCGCGAGCACGCCCCAGAACAGGACGGCCGGACCCAGTGCAGGACCGCCGACCAGCAGCACCCAGCGATCTTCCGGCAGTTGCACGGAGACTCTTGCGTTCACGCCGGGCAGGCCGGTTTGCAGTGCGGGGGTGTTGGTGAAAGCGCCGATGCCTTCGTCGGCACGCAGCCGCAACTGGATGGTCTGCGCGCCCGGATGGAGCGGCAGAATCACGCGCTCGCCCTCGCGTCGCGCTGGCTGAGTCTGACCATCGATCTCCAGTCCTTGCAGTTCGAGATTCGCCGGCAAGGGCAGGGCATGCTGACCGCCCTGGCTCGCGCGCAGGACGAGGCTCAGGGTGTAGTCGGTCGCGCGCTTGCCAGGCCGCACGTCGAGGTCGGCGCGATCCAGCGTGAGTATCTGGCCCTTGACCGCCGTGGGCCGCGCGACGCTGACGTTCAGAGACTCGCCCGGCCAGGGCTGAAAGCTCGAAGGTGGCCAGGCTTCCGGGCTTTCACGCAAGGGTGGTAGGCCGTCGAACTCCACACGCCACAGCGGGCTAACATCGAAGTGCCAGATCTCGATCAGGTCGGGCGAATCGCTGGCCTTGAGCTTCAGGCTCGCCTGCGTCTCCAGGCTGGAGGTCCAGCCGATCTGGCCTTGCCCCGGCGCAAAGCTCGCCTGGATTTGCGTGCCCACACGGCGCACCGAATCGCCGGTGACGACTTCGCCGGGCAGTGCAGCCAAGGTCGCGACGAGCGCTCCGTCCGCGCTGCCGACTCTTTGCAAGGTGGATTCGACTCTCCACACTTGGCCGAGCTGCAAGCGGCGGGTCACGCGCAACAGCGGCGTGAAGGCCTGGCCACTACTTTCCTGGGTGCCTTCTCCCGTTGCACTCGCGGCGGCTTCCTTCTGTTCACGCACCAGGTCCAGCGCGCTGCCGGCGCTGCCCTGGGCATCGACCCCGCTGACCAACCAGCCGGGCGCGTTGATGTGCACCTGCTTCGGCGCCGGAATCAGCGGCAACTGAAGCTGCGAGAAGCCGGTCAGATCGCCGCTCAGCAGGACCGTGTGGCGACCCGCCGGCACGCGCAGCCAGAGCGCGCCGCCGCCCTCCCGCACCAGGGCCGCGGCTTCGCTGTCGAGCAGTACCTGCTGCGGCTGCCACACGCGGCTCTGACCGCCGGAGAGCCGCGGTACCGGCAAGGGCAGCGCGACCTCGATCTGCGCTTCGGCCGTCAAGCGCAGCAGCAGGCGCTGGTTCTCGATGTTGAGGTCCATGCGCGACCAGCTAGCGCAGTTGGGCAGGCAGTCGGGCGGGGCGGTGAGACGCGCACGCAGTTCTTCGAGAATCTGCGAGTTCGGCGGAGACGGTTCCTGCGCCAGCGCGGGCGACGGCGCGAACATCAGCGAGGCCAGCGCGAACGCACTCAACAGCAGGCTCGCGGTGCGCAAGCCCGAAGTTATTCCGCGCAGGCGTGGCGCCAGTTGCAGGCAGCGCGCAGCGAGCAGCGCGATCAGCACGATGGAAACCCATCCCAGCAGCCGTGTGAGCACCGGCGGCATCAGCCACAGGCGGAAGTTCTGCTCGGCGGTGACCGGACCGGACCAGCTCAATCGCGCCTGGCGCCAGGTCCAGTCGGGCAGGCCGGGACCGGTCTGCGTGAGTACGTTGGGATCGAGTTTTTGGATCGACTGTTGCGAGACGCTGGAATAACGGACTTGCTCGTCGATGGCCGAAAGCTTGTACTTGGCCAGTCGCGGCGGTTCCGCGCTGGCCGGCATACCGGCCTCGGACTCCTCGGCACGAATCACACTGGCCTGGTCCATGTTCATCTCCATGGCTTCCGGTGCGGCCGCGACCATTGGCGCGGTCGCGCTGCCGCTCGAAAAACCTTGATAGGCGAACTCGTTCTCCAATTGCGGATACAGGCTCACGCGCGCCTGCTGGATGGCGAAAGGCAGCGCGACATAGGCCAGCACTCCCGCCGCAATCCACTGGTATCCGACCAGCAGCTTGCGCAAACGCCCGCTGCCGTCGAAGTTCGTGGGCAGCGCGCGCAGCAGCGCAATGGCCGCGACCAGATTCAGCCAGGTCCATTGCGGCGCGCCAGGCTCGTGCCAGGTCAGGCCCAGCGTGATTAAGGCCAGTGCCGCGGTGCCACGACCGAACAGGCGCAGCGCGGCGATGGTCGTGACCAGCACCAGAAACAGATCCAGCAAACTCCAGCGCGACAGCCAGGTGTCCGGCACGTTGTCCACGCCGGGCGCGGCGAGCAGGCGCCAGGCCGGCGGCAGGTGCAAGGTCGTTTCGATGCCCTGCACGTCGGCGTTCCAGCCGCTCGCGGGAATGCGCCGCACGCCATTGTCGATGCGGCTGTCGGCGCTCAGATTGAGCGCGGTGTTGCGTACTTCCACGCCGGTGCCCTGGCCGTGCTGCGTGATGAGTTGCGGCTGGCCGTCGATCTGCACTTGCCCAAGCGTGATCGGCGCCTGCGTTTCCAGCCGCGAATTGCGCGACAGCGCGCCCTGCAACTGGTCCTGCACGGTGAATCCGCCGCCGTCGAAATCCAGCCATAACTGGCGCGTGAGCTGGAGTTGATCCGGCGGCAGTTCGGGGTTGCCGCGCTGAATCTCCTTGAGCGTCAGGCGCGCGCCCGCATCGACCAGAAACGCGGGCAGGCTGTGCCACTCTCCGGGCACGCCGCTCTGTCGCGGATCGATGGCCGGCAGGCCCTCGGGTTCGATCACGCGCAATTCCGGATGCGCTTGCAGCGACCAGATTTCCTGCGCGGCCCATTGCTCGTGTTTCGCGTCGGCGGCCAGCGCCGCAACCGGCGCTTTCGAACGCGCCACCAAGGTGAGCGACCAGGAACCCGGCCGCACCTGCACGCGCAAGCGGCCATCGTCTTCCAGTCGCGCCGGCAGATCGCCGTACAGCGAGAGCGGCACCAGTCCGGCGAGCAGGGCGGGACCGATGATTTCCTCGCGCACCACGCCACCGGCGTCGATCTCGATGCGCGTCGTGACTTGCAGCGGAATGCTGTCGTCGATCAAGCGGAACACGCGCAGGCTCAGGCGCTCGGGCTGTTCGTCGACAACGACGGCGCGGCGACCCAGCCAGAGTTGGTGCTGTTCGTCGCGTTGCGGATGCGCCACGTCGCGGCCGGACAGGTTCAATTCGACCAGGCCGCTTTCCGGCGGCACACGCAGCGACTCGGGCAGCACGCTCCAGGTGTAACGTCCCTTCACACGATGCTCGCCGCGCTCCAGCCACAGCGCTGGAAAGCCGTTGGATTCGAGCACTGCCGCTGCACGGCCATCGACCGTCACTTCCTGCGGCCAGCGCGGACCGTCGCCCGGTAGCGCCGTCCAGCCCGGCGCATCCAGGCGCGTGCGCAACTCGAAACGCCCGCCGTCGGTATCCAGGTCCAGCGACACGGCGGAAGGCCAGTTGCACAGCCGCTGCGCCGCGTTGTTGTGCGCGGGCGGACAGAATTGCGCGGCCTGGCCATGCAACACCCAGGGAATCCAGGGACGCAGCGGTTCGGGTACATCCCGCTCGGCAATGGGACCGGCTGCCGCCGGGGTTGCGAGCAGGAGGAGCAAAAGACCGGCGAGTCGTACGTTCATGCGGGCCACCGAAAGAGGTTCAGCGTGTAAACGGGCACCGTCGCGGAAAGGGGTTAAACGCGCTTCAACGCATCATCGAGATCGCCACGCAAGTCGTCCAGATGCTCGATGCCCACCGACAGCCGGCACAGGTTGTCGGCAATGCCGAGCGTGGCGCGCTCGGCCGCGGGAATGCTGGCGTGGGTCATGATGGCCGGGTGCTCGATCAGGCTCTCGACACCGCCGAGCGACTCGGCCAGCGCGAACAGTTGCGTGGCTTCCAGAAAGCGCCGGCTGCCGTCGAGATCGGTTTTCAGCTCGATGGAAATCATGCCGCCGAACCCGGTCGGCATCTGTATTTTCGCGAGCGCGTGCTGCGGGTGAGAGGCGAGGCCGGGGTAGTGCACCTTGGAAATCTTGGGATGCCGCTCCAGCCAGCCGGCCAGTTCCAGCGCGTTCTCGCAATGCCGTTGCATGCGCAAGGCGAGCGTCTTGACGCCGCGCAGGGCGAGGTAGCTGTCGAACGGACCCGCGATGCTCCCGACTGCGTTCTGCAAGAACGCCATGCGCTCGGCGAGTTCTGAGTTGTCGCCCACCACGACTACGCCGCCGACCATGTCGGAATGGCCGTTGAGATACTTCGTCGCCGAGTGCATTACCAGGTCGAAGCCCAGTTTGAGAGGCCGTTGCAGGCAGGGGCTGGCGAAGGTGTTGTCGGCGGCGGCGAGCACGCCGTGCTGCTTCGCGATTTTCGCGATGGCCGATAGATCGGCCAGGCGCAGCATCGGGTTGGTCGGAGTCTCCACCCAGATCAGGCGCGTGTCCGCACGCAGCGCGCGCTCGACGTTCAGCGGGTCGCGCATGTCCACGAAGCTGAAGCTCAGACCCGCCGAGCGCTTTCGCACGCGCTCAAACAGCCGGTAACTACCGCCGTAAAGATCGTCGCTGGCGATGACATGGCTACCGCTATCGAGCAGTTCGAGCAGGGTGCCGGTCGCCGCAAGTCCCGACGCAAACGCGAACCCGCGAGTGCCCGATTCGAGCGCCGCGATGCATCGCTCCCAGGCAAAGCGCGTGGGGTTGTGCGAGCGCGAGTACTCGAAACCCTTGTGCACGCCAGGGGAGGTCTGCGCGTAGGTCGAGGATTGCGAGATGGGTGGCATCACGGCGCCGGTCGTGGGGTCGGGCGACTGGCCGGCGTGGATGCAGAGGGTGGGGAAGTGCAGGGACGACGCCATGGCGGCTCTCTCGTGTTGCGCGATTTGTTTTCCCATCCTGCGGCACGGATCGAAGGACGAGTAGCGTGGACGTAGCCCAGGAACGGTGGGGCGGCGGTTACGTCAACTGCCGTCTGAGGTAATTCAGCAGGTCGATCCGCGTAATCAGTCCGACGAAACGTTCGCCCTCGGTGACCACCGCGACGTGGTCACGCTGGAATATCGGCAGCAATTCGGCCGTCGCGGCGCTCACCTCGATGCGTTCCACCTCGCGCACCATCGCCGTGCTCACCGCGTCGGCGTAGCGCGCCGGATCGGATTGCACGTGCAGCAAGAGATCGGACTCATCGAGGATGCCAATCACCTGCGCGTCGCTCATCACCGGCAATTGCGAAACCTCGTACAGCTTCATGCGCCGGTAGGCGTGCAACAGCGTGTCGGTTGGCGCCAGCGTAGCGACGCCACCGTCCTGGTAGCGGCGCACGATCAGGTCCAGAAGATTGCCCTCGCGTGGCCGTTCCAGCAGGCCTTGCTCGACCATCCACCAGTCGTTGTACATCTTGCTCAGGTACTTGTTGCCGCTGTCGCAGATGAATGTCACCACGCGCTTCGACTCGTTCTGCTCGCGGCAGTACCGCAGCGCTGCGGCGACCAGCGTGCCGGTGGAAGAGCCGCCGAGAATGCCTTCCTTGCGCAGCAGTTCGCGCGCGGTGTGAAAGCTCTCTGCATCGGAAATCTCGTACGCGCAGCGCACGCGCGCAAGATCGCAGTTGGGCGGAATGAAATCCTCGCCGATGCCTTCCACCAGCCAGCTTCCCGGCGCCCTGGTCGGCGCACCGGTGCGCACCACGTCGGCCAGAATCGAGCCCTTGGGATCGGCCAGTACCATCTGCACCTGCGGCGCCATACGCGCGAAGTAGCGCGACAGGCCGGTGAGCGTGCCGCCGCTGCCGACGCCGACCACGACCGCATCGAGCTGATGCTGCACCTGCGCCCAGATTTCCGGGCCGGTGGTGGTTTCGTGTGCGAGCGGATTGGCGGGATTGGCAAACTGGTTGACGTAGAACGCGCCGGGAATTTCGCGAGCGAGTTGCTCCGCCAGATCCTGGTAATACTCTGGATGGCCCTTGGCCACATCGCTGCGCGTGATGCGCGTCTCGGCGCCGAGCGCGCGCAGGTGCAGAATTTTTTCCTGCGCCATCTTGTCCGGAATCACCAGAATCAACCGGTAGCCTTTCTGCGCGGCGACCAGTGCAAGTCCGAGGCCGGTGTTGCCGGCGGTGGCTTCCACGAGCGTGCCGCCGTGCTGGATGTGGCCCTCTCGCTCGGCCGCCTCGATCATCGAGCGGCCGATGCGGTCCTTGATCGAGCCGGTCGGATTCTGGTTCTCCAGCTTGACGAACAGCCGGCAGCAGCCGGTGTCGAGATTGCGCAATTCCACCAGCGGGGTGTTGCCGATGGTGTCGAGGATCTGGCCTTGCCGCTGCATGTCGACTCCCGTTACTGAGCGCGGCGCCAGCTTATCGACTTATGCGACAGCGGCACGCGCTAGGATTCGCTTGACCCCTCCCAGCCTGCAACCCATATGCCCGCCGACGAACGCAATTTGATCTGGATCGACCTGGAGATGACCGGCCTGATTCCGGAGCGGCATCGCATCATCGAGATCGCCACGCTCGTCACGGATTCCGAACTGAACCTGCTGGCCGAAGGACCGATGCTTGCCATCCATCAGTCCGACGAAGAGTTGGCGGCGATGGACGAGTGGAACACGCGCCAGCACGGCGGTTCGGGCTTGGCGCAAAGGGTTCGGATGAGCCGCATCGATGAGGCGCAAGCCGAAGCACAGACGCTGGAATTTCTCACGCGCTGGGTGCCGGCTGGCAAGTCGCCGATCTGCGGCAACTCCATCTGCCAGGACCGGCGATTCCTGGCGCGCTGGATGCCGAAACTGGAGCGATATTTCCACTACCGCAATCTCGACGTGTCCACGCTCAAGGAGCTGTGCAAGCGCTGGTCGCCGCACATTGCCGACGGCTTCACCAAGGAGTCCACACATCTTGCGCTCGACGATATCCGCGACTCGGTGGCCGAGCTGAAGTACTACCGGGAGCATTTCATCCGCGCGGCTTGACGCTCTTGAAACGCGGCTTGGCGTACCTAGTTTGAGTGCATGCGGCGATGGGCCGCAGCCAACCTAAAGAGGAAGCCAACATGACACTCGTCAGCTATCAACCGCGTTACCGCCAGCCGTTTTCCCTGCATCAGAAATGGTTGCAGGAAGTGAATCGTTATTTCGACGCGGCCAGCGCCGCCGACGCGCCCCCCGCCAACCCCGTCGACTGGTGTCCGGCCGTCGATGTCCAGGAGTACGCCGACCGTTTCGTGATTCATGCCGACGTGCCGGGCATCGATCCGGCGACCATCGATATCACCCTGGAGAAAGGCGTGCTGACCCTGGCCGGAACGCGCGAAGCTGCGGCGGAAAAAGCCGATGCCGAAAGCCGCCGGACCGAGCGCCCGAATGGCAAGTTCCACCGCCGCTTCACGCTGCCGGATACGGCGGATGCGGACGCCATCAGCGCCAACGGAAAGAACGGCGTGCTGGAAGTCGTGCTTCCCAAGCGCGCACAGGTTCAGCCGCGTCGCATCGCGGTGACTCATTGATGCGTCCATCGATTTGCGCGGAGCATCGCGCAAGCGGTTAGTCTCGCGGGGCGCATTGGCGCCCCGCTTGTTTTTCCGAGCGTCGATTTCCGAGCTTCGATGGACTACAAGGACTACTACAAGATTCTCGGCGTAAGCCGTACCGCCTCGGCCAGCGAGATCAAGAAGGCCTATCGGCGGCTGGCCGGCGAATACCACCCGGACAAGAACAAGGCCAAGGGCGCGGAAGAAAAATTCAAGGATGCCAACGAGGCCAACGAGGTCTTGTCCGATCCGGAAAAGCGCCGCGCTTACGACACGCTCGGCGCCAACTGGAAAGGCGGGGGCGGCGGGTTTTCGCCGCCGCCGGGCTGGCAGCAGAACTTCGGCGGCGCTCGCGGAGCGGGGCCGGGGTCGCCTGGCTTCTCGGATTTTTTTTCGTCGCTGTTCGGTGGTGCGGCGCCGGGTGGCATGGGTGGCGGTCGCCATCCGTTCAACGATGAGGCCGACTCCTTTCACCGCTCGCCGACAGCTAAGGCGAAGATCGAGATCACGCTGGAAGATTCCTTCCACGGCGGCTCGCGCCAGGTGAGTCTGGCCGATGGCCGCTCGCTCAACGTGCGTATCCCCAAGGGCGTCACGGAAGGTCAGACCATCCGGCTGGCCGAGCAGGGGCCGCGCGGCTCGGACCTGCTGCTGGAGATCGGCTTTACCGAGCATCCGCAGTTCACGCTGGAAGGGCGCAACATCAAGGTCACGGTCAACATCGCGCCCTGGGAGGCTGCGCTGGGCGCGAAGATTCCCGTGCCCACGCTCGGCGGCGCGGTGGAGTTGAACGTGCCCGCAGGCACGCAGGGAGGAAAGCAACTGAGGCTCAAGGGTCGCGGCCTGCCTGGCACGCCGGCGGGCGACCAGACGGTGAGTCTGCGCATCGTCACGCCGACTCCCAAGGACGACACGGAGCGTGGCGCCTACGAGGCGCTGGCGCGTCTCTTCGAGGATTTCGATCCGCGCAAGGCTTGAGCGGCGTTGCCTGCGCTGAGGGCGCGCCCTCTGACGCTGGCGAACAGTTGCTTCGATTCGGGCGCCTCTCTAGTCTCCGTCCACAGTCATTGCGGAGGAGACCGCACCGATGGAAACCGTACTGAGCCCGCTGGAATTCTTCCGTCGTGCCCGCAAGCTGCACCCGGACCGCGAGGCGGTGGTCAACGGCGAGCTGAGATTCACCTACACGCAGTTCGGCGATCGCTGCGATCGCTGGTCCGCGGCGCTCGCCACGCTCGGGGTGAAGCCGGGCGATCGCGTGGGCCTCATCGCACCCAATACGCATCAGAACCTGGAGCAGTACTACGCCGTGCCGCAGTTGGGAGCGGTGATCGTGCCGATGAACTATCGGCTGACGGCCGATGACTTCGTTTATATGGCCGGGCACAGCGGCTCGAAGGTGCTGTGCGTGCACCCCGACTATTTCGACTGCATCGATGGCGTGCGGGATCGCATGCCCACGGTCGAGCATTTCGTGGCGCTGGAAGGCGCGAAGGACGGCTGGCTGAATTACGAGGAGCTGCTGGCCGCAGCCAGGCCTGAGTTTCCTCGTTGCGAGCTGGCGGAAACCGATCTGCTCTCGATCAACTACACCAGTGGCACCACGTCCAAGCCCAAGGGCGTGATGATCACGCACCGCAACGCCTGGGCAAATTCGGTGGGCGTGCTCGTGCACTGGAACATGGTGCCGTCCGACCGCTACCTGTGGACCCTGCCGATGTTTCACGCTAACGGCTGGACCTTCACCTGGACGGTGACGGCCGTGGGCGCAACCCACGTCTGCCTGCCGAAAGTCGATGCGCCGTCGATCTATGAGGCGATCAACCGCGAGAACGTCACGCACCTGTGCGCTGCACCCACGGTGCTGATCGCCATCGCAAACGGACCCGAGGCGCAGCGCAAGCAGGTGCGTCGCGGCGTGAAGGTGTTCACGGCTGGCGCGCCGCCCGCGCCCACGACCATCGAGCGCATGGAAGGCGAACTGGGCTGGCATATCACGCAGGTCTATGGCCTGACCGAGACTGCGCCGTTCATTTCGATCTGCGAGCCGCTGCCTGCGCATGCCAAGCTGAGTCCGTCCGAACAGGCGAAGATGAAAGCGCGCCAGGGCGTGGAGCTCATTACCTCGGGCGAATTACTGGTGGTCGACGAGCAGATGAAGGAAGTCCCGCACGACGCCAGCACCATGGGCGAAATCGTGGCGCGTGGCAATGTCGTCATGAAGGGCTACTACAACGATCCTGAAGCCAGCGCCAAGGCCTTCGCAGGTGGCTGGTTTCACTCCGGCGACGCCGCGGTGGTGCATCCCGACGGCTATATCGAGATTCGCGACCGCTTCAAGGACGTGATCATTTCCGGTGGCGAGAACATCTCTTCCATCGAGGTGGAGGGCGCGCTGCTGCGGCACCCGTCCGTGCTCGAAGTTGCGGTGGTCGGCATGCCGCACGAGAAGTGGGGCGAGTCGCCCAACGCCTTCATCGTGCTCAACGCCGGCAAGACGGCGACGGCGGAAGAAATGAAGGCGTTTGCACGCGAGAATCTGGCGCACTTCAAGGTGCCGACCGCTTTCCACTTCGTCACCGAACTGCCCAAGACCGCGACCGGCAAGATCCAGAAGTTCGTGTTGCGCGGCAAGCGTGCGGGTATTGCTGTGCAGTAGCTGTGCGATCCGGACTAGTACGAACGCCTTTCGACGGAGGAGCCTGCCTCCGAATTTGCTAGGTGGAGGGAGACCGGGATATCGGTGCAGACCGTCGTCGTGCAAATGGCAGGTAGCCGGTTCGGGCGTCCTGCATTTTGCCCGTTATTTGGCTGTAAAACGGCGTCTGTCGCGTGTGGTGCAGACGTTCAGCTACGGAACATGAAATACACCGCCCCGACCATGCACAAGGCCGCGTAGAAGTAGTCCCATTTCAGCGGTTGCTTCATGTAGAGCAGCACAAAGGGCACGAACACGGCGAGGGTGATGACCTCTTGCAGGATCTTGAGCTGCGGCAGGCTCAGCGTGGTGTAGCCGATGCGGTTGGCCGGCACCTGCAACAGGTACTCGAACAGCGCGATACCCCAACTGATGAGCGCTGCGACAAGCCAGGGCTTGTCGCGCAAATCCTTCAGGTGCGCATACCAGGCCAGGGTCATGAAGACGTTCGAGAGAATCAGCAGGCCGGCGGTCTGACCCAGCACGCTCCAGTTCATGATTTGTTTCCAGGGCAACGAAAAAGGCCCCGCGGGTGCGGGGCCTCGAAAGGACTGCGTTTACGATCAATCCTCGCCGGCGGCGAAGCCCAGCAGGTGCAGCAGGCTGGTGAACAGGTTGTAGATGGACACGTACAGGGTGACGGTGGCCAGCACGTAATTGGTCTCGCCGCCGTTGATGATGTCGCCGGTCTGATACAGGATCATGCCGCACATCAGCAGCGAGAACATCGCCGACACGGCCAGGGCCAGCGGCTGCAAGTACACGCCGAACAGCGAGGCCACCAGCAGGCCGATGCTGAGCACGAAGGCCAGCAGGATGCCGCCGACCAGGAAGCCGCGCATGAAACTGAAATCGCGGCGGGTCTTGACCGCGTAAGTCGACAGGCCGACGAAGATCGTGCCGGTCAGACCGAAGGCCATCATCACGATCTGGCCGCCGTTGGCGAAGCGCCCGATGTAGCTGTTGATGACCGGGCCCAGTCCGAAGCCGAGCAGACCGGTGACCGCAAACACGACCCAGATACCGGATTCCGAGTTCGCGGTGCGCGGCACCACGAACCACAGCAGGCCCAGCGAGACCAGCGAACATACCAGGCTGATGCCAAAGGGTACGTTCAGCGCCATCGAGACGCCGGCCATGGCGGCGCTGAACAGCAGCGTCATCGACAGCAGCATGTAGGTGTTGCGCAATACCTTGGCGGAAGCTTCCGATCGTCCGGATGCAATGCCGGGAAAAGGTCTGGCTACGACGGTGGCGGGATTGTTGCTCTGATTCATGACGGGAACTCCTTGAGACGTTGGGAAACTTGGACTTGCAGTCTGAGGTTAATGCGGGGAGATGCTCTCCACAACTCCGCGTTGGACAGGAATGTTATTACCTTGTTCCGCGACTTCTGTCGCGAAAGGGCTGTTCTTGATGAGCACGTTTCTGACAATATAACGCGGTGCACAACTGGTTCGTTCAAAGCCGAACACCCATTCATATTGGAGTCTTCCATGCCCCATTCAAGCATAACTTCGAAAGCGATCACGGCAGGTCTTTTTGCCCTGCTACCCCTGGCAACGTACGCCGGCCCCCTGACCAACCTCGGTGGCCTGGTTACCGGCCTCACCGGCCGCCTGCCGATTCTAGGCGGATTCACCGGCGAAAGAGGTCCGCTTGGAATTACGGCGCTGCAGGAAGGCCGCAATGGTTCGGGTATCGGCGATGTTCTACGCCTGGGCAACCGCGTGCTGATTGGCGACCAGCTCGACGGCGTACTCGTGACGCCGCTGCTCGGACTGGACGGCAACGATGGACTGCTCGATGTGGGCCTGCTCGAAGGCGACGGCTCGGTTCGCGCCGCGCGGGGCGGGCTGGGAAGTATTGCGCTGCTGTCGGGATCCAATACGGGCAACGTAGGCTTGCTGGGCATCGGCGCGCGCAACGGCGATGTCACCGGTGTCACGCGCGGCGTGGGCATTGCGGCGCTGTCCGGGAACGACGCGGGTCTCGGCGCCGTGGGAGTCGGCATTCTCAACGGCAATCGGACCGGCAATGGCAACGTGCTGGCCGGCATTGCGGCGCTGTCTGGCAACGATGCGGGCAACGGACCGCTCGGCCTGGGTATTCTCAACGGCAATCGAACGGGTAACGGCAGCAGGCTGGCTGGTATTGCGGCGCTGTCCGGCGACGATGCGGGCAACGGACCGCTCGGCATCGGCATTCTCAACGGCGACCGTACGGGCAACGGTGGTGCGCTGGGGCTCGCGGCGCTGTCGGGTAACAACGCGGGTAATGGAGGAAGGATCGGCATCGGCCTGCTCAATGGCGACAATACCGGTAACGGCGGCGACATCGGTGTCGCGATCCTGTCGGGCCGCAATGCGGGCAACGGCGAGCGCCTGAGCATCAAGATTCTCAACGCCGATGGCGAAGTTCTCTTTATCGGAAATGGAGAGCGCGCCGTCAGCTTCAATCGACTGATCGACAACCTTGCCTTGACGGCCTCTATGGTGCCGCTGATCGACTTCGCGGGCATCGCGGTGGGCGGTGGCGACGATGCCATGCCTACGTCGTCCAACGGCCTGCTCAACTTCGGCGCGCTGACCGGCGACAACGCCGGCTCCGGCGGCCTGATTGGCGTCGCGCTTCTGGCGGGGGCGGGTGCTGGTCAGGGCTCGCTGGCTGGTGTGTGCGTGCTATGCGGAAACAATTCGGGTATCGGTCCTCTGGGCCTCGCAGTGCTGTCGGGCAACAACAGCGGCAGGAGCGCCGCTAACAGTGGCGGTAACGGATTGGCCGGCATCGCCGTGCTCTCGGGCAACAACTCGGGTATCGGCGGCCTCGCGGGCATCGGCGCGCTCAACGGCAACAACACCGGCGCGGGCCGCTTGCTCGGCCTGGCGGCGTTGAGTGGCGACAACGCAGGAATCGGGGAGTTTGCCGGCGTCGGCGTGTTCAACAAGTCCGGAGCGGGCATCGGCACCATCGGCGCGGGCATTCTCAACGGTGCGAATTCGGGCAATGGAGAATTTCTCGGCATCGGCGCGCTCAACGGCGCGGGCTCCGGCAACGGTGGTCAGCTTGCCGTCGCTGCCCTCAATGGCGGCAACTCGGGCAACGCGACCAAGCTCGCTGTCGCGGCGCTCAACGGCGCCAACTCGGGTAACTCCGACACCATCGCGGCGGCGGTTCTCAACCGGGCCGGTTCGGGCAATGCCGGCGAACTCGCCATTGGCGCATTGAACGGCAACAACTCCGGCAACTCCGGCAACATTGCCGCTGCGGTTCTGAACGGCGCCAATTCGGGCAATGCCAACGGCTTCGTGGCAGGCGTGCTCAATGGCCCCAACTCGAGCAACAGCTCGGGCGGCACGGTGATCGGCGCCCTCAACGGACCGAACTCGGGTCGGGGAGCGGGCGGCACCATCGGAGTTCTCAACGGCTCGTCCAACGCGGTCGTCGGCCTGGGTTCGGTGAACAACACCGAAGAGGTCTGCACGGTCGTCGTGCGCGACGACAAGACCGGCCTGTCGCGCAGCGTGAAGACGCGCTGCGATGCGGTGTTGCCGGTGAAGAAGGCCGATCCGCGTGCGGTCGAGGTCGGCGCTGTCACGTTCGCCAAGCCGGTTGCCACGGTTACCCCGGCCGTCGCCGATCCCGATTGCAACGTGGTGGTGATGGACGGTCTGGGCAATATCAAGCAATCCAGCAAGGCCGAGTGCAACAACATCCAGAACTGAAAATTCCGACGAGCGAGGGAAGTGGTAAAGGCACCCGGGCGGGGTACAGAACAGGCTCGGGTGCCTTAGAAAGCAGGATGTCCGGGCGGGCCCCGGACAGGCCTGCATGCTTAGACAAGACGAGACGGTGGATCTACCACCGTCCGACACCAATAGTTTTTTCAACGGGAAGAGAGCCCCATGCCAATTGTATTGCCATCACCCCTGCCGCCTGTGCAGGGTTCTGCCGACCAGATTCAGCAACAAGGTTCCGCGATCGTCACCGCCAGCGTGCAGGGTGTTCAACTGCACGTGATCGGGCCGGACGTTATGGACAAGGCGCTGCTCGAAGCGGCCATCACTTCGGCCAGTTCCATGTCGGACGCGGTGCGTCTGATTCAAGGCCTCTATTACGCCGCCGGTTATCCGGCAGCGGGTGTGGTTTACGCGCTTGCGGAACCCAACCTCTATGTCCTCGTCACCCTGGGTAAGGTCACCAAGGTGGAAGCGCCGGAGCCCTACGACAAGTATTTCGCGGGCGTGGTCGGCGCCGACCCCTTGACCGATGAAGCGCTGGAACCACGACGCACGCTGGCGTCCATCTATGCCGACCGTGCCGGCGAGAGCGTGAACCCGACTCTGATACCGGACGAGGCCGGCGGCGCGGTGCTGCGACTGGAGCCGACCGACAACGGTCCGTCGCGCAGCACGGTGGGAGCGGAGTTCGGCAACCCGGGCAACCGCTTCGTCGGGCGTTACTTCGTCGATTATTTCGCGCGCCATTCGTTTACCACCGGCGACGAAATCAAGGCCACCGGCCGGCACGCGCTGGAAGGAATCAGCGACGACAACGAAAGCGCCGACGGCTACAACGAGCATGCGCTGGGATGGAGCAAGGTGACGACCCTGGGCTTGTTCGGGCTTACCGGGCGCTACGTCGCCTACCAGCAGGATTTCGGCACGTCGCTCGACGGCGAAATCATTCAAGGCGAGCTGGGCTGGCAGTACTTGGTCGCGGCCGATTTCAGCAAGCGCTGGACCGTCGGCGCCAAGGCCGATTACACCCGTAAGGATTTTTCGACGACCTTCGAGGAACTGACGATTCAGCGTCAGGAGTACGGTTCGGCGGAACTGTCCACGGATTACGCGTTGGCACTGAATCCTACGGGTGTACGCACCGACATCACGGTGAGCCTGGCCGTGCGCTCCGGCCTGGGCGACGACAAGACCGATGTTGCAGTCACGGCAGCGGACCTGGGTTATCTGCTGTTCCGGCCTACCTTGACCGCGCGCGCGCAGCTCAGCGAGTACTTCGCCTTGGGCCTGGCCGCCACGGGTCAATACAGCGGCGACACCTTGCCTGAGCAGCAGCAATGGGTGATCGGTGGTGTCGGCAATGTGGAGGCCTATCTGCCGGGCGTGGCCGCGGGCGACACGGGCGGGCTCGCAAGAGCGCAGATCGAGTTGACGAGTATTCCCCTGGGCGCATTCACGCTGACGCCGCGCGTGTTCGCCGAGTACGGATTTGCCACGTTCGAAAACGATATTGCAGGTCAGGAGTCGGACGACCAGACCCTGGCCGACGCCGGCGTGTCGTTGTCGTTTACCTACGGGAAATACCTGGATGGCTCGGTGTCTTACGCCGAATCGTTCGAGGAGGACGGGATTCCGCAGGAAGTGCTGGATCAGGCCGATGCCAACGTGTTCTTCCGCATCGGCGCGAAGTTCTGACCGACGCGGTAGCTCCTCAGCCAAAAAGAAGGCCCGTTTCGGATAACCGAAACGGGCCTTTTTACTGGGGTCGATGTGGGGTCGATGTTCGATCAGAACGGAATCCAGGACTGCTTCACGGTGTAGTGCAGGTAGCCGACACTGGCGCCTGCGCGCAGACCCACGCCGGTGCGGATCGGGGCCAGCGTGATTTCGCCGCTTCTCTGGTAGTTCACTCCGATGCCGGCAACGAAGTACAGGCTGCCGTCCACGCCGGGATAGCGCTGGAACAAGTCCTCGGTGTTGCGCAGCTTGTACACCAGGGTCAGAACCTTCGACGCGTTGCCGCCGAAATCCCAGCCGATCGACGGCCCTTGCCAGAACACCGGCATCGCAGCGCCGTCCTTGTATCGCAACTCGCCCTTGCCGTAGCGCAGCCCCACGCCGATGGCTCCGCTGGCTTCTTCGCCTGCGATATAGGCATTGGGCTTGCCTTGTTCGGCGAAGACGCGCTCGACGATCTTGGCCAGACCCTCGGTGGTGCCGCCGAAGAAGTCCGAAGCGACGCTGACGATTTCTTCGGCGGTATAACCTTCCTGGCCGACGGGGCGATTTTCCGGCGGTGGATCGGCCGCAAAACTCGCCGACGTGAAACAGACGAACAGGATCGTGACCCAGCTTGCGAGACGAAACATGAAGAACTCCATTGCAGAACGGCAGGCGCTACAGGATTGAATCATAAGACTGGGCGCAGGCCATGAGTCTCGGCTGAACATCGGCCGCGCCGCGCCGCGCATGAGCCTCAGCCTCGACCGACGATGCTGCGGCCGATCACCTCTTTCATTATTTCGGAGGTGCCGCCGTAGATGCGCTGGATACGCGCGTCGGCCCAGAAGCGCGAGATCGGATACTCGCTCATGTAGCCGTATCCGCCGAACAATTGCAGGCAGGCGTCGGTGACTCTGCCTTCCATCTCCGAGGTGGAGAGCTTGATCATCGCGGCGGTCGCCACGTCCAGATTTTTCTCGGTGTAAAGCCGGGTGCATTTCTCGACGAAGGCGCGATGCACCTCGATTTCGGTCTTGATTCTGGCCAGCTCGAAGCGCGTGTTCTGGAACGAAGCGATGGGCTGGCCGAAAGCCTTGCGCTGCGTCACGTACTCGATGGTCTTCTCCATCGCACCTTGTGCGTGGGCCACCGCGATCGCGCCTAGAACCAGACGTTCGCGCGGCAGTTCATCCACCAGATGTCCGAAGCCGCCGCCGACCCGGCCCAGTACCTCGTCTTTCGACGCGCGCACGTTGTCGAAGAACTGTTCCGAGGTGTCGGCCGCGTACTGGCCCACCTTCTCCAGATTGCGGCCGCACTTGAAGCCGGGCAGGGAGGTTTCCACCGTGAACAGCGTGGTGCCGCGTGCGCCGAGCTTCGGATCGGTCTTGGCCGCAGTCACCACGACGCCCGCGTTCTGCCCGTTGGTGATGAAGGTCTTGGAACCGTTGATGAGGTAGTCGTCGCCGTCTGGAAGGGCCGAGGTCTTGATGCCCTGCAGGTCCGAGCCCGCGCCCGGCTCGGTCATGGCGATGGCACCGATGCATTCCCCTCGCGCCATACGCGGCAGGTACTTGCGTTTCTGCGCCTCGCTGCCCAGGTGCAGGATGTAGGGCGCGGCGATATCCGAGTGCACCGACAGGTTCGAAGCCAACGACAGGAACCCCATGCGCGCGGCTTCTTCCAGCACGAGCACGGAGAACTCGAACGGCGCGCCCATTCCGCCGTATTCCTCGGGCTGGTCCACGCACAGCAGGCCTTGCTCGCCCATTTGCCGGTATAGCTCTTTCGGGACGATGCCGTCCTTCTCCCACTGCGCGTAATTCGGCTCCACGTTGTCCGCAAAGAAGCGACGCACGTTGTCGCGGAACAGTTCGAGTTCGGAGTTGGGGGTACTCATGGGTTCTCGGAAACGGGGCAGGGCGTGGAAGTGGTGAAAGATTTTGACGCGGATTATGCGGATCGTACGGGTAGGGCGAAGTCTGTCGGCCGTTATCGTAGACCCTGAACCTATTCATCTTGATCCGCGTTTATTCGCGTAATCCGCGTAAAAAAACTCGCAGCATTCAATTCGATGTCTTCAACCGGTACTCGCACAAGTCGTGGATGACGCAGCGCGGGCATTCCGGCGCGCGCGCCTTGCACACGTAGCGGCCGTGCAAAATCAGCCAGTGGTGCGCGTCGTGCTTGAACTCGTCCGCGGTGAATTTCACCAGCCGGCCCTCGACCGCGCGCACATTCTTGCCCGGCGCCAGACCCGTGCGATTGGCCACGCGAAAGATATGCGTATCCACGGCGATGGTCGGTTCGCCAAACGCGGTGTTCAGCACGACGTTGGCGGTCTTGCGGCCGACACCTGGCAGCCTTTCCAGCGCCTCGCGATCGCGCGGCACCTCGCCGCGGTGTTCGCGCAGCAGGATGTCGCACAGCGCGATCACGTTTTTTGCCTTGGTGTTGAACAGGCCGATGGTCTTGATGTACTGGCGCAGGCCGGATTCGCCCAGCGCCAGGATTGAATTCGGCGTGTTGGCCACCGCGTAGAGTTTGTGCGTGGCCTTGTTGACCGAAACGTCAGTGGCCTGTGCCGACAACACCACGGCGACGAGCAGCTCGAACGGAGTGCCGTACAGGAGTTCTGTCGTCGGCGCCGGATTGGCTTCGCGCAGACGCTCGTAAATCATTCGACGCTTGGCCGGGTTCATGCGCCTGCTCCCTCTCCCCTTGCGGGAGATTGAATTTCGCGGAGCGAAAGAGGGGGAGAGGGGGACGGGTCGCGTGCGCGCAACGCGGCTTTTCGTGCGAGGCGCTGTGTTTCCTCTTCCCGCGCCCAGCGCGCGAGGCGTTCGTTGCGAGCGGAGTAGCGAGCGCGGAAATGATCGGCGCGCGAGAACGCGGGCAGAGCGCTTGGTGCCTCGACCATCACGATGCAGTCCACCGGACACACCGGCAGGCACAACTCGCAGCCATTGCACTCGTTCGTGATGACGGTGTGCATCAGGTTCATCGCGCCGAGGATGGCATCGACCGGGCAGGCCTGGATGCATTTGGTGCAGCCGATGCAGTCCGCTTCGACGACTCTGGCCACGGTCTCGACCGATTTTTCCACGCCGCACTCGGGATCGAGCGCCAGCACGGGACGGTTCAGACGGCGCGCAAGACGCTCGATGCCGGCTGCGCCTCCGGGCGGGCAACGATTGACCTCGGCTTCACCGCTCGCCATCGCTTCCGCGTAAGGCGTGCATGCCGGATAGCCGCAGCGCGTGCACTGGGTCTGCGGCAGTAGCGCGTCCAGTTCGGCTGCTGAAACGCTCAATCCCTGAACCGCTTTGACAGATCGCCGTAAGCATCAATGCGCCGGTCACGAAGGAACGGCCACCAGCGCCGCACGTTCTCGCTGCGCGCGAGGTCCACGTCGAGCACGAGCACTTCGGCGTCTTCGCCGGCCTTGGCCAGGAACTCGCCCTGCGGGCCGGCAACAAAGCTGTGACCCCAGAAGCGCGAGCCACGGGTCTGGCCGGTGGGATCGAGTTCGGTTCCGACGCGATTGGCGACCAGCACCGGAAGGCCGTTGGCAACGGCATGTGCACGCTGGATCGTGACCCAGGCTTCGCGCTGACGTTGCTGCTCGTCGGCATCGTCGTCCGGGTTCCAGCCGATGGCGGTGGGGTAGAGCAACAGGTCCGCGCCGGCCAGCGCCATCAGGCGCGCGGCCTCCGGATACCACTGGTCCCAGCACACCAGTACGCCGAGTTTTCCGACGCTGGTCTGGATCGGATTGAATCCCAGGTCGCCCGGCGTGAAGTAGAATTTCTCGTAGTACCCCGGATCGTCCGGGATGTGCATCTTGCGGTAGGTGCCGGCGAGGCTGCCGTCCTTCTCCAGCACCACCGCGGTGTTGTGATACAGCCCCGGCGCGCGGCGCTCGAACAGCGAGCCCACCAGCACGATACTCAACTCTTTCGCGAGTGCCGCAAGGAATTTCGTGGAGGGGCCAGGAATCGGTTCGGCCAGATCGAACAGTGCCGTCGATTCGTGCTGGCAGAAGTACAGCAAGGTATGCAGTTCCTGCAAGAGCACCAGCTTCGCGCCGCGTTGTGCGGCCTCACGAATGCCGGCCTCGGAAGTCGCGAGATTGTGTTCGCGGCTCTCGACGCAGGCTTGCTGCACCAGCCCCACTCTCAGTTCGCGGCTCATGCGCTAGTCCAGCAGACTGCCCACGGCTGACGGCAGCTTGTAACGCTTGCCCTTGAATAGCTTGCCGAGCAGCAGGGTGAGCCAGGGCCGTGAACTGGAGAATGTGCGCAAGGTTGCGTAGAAATCGTCCCCCTCACGCGTCAATTCGTATTGCTCGATGGCGGCGTTGGTCGGTTCCTTGTCGCCCTTGAGCAGCGCGCGCACCGAAATGCGCGCGCGCTTGGAATCCACGGTGCAGTCCAGCACCTCGCCGAACTCGCCCAGCTTGTCGTTGATGTAGTGCTTCAAGGCCAGCCCCAGCGCACCGTCCTTCAAGCCCTTTGCCAACCTTCCGAACATGTCTCCTCCACATCTTTTCTAGAGTATGTCCGAAGCATGCGCCGCGAGGCGTGAACGCTCTCCACGCGCCAGGGTGACGTGGCCGCCGTGCGGCCAGCCGCGGAAGCGATCGACCACGTAGGTCAGGCCGGACGTGGTCTCGGACAGGTAAGGCGTGTCGATCTGCGAGAGATTGCCCAGGCAGACGATCTTGGTCCCCGGTCCGCAGCGCGTGACCAGGGTCTTCACCTGCTTGGCGGTGAGATTTTGCGCCTCGTCCAGGATGATGAAGCGGTTCAGGAAGGTGCGGCCGCGCATGAAATTGAGCGAGCGGATCTTGATGCGCTTGGACAGCAGGTCGTTGGTGGCGGCGCGCTCCCAATCTCCCGAGTGCGCGTTCTGCGTCAGCACTTCGAGGTTGTCCATCAGCGCGCCCATCCAGGGCGTCATCTTTTCTTCTTCGGTGCCCGGAAGAAAACCGATGTCCTCGCCCAGCGGCACGGTGACGCGGGTCATGATGATTTCGCGGTATCGCGGTTCGTCCAGCACCTGCGCCAAGCCCGCAGCCAGGGTCAGCAAGGTCTTGCCGGTGCCGGCGGTGCCGAGAATCGTGACGAAATCGATATCCGGATCGAGCAGCAGATTGAGCGCGAAGTTCTGCTCGCGATTCTTGGCGTGGATGCCCCAGACTGGTGACTTCGCGGCGCGGTAGTCACGGATCACGCGCAGGGTCGCGGTGTCGCTGTCCAGGCTGTTCACCACCAGTTCCAGGCCGCGGTCGCGGTCCGCGTCCGGCAGGTACAGGAACTGGTTGGTGTAGAGGTCTTTCACGCTGGGGCCGTGGATGCGGTAGCAGGCCCGGCCGCGTTCGTCCTGCCAGCTTTCCATCTTCTCGCCGTGCGCGTCCCAGAAATTCTCCGGTAGCTCGGCGTATCCCGTGGGTAGCAGGTCCGCGTCTTCCAGCACCTGGTCGTTGTGGTAGTCCTCGGTGTGGACGCCAACGATCGTGGCCTTGATGCGGAGGTTGATGTCCTTGCTGACCAGCGTGACTCGCCGACCCGGGTGCTGTGCCTGCAAGGAGAGCGCGCTGAGCAGGATGGCGTTGTCCGGCTTGTTGCCCGGCAGGATTCCCGGCAGGGAGGAGTCGGTTGGCCGCGTCTGAAAGAACAGCCTGCCGCTCGCGGGCTGGCCGTGGCGGCCGCTGTTGGCACCGTTTTTCCTGTGTGCTGTGGTCGGCAGCGCGAGGCCCTTCTCGATCTGCGCGTGATCCTTGTCCGCGATCAGATCATCGAGCATGCGGCTGACCTGCCGCGCGGTGCGCGCCGGGTCGCTCGTGCCTTTCTTCAGGCCATCGAGTTCTTCCAGCACCACCATCGGGATGAACAGATCGTGTTCCTCGAAACGGAACAGGCTGGTGGGGTCGTGCATCAGCACGTTGGTGTCCAGCACGAAGATTTTTTTCTTCACGTTGTCCGTTAGGGGTTGAAAACGCGATAACCGTCCGGTCGCCAGAGCAACCGGACGGCCATTGGGAGGAGGGGGGTACGAATCAGAGTGCCTTGACGGCTTCCAGCACTTCGGCGGCGTGGCCTTTGACCTTCACGCTGCGCCACACCTGGGTGAGTTCGCCCTTATCGTCGAACAGCCAGGTGCATCGGTCGATGCCCATGTACTTCCTGCCGTACATGCTCTTCTCGACGATGGCCTCGAAGGCATCGCAGGCCTTGCCTTCGACGTCGGCGAGCAAGGTGAAGGGGAACTCGAACTTGGCGACGAAGTTGTCGTGCGACTTCACACTGTCCTTGGAGATGCCGACGATGTCGGCGCCCGCCTTCTGGAACTGTTTATACAAATCGCGGAAGTCCTGGCCTTCCTGCGTGCAGCCCGGCGTGTTGTCTTTGGGGTAGAAGTAAACCACCAGTTTCTTGCCCTTGTAATCCTTGAAGGAGACTTCGCGGCCGCCGTTGGCGGGCAGGGTGATATCCGGAATCTTGTCGCCAACCGCCAGGGTCATGGTGTTCGCTTGCTCAGGATTAAGGTCAGGATTTGATCGGGTCCAACATGCCGTCCGCGTTCAGATCGTCACACAAATCCATGAAGGATTCGCGCAGCGCCTGCGGGTGCTGGTTGACCGGTACGTGCAACACCATCTGAACGCTGCACATCTCGGCGCCGGTATAGGTGCTGGCGTATTTCTGGGTGGAAATCTCCGCCACCTCAACGTCCTGCCCGGCGAAGAACTCCAACAAGTGGACCAGCAGATCGGGCTGCTGCGGGGCGATGACATCGGCGGCGTAGGGGCGGAACTCCGGGTTCTGTCCGCGCGCGCCGCAGCGCTCGAAGCGCACCTGCAAGTCCAGCTTGGTGGCGATGCCCGGCAGCGCGGTTTCCAGCCGGCCCAGCGCGCTCCAGTTGCCGGACACCACCAGGTTGGCGGCGAGCCGATCGCCGATGGGCGCAATCCGGCAGTCCTCGACCTCGCAGCCGCGTTCCCGGATCGCGCGAAACAGCTCCAGCGGCACGTTGGCCTTGGTCCGAGCGAGAACCGAAATCGAAAGCAGGGTGTCTTGAGGGGTCATGACCAGTCAGCAGTTGCGATGGCTAGAGTTTATTGAGGCAACACCCAAATGACCAACATTCGACCCTCCCGAGAATCGATGCGACGGCGCCGGTGCCGGCTGGCGCAGGCGTATACTTCACGACCCTTTTTCCCGGTCCCCTAATGATTACTGGCAGCATTGTCGCCATCGTCACGCCCATGCACGCGGACGGGCGGCTCGACACCGAAGCGCTGGACCGGCTGGTGGACTGGCACATCGCCGAAGGCACCGACGCCATCGTGGCGGTCGGCACCACCGGTGAGTCCGCCACGCTCGACGTGGACGAGCACCTGGACGTGATCCGCCGCATCGTCGGACGCGCCGCGAAGCGCGTGCCCGTGATTGCCGGCACCGGTGCCAATTCCACGACCGAGGCCATCGAACTGACCCGCGCCGCGCACGAGCTGGGCGCCGACGCCGCGCTGCTGGTCACGCCTTACTACAACAAGCCGCCGCAGGAAGGCCTGTACCGCCACTTCAAGGCCATCGCAGAAGCGGTGAACCTGCCTCAGATTCTCTACAACGTGCCGGGCCGGACGGCGGTGGACATGCTGCCCACCACGGTCGCGCGCCTGGCGCAGGTGCCTGGAATCGTCGGTCTGAAGGAAGGAAAGGGCGATCTAAATCGCGTCCGCGAACTGCTGGCCTTGGGCCTGCCCAAGACCTTTGCCCTGTACTCGGGTGACGACGCCACCGCGCGCGAATCGATCGTGCTGGGCTTTCACGGCGATATCTCCGTGACCGCCAACGTCGCACCGCGCGCGATGCATGCGATGTGCTCGGCCGCCTTCGATGGGCGCGGCGATGTAGCCGCGGCGCTCGACGAGGAACTCGCCCCGTTGCATCGCGACCTGTTCTGCGAAACCAATCCCATCCCCGTGAAGTGGGCGCTGGAACAGATGGGGCGCATCGGTGCGTTCGTTCGTCTGCCGCTGGTTCCGCTGGATGCCCGCTTCTTTGATACCGTGCGCGCCGCGTTGCGCACTGCCGGAGTTCTTTGATGATGCGTGTTGTTCTGTTGCTGGTCTGTTGCGGCCTTGCCGCCTGTGGTGCGAATTCATATTGCCTGGTGCCGCAGGAGTACCAGAACGCGCGCATCGTCCCGGAATTGCGTGCGGCCGAAGGCCTGGAGGTTCCCGAGTCGCCTTCGGCTCTGCGCCTGCCCAAACCTCCAACCAACCCGGAGCCCTTTGGCAGGAAGGCCGAGGACGGCACCGGCTTGTGCCTGGACCGACCGCCTCCACTCAAGCTGCCCGCGAAGAGCGCCGAAGTGGGCGCCGCTTCCTGAACAGGAAAGGTTGTGGTGCAACGCCGACAGCGCGCCGCAACGGTTATAATTTTTCAACGGAGAGATGTCCGAGCGGTTGAAGGAGCACGCCTGGAAAGCGTGTATGGGGCCAAAAGCTTCATCGCGGGTTCGAATCCCGCTCTCTCCGCCAAATTGAAAGGCGGCAGCAAACGATGGACGCAGTGCGCTGACGCCGGTTTGAATTTTTGCCCGATCTCGCAACGGGGGGCGCAAGCCCCCCGATTCGTGTGCGCGACCTGAAGCCCTTTTGAATTACCGAGCCGATGACGAACCTCAAGCCGGCCCTTCTCGCCCTCGCTGACGGCAGCGTTTTTCAAGGCGTTTCCATTGGTGTCGACGGCAGGACCGTCGGGGAAGTGGTGTTCAACACCGCAATGACCGGCTACCAGGAAATCCTCACCGATCCCTCGTATCGCCAGCAGATCGTCACGCTGACCTACCCGCATATCGGCAATGTTGGGACCAACGACGGGGATGCCGAGTCCGAAAAGGTCCAGCTCGCCGGCCTGGTGCTGCGCGAGGTGTCGCGGCCGCACAGCAATTTCCGCTCGACCCAGGATTTCAGCGACTACCTGCGTGCGCAAAACGTGGTGGCCATCGCCGGCATCGACACGCGCCGCCTCACGCGCATCCTGCGCGACAACGGTGCGCAGAACGGCTGCATCGTGGCCGGCGCAAAGATCAGCGATAAGGCTGTGCTGGCTGCGGCGCGCGAGTTCCCCGGTCTGAAGGGTGCGGATCTCGCCAAGGTCGTGAGCACGACCAAGGCGTATTCCTGGACCCGCGGTTCGTGGACGCTGGAAACCAACCGCGAGACCGAACCCGGTACGGCGAAACATCACGTCGTCGTCTACGATTTCGGCGTCAAGCGCAACATCCTGCGTATGCTCGTGGACCGCGGCTGCCGCCTCACCGTCGTGCCTGCGCAGACCTCGGCCGCCGACGTGCTCAAGCTCAAGCCGGACGGCGTGATGTTGTCCAACGGACCCGGCGATCCCGAGCCCTGTACCTACGCCATCACCGCCGCGCGCGAGCTGATGAAGAAAAAGCTCCCGGTGTTCGGCATCTGCCTCGGTCACCAGATTCTCGGTCTAGCCGCGGGCGCCAAAACCCTTAAGATGAAATTCGGCCATCACGGTGCCAACCACCCAGTGCAGGACCTCGACTCCGGCCGCGTGCTCATCACCAGCCAGAACCACGGGTTCGCGGTGGACGAGACCTCGCTGCCCGCGAACGTGAAAGTCACGCACCGCTCACTGTTCGACGGCAGCAACCAGGGCATCGAACTGCTCGATGCGCCGGCTTTCAGTTTCCAGGGGCATCCCGAGGCGAGCCCCGGGCCGCATGACGTGAGTTATCTGTTTGATCGATTCATTTCGATGATGCAGGCAACCCGCTAGCTGAGCAGAGTCGCTCTGGCTGCGCTTGCGTACGGAGTCCGTTGCGCCATCGGATATACTTCGGATATTCAGCTTCGGAGCAAGAACATGCAGGTCAAGCTCGCCAAGTGGGGCAATAGCCTGGCCGTTCGCCTGCCGGGTGCGGTGTTGGCCGAAACCAAGTTGCTGGCCGGTTCGACGGTGGACGTGGTGGCCGAGGGTGGAGAGTTGCGGCTGCGGTTGGTGAAGCCCGCTCGCCGCAAGCGCTATACGCTCGACGAGTTGCTCAAGGGCATCACGCCGGAAAACGTGCACCCGGAAATCGACTGGGGTCCTGATGTGGGACGCGAGGCGATCGAATGACCGCGGGTCTGGGCTCGCATTTGCCCGAGCGCGGCCAGATCATCGTTATCGATTTCGATCCGAAAGCCGGAAGCGAAATCGGCAGGCGGCGGCCGGCGCTGGTGATGTCTCCCAAGTCTTACAACCGCGCAACGGGCTTTGTGCTGGTGTGTCCGGTTACCACTCAGCCGCGCGGCAATTCCCTGGAGGTGCCGGTTATCGGCGCCAAGACTGCCGGTTCGGTCCTGGTGGATCGCGTCCGCTCCTTCGACTGGCGGGCGCGTCGTGCTGCCCTGGTCGAAAAAGCGCCCGAAGGTTTATTCGAAGAGGTCAGCGCGCGCCTGTTGCCGCTGATCCAATAAAGAAGTCCCATGCCAAAACGTAACGACCTCAAGTCCATCCTAATCATCGGCGCCGGCCCCATCGTCATTGGCCAGGCCTGCGAGTTCGATTACTCCGGTGCGCAGGCCTGCAAAGCGCTGCGCGAGGAGGGTTACCGGGTGGTCCTGGTGAACTCCAATCCGGCGACGATCATGACTGACCCGGAGATGGCGGACGCGACCTACATCGAGCCGATCAGATGGCAGACCGTGGCCACGATCATCGAGAAGGAGCGGCCGGATGCGCTGCTGCCGACCATGGGTGGGCAGACCGCGCTGAACTGCGCGCTGGATTTGGCCAAGTACGGCGTGCTGGAAAAGTTCGGTGTGCAGATGATTGGTGCGAACGCGCATGCGATCGATCTGGCCGAAGACCGCTCGAAGTTCCGAGATGCCATGACCGAGATCGGTCTCGGCTCTGCACGTTCCGGCGTGGCGCACACGATGGACGAGGCGCGCGCCATTCAGATGGGCATCGGTTTCCCGGCGATAATCCGGCCGAGCTTCACCTTGGGAGGTACCGGCGGCGGCATCGCCTACAACCTCGAAGAGTTCGAGGATATCGTGACGCGCGGGCTGGACTTGTCGCCGACCACGGAGGTCCTGATCGAGGAATCCCTGCTCGGGTGGAAAGAGTTCGAGATGGAGGTGGTCCGCGACCGCAAGGACAACTGCATCATCGTGTGCTCGATCGAGAACTTCGATCCGATGGGCGTGCACACGGGCGACAGCATCACCGTTGCGCCGGCTCAGACCTTGACCGACAAGGAATACCAGATCATGCGCAACGCCAGTATCGCGGTGTTGCGCAAGATTGGCGTGGATACCGGGGGCTCCAACGTGCAGTTCGCGATCAACCCGGACGACGGGCGCATGATCGTGATCGAGATGAATCCGCGCGTGTCGCGTTCGTCTGCGCTGGCATCCAAGGCCACCGGTTTCCCGATTGCGAAGATCGCGGCCAAGCTCGCCATCGGCTACACGCTCGACGAGTTGCGCAATGACATCACCGGCGGGGTGACCCCGGCGAGCTTCGAGCCCAGCATCGACTACGTTGTCACCAAGATTCCGCGTTTCACCTTCGAGAAATTCCCGCAGGCGGATTCGCGCCTGACGACGCAGATGAAGTCGGTGGGCGAGGTGATGGCCATCGGCCGCAATTTCCAAGAGTCGCTGCAGAAGGCGCTGCGCGGGCTGGAAGTGGGCTCGGATGGGTTCGATCCACAGGTGAAGGTGGGTAGCGAGGCCAGCCTCAGCAAGATCATCGAGGAACTGGTGACGCCGCGCGCCAAGCGCATCTGGTTCGTAGCGGACGCATTTCGCGCTGGGCTTTCAGTGCCGGAAGTCTTCAAGTTCTCGAAAATCGACCCGTGGTTTCTGGACCAGATCGCAGAGTTGGTGGCGGTCGAAAGCGAAATCGCGGAGCGGAAGATTTTGCAGATCGAAGCGGGCGAATTGCGCCGCTACAAGCGCTTCGGGTTCTCCGACCGGCGTCTGGCGAAACTCATGGGCGTCAAGGAAGAGTCGGTGCGCAAGCGCCGCATCGGTCTAGGCATCCGCCCGGTGTTCAAGCGCGTGGATTCCTGCGCCGCGGAGTTCCGGTCCTCGACGGCTTACATGTATTCCAGCTACGACGAGGAATGCGAGGCCGCGCCGACGAATCGCGACAAGATCGTGGTGCTCGGCGGCGGGCCGAACCGCATCGGGCAGGGCATCGAGTTCGATTACTGCTGCGTGCACGCCGCGATGGCGCTGCGCGAGGACGGGTACGAGACCATCATGGTCAACTGCAACCCGGAGACGGTCTCGACCGATTACGACACCTCGGACCGGCTCTACTTCGAGCCGCTGACCTTCGAGGACGTGATGGAAATCATAGACCTCGAAAAACCGAAGGGCGTGATCGTTCAGTTCGGCGGCCAGACGCCCCTGAAGCTGGCGCGCGCGCTGGAGGCGGCGGGCGCGCCCATCATCGGCACATCGCCGGATTCGATCGACCTCGCGGAAGACCGCGAGCGTTTTCAGAAACTGGTGGAGAAGCTCAAGCTCTTGCAGCCGCCCAACGGTACCGCGAAGAGCGAGAAGCAGGCGCTCGCCGTAGCGAACAAGGTGGGTTATCCGCTGGTCGTGCGCCCGAGCTACGTGCTCGGCGGCCGTGCGATGGAAATCGTGCACGACGACGAAGACCTCAACCGCTACATGACCGAGGCGGTCAAGGTTTCCAACGACTCTCCGGTGCTGCTCGACCGCTTTCTCAACAACGCCGTGGAAGTGGATGTCGATGCGCTCTCCGACGGCGAGACCTGCGTTATCGGTGGGATCATGGAGCACATCGAAGAGGCCGGCGTGCACTCCGGCGACTCGTCGTGCTCGCTGCCTGCGTACTCCTTGCCGCAAAGCGTCCTAGACGATATCCGTGAGCAGATCTTCAAGCTGGCCAAGGCGCTGAAAGTCGTCGGGCTGATGAACGCGCAGTTCGCGGTGCAGGGCACCAAGGTGTATCTGCTGGAAGTGAATCCGCGCGCCTCGCGCACCAGCCCTTTCGTGTCCAAGGCCATCGGCCGGCCGCTGGCGAAGATTGCGGCGCGCTGCATGGTGGGCCAGAGCCTCAAGAGCCAGGGCATCGAGAAGGAGCTGATCCCACCTTACTTCTCGGTCAAAGAGGCGGTGTTCCCGTTCAACAAGTTTCCTTCCGTCGATCCGCTGCTCGGTCCCGAGATGCGCTCCACCGGCGAAGTCATGGGCGTGGGTGCGACCTTCGGCGAAGCCTTCCACAAGGCGCTGCTTGGCGGGGGAAACGCGATTCCCCTTAGCGGCACGGCCTTCCTGTCGGTGCGCGATGGCGACAAGCCCAAGGCCATCGAGGTGGCGCGCCTGCTCACGGCCAAGGGCTTCAAGGTCGTCGCGACGCACGGCACGGCAGAGATGATCCGCCAGGCAGGCGTGGCCTGCGATGGCGTGAACAAGGTCAAGGAAGGCCGGCCGCACTGCGTGGACATGATCAAGAACGGCGAGATTCAGTTCATCGCCAATTCCACGGACGGCAAGAAGTCGATCGAAGAATCTCGCTCGATCCGTTCCGCGGCAATCCAGCACAAGGTCTGCTATTTCACAACCATTTCCGGTGCCCACGCGGCGGCGGTGTCGATGGACTTTCTCGACCTCCAGGATGTCAATCGCCTGCAGACGCTGCACGAGTCCGTGGTCTAGGCGATACTTTTAACGCTGCGCCAGGGGGGCTGGCGCAGCTCCAATAAGGTCGTACCAAGCGGGGCGCAGGACGCGCTCCGTGAACTCTTTTTGTCGAAGGTGAACCATGAGCCGTGTACCCATCACCCTGCGGGGTGAACAAAAGCTGCGAGAAGAACTGCGCGTGTTGAAGTCCGAGTCGCGGCCCAGGGTGATCGCGGCCATTGCCGAGGCGCGCGCGCACGGCGACCTGCGCGAGAATGCCGAGTACCACGCGGCCAAAGAGCAGCAAGGCTTCATCGAGGGCCGCATCGGGGAAATCGAGGGCAAGCTGGCCGCGGCGCAGGTGATCGACATCTCCAAGATGGACCCCGGCGGCAAAATCATTTTCGGCACCACCGTGAAGGTGGTGGATACCGATACCGAGGACGAATTCCGCTACTGCATCGTCGGCGACGACGAGGCCGATTCGAAGAACGGCCTGATTTCCTACAACTCGCCAATTGCGCGCGCTCTGATCGGCAAGGTCGAGGGCGATGTGGTGGAAGTGGCGGCTCCGGGTGGGCGGCGCGAGCTGGAAATCATCGCGGTGGAATACGTCTGAAGTGGCGATTCGCCAGCGCTGAAGGCCGATCATGAGCCGCAAGCGCAGTTCCAGTTCCGCACGCTGGCTGGCCGAGCACGAAGCCGATCAGTATGTGCGCGAGGCGCGCAAGCTCGGCTACCGCTCGCGCGCGGTGTTCAAACTCAAGGAAATCAACGAGCGCGACCACTTGCTGCGCCCCGGCATGGTGGTGGTGGACCTGGGTGCCGCGCCCGGCGGCTGGTGCCAGTTGGCCCGGCCCTTGCTCGGCCCCAAGGGACGGATGATTGCGCAGGACATTCTGCCGATGGACCCGGTGCCGGACGTGGACATCATCACCGGCGATTTTCGCGAGGAGTCCGTGCTGCGTGAACTGGAAGCTCGGGTGGGCCAGCAGGCGGTAGACCTTGTTTTGTCGGACATGGCCCCCAATGTCTCGGGAATCGACAGCGCGGATCAGGCGGGCCAGTTGTATCTGTGTGAGCTGGCGCTGGATTTCGCCAGGAAGCATCTGAAACCGGGCGGCAATTTTCTGGCGAAGGTTTTTCAGGGCGACGGGTTCGAGGCGTACGTGAAAACGCTTCGACAGGACTTCGAATCGGTGACGATTCGCAAGCCCAAGGCTTCCCGGCCGCGCAGTCGAGAGGTGTATCTGCTGGCGAGGAGTCTGCGTCGGGTGTAAGGTGCATTCGGCGGTCCAGCGCTTGCTGTTCCGGTGTATCAACGGACCCTAGAGGGTTAAGGCTTTGAACGATCTTGCGAAGAATCTGCTGCTCTGGGTGGTCATCCTGGTGGTGCTCATCAGCGTGTTCCAGAGCTTTGCCAATCGCGGCCGTGGGCAGCAGCCCGTGGCGTATTCCGACTTCCTCGAGCAGGTCAAGCAGGGACAAGTCGCCGAAGTGCGGATTGCAGACGATTTGATCGTCGGTGAACTTAAGGGCGGCACTCGCTTCGAGACCATCAGTCCGGAAACCGACAACCGGTCGATGATCGGCACGATGATCGAGCACGATGTGAAGTTCACCGGCGAACAGCCCAAGGGCACGCCCTGGCCCTTGCAGTTGCTGTTCAACGCCTTCCCCATCCTGTTGCTGATTGCGGTCTGGGTGTATTTCATGCGCCAGATGCAGGGTGGCGGAGCCGGCCGTGGCGCCATGAGCTTCGGCAAGAGCCGCGCGCGCATGCTCAATGCCGACCAGGTCAAGGTAACGTTCAACGACGTGGCCGGCGTGGAAGAGGCCAAGCAGGAAGTCGGCGAACTGGTGGACTTCCTTAAGGATCCGGGCAAGTTCCAGAAGCTCGGCGGCAAGATTCCGCGCGGCGTGCTGATGGTGGGCTCGCCCGGAACCGGCAAGACACTGCTGGCCAAGGCCATCGCGGGCGAAGCCGGTGTGCCGTTCTTCACGATTTCCGGTTCTGATTTCGTCGAAATGTTCGTCGGCGTAGGCGCTTCACGAGTCAGGGATATGTTCGAGCAGGCCAAGAAACATGCTCCCTGCATCATCTTCATCGACGAAATCGACGCGGTCGGCCGTCATCGCGGTGCCGGTCTGGGCGGCGGTCACGACGAGCGCGAGCAGACCCTCAACCAGTTGCTGGTCGAGATGGATGGCTTCGAGGGCAACGAGGGCGTGATCGTCATCGCTGCGACCAACCGCCCGGATGTGCTCGATCCAGCGCTTCTGCGCCCGGGTCGTTTTGATCGTCAGGTCGTAGTTCCGCTGCCGGACGTGCGCGGTCGCGAGCAGATTCTCAAGGTCCACATGCGCGCCGTGCCGCTTCACGATGGCGTGAAGCCCGAAATCATTGCGCGCGCCACGCCCGGATTCTCAGGTGCGGACCTCGCCAACCTGGTGAACGAAGCGGCTTTGTTCGCAGCGCGCGGCAATAAGCGCCTGGTCGACCACGACGACTTCGAGCGCGCCAAGGACAAGATCATGATGGGCGCAGAACGCCGCTCGATGGTCATGTCCGAGGACGAGAAGAAACTCACCGCCTATCACGAGGCCGGTCACGCCATCGTCGGCATGACGGTGCCGTCGCACGATCCGGTTTACAAGGTGACCATCATCCCGCGTGGCCGCGCCCTGGGCGTGACCATGTTCCTGCCCGAGGAAGATCGCTACAGCTACACCAAGGAGCGCCTGAACTCGCAGATCTGCTCATTGTTCGGCGGCCGGCTGGCGGAGGAAATGATCTTCGGCATCGACAAGATCACCACCGGCGCCAGCAACGACATCGAGCGTGCGACCAGCATCGCGCGCAGCATGGTCACGAAATACGGTATGTCCGATGTACTCGGCCCGCTGTCCTATGGCGAGGAAAACGGCGAGGTGTTCCTGGGCCGGAGCGTGACGCAGACCAAGAACGTATCTGACGACACTGCCAACTCGATCGACCGCGAGATCCGCACCATCATCGATCTGAACTACGCGGCGGCCAAGAAAGTTCTCGAAGACAACGTGGACAAGCTGCACGCCATGTCCGAGGCGCTGCTCAAGTACGAGACCATCGACATCGAACAGATCAAGCGCATCATGCAGGGCCTCGATCCCGGCCAGCCCGAGAGCTGGAACGACACCGGTCGTCCTCCCAGCAACCCGCCGCCGCGGATGAGCGGTGTGGCCGGCCAGATTCCGCCCGGCGCGCCGAAGCCGGCGAGCCATTGATCCCGCGCAGCACTCGCACTTTCAGCTTTCAGGGCCGCCGGTAATTCCGGCGGCCTTTTTCATGTGCATGAACCTGCGACTACGAGACCGCGTCATCGATCTGTCCACGCCCAGGGTCATGGGCGTGCTCAATCTCACGCCCGATTCGTTCTCCGACGGCGGTCGCTGGGCCTCCGTGGAAGCAGCGGTCGCAAGGGCGCGCCAGATGGTAGAAGAGGGCGCCGATTTCATCGATGTCGGCGGGGAATCGACACGCCCCGGCGCGCAGGCGGTGTCCGAGCAGGAAGAATTGGACCGCGTGATTCCGGTGATCGAGCGGCTGCGATTGGATGCCGACTGCGTGATCTCGATCGACACGATGAAACCCGCGGTGATGAAGGTCGCGTGCGCAGCGGGTGCGCAACTGATCAACGACGTGAACGCGCTACGTGCTCCCGGTGCGATGGCTGTCGCCGTCTCGACCGGTGCCGCCGTCTGCCTGATGCACATGCAAGGCGAGCCGCGAACGATGCAGGCCGCGCCGACCTACGACGATGTGCTGATCGAAGTCGGCGCGTTTCTCGAGGCGAGCGCCGAAGCCTGCGTTGCGGCAGGCCTCGCGCACGACGCCATCGTGCTCGATCCCGGATTCGGTTTCGGCAAGACCGTGCCGCACAATCTGCGTCTGCTCGCCGGCATGGAGACCTTGTGCGGGCTCGGTTATCCGGTTCTGGTGGGCTTGTCGCGCAAGTCCATGTTCGGCCGGATTTGCGGCGCAGCGGTGGACCAGCGTATGCCGGCGAGTATTGCCGCGGCCACGGCCGCGGTGCTGGGTGGCGCGACCATCGTACGAGCGCACGATGTGCGCGAAACTCGCGACGCGGTGCGCGTGGCCAGCGCAATCCGCCAGGCGCGGGAGGAGCTTTGATGAAGCGAAAATATTTCGGGACCGACGGGGTGCGTGGGCCGGTCGGTGCCGCACCGATGACGCCGGACTTCGCGCTCAAGCTCGGCTGGGCGGCGGGCCGTGTACTGGCGCGCACGCCGGGCGCGCGCGTGCTGATCGGCAAGGACACGCGGCGGTCGGGCTACATGTTCGAGTCCGCGCTCGAAGCCGGATTCGCTGCGGCCGGGGTCGAGAGCGACATGCTCGGTCCGCTGCCGACACCGGGCGTGGCCTATCTCACGCGCGCGCTGCGCGCACAGGCGGGCGTGGTGATCTCGGCTTCGCACAACTCACACCACGACAACGGCGTGAAGTTTTTTGGGCCCGATGGCGGCAAGCTCAGCGACGAGGTCGAGACCGAGATCGAGGCTTTGATCGAGCAGCCGCTCGAATGCGTACCGTCCGATCAACTCGGTCGCGCGCGGCGCATCGACGATGCGCAAGGACGCTACATCGAGTTCTGCAAGAGCAGCTTCCCGCTCAACCGCAATCTGTCCGGGCTGCGCATCGTGATCGACTGCGCCAATGGTGCGGCGTATCGCACGGCGCCCGCGGTGTTCGCCGAACTCGGCGCGAACGTGCACGCGATCGGAGTTAAGCCCGACGGCTTCAACATAAACCAGGACTGCGGTTCGACTCATCTCGAAACGGTTCGACGGGCGGTGCTGGAAAACAAGGCCGATGTCGGTATCGCACTCGACGGCGACGCCGATCGCTGTCTGATGCTCACGGCCGACGGCCGCGAGGTCGATGGCGACGAAATTTTGTTCGTCATCGCGCGTGCGCGGCTTGAAGCCGGCGCTTTACGGGGTCCGGTGGTGGGCACCCTGATGTCCAACCTTGGCCTTGAGCACGCGCTTCAGTCTCTCGGCATCGATTTTCAGCGGGCCCAGGTCGGTGATCGTTACGTCCTGGAAATGCTCAAGGCGGGCGGCGGCGAACTCGGTGGCGAAACCTCCGGCCACACGCTGTGCCTGGATCGAACGACCACGGGCGACGGCACCGTCACCGCCTTGCAGGTTTTGGCGACCATGCTGGAAAGCGGCCGCACACTGACTGAGCTCGCGAGTGGCATGAGAAAATTGCCCCAAGTGCTCATCAATGTGCGGTTCTCCGGTTCGCCTGACGGCGTCATGGCCTCGGCTTCCGTGAAAGGCGCGGTGCGCGAAGCCGAAGCGAGGCTCGGTGCGCGCGGGCGAGTGCTGCTCCGGCCCTCCGGCACGGAGCCGCTGATTCGCGTGATGGTCGAAGCTCAAGGAGCGGACGAGACCCGTTCCGCAGCAGAATTCATCGCCGCACAGGTCCGCGCGGTCGCGGCCTGAACAACATCACAACCGGGAGATCATAAAAATGAAGCGCCAGTACCTCGTAGCCGGCAACTGGAAAATGAATGGAAGCCTGGAGACCAATCATGGCCTCATCGGCGGCATCGCCACAGGCTTGAAAAGCTGTGTGGACGTTGAAGTGCTGGTGTGTCCACCGACGATCTACCTTCAGCAGGTCAAGGAACTGATCGGACCGCACGAAATTGCTGTGGGCGGGCAGAACCTCGCGGATCAAGAAAAGCCCGGCGCATTCACCGGCGAAATTCACGGCGCAATGCTGCGCGAGGTCGGTTGCAGCTACGTCCTCGTGGGCCATTCCGAGCGGCGCGCGCTTTACGGCGAGAGCGATGCCATCGTCGCCACCAAGTTTCGCGTGGCCCAGGCACTCCGCCTGACACCAGTACTCTGCCTGGGTGAAACCCTGGAAGAACGCGATGGCGAAAGGACCGAGGCCGTCCTGCAACGACAACTCGACGCGGTGCTGGATCTCGTCGGCGTCGAAGCGTTCGAGAAGGCCGTTATCGCCTACGAACCCGTCTGGGCCATCGGCACCGGCCGCACCGCCAGCACGGCCCAGGCTCAGGCCGCACACGCGTTCCTGCGTGGTCTGATGACCGAACGCAGTGCTAGCATAGCGGGCTCGGTCCGGATTCTTTACGGCGGAAGCGTCAAACCGGACAACGCGATCGAGTTGTTTGCCTGCCCCGATGTGGACGGCGGCCTGATCGGTGGAGCTTCATTGAAGAGCGGCGACTTCCTCGCCATTTGCGCGGCCGCTCAGGCACAACGTTCATAGGCTTCTCTCATGCATACGGTTCTCGTGGTGGTGCAGGTGCTGGTTGCGGTATCCCTGATCGGGCTTGTCCTGATTCAGCATGGCAAGGGCGCCGACGCCGGTGCGGCTTTCGGCAGCGGCGCTTCCGGCACCGTCTTCGGTGCCCGCGGTGCGGCCAACTTCCTGAGTCGCGCCACGGCGTGGCTGGCGGCCGCCTTCTTCGCTTCCAGCCTGGCGCTGGCGTACTTGGTTAATGACCAGTCAGGCAGTTCGGGCAGCGTTGTAGATTCTCTGGAAGTTCCGGCCGAAGCTCCTGCCGTTGTGCCTGTATCCGAGGGTTCGGGCGATGCCCCGGCTGCCGTGCAGCCAGCCGCTCCCGAAGCGACCGAGGCAACACCTGAAGCTCCGGAGTAGCCGGGATGAAATCGGGCGGGACAAAGCCCGGTCGAGTCGCTAAGATTCGCGCCCTTTAGCGGGGTCCCCGACAATTAGCTTCTTGCTTTGCGGGGTGAGTTCCGTGAAGTAGTGGTTTACTTCGCGGGGTGACATTGCCGACGTGGCGGAATTGGTAGACGCACTACCTTGAGGTGGTAGCGGCGAAAGTCGTGGGGGTTCGAGTCCCTCCGTCGGCACCAACAGATAGTTTTTATAGGTCTGTAGAAGTCCATAAACCCCTTGGAAACACGGGGTTTTTTTATTGCCTGTCGCCCATCGTTTCGATTCAGCTCCCGACCCTGTGCTCCATTGAACGGCAGTGCGTGGAAGCCTGGGCCGGCGGCGCGCCGTTCGGGGCCGAGGCGTCGATCCTCAAAATCCGCGGCACCGAGATTCTGCAAGCCATTGCCGAACTGGCTCTCGAACTCGAAGGGCCGCTCGGCATCGCCTACGACCCCGAAGTCCCGCCTCTTCCACCACACCAAAAAGCCAGCCTCATGGCGTACGAATATCTCTACGCAAGGTGCTGGTCGATATTTTCAACGCGGAATCTCATCGCCCGGGAGGTGCTGGGGATCTGAGTCGTTGAGTCACGGAGATGTCGGTAACCGGGCTGCCGCCACCGCATCCCGATCAATACGCGAATTCGCACGCGGCTCTGCCATGCGCCAGTAGGTCAGCAGCGAGACGCCGATGCAGGCCACCACGTACCAGTAGAAGCCGCTCTCGTGGCCGATGGACTTGAACCACAAGGCAAGGTACTCGGCGGTACCGCCGAAGATCGAAACGGTGAGCGCATAGGGCAGGCCCACGCCGAGCGCACGCACCTCGGCAGGAAAAAGCTCCGCCTTCACCACGGCGTTGATCGAGGTGTAGCCGCTCACGATCACCAACGCGAACGTGATCAATCCGAACGCCGCGAGCGGCGTCTGCACCGTGGCCAGCGTGTGCATCAGCGGCACCGTGACCAGCGCACCGCCGATGCCGAACGCGAGCAGCAGCGGCCGCCGGCCGATGCGATCCGACAGCGCTCCCGCCAGCGGCTGCAAGCACAGGAACACGCACAACGCCGCGGCACAGGTCAGGGTCGCGGAACTCTTACTGAAGCCGCTGGTGTTGACCAGGAATTTCTGCATGTACGTGGTGTAGGTGTAGAACGCGAGCGTGCCGCCCATGGTCAGGCCCACCACGGTCGCCAGTTCGCGCGGATGTTTGAGCAGCGCGCGCAGCGGGTTCACGTGCCTTGCCGCTCCGATGGCAAAGGACTCGGTTTCGACCAGGCTGCGCCGCAGGTACAGCGCGACCAGTGCCAGCACCGCGCCAATACCGAAGGGAATGCGCCAGCCCCAGGCTTCGAGTTCGTCCTGTGTGAGCACCGCTTGCAGCACCAGCAGCACGGCCAGCGCACTGAGCTGGCCGAGAATCAGGGTCACGTATTGGAAGCTGGAAAAGAATCCGCGCCGTTCGCGCGTCGCCATTTCAGACAGGTAGGTCGCGCTCGTGCCGTATTCGCCGCCGACGCTCAAGCCCTGAATCAGGCGCGCGAGCAGCAACAGCGCGGGAGCCCAGGCGCCGATCTGCGCGTAGCCCGGCGTCACCGCAATCATCAGCGAGCCGAAGCACATCAGCAGCACCGAGCGCGTCAGCGCCGCCTTGCGGCCGAAGCGGTCGGCGTACCAGCCGAACAGCAGCCCGCCGAGCGGACGCATGAGAAATCCCACGGCGAAGATCGCGGCCGAGTTCAGCAACTGCGCGGTCAGATCGTCGGCGGGGAAGAAGCTCTTCGCGAAATACAGCGAGAACGCGGTGTAGACATACCAGTCGTACCACTCCACGAGGTTGCCGACCGAGCCGCCGAAAATGGCGCGCAGGCGTTGTCCGGTGGAGCCGGGCCTGTCGACCACGTGCATCAGGCGGGTGAGGTCTCGGTAACGTTCGCTTCGCGAACCGGGTGCGGCGCCAATTGGCTGCGATATTGTCCCGGCGTCACGCCCAGGCAGCGCTTGAACGAGCGCACGAATCCACCCGCATCGCCGTAGCCGAGCGCATCCGCAATCTCATGGATGCGCAGATGCTCATTGGTCAGCAGCTCGCAGGCGCGCTGCTTCTTCACCTTGTCAACCACCTCGTGGTAGCTGGTGTTCATCGAACGCAGTCGGCGGATCAGGGTGCGCGGCGAACAGTGCAGGCGCGCGGCCATGGTTTCCAGGCTGGGCGCGAAGCCGTCGCTGTGAACCTGTTCGAGCCCCTCGAACAAGACCTGGCGGATCAGGGTCAGCGTGTCGCGCTCGTCGGAAGTTCCGCACAAGGTCTTGCAGCGGTTGCAGGCCGCTTCCCACAAGGTCTCGTCGAAACCGACGTTGGGCATGTCGCGCCAGACCTGCGGAAAGATCAGGGCGTTGCGGTCAGCCCCGAACATCACCGGACACTGGAACCAGCGCGCGTATGTCGCCGCGTGATCCGGCGCGGGATAGGCCAGCTCGATGCGCGCATCGGCAATCGATCCGGGCCGGATGGTGCGTGCGTACTCGTGCATCACCAGCATGGGGACCTCGACCAGCATCGCGCGGATCGGTCCGAAATCCATCAGCTCCGAGACTTCGGCCACGAAGTTCCCGTTCTTGGCGTGGCCTTGCCAGTGCAGGTAGGGCACGCGACTCGGGATGTACTTGAGAAACACGTCGAAGCCGTCACCCAGGGTGGGAGCACTGAGCCAGGCCGCGCTGACCGGCCCATGAAAATGCTCGCCCATGCGCTGGCCCCAGCGCAGGTACCAGTCGGGACTCGTCGCCAGCGACCGCGCATTGCGCAGCAGGTGCAGGTGCTGAAGCACCGTGATGGGCTTGGCGTAGTCCTCTATCTCTTCGGCCTTCAGCCCCGTGCCGAACGTCAGCCGCTCGAGATCCCGCACCTCCTGCGCGAGCTGGCGCGCGTAGGTGTTGGGCATCAGCAGGCGTTCGATGTCGGTGTCGTTCATGGCCTTCGTCACTCCGGGACAACAAACCTGTCACCGCGTGCTGATTGCTGTCAATGTTTCATCTCCTACGCTAGGCGTAGGTTCAACAAACCCCGAGGAGAGAAATCACATGAGCAGCAAGAAGCCCGTCGTCATTTACGGAGTCACCGGCTACACCGGCCGCCTCGTCGCCGAATTCCTGCGCGAGTACCACATGCCCTTCATCGCCGCCGGCCGCGATGCCAAGCGCATCAAGGAAGTGCTGGACAAGGTGCCCGGCATCGAAACCGCCGAGTACGACATTGTCGAGGTCGCCCATACCACCGAGGCCCTGACCGAAATGCTCAAGGGTACGAAGGTGCTGTGCAACATGGTCGGCCCCTTCATGGAGCTCGGCCCGGAAGCGGTGGAAGCCTGCCTCGCGGCCGGCGTGCACTACACCGACACCAACGGCGAGCAGAACTGGATGATGTGGTGCGAGGAGAACTACGGCGAGAAGTTCGCCAAGAAGAACCTGCTGCTGACCCCCGGCATCGCGCAGATGTACACCACCGGCGAGATCGCCGCGAACATCTGCCTGGAGACCCCGGGCCTCGACACGCTCGACATCCTGGTGCTGTGGAAGGGCTTCCCGACCTACGCCTCCACGCAGACGATCTTCTCGATCCTCACCGCCAACTTCTACTACCTCGAGAACAAGAAGTACGTGCAGTGGTCGCCGTTCGCGAAAGCCGAATGCATCGTTCCCGGCCAGCACGCCGTTGCCATGACCCTGCCCTGGGGCGGCACCGCGCACCCGGTCTGGTTCAAGAACGATCCGCGCGTGAAAGACTGCCGCGCCATGGGCGGCGTGTTCGAGCGCACCGTGATGGAAGGCGTGGTGCAGATCACGCAGGTGGTCGAGGACCAGATCAAGAAGATGCCCAAGGATCAGCAGAAGAAGGCGCTGTCCGATATGGCCGCCAGCCTGCAGGCCGGCATGCCGCCGCGCGAGAACCAGCGTGTCAACATCTCGGTGGACTCGGTGCACGCCAGCGGCCCCGCCGGTCACGCGCACTGCGTCATTCACGGCACCTGCAACTACAAGCAGACCGGCTTGCTGCAGGCCTACGTCGCGTATCATCTGTGCCAGGCGCCGCCGAAGCGTTATGGCTTCGCCTCCGGTTGCCAGGCCTTCGGGCATCGCGAGTTGCTCGGCGTGTTGCAGAACTTCGGGCTCGTCCAGAAACCGGTCCTGACGGTCAACGCCTGACGCTGACTCTCGCGGCCATGCTCTGCGACAGCGTGTAGCGGGTTGGGGTGAGCGATAGCGAACCCCAACTCTGCGCCCGCTCGAACCCGACCCCGTTGGGGTTCGTACCTCACCCCAACCTGCGCGGCTCGCGCTCATAATTCGCTGCGCAAATACCGGCTGCGCGAGAGCCGACCATTCTTCAGGAGAGCGAACCATGCAGAACCGACAGTGGATACTCACGCGTCGCCCCGTCGGCGATATCCGTGACGGTGATCTCGTGTTCCAGACCAACCCCATCCCCAAGCCGAAAAAGGGCGAGGTGGTGGTGAAGAACGAGTGGCTCTCGCTCGATCCGACGAACCGGCTCTGGATGAGCGACATGGACCAGTACATGCCGCCGGTGCTGCTGGGCGCGCCCATGCGCGGCTTCGTGGTCGGCAAGGTGGTGGACAGTGCGTCGGATGCCTTTCCGGTCGGCAGCTACGCGACGGGCCTCGGCTCCTGGAGCGACTACTCCTGCGAACCGGCGGCGATGCTCTCGCCCACGCCCGAGGTACCGGGCATTTCGCGCAAGGACGTGTTCGGCCAGTTCGGCATCGTCGGGCCCACGGCCTACTTCGGGTTGCTGGAAATCGGCGCGCCGAAAATCGGCGAGACCCTGGTGGTGTCGGGCGCCGCGGGTGCGGTGGGCAGCATCGCCGTGCAACTCGGCAAGGTCTGGGGCTGCAAGGTGGTGGCCATCGCCGGCGGCAAGGACAAGTGCGACTGGATCAGGAACGATCTCGGCGCGGACCAGGTCATCGACTACAAGAGCCAGGACGTGGACAAGAGCCTGCGCGGGCTGTGCCCGGAAGGCATCGACATCTATTTCGACAACGTCGGCGGCGACACGCTCAACGCCGCGATGGGCCAGATGAACATGTACGGCCGCATCATCCAGTGCGGCATGATCGCGGTGTACAACAAGGATGGCCATGACGCGGCGCCGTCGAACTATCCGCGCATTCTGATGAAGCGCCTCAAGGTACAGGGCTTCATCGTCATCGACTACGCCGCGCGTTATCCGGAAGCGATCCGCGCGCTGGCCAAGCTGCATCTCGAAGGGCGCCTGAAATGGCGCCACCACGAACTCGAAGGGCTGGAGCAGGCCGACAAGGCCGTGCGCATGCTCTACACCGGCGGCAACACCGGCAAGCTGATGATCAAGATTGCCGATCCGAGCTGACACACCTACGTATCACTGACAGGAATTTCCATGCCGCAGTCCGCTACGACCAACCGCCGTTTCGTCCTCGCCCAGTATCCGGAGGGTGATCTGACACCCGACGCCTTGCGCTTCGAGAGCGTTGAGGTTCCCAAGCCCGGCCCGCACCAGGTCCTGCTGCGCACCTTGTGGCTGTCGCTGGACCCGTACATGCGCACGCGCATCAACAAGCAGGACGGCTACATGCCGAGCCTCAAGCCTGGCGAAGTGATGGTGGGCGGCACGGTGTCGCGAGTGGAAGCCTCGAACCATCCCGGCTACAAGGTCGGTGACGTAGTGCATTCCTACGCCGGCTGGCAGGACTACACGCTGTCCGACGGCAGCGACATCATCGTCAAGCTGCCCGCGGGCATGAAAAATCCGAGCTGGTACCTGGGTTCGCTCGGCATGCCCGGGTTCACCGCCTGGTACTCGTTGATGAAGATCGGCAAGCCCAAACCGGGCGAGACCTTCGTCGTGGCCGCGGCCACCGGCGCAGTGGGCCAGATCATCGGCCAGCTCGCCAAGGCGCAAGACTGCCGCGTGGTCGGCATTGCCGGCGGCAAGGACAAGTGTGCGTACGCCACGGGTGAGCTGGGCTTCGATGCCTGCATCGACCATCGCGCGAAGGATTTTCCCGCGCAGCTCGCGGCGGCCTGCCCCAAGGGCATCGACATCTACCTGGAGAACGTCGGCGGGCCGGTGTCAGACGCGGTGCAGAGTCTGCTCAACATCGGCGCGCGCATCCCGATCTGCGGCCTGATCGCGCACTACAGCGGCGGCGGCATGGACGGCAAGGATCGGCTGCCGGCGTTCCTGGGCGACGTATTGTTCCGGCGCCTGAAGGTCGAGGGCTTCATCATTTTCGATCACTACCCCGAGTACTACGCCAGCTTCGTCACAGACACCACGCCGCTGATCGAAAGCGGCAAGCTCAAGATTCGCGAGGACGTGATCGGCTCGCTGGAAGGTGCCACGCGGGGTTTGATCGACCTGCTGAAGGGCGGGAATTTCGGAAAGGTCGTGGTGAAAGTCGGCGCTTAGGGAAAGGCTGCATAGGTCGGACTTCAGCCCGACTCACGCCGCTGCGATGTCGGGCTGAAGCTGCCGCAGCTGCCGTAGGCTGGGTTGGTTTCATCAACCCAGCGCTGTTCGTACGCTGCGACGCTGGGTTTCGTTCCTCAACCCAGCCTACTTTCCTACCTCAGGTCCGCCCGTACATCGTCACCACACACGCACCGCCCAGCCCAAGATTGTGCTGTAGCGCAATCTGCGGATTGTCCACTTGGCGCGGACCGCAGCGTCCGCGCAACTGATCGACCAGCTCGGTGCACTGCGCCAGGCCTGTCGCGCCCAGCGGATGTCCCTTGCTCAGCAAGCCGCCCGAGGGATTGGTGACCACACGCCCGCCGTAGGTGTTGTCGCCGTCGGCGATGAACTTGTCGGAGGTGCCTTCCGGTGTCAGGCCCAGGCCCTCGTAGGTCAGCACTTCGTTGGCGGTGAAGCAGTCGTGCAGCTCGCATACGTCCACGTCTGACGGACCCACGCCGGCCTGCTCGTAGACCCTCTTTGCGGCGGCGCCGGTCATGTCGTAACCCACGGCCTTGATCATCGAGCCCTCGTTGAAGGTCGAGGTGTAGTCGGTGGTCATCGCCTGGGCAAGAATCGCCACGTCTGTCTTGAGGCCGTGTTTTTTGGCGAAGGCTTCGCTGACCACGATGGCCGCGGCCGCGCCGCAGGTGGGCGGGCAGCACATCAGGCGTGTCATGGGCCCGAAGATCACCGGTGAGGCCAGTACCTGCTCCTCGGTGACGAGGTCGCGGAAGATCGCCTTGTCGTTGTGCTGCGCGTGCTTGCGCGCCTTGACCGAAACACGGGCGAAGACCTCGGGGCCGACGTTGTATTTCTCCAAATATTCCGCGCCCGCGGTGCCGAACATGTGCGGCGCCATCGGCGCGCCGGGTGCGGGCTTCAACTGCTGTGCGATGTCGATGAAGTTGCCGAGCGGCTCGGGGCGGTCATTGAAATGGCTGACCAGCGCGCCGGGTTGCATCTGCTCGAAGCCCACCGCGAGCGCGCAGTCCACCGCGCCGCTCTCGACGGCTTGCCGCGCGAGATACAGAGCGCTGGAACCGGTCGAGCAATTGTTGTTGACGTTGATCACCGGCACGCCGGTCATGCCCACGTGGTAGATCGCGCGCTGGCCGCAGGTGCTGTCGCCGTAGACATAGCCGGCGTAGACCTGCTGGATTTTCTCGTAGCCGACACCGGCGTCTTCGAGCGCAATGGCGATGGCCTTGGCGCCCATGACGTCGTAGGTCTCGCTCTTGCCGGGCTTGACGAAGGGGATCATGCCGACGCCGGCGACGAAGGTTCTGAGGCTCATGTGACTGCTCCGGGTGCTGGGAAAGTTCAGGCCAAACTATAGCCGCCGGGCGCGAAGGCAAGGCCGGCCAAAAGGCTAGGGTGAGCCCGCTACAAGTCTGTCGCGGGCGTGGCCCGCTCCTACGGATCGACGGGTTCTGTAGGAGCTGGCAGCGCGCCGTTATCGCGGAACAAACGGGGCTCTACGGTGCCATGCCCTCCCCGGTGGATGCGCTTCGCTTATCCACCCTACGCTTCGCCGGTCTGTAGGGTGGATAAGCGGTGCGCATCCACCATCCCGGGCTAAGGGGTCGGGTGATCCTAGGCTGATGGAAGCGGGCCACGCCCGCGACCGTCAAAGCTTCGGAGCGGTGTTTGTGGGTTCCGGCGTTGTCACCGAGGTGGGCACCGGCTCCACCGGCGCGACCGGAACTTCAGCCGGCACCGCGGCGATTTTCTGCGTCAGCATCTGCTTGCACTGGCCGCAGGCGCTGCGCGTCATCAGGTCGCCGAGGCGTTCGCGCTTGCCGTTGAGACTCTCTTCCGATTCCAGAATGCGATCGGCCGCGCGCTCGTAAGTCGGCAACAGCATCTGCTGCAACTGCGCGTCGAGACTGGAGAGGCTCTCCAGGCTTTCGGTATCCAGCGCCTTCAATTCGCGCACCGTCAGCAGTTGCTGCAACTGCGCCAGTTCGCGCTCGGCGTCGCGCAGGGCCGGCGCTTCCGGATCGGCCGTGCCTGCGAGCGCGGAGGTCCAGCTCGGATAAGCCTGCGCGCGGGCGAACAGCGCGGTGGCGTGATCCCAGATGGTGGCGAACTGCGACTGGCCACGGACCGCCGCAGTGCGGATGCAGGCGTCGGACTGCTGCGCCCGCTCGCGGTAGTGCTCGATCCAGTAACCATCGTCCGGTGTCGGCAGCAACGCGGCCTGTTGCGCGAACTGGAGCAGGCGGCCGGCACGTCGCCACGCGGGCTGCTCGGATTGCGAGCGGCGAATCTGGAGCAGCAACTCGCCACGCGACAGCAGATGCCGCTCATATTCGGCCTGCTTGCGCGCCAACTGGCCGGAGGCGAGCAGCGCGCGATAGTCCGCCCAGACGCGCTCGTCGGCCTCGCAGGACAGCGCGGCGCCGATAAAGTCCTTCACCGAGCGATAGTCGGTGATGTCGAGTTCGAATCGCACATAGGCCTGCGCGGGCAGCCAGGCCGCGCCCTTGGCGTCGCACAGCCCGGACGGCGAGACCGAGCGCTCGCAGCGGCGCAGATTGGGCGCGGGCTGTTCGAGTTCGATGCTGCTGGAATTGAGCATCACCACGAACTGCCGGCCATCGAGCGCTGCGAGTCCCTGGTCGGAACGCAGGCCGAGCAGGGTTTTTTCTTCCCAGTTCTTCTTCTCGGTCTTGATCTCCTCGCTGAGCATTTCGCCGAGCTTGGAACTCAGGCCGCTGACGACCTGGCCGCCGGGCACGAAGCCCATGCCGAATTTCAGCATCGGCTCGGCCGTCGCAATCTGCAGCAGATTGGTGACCCACTTGGCCTTGTCCGCCGGCACGCCGCGCACCACGATTTGCAGGTGCGGCGACTTGGACAGCGACTCCGGATCGACCAGCAGGCCTTCGCTCAGCAGTGCGTTATCGACCACGGAACTGACAGTCTTGCCGGTCTGCACGTCGTACAGCAGCACCGGGATTTCCGGGTCGCTGTCGGTGGCAAAGCTCGCCACCGTGCCCTTGCCGAATTTGGCCGAGATCAGCAGCATCGCCGGCCGTTCGGATTCGCGGCCGAAGTCGAGCGCGCGGCCGTTGGCGTCGAGGTTGGAGCTGACGAAGATGCGCAGGTAGCCGTCCTCGAACTTCGAGGCATTGGGATCCACGACTTCCTGAGCGACGGGCGTTGCAACCGGCTTGACGAAACGGCCGGGGTTGCAACCCGCGGCGAGCGCGGCAAGGCCTAGAAGGATGAAGCAGCGAAACAGGGGCAGCATGATTCGGCGGGATGCGACGAGAGCCTTAACGACAGCACGTCGTGCGATGGGTTCAGAACAGTGTAAGCCGCCGCCGCTTCCTCAATCGCCGAAATAGAGGTTGGCGCGAACCTGTCCGTCCGGCGGGAACTGCAAATACCAGCCCTGCGTCTCCAGGCTCTGGATCACTTTTCTCACGTCTACGCGCGCCAGCTTGCGTTCCGGGGTCAGCTCGATCTGCATCGCCTGCGTGAGCGTGCCCACCCGCTTCAACAGGGATGCCGGCAGCTTCGCAATATCCAGGTCGGATCGCACGTAGAGGTACAGCTCGGCCTGTTTGCTGCCGCGATAGATCGAACAGGGGATCGACGTGCCGGGAGTTTCCATGCGGGAGCACTGGCCTTGTATGCCGCATTCTGGACGCTGCGTGGAAAGATATTGTCCGCCATGCCCGCGACATTGCTCCTACCCGGAGGGGTAAGTCTTCCCGACGGGCTTACCGCGGATGGTCCGCCTTCTCCTGCACCGCCGAACGGATCTGTTGCAGGTTCTCGCGCAGCAGGTCGGCAATCAGCTCTTCGGTTCGAGGATCTTGCAGCACCTGTTCGATCACGCGCATGGACGTATCGATAACTGCCTCGGTGATGTCGCGCGCAAACGGCAGGCGCGACAGCCGCCCGGCCTGCGGATCGTCGCGCAGCTTCTCGGCAATCATGGCGCGCAGCGGCGCCTGGTTTTGCTCCAGCGCGCGCGCCACGTTGCCTGAAAACGTTCCCTTGGCCATCACTTGCTGCACTTCGTCGAGCATCGCGACGGTCACGGCGGAGCTGATCGATTCGACGATCGCATTCTTGAAGCGGTTGACTAGGCGATAGGTGAATTCGTCGCCCAGCGCACGGTCGGCGGCGCGGCCGAAGCGGGCAAGCAGGAACACGATGCGCACGACGCGGAACAATCGAAACGCGCGAACGGCCGGATGCTGCAAGGGAATCATTCCCAGCACCTCGTACCAGTCGCGTTTGACGTAATCGCCCGACCAGCCGGCTGCCCGCCAACGCCATACGAATTCCGCGGCAAAGATCGCGCAGATCGCGTAGTCGGCGGCAGAGATCAGTTCGCGCGTGTGCTCATCCAGCTCCACCCACATCTCCCACACGAGCAGGCCCACCGAAAGCAGGGCGAGGGCCAGCATCAACCAGTCGAGCGGGCCGATCCTGTGGGCGGAGCTGGAAATATCGCGATGCGGCATCGGCGGGGTGCTCATGACGCACGCTACGCAAGCGTGCTCCGAAGGGTCAAGCATCGGACGGCCCCAGCAATCCCGGGGGACGCGCCTGCGTAGCCGATTCTGATACCCGCGTGAGCCGAACTTGGTAGACCCAAACTCCCGACTGGAAATACTAGGCTTCGAGGCGCGTTCTGCGCCAAGATACGGTCTGCAACCTAGGAGAACGCAAACATGAAAGTCGAACCCCTTTCCACCGATTACACGATGTGGAAGGTCCTGGCCTGGACCGGCCCGGTCTTCTTCATCGGCTTCTTCTGCATGTGGGGCCTGCTGGCGGACAACTTCCCGCCGATGGCCGCCTCCACGTCCGCCCAGGACATGTGGCAGCACTACAAGGACTTGCAGACCCAGATCATGATCGGCATGTCCGTGTGCATGGTCCTGGGCTCCTGCTACATGACCTTCGGCGCCGCGGTGTCACGCGTCATGCGCCGCATCGAAGGGCCGGAAGGCATGCTGGCTAGCGTCGAGATGATGGGCGCCACCATCACCTACTGTCCGATCGTCGTCGCCTGCGGTATCTGGCTCACCGCCGCCATGCAGGTGGACGTGCTGGCGCCGGACATGATCAAGACCATGTACTTCCTGGGCTGGATGATCATCGACATCGCCTACATGGTGACGAGCTGGCAGATCATCGCGGCCGCGGTGGTGTTCCTGCGCGACAAGCGCGAGAAGAAGCTGGTGCCGGCGTGGGTGAGCTGGTGGGGCTTCGTCACCGTCGATCGTTCTTCCCGGTGAGCCTGATCCCGTTCTTCATGGACGGTCCGTTCGCGTTCCACGGCATGTTCAACTTCTGGATTGCGTTCCCCACCTGGTACATCTGGATCGTGTCGATGTCGATCTTCATCATCAAGGCGGTGAACCGCATCGAGATCGAAGACGGCGCCAAGCAGGCCGCTGAAGCAGGGGCTCGCGGATCCTCAGCGATGCCGGCGACCCGCTAAAGCTTCGGTGGAGGCTGCCACAACCGGCACCAAGGAAAACCAGCGCCTTCCCGGAGTGGAAGGCGTCTGGGTTTTCATCGGCGCCGACATGGTTTTTTTTGCCGTGCTGTTCGTGTCGTTCATGCTCGGGCGCTTGGAGCATCCCGAGCTGTTCGAGGTCTCGCGCCTCACGCTGAACCCGGACTTCGGCGGCATCAACACGCTGATTCTGCTGACCAGCTCCTGGTTCGTGGTGCTCGCCGTGGAAGCCGCCAAGCGCGATCGTCTCCATGAGATTCCGCGCTGGCTGGGTGCGGCATTCATCTGCGGCCTCGCGTTCGGGGTGTCGAAGGCCATCGAGTACGGCGGAAAGCTGCATGCCGGCATTTCACCGGTGAGCAACGACTTCTACATGTACTACTACGTGCTCACGGGTTTCCACCTGCTGCACGTCACCGCCGGCTCGATCATGTTGCTGGTGTTCTGGAAGATGTCCCGCGCTCGCGCTTTCGGCAGTTCGCGCATTGTGGTGCTGGAGTGCGGCGCCACCTACTGGCACATGGTCGATCTGCTGTGGATCGTGCTGTTCCCGCTGCTGTACCTGATGCGCTAGCCAATGGAACTGCTGCGCAGAACCTCGACCCAGATCTGGCTGGTGCTAATGCTCGCCACCATCGTGACCACCTGGGGTTTGTCGAAGGACGCCTTCGCGGCGAAATTCGCGACCGTGTCGATCTTCCTGATTGCCGCCTTCAAGGTGCGGCTGGTGCTGCTGCACTTCATGGAACTGCGCCACGCCCCGATGCCGGTGCGACTGGTCTTCGAAGCCTGGGTGCTCCTGGCCACGGCGGCGATTCTGGGTATCTATCTCCAGACCACGCCGGCGTAGCGGAGTAGCCCGGATGAAATCCGGGACGCGCAGTTCGTCTACGCAGGATGGCCCCGGATTTCATCCGGGCTACTTCTACTTCAGGCCCTGACGAAGGCCCTGCGCTCAGTGCGTCAGCCGGAATCGCGCCGGCGTGCAGCCAGCCAGGCTGCGGAACACGCAAGTAAAGTGCGACTGGCTGGAAAAGCCGAGTTCCTGCGCGATGTAACCCACGTCGAGATCGGTCTCGCGCAACATCTTCTTGGCCAGGGTAACCCGCCGCGTGCTCAGGTATTGATGGGGCGAGAGCCCGACCGCGGCCTTGAACGCGGAGGTGAAGGCCGCGCGACTCAGGCCAGTGAAGCGAGCGAGTTCGTCGATGCTGAGTTTGCCGTCCAGGCCGCGGTCGATGTAGCCGATCAGTTCGCCCAGCGAGGTGCATCCCAGCCTCTGGCCTGCCTCAGCCGGACCGAGCAGGCCGGGCTCCGATTTCACGCTCCACTGGTTCAGGTGGCAGAGCAGAACGTCGGCCAGCTTGGGAACGTAATCCGGGCGTAGTGTCTCGCCGGATCGCGCCGCACGCAGCAGGGCTTCCATGCCGGCGGCTGCGAAGTCGTCACGAAACGCAAAACGTGAAATGGCGGGTTCGGCCAGCGCGTCCAGGTCCTCGGCCTGCACGATGCCGGCTGCGGCTTTCGGAACGTGCAAGGTCACCAGGCTGATCTTGCCTTCGGTGCGAAACGCGGCGGTTCTTCCGGGGCGGAGCAAGGTCAGCAAACCGGGAGCAGAGCAACCCCGGCTCAGACCCTGGTCGGTGATGGCCCGAACGCTGCGCGAGCCGCCCAGGTGCAGGGCAATGATGAGGTCGTCCGATGCGGCCAGCTCGAAACCTTCCATCGGCTGGGTGCTCCAGCCGTAAATGCCGACTCCGTTCGACGAAGCGGTTTCCTGCACCACTTCGGGCGCCGCACGAAACGCCGTCTCCATGGCTTCGGCGGACCGCAGGTTTATCGAATTCCCCATCTGGCTTCTCCTTCACTTGCCGATTCCATCATCGATCTCAGCCGATTCTGATAGTCCCGCGGCGCCTCGTGAATATAGTTCCCACCAAGATAGTAGGCAACCATATCGGTTTTGTTTCGACGGTCTGGGTTTGGCGGATTCCTCGTCACGGCAGGGAAGCCGGTCGAGGTTCATACACACAGAGCGCTCCGTTTTGGGCGCTACACGGGCGAGAGGAATCATCGGATGAGCAAGGGACAGAGTCTCAAGAAGCTGGCGTGGATCGTGGCGGTCGAACTGGCCTTGATGCAGCCGGCCTTCGCCCAGGACGAACCCGCTCCGACGCCCCTGGCGCCGGAGTCCGCGACTGCGGAAGCCCAGCCCGAGTTGGGGGTTGCGCCTTCTGCAGAAACCGTCGCCGAAACTCCCGTCGAGCCCAGCGCGACGTCGGCCGCGCAGGCTGTCCCCAGCGGGACGTCCACCGCGGAGGCTATCTCGGCAGCCGAGCCTGAAGCCGACGACTCGCCGCGCTCACGCGTGTTCGAAGAGATCATCGTCACCGCGCAGAAGCGCGAAGAGAATCTGGTCGACGTGCCGGTCACAGTGCAGGCCTTCAGTGCTGAAGCCCTGGACGCTCGCGGCATCAGCTCGACCATGGATTTGATGAAGGCCACACCCGGCCTGGATTTCGGCGTGCAGGCCGGCGACTTCGCCAGCGTGTTCCTGCGCGGCATCGGTTCGGAAGCCTGGCTGACCTCGGACCCCAGCGTCGCGAGCTACGTCGACGGCGTGTACTACTCGTTCACGCCCTCGCTGATTCAGGATTTGGGCGGCATCGAGCGCGTGGAAGTGCTCAAGGGACCGCAGGGCACCCTGTTTGGGCGCAACGCGATCGCGGGCGCGATCAGCGTCATCACCAAGGAGCCCGATTTCGAGGAGCGAAGCGTCACCGTCGATTCCTACTCCGGCTCCTACCAGGGCGACACCGGCCAGGACGATGCTTTCGCCATCTCCAAGACCACCATCTTCGCCAACGTTCCCTTGACCGAAACCCTGGCGATGAATGTGTCCTCGTTCTTCGAGTACGACAAGCAGCAGTGGGACAACGAGAGCACTGTCGGCGGAGAACCGGTGCCGGCCAAGAAAACCTATAGCGCGCGAGTCAAGATGCGCTGGCAGCCCACGGAGGAATTCGAGCTTCGCGGCACGCTCCAGGGCAGCAAGCGCGAGGGCACGGCCACACTCGCCGCCAACATCCGACCCACCCCGCTGGGCCGAATCCTCTTCGGCGTGGACGGCGTGGACGAGAACAAGCGCATCGTCAATCCGGGTCTGCCGATCTACGGCCACCTCGGCTCCACCGTGGCCAACCTCACCGGCTTCTATTACAAGCCCTGGTTCGATACCAAGCTGCTCGGCAGCGTGCAGGTTCACAGCAACCCCTACAACTACGACTACGACGGCGCCGAAGCGCCCATCGCCTCCTTCATCGTCCACAAGCACTACGCCAAGATCCAGGAAGCCGAGTTGCAGTTTTCGTCCAACGACACCTCCTGGGGTTCGGACTGGCTGACCTGGACCGGCGGTGCGTTCTACTTCCGCAACACGCAGGGCTTCGATCCGGTGGAGTTGACGGTGGGCGGCTTCGACCCGAGTTCGATCGACACGATTACGGCGTCTCTTCCTCTCGTGGGAGAAATTCTGCAAACGGGCATCGTTTCGCAACTGGGAGTGGATCAGGCGCTCGAAGGCCGAGTGCTTCCCCTGTTGAGCGATGGGCTCGGGTTTCCAGCCTACGCCTTGTCCAATATCGGAACGCTGCGAACCGAGTCCAGGTCGTTCTACTTGCAGGCGACGGCAAAGCTCGCCGACTGGGTGTCCCTGACCCTGGGCGGCCGCTACCAGCACGAAAGACGCGGCGTCCTCGAATCCGTGACCTCGCTGAGGATTGGCCAGGGCGCAGTTGAGGTCTTTCCCTGGACGGCGGCCCGCGACGCGCGCGACAACCCGCTCACTACCGATACGCTTCCGCTCACGGCGTTCACGAAGGGATTCACGCCGAAGGTCACGCTCGATTTCCGACCCTTCGACGACGATACGCTGATCTTCCTGACCTACCAGAAAGCGATCAAGGCGCACTCGTACAACGCCTTCGCCTTCTACCTGCGTCCGGCCTATGTTCCCGAGGAAAAGATCCGGGCCTACGAAGTGGGTTTCAAGGGCAGCCTGCTCGACGGTGTGATGCGCTACAGCGTAGGTGTATTCAAGTACGAACTCGAGAATCTCCAGACCCAGTTCATCTCCCTGCTCAACGGCGGTGCACTCTCGCTGGACGTGGCCGGCGACGCGGAATCCAAGGGTATCGATTTCGACATCACCACCTTCGTGCTTCCCAGCATTTTCGACAGCCTGGTGGTGACGGCCAACGGCGCCTTCATCGACGCGACCTACACCGAGTACAAGAACGGCGACGGCCAGAATCTGACGACCGGACTGTTCTCCACCGGCAACGATTACACGGGCAACCGGGTGACGCGTACGCCGGACTTCTCGGGTTCGATTGCCATCACCAACACCTGGCAGATTCCGAGCGGGTCCATCGAAGTCAGCGCCAACATGTACCACAACAGCGGCTTCTTCTACGTGGCATCCGAAGATCCCCGGTACGAACAGGAGGCTTACGACCTGATCGGCGCCAAGGTCAGCTATCTCTGGGACCGCTACCGGTTGCGTACCACGCTCTCGGTGGAAAACCTGACCGACGAGTTCTACACCACCGGAACCCTGATTCTCGACCCCGGCATGCTGGCCACCCTCGGGTTACAGAGAACCGTCGGGCTCAAGTTCCAGTACTCGTTCTGAGCTTTTCGACAACCATAATTCTGCGGCCGCCTGGCGGGGGGTTGTCCTTGGGCGTGCCATCAAAAAATTCGGGAGAAGTTTGATCATGAAAGCATTCCGCACAAGTTGGGGAACGTGGGTAGCAGTAGCCCTGTTGGGAACACTGGGCTCTGTGCAGGCGCAGTACGAAACGAGCGGTGCGGCGGCCGGTGCACCCGCAGCGGGCGGATCAGCGGAAGCCAACGTGGTGGACGAGTCCGCACGGCCGCTGGTCGATGGCTCGTACGCCGCGATCATGGCGCAGTACAAGCAGACCGAGAGCGACGAGGTTCTGGACGGTGCGCCGGGTGGAATCGCGTTGCTCGGCTATCGTGCCGGCTCCTACGGCATCGAGGCCGGCATCGGGTATGTGAGGGACTCGGACGTCAATCTCCAGCAGTTCACCGCCAACCTGCTGCTGTTCCCGTTCGATTCGATGCCGATGCTTTACGGGCTCGTGGGTGCCGGTTCGATCCGCTATGCCAAGTACCCCATCGAAAGAGGTCCGCTGCCGATTGCAGGCGGCGACGATTTCAACACGGTGACCTTGCAGGCAGGCTTGGGATACCTGTTTCCCTTCGCCTGGGGCCGCTACGAGTACGCCGTTCGCGTCGAAGGGCTCTATCGCTACGGCGACCGTTTCAAGGAACGCGAAAGCGACTTCGAGCAGGATATTCGAGCGCCCTCGGAGTTCCAGGACATCCTGCTCAACATCGGACTTCAATTGCCGTTGCGCAAGAAACCGCTGCCTCCCGCTCCGCCTCCTCCTGTTGAAGTGGTGGCTCCTGCTGCGATCTGCGCCGACACCCTCGACAACGACGGTGACGGCCTCATCGACTTCCCTGGCGATCCTGGCTGCAGCGCTGCGGATGACACCGACGAAACCGATCCGCCGCAGTGCAGCGACGGAAAGGACAACGATGGCGACGGTCTGATCGACTTCCCCGGCGACAAGGGCTGCACCGGTGCTGACGACAACGACGAAGTCGATCCCTGCAAGACCCCGGCACCGGGCGAGCGCATTTCGCTCAAGGGCTGCGGACTGGGCGACATCATTATTCTGAGAGGCGTCAACTTCGAGTTCGACAAGGCGCGGCTCACCACCAACGCCAAGACCATCCTCGACAACGTCGGCGAAGAACTCACCGCCTATCCCGAGATCGAGGTGGAGCTGAGCGGCCACACCGACTCGAAGGGTTCGGACGAGTACAACCAGAACCTGTCCGAACGTCGCGCCGATTCGGTCAAGGCTTATCTGGTCAAGAAGGACATTGCCGACAGCCGCATGACCACTGCCGGCCTGGGTGAAGCCCAGCCGGTGGCCGACAACGAAACCGACGAAGGGCGCGAACTCAATCGCCGGGTCGAGTTGAAGGTGACCAAGGGCGTCGCCGCCGGCGGACCGACGCTGGCGACCCAGACCGCGGGTGAGCCGGCCGTGGTGGCAGACCCTTCTGAAGACGCAGCGGGCGATACGGTTCCAGCCGCCGCACCGGTGGAACCGGCTCCTGCGGACGCGGCGCCGAGCGATCCGTTCGCCAACGCGACGCCCTGAGAGCTAGCCCTCTCCGGGAGTCTTATCGTCATCGGTGTTCGGGCCGTTCCAATGAAGGAACGGCCCGGCAAGTATCTCCCGCGAAGACGGCGATTCAGTCGATCATGGTCTGAAAGCGTGGAGTTGAAAACAAACAATTGTTTGTGTACTCTCCGTCGCAGTCGTGAGCCTTGGACCTAGGGGCGCTCAGCGGGTCAAGGACGGCCCGCCGTCGATGTGATGCAAGCGACTCGTGGTTTTCCATTCAAGGTTTCATTCACCGCATCAACGAATCGAAATGAACTTCGCCGAGCATCACGACCCCAAGAACCGTTTGATCGGTCTGGGCTTTGTCGTCGGGTTCCACATTCTGTTGATTTACGGACTGGTGGTGGGCCTGGCGCGCAAGGGCGTGACCCTGCTGCCGCCGCCGATCGAGACCAAGATCATCGAAGAAGTGGAAGCACCGCCTGACGAGGCGCCGCCGACCAAGCCCGACTTCGTTCCGCCGCCGCCGCCCTCGTTCACGCCCCCGGTGTTGAATGTCGCGCCGCCGCCGACGATAGCCAAGACCATCACCGTCCCCAAGCCGGTGGCCGCCCCCAAGAAATCTGTGCGCATTCCGCCCAAGA
>JBQTHL010000027.1:0-2001 GCA_052389915.1 Panacagrimonas sp.
TTGATGAGCACCGCTGCGGCCAAGTCCGCAGGCTGTGCGACAGCCCAAGCCACGGCCACCATTGCACCAAGTGAATTCGCCAACACGCAGTACGGCGGCGGCACGTTGCGCTCCCGCAATTGCGTCCGACACCAGTGTGCCATTTCCTCTATGGTTTCCAGGCTGCGCTCGGTGTGCAAAGCGCCGTTGCCCGGAAAATCGAGCGTAACGACGCGGCTATTAACCAGTTGCTGCTCCAAGAGCTGCGGAAATTCACCCCAGTGCCGCTGGTCACGCATGAGGCCGCGCAGCAGCAGCCAGGTCATCGGCATGAGTGGATCCTCGCTAAATAGCCGCTATTACACGCCTACCACGGCTCGAAATCATGCTGCCCTTCACTGTTGCGTAATACGCATCGTTCGAAGCGAACTAGCCGCGTCGGTGGCAAGGCATGGTGCTTTAGCACTGCATAGGCCGCTACCCAATTTCTGGAACGTGATCGACAACTCGAGACAGTGTGGTTTGAGTCACTATTGTTATGTTATAACATTTCCTAATTATGACGATAGAGATCTGTACACCTATGCACTTGATCATGAGGCTCGCGTCCGTGGCCGCCTTTCTGACTTGCGTCGCGGCACCGATGGCGATGGCGCAAACACAGAGTGAAGATGAAGCCAGCCAGCCCACACAGCTGGAAACCATCGTCGTAGAAGGACGGCTCACGGAGTCCGATAGCCTGTCTCTCGACGAGAACCACTACACCGGCTCGCGGCTGGGACTGTCAGCGCGTGAATTGCCGGCCAGCGTCTCCGTGGTCACCCGCGAGATGATCCAGATCCGCGGCGCGCGCACGGCGATGGAGGCGATCGAATCGGCCGTCGGCATGAGCGGCGGCACCTCGGTAGGCTCAATTCCCAACTACGCCACGCGCGGCTTCACCGGCAACGACATCACGGTGATGCGCGACGGCATCCGCCAGAACACCGCCTCGCAATCGGCGCGCCCGCTCGATGCCTTCCTGTTCGACCGCATCGAGGTACTCAAGGGCCCGGCCTCGCTGATGTATGGCGAAGGCGCGGTCGGCGGCGCGGTGAACTACGTGTCGAAGAGCGCGCCGGACACGCATCAGGGCCAAGCGCAAGTCAGCGTCGGTTCCTGGGATACGTATCGCGCCGCCGTCGGCACCGGCGGCCCCACCGGCGTGCAAAAGCTGTACTTCCGCGCCGACGCCTCCACGTCGCGCAGCGGCGGCTACGTAAACGACAGCGAATCGCGCTACGACGCAATCGCTGGCGAACTGCGCTACCAGCACAGCGCCGACACCAGCTTGCGCTTCAGCGCTAGTCTGCTCGACGACGAAACGCAGAGCTACTACGGCACGCCGCTGGTCTATGACGCGGTGATCGGCCTTGATGGCGTCGAAGCGGTGCGCAAGGCCAGCGCGGCGACCGACCGCCTCGTCAACGCGCGCATCGCGCCGGGCACGCGCCGTCTCAACTACAACAATGCCGACAACTTCGCCGAGGGCAGCAACAGCTTCTGGCGGCTGATCGCCGACACGCGGCTGTCGCCGCAGTGGACGCTGCGCAACGAAATCTACGCGGCCACGCAGCGCCTGGACTGGCGCAATACCGAAAGCACGGTGTGGAACCCGGGCACGCAGCTGGTGGACCGCGCCAGCTTCTTCCTGATCTATCGCGACGACCTGCAGCTCGGCAATCGCCTCGACCTGACCTGGAGCGGCACGCTTTTCGGCCTGCCCAACAAGTTCCTGGTCGGCGGCGTCTACGACCGCAACGATCAGGACCGCAACAGCGGCCAGCCGGACGTGCCGGCCTCGCCGACGCCGGCCAGCGTGCCGCTGACCGGTTTCGACCCGGGCTTCGGCCCGGCGGTGCGCGCGATCAAGACCGTCAACACCCTCACCAAGAGCACCGCGGTCTACGTCGAGGACGTGCTGTCGCTGACGGACTCGCTGAAGCTGATCGGTGGCCTGCGCTATGACCACATCGAGGTCGA
>JBQTHL010000028.1:0-19312 GCA_052389915.1 Panacagrimonas sp.
CACGGCGATGAGCGTAGATTCCATACCGGACTCCTCCTGTGGTTGCTGCTGATGACCAACACATCCAGCGTGGCACTCAGATGCCGATCAAAACAGCAGGAGGAGTCCATTCCATCATTCAAGCCGACGCCGCTTCGCGGCGCGGCTTAACTCAGGCGGTTATGCGCCAGTGGAGATGTCATGGATTTCGTAGTCATTGACGTCGAGACAGCCAATCCAGATCTGGCAAGCATCTGCCAAGTCGGGATCGCCGTCTTTGCAAATGGACGTTTTTGTGAATCATGGAGTTCGTTGGTAAATCCAGACGATTACTTCGCTTCCAGCAATGTCGCGATTCATGGCATAGCCCGAGTAGGGGGGGGTTAGCGGCTTCATCGCGTAACCCGCCTTCCGCGATTGGCGGGTTACGGCGCAAGACGCCGCGCCTAACCCGCCCTACGATTCTGTTGCTGAGAGCCCGTAGGATGCGGTGAGCTCGCGAACCGCATCGCGCGTGGCAGACCTCTGGCGTGACCCACTACAGAGCCTGGCAGCCTGCAATGAGCTTCGCGAATCGCGGGACTGCCGTAGGCTCAAATATTCGCTCGACCATTGTGAAAACGGTACCCGAGTCGAATGGATGGACGTCCTTCCGTCACTGGACTCGGTCCCGCTCCCGCTCATTTGCAGGCTACGCAAACTACTTCTCCACCAGTCGAGCTTGAGCGCCTGCGACCGGTGCTAATATTTTCCCATGAACACCGAAACGATCCGCCGCGAAGCCTTATCTCTTCCGGTTCAAGAGCGGGCCGAACTGGCGGAGCAGCTTCTTTCCAGTCTCGACTCTCTGTCGGAAGCGGAAATCGAGCAGCTCTGGTTGCAAGAAGCCGCGCGCCGAGCCGCTGAAATGGATCAGGTCTCTCGGAGCGCATTCCTGCGGACGTGGTCCGCCGTGAGGCTCTAGCTCTCCTCAAGTGAGTTATTTCTTCAACGCTGCGGCACGCCTCGAACACCTCGAGCACGTCGCTTACTACGAAGACCGTCAATCAGGACTCGGTGCGCGCTATCTGACGGCTTTCGATCTTGTCGTTGCCCCACATCGACGGCGACCGGGTTACTGGCTGGGCAGGCTCTAACTCAGGCGTTCGACCCGACGCCCACGCTTCCGCTTCGCCAAGCCGTGGCAGCGGCTTAATCAGCCCTTGCCGGCTCGCGCCGATATAATTCGCGCTCTGGCTTTGCGAACCCGCATACGCGGCTTTCGCAATCGGCCCTTACCTCCTCAGGCGAACCAACTTGCGCGGCAACATTTTTCTCGTGGGACCGATGGGCGCGGGCAAGTCCACCGTCGGCAAGCGGTTGGCGGATATCCGCGGCATGGAATTCGTCGATAGCGATTTCGAGATCGAGGCGCGCACGGGCGTGGATATCGCCTTCATCTTCGAGAAGGAGGGCGAGGCCGGATTCCGCAAGCGAGAACACGCGGTGCTGTCCGACCTGACCTTGCGCAACGGCATCGTCCTGGCCACCGGCGGTGGCGCGATCCTGGAGCCGGACAACCGCCAGTGGCTCTCCGCGCGCGGCTTCGTGGTGTACCTGCACGCCAGCCTCGAACAGCAGGTGCACCGCACCGCGCGCACCGACAACCGGCCGCTGCTGCAAACCGGCGGAGACCGGCGCGAAATTCTCGAACAGCTTTTCGAGATGCGCGATCCGCTGTACCGGGAAATCGCGGACCTCGTGGTGCATACCGACGGCCGCAACGCGCGGGCGCTGGTGCGCGAGATCGAGGACCACCTGGAACATCGTCCGGCCAGCGCTCACTAAAACGCATTGCATGAGCACCCGCATTCTCACGGTTGAACTGGGCAGTCGCAGCTACTCGATCCGCATCGGCAGCGGCCTGCTCGCGGATGCCGCCAGTTACCCGCAATTGCGCGGCCGAAAAATCCTGCTGCTGACCGACAGCAACGTCGCGCAGCATTACCTGGAACCGGTGAGCGCGGCACTCAAACTCTCCGCCGATCAGACCTTGGTACTGGAAGCAGGCGAGTCTCAGAAAAGCTGGGACCAGGCCGGCAAGGTGCTCGATTGGATGCTGGCGGCACGCCTGGGTCGCGACAGCGCGCTCGTCGCGCTGGGCGGCGGCGTCATCGGCGATCTCGCGGGTTTCTGCGCGTCGATCTACCAGCGCGGCATCGATTTCGTGCAGGTGCCGACGACCTTGCTGGCCCAGGTCGATTCCTCGGTCGGCGGCAAAACCGCGGTCAATCATCCTCGCGGCAAAAACCTGATCGGCGCTTTCCACCAGCCGGTCGCGGTCATCGCGGACACCGATACCTTGGCTACCTTGCCGCCGCGCGAATTGCGCGCAGGTCTTGCGGAAGTCATCAAGTACGGCCTGCTGGCCGATACCGCCCTGTTCACCTGGCTGGACCGCAATCTCGACCGCATCCTCGCGCTGGAACCGCAGTTCATCGGTGAGACCGTCGAGCGCTGTTGCGACATCAAGGCGCGCATCGTCGGCCTCGACGAGCGCGAGAGCCTGGCCGGCGGTCCGCGCGCCCTGCTCAATCTCGGCCACACCTTCGGTCACGCCATGGAAACCTTCACCGGCTACAGCGAATGGCTGCACGGGGAAGCGGTGGCGGCGGGCATGTGCATGGCGGTCGACCTGTCGCACCGCATGGGCTGGATCAAGGCGGTGGAGCTCGAGCGCGCCACGCGGCTGATCGGTCGGGTAGGCCTGCCCACCACGCCGCCTGTGGGCATGACGCCCGAGAAATTCCGCGAGTTGATGGGCCTGGACAAGAAGGTCAAGAACGGCAAGTTGCGACTTGTGCTGCTGCGCAATATCGGGGAAGCGGTGCTGACCTCCGATATCGACGATGCCGCCTTGCAGGCCACCCTGGAAAAATTCTGCGGCGCCGGACCGGCGCACGCGTTCGCGGTGTCGGTGTAATGGAGCTGGCCTCGTGTGCTGCCGATCCCGCACACAGCCGGGGCCGACAGAATGCGGAACCGTCGCCGTCGTTGCGGACCGAGTTCCAGCGCGATCGCGATCGCATCATTCACTGCGCCGCATTCCGGCGGCTGGAATACAAGACCCAGGTCTTCGTCAATCACGAAGGCGATCTGTTTCGCACGCGCCTGACGCACTCGCTGGAAGTGGCACAGATCGCGCGCAGCGTCGCGCGCACCCTGCAGCTCAACGAGGACTTGTGCGAGACCATTTCGCTCGCGCACGATCTGGGGCACACGCCGTTCGGGCACGCCGGCCAGGACGCGCTCGACGAGTGCATGAAAGAGTACGGCGGTTTCGAGCACAACATGCAGTCGCTGCGCGTGGTCGATGAACTGGAAGACAAGTACGCCGCGTTTCGCGGGCTCAATCTCTGTTTCGAGACGCGCGAAGGAATCCTCAAACACTGCTCGCCAAAGAATGCGCAGACGCTGGGCGATGTCGGCCGGCGCTTCCTCGAGCACACCCAGCCGGGGCTGGAAGCGCAGATCGCCAACCTGGCCGACGAGATCGCTTACAACAATCACGACATCGACGACGGCCTGCGCGCCGGCCTGTTGAGCGTGGAGCAACTGCGCAGCATTCCCTTGTTTGCGCGCCATCACGATGCGGCGCGCGCCGCGCATGGTTCGATGACGCGCAAGCAGGAGTGGCACGAGACCATCCGACGCATCATCAATACCTTGGTGACTGATTTGGTGGTCGCGAGCGGCGCACGCATCGCCGCGGCGAACCCTGCCGACATCGACGCCGTGCGCCGGCAGCCTGCTCCCCTGATCGGTTACAGCGACGAGGTTCGCGCGGAAAACCGTGTGCTCAAGCGCTTCCTGCGCGAAGAGTTGTACCTGCATCACCAGGTTTATCGCGTGATGAGCAAGGCGCGGAAAGTCGTGCGCGACTTGTTCGAGGGTTTGTTTCCCGACCCGCGCCTAATGCCGCCGAGCTTCTATGCCGAAGCGCAGCGGCTCGAACGGTCGAACGGCCTCGCCGGCCGTGCTCGCGTGGTGGCGGACTACATTGCCGGCATGACCGACCGTTACGCGCTCGACGAGCACGAACGCCTGTTCGATCCGCGGCGCCTGCGCTGAAGCCGGATTCGTCGCATGGCCCGACTGCCGCGCCTGATCGTTCCGGGATACCCGCATCATCTTCTACAGCGCGGTAACAACCGCCAGCCGATTTTTCACGAGCCCGGCGATTACCAGTTGCTGCTCGCCCTGCTGGCCGAGTACGCGCAGCGCAAGCAGGTGGCTGTCCACGCTTACGTGCTGATGCCGGACCATCTTCATCTGCTCGCAACGCCCGAGTCACCCACCGCGCTATCGGGTCTGATGCAGGCACTGGGTCGGCGCTACGTGCAGTATTTCAACGCCCGCTATGCGCGTCGCGGAACCCTGTGGGAAGGCCGCTTCAAGGCCGTACCGATACAGCCCGAGCGCGACCTGCTCGATTGCATGACCTACCTGGACCTGAACCCCGTGCGCGCGGGCATCGTCACCCGGGCCAGCGACTACCCCTGGTCCAGTCACGCGCACTACCTGGGCGCGAACCCTGATCGGCTGGTCACTCCGCATGCGCTGTATTGGGGCCTGGGCAACACGCCGTTTGCGCGGGAAGCTGCGTACGCGGAACGGGTTCGCCAAGGCATATCACTGGATCGGCAACGCGATCTGGTGGACGCGGTACTCAAGGGCTGGGCGGTCGGCGACGCAAGCTTTGTCGGTGAATTGCAGGCCAAAACTTCCCGCAGGGTCACGCGCCGCAAGGCCGGGCGACCCCGGTCCACGCCGAAAACTCCGCGTTGAGAACGCGCCTGGGCGCAACAACTGGCGGACACAGCCTCCCCTGCGGAACTCATGGAGGCGAGGCGAGCAGTCTCCGTGCATGTACAAACCGCTGCGCCATCGTGAACACCATCACGCCGACGAACACCCAGGTCCACACAACCAGCCGCTCGGAATCGAGGATCATCAAACTGAGCAGCACGAAAGCCTCGGTGCGCTCGCCGAGCCCCGGCGCGTAGTGAAAAGACTTGACCGACTGGTTGACCACCGCCGCAGCAATCGACAGGAACAGGCTCATGGCGATGGCGATCACGCCTGCCAGCACCACCAGTTCCAGCCGCGCCTCGGGAAAGCGCCAGGCCAGCGCCACGATCATCGACAGTTCGACCACCCGGTCGAAGGTGATGTCCAGAATCGCACCCAGTGGGCTGGCTTGAGTAAGCCGCGCCAAGGTGCCGTCGGCGGCATCGAGCAGGCCGGACAGCCACAAGGTCGCGAACCCCAGCCAGGGCATCTCATACGCGACCAGAATCGCGGCGAGCACGCCGGTCAGCATGCCGGCGACGGTCAGCGCGTTGGCCGACATGCCCGCGCGTGCGCAACGGCGTGCAAACGCGTCGAGCAGCGGTTGAACGAGGTGTCGGGCGCGCGTGTCGAGCATCAGAGTCCCAGATCGCTGAGCCCCGGGTGGTCGTCCGGGCGCCTTCCCGACGGCCAGCGGAACCGTCGCTCCGACTCGGTGAGGGCCAGATCGTTGATGCTCGCGTGACGCTGCGCCATCAGGCCGTTCGCATCGAACAGCCAGTTCTCGTTGCCGTAGGAACGGAACCATTGCAGTACGTCGTCGTGCCATTCGTAGGCGAAGCGCACCGCGATACGGTCGGTGCCGAAAGCCCACAATTCCTTGATGAGCCGGTAGTCCAGTTCGCGCCTCCAATTGCGTTCCAGGAACAGCACGATCTGCTCTCGTCCCACTGGAAACTCCGAGCGATTGCGCCAGCGGCTGTCCGGCGTGTACGCGAGCGAGACGCGCTGCGGGTCGTGCGAATTCCAGGCGTCTTCGGCCATGCGCACTTTCTGGATGGCGGTTTCGCGCGTGAAGGGTGGCAGCGGTGGGCGTGGCGTGATTTCGGTCATGAGGTCGGGAGCGGGTTGTGGGCTCCATCATGATCTTCGCTTGGGCTCGAATCGCAAAATCATTCGTACAGATGGTTTCGCTTCAGCAACCGGTACGCCGCCGGCAAGACCAGCATCGACAGCAAGGGCGCGGTCATCATGCCGCCGATCATGGGCGCGGCGATGCGTTGCATCACCTCGCTGCCGCTGCCGGCGCCGAAGAACAGCGGCAGCAGGCCGGCGACGATCACGGCGACGGTCATGGCCTTGGGTCGCACGCGCAGCAGCGCGCCTTCGATGATGGCGTCGTGCAGGTCGGCGTCGCTGTAGTCAGCACCGCGCTCGCGGATCGCCTTGTCGAGATAGATCAGCATGATCACACCGAACTCGGCGGCGACTCCGGCCAGCGCAACGAAACCGACGCCGGACGCCACGGAAAGATGATGTCCGAGCAGGTACATGAACCACAGGCCGCCGACCAGCGCGAACGGCAGCGTGCTCATGATGAGCAGCGCCGGAAGCACCGCGCGAAACGTCAGGTACAGCAGCAGGAAGATGATGGCGAGCGTGAACGGCACCACGATCTGCAAGCGCTTCTGGGCGCGCTCCAGGTACTCGAACTGACCCGACCAGGACACCGAGTAGCCAGGCGGCAGCGTCATCTGTTCGGCCACGACGCGCTGTGCTTCGGCCACGTAGCCGCCGAGATCGCGGTCGCGGATATCCACGTAAATCCAGCCATTGGGTCGCGCGTTTTCGCTCTTGATCATCGGCGGGCCGTCGGCGATCTCGATGCGCGCGATGCTGCCCAGGGTGAGCGTCTCGCCGCGCATCGTGACGATGGGCAGGTCACGCAGATCCTGCACCGAGTCGCGCAGCTCACGCGGGTAGCGCAGGTTGATGGGGAAGCGTTGCAGGTCTTCCACCGTCTCGCCGATGTTCTCGCCGCCGATGGCAATCGCCACGATGCGCTGAATTTCCGCAATGCTCAGCCCGTGGCGTGCGGCTGCAAGACGATCAGGATGCACCTCGATGTAGCGGCCGCCGGACACGCGCTCCGAGAACGCGGACGCGGTGCCGGGAATCTGCTTGACCACGGCTTCGATCTGCTGGCCGATCTTTTCGATCACGGTCAGATCGGGGCCGGAAATCTTGATGCCGACCGGCGACTTGATGCCGGTGGCGAGCATGTCGATGCGGTTGCGGGTGGGCTGCACCCACACATTGCCCATGCCGGGAATCTTCAGTGCCGCGTCCATCTCTTCGATCAGTTGCTCGGTGCTGAGTCCCGCGCGCCATTCCGATTTGGGCTTGAGCCTCACGGTGGTTTCCACCATTTCCAGCGGTGCCGGATCGGTCGCAGTTTCGGCGCGGCCGAGTTTGCCGAACACGCGCTGCACTTCCGGAAAGGTTTTCAGAATGCGATCGGTCTGCTGAAGAATTTCCGCGCCCTTGCCGACGGCCAGACCCGGCAGCGCGGTGGGCATGTAGAGCAGATCGCCCTCGTCCAGCGGCGGCATGAACTCGCTGCCGAGACGGCTCGCCGGCCACACGGTTGCGAGCGAAATCAGCAGCGCGATGAGCAGGGTCAGTCGCGGCGCTTTCAGCACGGCGTTGATGACCGGCCGGTACAACGCGATCAGCATGCGGTTCAGCGGATTGGCCGTCTCGCTCACGATGCGGCCGCGGATGAAAGCGACCATCAGCACCGGAACCAGGGTCACGGACAAGCCGGCCGCGGCGGCCATCGCGAAGGTCTTGGTAAAGGCTAGCGGTGCGAACAGCCGGCCTTCCTGGGCTTCGAGCAGGAACACCGGGACGAAGGAGACGGTGATGATGAGCAGGGAGAAGAAGAGGGCCGGGCCGACTTCGGCAGCGGCATCGGCGATCACCGCGACGCGATCCGACTCCCCCGCTCCCCCAGCCCCTCCCCCGCGGGGGGGGGAGGGGAGTTGAAGCCCCACCCCCCTCGCGGGGGAGGGGTTGGGGAGAGGGGGGACTCTCTCCAACCGCTTATGCGCGTTCTCAATCATCACCACCGCCGCGTCCACCATCGCGCCGATGGCAATCGCAATCCCACCGAGCGACATGATGTTCGCGTTGATGCCCTGCGCGTGCATCACGCCGAACGCCACGAGAATGCCGATGGGCAAGGTGACGATCGCCACTAGCGCCGAGCGCAGATGCCACAGGAAGGCCACGCACACCAGCGCGACGACGATGAATTCTTCCAGCAGTTTTCTCGATAGATTTTCCACCGCGCGATCGATCAGCGCAGACCTGTCGTAGGTTTCGACGATCTCCACGCCGACCGGGAGACTCGCCTTGAGCGTGTCCAGCTTCGCCTTGACCGCGGTGATGGTTGCGCGCGCGTTCTCGCCTGAGCGCAGCACGATCACACCGCCGACCACCTCGCCCTCGCCGTCCAGCTCGGCGACGCCACGGCGCGTTTCGGGACCGCGCTGAACCGTCGCGATGTCGCTCAGCAGAATCGGCGTTCCGTTCTCGCCGAGACCCACGGGAACACTGCGGAAATCATCCAGCGTCTTCAGATATCCGCGCGCGCGCACCATGTACTCGGCCTCGGCCAGTTCCAGCACCGAGCCACCGGCCTCAGAGTTGGCGTCCTGCACCGCGGCGATCACGGCGTCTATCGGCAGCCGGAACGCGCGCAGGCGAGTCGGGTCGAGCACGATCTGGTACTGCTGGTTGAAGCCGCCGAGGGTCGCGACCTCGGCGACGTTCGCCACCGTCTTCAACTCGTATTTCAGAAACCAGTCTTGCAGAGCACGCAACTGGCTGATGTCGTTCTTTCCCGTGCGGTCCACCAGCGCATACTCGTAAATCCAGCCGACGCCGGTGGCGTCCGGACCCAGTGCGGCGCGCGCCGTTGCGGGCAGGCGCCCTTGCACTTGCGAGAGGTACTCCAGCACGCGCGAGCGCGCCCAGTACAAGTCCACGCCGTCCTCGAACAGCACGTAGACGAAGCTCTCGCCGAACAGCGAGTAGCCACGCACGGTCTTCGCGTGCGGCACCGAGAGCAGGGTCGTGGTGAGCGGATAGGTGACTTGGTCCTCGACCACTTGCGGCGCTTGGCCCGGATACGTGGTGCGCACGATGACCTGCGTGTCGGACAGGTCGGGTAATGCATCCAGCGGCGTGTTCGCCACCGAGTACAGGCCCCACGCGATGAGCATCGCGGCGCCGAGCAGAACCAGGAAGCGGTTGTGGATGGACCAGTAAATCAAGCGCGCGATCATGGCTGCGGCTCCGCGCCCATCCGGTTGTACGCCCCCAGCAGACTCGCCTCCGAATCGATCAGGAACTGCCCCGACACCACGACCTGCTGGCCCGCTTCAAGACCTTCAATCACGACGATCTCGTTCTCGCGTTCTGGTCCCAGCACTACCTCCACCGGCCGGTAACGTCCCTCAGCTTCCGCAACGATCACTACGCTGCGGGTTCCGGTGCGGATCACCGCCTCGCTCGGCACCAGGCTCACGTCCTGCTGCGCACCGCCGGACAGCGTCACCTCCGCATACATGCCCGGTTTGAGTTCGCCTTGCGCGTTGTCGAAGGCCAGGCGCGCACGCAGGGTCCGGGTCTGCGCGTCGAGCATCGGGTAGATGTAATCCAGCGTGCCTTCAAACGTCTTGCCCGGTGACGCACGAAGCTGCGCTTGTGCCGGCTGCCCCTGCGCGATCCAGCCCGCCTGCGCTTCCGGCACCTCCACCACGATCCAGACTTGCGACAGGTCGGCCAGCTTCATCAGCGGCATGCCCGGCGAAATCTGCGCGCCTTCGCGCACCATCAATTCGGTGACGACACCGGATTGTGGCGCGCGAATCGCCACGCGACGCTGGGCGCCGGCGGAATCGGCAGAGACGCCCAGCAGCAAAAGTCGCCTGCCCGCGCCTGCAATCAAGGCCTCGTCGCCGAGCTTGCGCGCCAGTGCCAGTTCTTCCTGCGCGGCGAGCAACTCGGGCGAATAAATGCCGGCCAGCACCTGGCCGCGCTGTACCGTGTCGCCCACCGCACGCACGTCCAGGCGTTCCACCCAACCCGCAGCGCGCGCCTCGACCGACACGATGCGGCGCTCGTCCACCACCACGCTGCCGGTGGCATCGATACGCCGTGAGAACACGCCGCGCTTCACCGCCGCGGTGCGCATGCCCAGGTTCTGCGCCATTCGCGGATCGATCTGCACCACCGTGCCGCCTTCGTCACCGCTCTCGTATTTCGGCACGAGCTGCATGTCCATGAACGGCGATTTTCCGGGCCGGTCGAAGTGCTGGTCCGGCCGCATCGGGTCGTACCAGTACAGCGGCTTGCGCTCCGTGTTCATGGTCGCGCCATCGGCGGGCTTCGCTTCGCGCTTGCTCAGCTTCATGCCGCAGATCGGACACTTGCCGGGTTCTTCCTGGCGCACCTGCGGATGCATCGAGCAGGTGTAGTAAACCGACCCCGACAAGTCGGCACGACGTTCCAGCGCGTGCCGATGCGGAGCGTCGTGTCGCGCCATCCAGATGCCGGCAGCAACGGTTACTGCGACCACGACGGTCGCAGCAATTAGGGTGAACGTTTTCATGGAAGCCTCGTCGCGCTGGCGAGCGCGTGATCGAAATAGCGGAGCTGCACCTGGTGACGCGCAGCGTCCAGTTCCAGGCCGAGCTTTTGCAGTTGAAGGTCGAGCAGCGCGCGCCGTGCGTCGAGCACCGGAGCCAGCGCACCGCGACCCGCGCCGTAGCTGGCGAGCGCCGCATCCAGACGCGCCTGGGCCTGCGGCAGGATCTGGTTGTCGTAACGCTCAAGTCGCCGATGCAGCCGACGCCAGTCCTCCACGTTCATCTGCACTTCCGCGCGGTGCTCGCGCAGGGCGTCGTCGCGCAACTGCGACGCACGGTCGAGTTCGGCTCGACGTGCCGCGATATCGCGGTCCTGGCGGTTGCGCGTGAACGCCGGCAAGCCCAACTCGAAGCTCAGCGAGGCGTAATCCGCGAACTCGGGCCGATAGCCGTACGCAAGCTGCGCGCTCCAGTCGGCGCGCTTCTCGGCTCCGGCGAGTTCGAGTTCGGTGTCGGCCAACGCCACCGCGCGGTCCTGCGTGGCCAGGTGCGGGTGCTGTTCCAGGCCTTGCAGCACCGCGGCCAGATCAGGTTCGGCGAACACGGGCAGGTCTTCGGCAATCGGCCGCTCCGCATCGCGCGGCAGCCAGCGCCGCAACTGGTTGCGCGCGTGCCACTCGTCCTGCTCGAAGCCGGCAAGCTGGTCGATGGCCAGGTCCTGCTCGACTCTCAAAGCCAGCAGCCCGGCCTGATCGCCGCCGCCGGCGCGGTACGCAATCTCCGCAGACTGCAACTGGTGTTGTGCTTCGTCGCGCAGACGGCTCGCCAGCGATTGCGCGCACACGGCTTTCCACACGTCGAGCCAGGCCATGCCGGCTTCGCGCGCGAGTTCTCGACCGCCATCGTCGAGCGCTGCCGACAGTCGATCCGCCTCGCGCCGCTCGCGCTTGCCGCGCAACTCGCGCTTGTTGCCGCCGGGGAAAGCCTGGCGCAGGCCGATCACGAACTGGGTATCGGTCTCCTCGTGCAGGGAGTAGCGATCCGCGCCGGTCAGGCTCAGGTCGCTCAAGGCCCCGACGAGGACGGGGTCCGGAAGCTGCCCTGCGGACACCGAGCGTTCACGCGCCGCATCGACGGCGGCCGCCTGCGCGGTGAGCTGGGGTTGATCGAGCTGGGCGAGGCGGGAAGCCTCGTCCAGGCTCAGGGGTGCGGCGCCAACCGCGCCACACATCACCACAGACAGGGCTGCGGCCAAACGAGAGCAAAACATGAAACCTCCGCGTGCAATCGCGAAAACCGCGCGGCGCGAGGCGCCGCACAGGCCGGATCAGACGGAGGACAAACTCGGTGGGCGCAACAGGCGCGCGCGATGCGCGCTGGACGCTGCGATGTCGATCTCGGCGGCAGTCGCGATGCTGCGACCAAAGGCGGCGCACGAGCACAGGCCCATTGCGGCAATTGCCCCGCTGCCGAAGGCGGTGGGGCAGTGACAGTCGGAATCGCAACAGGGGCAGGCCTGGCTGGCCTGATCGGCGATCTCGCCGGCGTTGGGTGCTTGAACGGACTGCTCGTGGCAGTGCGGCGCAGTGGCGACGAGCTCCGTGCGTGTTTCGCGCTGCGGCATCTGCATGTCCACGGCCGCAGCCGGAGCAGCGATCTGGACTGAGGCCAGAACTGCAGCAAGGACGTGCGCGAACAGGGGACGGAACATGCGGCTTTTGACGAAGTGACGGCGGGAATAGTTCAGACGGCTGGAGGTTACTCCACTGCCGACTCTCGCGGGCATGGCCCGCTCCTACGCCGCGGCGTCGCCCGATGCCGGCAGCGAGAAACGGAACGTGCTGCCCGGCCCCTCCGCATTGGGCTCCGCCCAGATGCGCCCACGATGCCGCTCGACGATGCGCTTGCACACGGCAAGGCCGATGCCGGTGCCGGGATACTGCTCCTGCGAATGCAGGCGCCGGAAAATCTGGAACACCTCGGCCGCCTGTTCCGGCGGAATGCCGATGCCGTTGTCGCGCACGGCCACGATCCACTCGTTGCCCACACGCTCGCTCGATATGGCGATGTGCGGCGCGGCCTCGCCGTGAAACTTCAGCGCGTTGCCGATCAGGTTCTGGAACAACTGCGTGAGCTGCTGCGAATCGCCCTGCAAGGTCGGCAGCTCGGCGATGTCGAATTCCGCGTGCAGTTCCTGCACCGAGGCTTGCAGCAGGCTGAGTGCGGCGTCGAGCGCGTCGCGCAACTGCATGGTCTGGAACGAGCGTGGGTTGTGGCCGAGGCGCGAGTAGTCGAGCAGGTCCACGATCATGCGCTGCATTCGCGTGGCAGCTTCGGTGAGAAAGCCCAGGTACTCCTCGGCCTGCGCGTCGAGCTTGCCGCGATAGCGCCGCGCCAGCAGGCCGGAGAATCCGCCGATTGCGCGCAGCGGTTCCTGCAAATCGTGCGAGGCGATGTAGGCGAACTGCTGGAGTTCCTGGTTGCTGCGCTCCAGCTCGGTGTTGGACCGGCCCAGGTCCTCGTTCTGCACCTGTAGGGTCAACTGCGAGCGCTTGCGCGCCAGCAGGTTGCTCACCATTTCGCCGAACAGCTTGAGCAGAGTGGTGAGCTGCGCCGACCACTGCACCTCCTTGCGAACGGAGTCGAAGCCGATGTAACCCGTCACCCCCGAGCCGTCCTGCATGGGCACCAGCAGAATCGAGCGGATCGACCCGGACTCCCCCACGGCACGCTCTGCCGCTGCATCCGAGGGCATTTCGGCCACGCGATCCACCGCCACGATTTCGCCGCGCTCGATGCGCGAAATTCCCCAGGCGTACTGCGCGGCCGCCAGGTTCTGGCGCTTCGCACGCTGCGGTTCGACGCCGGATTCGCACCACTCGTGCGTGCAACTCACGCGCTCGCGGCTGGCGCTGAACTCGATGATGTAGGCGCGATCCACGTCGGCGAAGCGCCCCACTTCGCCCAGCGCATCGTCGATGGCGTCGTCGGCCTTCTCGATCGGCTGGCGGATGAAGCCGGTGGACAGCCGCGTGATCAGCGACTCGAAGCGCATGCGCCGGTCCAGCTCCGACTGCGTGCGATGACGCTCCGAGATGTCCAGCAACAGGCCGCAAATCAGCGTGCGGCCCGGCGCCGGAAGGTGGATGGCGCGCAGTTCGCAGGGCACGTCGGTGCCGTCGGTCCTGCGCACGATCCAGGGCACTTCCAGTTTCTCGCCCGCCAGCGCGCGTTGCACCAGGCTCAGCACGTACGCCTGCGTGGCCATGCCCTGCTGCGCGGGCGAGGCGATGGCCGTGGGGCTCATGCCGATGAGGCGGTGGCGCGGGTGCCCGGTGAGCCGCGCGAAATTCTCGTTGGCGTCGATGATCTGGAACGTGTCCACGTCGAACACCCACATCGCGTCCGGCCCGTGCTCGGCAATAGCGCGCTGCTGCGCGATCACGCTTTGCAGCTCGGCCAGGCGCCGGTTCACCGCCGTCGCCATGTCCGCGAACGGACCGGCCAGCATTTCAGGCATGCCGCGGGTGGCGTTGCGCAGTCGCAGGCTGTCTTCCCCCGCGGCGAGTTTCTGCACCGCTTGTTTCATGGCCGCGAGCCGGCGATCCAGCAGGTCCACGAACCAAGCGCCAGCCGCCGCCACGAGAACGACCGCGGCCAGCGCATACGGCAGCACGGTATCCGCGGCCGGCAGCCAGCCGAACTGGTTCAGACCCAGAACCACCATGGCCATGACGATGGCCAGCGTAAAGCTGTGTTTGAGAGACAAGCGGGGCCCGAGGGTTTCGACGTGCGCGCGATTGTGGGACGCCGAACGGGGAATTGCGATTTCCTGCACGGCCCCGGCCGGCGTATGAAAGCGCCGACCACGCCTGCTACGTCCTCAGAACAACAACGCGGACTCGTCGGTGGGAGTGTTGTTCGTCAGGCGCTTGTAGCGTTTGCCGACGAGGTCGAAAGCGAACACGTCGGTGTTACCAGCGCTCTGGTTTTCCACGGTGACGGTGCCGAGGCCCGCGGCTCCGAGTGCGAACCCGAGGAATGGCGTGGTGTTCTGCGCAAGCGCCGCGCCAGGCAGCGCGCTCGACGCCAGCGAAACCGGATTAACTGCAAACAGCGTGGACCCGCGCGCGGAACTCTCGAGTCCGTTGCGCGCGAGAAGCAGACCGACCAGATTGGTGTTCTCCGTTCCAGTGACCGGTGTGGCTTCGCGCTGGAATCCAATCCAGGACGATCCGTTTCCCTGTGTGGCCGGGCTGCTGGCGTTATCACGCACAGTGCGAGCCACCTGCGTCAATCCGCCGGCAGAAATCGCACTGACGTTGAAGAACACACGATCCCCGAGCGTACTGAAAACGGCGATGGAAATGGCTTGGGTTTCCGAGTGCAGGGTTGCGGTCGCCGCGCCGGCTGCCGCGGTTCGTCCAATGGACTTGAGGAGCACCGGCAGGAATCCCGTGCCAGAGAAACCGCCGCCTTCGCTGTAGAGCAGCTTGCTGGTGGTGAAGCCTTGCAAGGTCACTGCCGAATTGGTACTGACCATCTGCACGGGCGTTCCGCCAGCGACGGGAACTCGAAAGATGCGCGAGGACTTGGGTGCCAGTGGATTCAAGGGGTCCGGCTTGCTCTGTTCGACCCAATACACGAGATCGTTTGAAACGTTCGCCTGAGTGATGTCGAAGCCAGCCGCCGGTGTCCTCAGCGGGCTCGCGTCGAGCGTGCCGTTGGATTGGATTCGGCGCAGGTTGCCGTTGACATTCGCAACCACCACCGCGCCGCTGGCCTGACCGGCAGGCTCGAATTTGGTCACGCTGACGAGAACGGGCTTGGTCGTGGTCAGCGCCGGATTGAAATGCGTGAGCGTCTTGTTTCTCTGCACGCCCAGGTGCGCCAGCAGCTTGCCCGGTGCCGAATAGATCGGCGTGAGAAGCAGCGTTTGAGTCTTGACCTTCACGGGCGCCTTGCTGGCCGCATCCGTGATGCGCACGGTACGGAATATGTCGTCGGCTGTTTTGCATTTTCCGTCCGGGCCGGGAAGCTGATACAGCAGCATGGCTGCGTTTACGACCTTGAAATCGAGTGAAATCAGACTGGAAAAAGTGCAGCGCTTCGCCACCTGGTTTTCCGAAGACACCTGCGCCGATGACGGCTGCAAACCGCTGCGTAGCGAGGCGCGGCGCCACTTCCCACCCTGACCGTAGATCAGGGTGTGTGGCCGGAAATCGACCAGGGTGTCGTTTTGCGGAGTGCCGGTGCGGTAGATGTGCGGATCGAAGACGACCGTCGAGGCGGGCACGAAGGTTCTCTGAACGAAATCGTTGGCCCGGACCAGCACCAGCCCCTTCTCCGTAGTTCCAGCGGTGTTCGCCAGATACGGCATCACGAAGTCCTTGGGCGATGCGGCCGCAGCCAAGCCGGAAACCAGCATGGCCGCAAAAGCAGCGGCGACGACGATTCGATTGAGCGATTGCATGAGATTCTCCAGAGGTTTCTCGCGTCGGGCGCGCGATGGTCGAGGTCGATCGGGGAGTGAGCGAGGACAGCAATTTTACCGGGTCAGAACACCGGACTTTCGTTGGCCGGCGTGTTGTCGTTGAGCCGGAGCAGGCGCTCGCCCACGAGGTCCAGCGCGAACACGTCGAAGTTCGGTACGCTGCCCGGCCGGTTCTCGACCACTGCGCCCATGCCCGCCGGGCCCAGCGCAAACCCCAGCGCGGGGGTGGTGGTGTCCGGCAGATCGATCAACTGCGCGGTCTGGAGATTCTCTGGGTCGAGGCTGAGCAGATTGGCACCACGGCCCGTCGTGCCCGGCGCACCGCCGCGAACGAGCAGCAGGCGTTGAGGATCGCGCTGGTCTTTACCTGGAATCGGATTGAAGTCGCGCTGAAAGCCCAGCCACAGGGAGCCGTTACCGTAATCGGCGAGCGCAACGTCCTTCTTGGCGTCTTCGCTGACGAACGCACGCGGGGTGTTGTTGGACCCAAAGACATTGAAGAACACACGGTTCTTGAAAGTGTTGCTGACGACAATGGGGCCCGGCGCGCCGCGCAAACGCACCGGCGCGTTCGCGACCGTGGCCGTGCGCGGCACGGCCAGCAGCTCGAACGCGCCCTGGGCGGTACGGGTCGTGAAAATCAGCCGGACCGGGGTGAAGCCCTGGACGGTCAGCTTCTTGCTCGTCTCGTCGCGCATGCGGACCGGTTCCGGGGTGCTTGCGGGGACCCGGTACAGGCGCGAAGCGAAGCCCGTAGTCTTCTCTTCCACCACGTACACCCGGTCACCCTCCAGCCCAGCCGCAACGATCTTGTAACCGCTGTCGGGTCGCTTCAGCGGCACCGATACCAGGGTGCCTTGGGCGGTGATGCGACGTACCTGACCGTCGATGAGGGCGATCAGGACGCCGTCCGGCGTTTGTCCGGCCGGCACGAAGGTGGTGGTTCCTGACTTGACGACCTTGGTGGTTCGCAAGTCCGGCGAGTAGTGCCTGAGATTCGTGCCTTCGAGCGCGTAATGCGCGAGCAGCACGCCGGTAGGCGAGTACACCTGCTTCAGCTCCAGCGTGCGCGCGACGACTTTCCTGGGCTTCGTGGTCCGGGAATCCGTCAGGCGCACGCTGCGGAATACGTCGTCCGCCGTGCTGCATTGCCTGTCCGTTCCGGGCAGGCGGTAAACCAGCAGCGAGGACAGCGCGACCTTGAGGTCCACCGGAATCAGCTTGGCAATTCCACAGCGGCTGTTCGCGGCCGTTTCGCTTGAAAACTGCGTCACTGGTTTGGAACTCAGGCTGCCGCGCAGGGGAATCCGGCGCCAGCGATTGGACTGGCCGTAGACCAGCGTGTGTGGCCGGAAATCCACCAGGTTCTGGCCGTCGAGGCGGCCGGCGAAATGGACCTGCGGATCGATCACCACGGTGGTGTTGCCGATAAACGCACGCGTCTGATTGAAGTTCGCCGCCCCGACCAGGGTGATACCCCGCGTCAGGGTGCTGTCGCCCTCGGTGTCTTCCTCCGCGGTAAATGCCAGCGCGAAGTCGCTGGGCGTGGCGGCAACAGCCGGCTGCGCCAGCAAGCCTGCAAACGACGAGGCCACGACCAGCGCGGCGGCAATTCGATTCAACCGGATCACTAAGACTCTCCTGCCAAGTTTCTTCCCCCTTGAGCGCCACTCTATAGAAACGCATGCGCCGCTGGCGTGACACGTTGCCACAGAGTGCGGCGCGAGGTAGAACACCGGTTCACTCGTCGGCTGATGAATCCATGGACTCCCTGTTGATCGGCAAGGGCGAAACGCCACAGTTCATTCTTGCAGCTTTCGCCAATCGTCATGGCCTGATTGCGGGGGCCACGGGCACCGGCAAGACCATTACCTTGCAGGTTCTGGCCGAAGGTTTTTCCGATCTGGGCGTGCCGGTGTTCGCGGCGGACATCAAGGGCGATCTGTCCGGGATCGCGGCGGCGGGCGAGGCCAAACCCAGGCTGGCCGAGCGCGCCGCGATGGTCGGGCTTGCAGGCTACGCGCCGCAGGCTTACCCGGCCGTGTTCTGGGATGTGTTCGGCGAGCAGGGCCATCCGGTGCGCGGCACTGTGTCGGACATGGGGCCGAACCTGTTGTCGCGGCTGCTCGATCTTTCCGAGGTGCAGGAAGCGGTGCTGATGTTGGTGTTCAAGTACTGCGACGACCAGGGCCTGTTGCTGCTGGACCTGAAGGACTTGCGCGCTGCGCTCTCGCACGTCGCGGACAACGCCAAACAGATCGGCGCGGAATACGGGCTCGTCAGCGCATCGTCCGTGGGCGCGATCCAGCGAGGCCTGGTGGCGCTGGAAGCCGAAGGCGGCGCGATATTTTTCGGCGAGCCGGCGCTGGAACTGAGCGACCTGATGCGCACCGATCTGTCAGGCCGCGGCATCGTCAACGTGCTGGCCGCGGACAAGCTCTACCAGAAGCCGCGCCTGTACTCGACCTTCCTGCTGTGGCTGCTGGCCGAACTGTTTGAGGAACTGCCCGAGGCCGGCGATCTGGACAAGCCCAGGCTCGTGTTCTTTTTCGACGAGGCGCACCTGCTGTTCAAGGACGCGCCCAAGGCGCTGGTCGACAAGGTCGAACAGGTCGTGCGCCTGATCCGCTCGAAGGGTGTGGGCGTGTATTTCGTTACGCAGAATCCGCTGGACCTGCCGGAGACCGTGCTCGGCCAGCTCGGCAATCGCGTGCAGCACGCCTTGCGCGCGTTCACGCCGCGCGATCAGAAAGCGGTGCGCGCCGCAGCCGAAACCTTCCGCTCCAATCCGAAGCTGGACGTGGCGCAGGCGATCACGACGCTGGGTGTCGGCGAAGCGCTCGTGTCCACGCTCCAGGAAGGCGGCGTGCCGGGCATGGTGGAAAAGACCTCGATCCGTCCGCCGCGCTCGCGCATGGGGGCAATCACGCCGGCCGAGCGCCAGACCGTCATGAGTCGCAGCCCGGTGGCGGGACGCTACGAGAAACCGGTCGATCGCGAATCGGCGTACGAACTGCTGGCGCTGCGTGCGAGCCGGGCGGCGGAAAAGGCCGAAACAGCGGAAGCTGAAGCGGACTGGAAGCGCGATGCGAACGACGCCTTTGGTTCGGCACCGCGCGGTAGAACGACGACTCCGCGCGCATCTCCCCGGCGTGGCGATACCGTGGTGGAGGCTGCGGTGAAAAGCGTGACGCGCAGCCTGGCGTCGAGTGTCGGCCGCGAGGTGGGACGCAGCCTGCTGCGCGGGATTCTGGGTTCTTTACGACGCTGAAAACTGTCGCGGGGCGGTGCCGCCACGGCAAAAAAAACCCGCGGGCACGCCGCCGGCCTGCGCCGCCACCAATGGGCCCAA
>JBQTHL010000029.1:0-42635 GCA_052389915.1 Panacagrimonas sp.
TGCTGCGCCGCGTGCTCCGCCACCATCCGGACCGCGCGCTCCTGCACTTCCGGGGAATACTTCGATGCTCTGGTCATGGCTCCATTCTCTCAAGTGATGGAGCCTCCGAAATTCCCGGGGCGGTTCACCATGCCACAGCTAATCGGATTTTTAGTAGTATTTGGCCTTATTATAGCGTTTGTAGTTGTTGTCGCTACATATTTGTTTTATCTTACGACAAACGCGATGGCTGTAGCATATTTATGGATTGATTCTATTGAAATAAGAGTCGCGTCTGTCCTAGGGGCGTCAAGCCTGATAGGAGCATTTATTCTGTGGGCTTTCATCGGAACGGTCGCTAGTATTTTGATCGGCGCTACAACACTACAAAGCGACCCGCCAGCGGCCCGTCACGATGTCGTCAGCTTGAATGTTGCAGGCGAAAGAGGGAAGTTTCTCGCCGCCATTTTATGCCTGGGATTGGTTGGGGCAATATGGCTGTTGGGAGGTGGATCGCAAAAAAATACTTCTACTAAGTTGATAACCGTTCGAAAGGAGAGCCACGCCGAAAGCGCAAAGATTGCAAATAAGAAAACCCAGACCATATCGAAAACCCCCAAAGCTCGTTCGACTGGTGAGTCCAAGGGTGAGGACCGGAGTCTATCCAACGAAGAGCTAAAAAGGCCGGCGGCGGATGTTAAGGAGCAACGGCCGCCCCGCGTCGAGGAGGAATTGATCGCGAGCCCTCCGGTCGAGACGGATGCCAAAACCATTTTTGAAAATCCCCGAGCTCAGTGGACCGGTGAGTCCGAAGGTCGCAGTGAATCATGGCCCATGCGAGTGCGACTTGTTTCCTTTGATCGCTCGACCGGCAAGCTTTCTGGCGAAGTGGAGTGGCCTACCCTCGATTCCATCAACAAGATCCAAGGGGAATTGGTGGGTAATGAGCTTATTTTCAAGGAAACTGAGTTCATCAAAAAAGGAAAAACTATCCTAGGGTGCGTATATACGTTAGAGGTTCAGAGCCAACTGTACCTCGCCGGACGCTTCCAGTGCGGCGAGACGGATTTCGGCGTCACAACCTTGGTTTATGGGCGAGAGTTACCCGGCTTCGCCGAGGAGCCGAAATTGGTCCCTTCGGCCGAGACGGATGCCCAAACCATCTTCGAAACTCCCCAAGTTCAGTGGACCGGTGAATCCAAAGATCGCAGAGAATCGTGGCCCATGCGAGTGCGACTTGTTTCCTTTGATCGCTCGACCGGCAAGCTTTCTGGTGAAGTGGAGTGGTCCACGCTCAATTCCATCAACAAGATTGAAGGTCAATTGGTGGGTAACGAACTTATTTTCAAGGAAACAGAGTTCATAGAAAAGGGAAAAGCTATCCTTGGGTGCGTGTATACGTTAACAGTTCAGAGCCAACGGTCCCTCGTCGGGAGCTTCCAGTGCGGCAGGGCAGGTTCAGGCGTCACGACCTTAGTTCGCGAATAGGCCCCTATGCCGAGCGGGCGCGCGGTTGTGTTGGCGCGCTTCAGGACGTACTGGACCGTTGCTGCCGACTGAAAGTTGATCGGGTCTTGGAGCTAGTTGGTATCCCTCTGAGCACAACTCTAAGTCGACGTTCTTTGGGGCGTACTGCCAAGCTAGATCAGCGAGATAATACAATTGCTGAAGTTTGTGCCGTCGGCCCCTAGGGCGGATTCGCTACGATCGTGGTCAAAATGCGCTCTCGTTGTCGATCACATGCAAACCTGCACTGTCCGCTCGTGGACAAGCAGCCACGTCGTCAACCTTGGTTTCATGCAGCCACTTGTCGCGAGTTGTCACAGAACTCCGGTTCTTCGTTTGAATCTCGGCGACGCTGGTGCGGCCTGAATTGGCCAGTGCATTTTGCCTCTGATTTTTGGACGGGACGATGACGAGCGCGCGGTCTTCGTTTCTGCTTTTTATTTTTGTCTGGTTCATTGGAGGCGCGGCGTTTGCCGATCCATCCTCCAAGGCAATTGCCCTGGTCTATGACGACTCCGGCAGCATGAAAAGTAACCAGCGCTGGGTGGCGGCGAACTTTTCGATCCAAGTTGTTTCGGCCCTGGCAGGGAAGAATGACATCCTGTACCTGGTCCGGATGAGTGAACCGGAACGCACGCTGATCTTCCAAGGGGTTCGCGGCGTCGAATCGCTCATTCAACAGCTTCAGCGGCAGCCTGAACCGAACGCCGGAACGCCTTATGCGTGCGTGCGTACTGCGGTTAACGCGCTGGTCTCTTCGAACGCCCAAGAAAAGTGGCTGATGGTGTTGACGGACGGCGCCTTCGACAGCCCGGATGTGCAAGTGATTCGAGATGACATTGCGCGCGCAGTGGTCCAACAACAGGTCCGCGTCACGTTCCTGTTGATTGAGCAGCAGGACAACGAAGTCGCCAATCTCTGGGCAAACGAAGGCAAGGCTGTTCGGTTCGACGCAGCGGCGCCCACGGAAATATCTCAACGCATGGAAGAGATTGCGGATTTGCTGTTTGGGCGTTCATCTGCGGCCGGAGGAGTAATGGCGGCGGCTGCCGGCGACGAACTGGTCATTTCGAGCAAGTTTCCCTTACGAAACCTGGTAGTGCTGCGCCAGGACTCTCAGCCGGGCAAGCTTACCGAAGCCATTTCGGGACTGGAGGCGCTAAGCGTGCGCCAACACCGGATTGTTGCCCGCCAAGCAATGCGCGGGCTGCCGCGCGGAGCGCTGGTCGTGCATGTTGCCGGCACTCACGTCCTTGATGCCGGACCGGAGGTTATCCGACTGCGGTTTGACAGGCCCACGGCCAAGATGCGCGTCAAGCTCCTGCCGGACGTTGCGGCAAGCCTTGCCGTCAGCTTGAAGGATTCGGCCGGGGCGTTATTGAAGCCAGATGCGCAGGGCATCTTCTCGATCTGTACGGGCGATTCTGCTGTGGTCGAGACGCGCCTGCTCGATGATGCCGGCAAGCCGATCACGGTGGGTCGGACGGATATCGGCAGCTTCGATGTGGGCGTGCAGGTAGGGACTGCCGCCCAGGCGCAGGTTCCCGACGCTGGGCAGGAGTTCTTTTCTACCCAACTCACGCCGGCGAGCGAAGTTGAGCTGACGGGGTTCGCCAAGTATCCGGGATACTTCCATTTTCAAGCGCAGCCCATGCGGCTGAGGCCCGGAGTCTGCGCCCGCGACGTGCGTGTGACGATCACGGGTGGGCTGGATGCGGACGGAAAATGGTACTCGGAAGTGGACCACGTTGCCCAGGCACCCTACGTGCGGGTCGGAGCCACCATCGACGGTAAGCCCGTATCGCCGGATGTCATCGCTCAGTGGACTTTTTCCGGCGGTGCGAATGAGTTCCTGGAAGTACGGCGCGAGGGAGCCGAATGGCTGTTACGGCCCAGGACCGCCTGCTGTGCATGGGCATGGTCCAGGGCTACCGTCGGGGAAAGCCAACTCGCGCTGCAATTGGATACGCAGCGCCCGCAGGACAAAATCCAGTTGCCGACGCCGATCCGGTTCGTCATTGCGCCACCCGGGAGCCGGTTCCGGCTTGGCTGGTGGTACGCCTGCCCGTTTGTTGTTTCGGTGTTGGCGATTTTTCTGTTGTGGTATCTGCGCCGGCTTCTGGTCAAACAGCGCTTTGCTCCCCAAGCCTGCCTCTGGGTGCAGGAGTACCGCAACAGGACGATATTGCCGAATCACCTGAGGAAGCGTGCAAGCTGGCTGACGCGCTGGTTCTGGCCTTCGGAGTGCGAGGGGGTCAGCATTGATGGGCTGATGATTGTTGCGCTCGGCAGAGGGGCCTCGATCCTGGTTCTAGGCCGGTCTCTGAGCGAGCATCACGAGATCGACGGGTGGTTGTTCGATGAAGTGCGCAAAGATCGCGGGCGACCGCAGTCAAATGCCCGCGTGGGCGACAACGCGGAGATCGTGCTGCTGGACCCCGACAACCGCCGACGAGGGGGCTATGCGCGGCGTTACCGCTATTCGAGAAACGCGGCAGATCCCGGCTGGCAGTAAGAGCCCGCGAATCTTAGTGCAACGATCTGGAACATCAGCTCGGTACTCACTATGCTGATGTTGAATCACAGGGGAGGAGTATTCGACGGAGGCCGGGGTTTTCTAATATAAGCGGCAAATTCATCTCGGCAAGCCGGCGATTCGCTTCTCGTTATAAGCCTCACTCACAAAGTGATCCTGGTCCAGGCAGGCGAAGCTAAGAAGCGGCGTCCGCCTAGTGGTCGGGAGGTGCGGCAGGCAGCTAACGACGCGGTAGGGAGAAGCGGTATGGCAGCACCCACGCTGTTGCTCGGACTCGGCGGTCTGGGGTCCTTCATCGTCCAGTCGGTCTATGCACGCATTCCACAGGATCAGCGAAGTCTGGTCAGGGTGCATATCCTCGACACGGATGTCCAGGAACTACAGGACGAGCGCTACCGCGAACTGCTTTCGGCGCGGTGCGTAACCCAAACTTCGCCGCCCATTACCGTTAAGGAATGCGTGAGCCGCCTCGCGGAGCGCACGCGCGTGAACCACTGGTTTCCCGGCGCCCGTTCCGGCTCTACGACCCTGGACTACAAGAAGATGGTGGATGGCGCTTCGCAGTTCCGTGCCATTTCCCGCCTGGCCGTACTAGACACCATTGTTTCGGGACGCATCGGAAATCTTGACGCCACGCTGGACTCGCTGCGGACCGCGCAAGGGAAGGAGTTGCAGCAGGCGGTGCGCGTCATGATCGTGAACTCCATCGCGGGCGGGACGGGTTCGGGCTCGTTTCTTCAGCTTGCAATGTACGTGCGCAGCTACTTCGAGAACAATCTCAAAACCAAGAACGTGGTGGTACGCGGCATCGTGGTGATGCCGGAAGTGTTCGTGAAGAACGGGGACTACAAGGCGGAGGACCTGATCTCCAATGTCCGGGCGAACGGCTACGCGGCGCTCAAGGAAGTTGACGCGCTGACCCGCCTCCGGGCCGGACGGCTGAAGGCGGACAAGAACCCGGACGCCGCCCCGCTTGCGCCAATCGAACTGGAATGCGTTCCCGGACAGGCGGATGCGTCAAGTGTCGGCGAGGGAGCGGCTCCGCTGGATATCGTGTTCCTCTACGACTACACGAACGCGAACGGAGAAAACATCGGCGGAAAATCGAACTACATCCGCCAGGTCATGGACGCGATCTACCTTCAGTTGTTTTCACCGCTGGAAGGCAGCGGAGGCATCTACTCCCAGGAAGACAATTTGATCCTCACTCTGGTGAGAGAGCAAGACCGGGCGCGCTATGCCAGCAGCGCCGTGGCGAGGTTGATCTACCCTTACCACGACATGCTCGACTACTGCGCGCTGAAGTGGGCGACGAGCGGGTTGTCGGAAGAGTGGCTGGAGGTGGACCGTCTGATACGTGACGAGTTCGAGCAGATCGAGCGTGATCGGCGCGATGGCATTCATCGTGATAAGCCCGACCCACAGGTGCGCCTGGTCGAGATCGTGCGCATGAAGGCGGGCGCGGAGAAACCACATCCGTTTTATCGCAACCTGTTCCGGGAGGCGCATCTGCTCGATCAGCAGGGCGAAGCCGGGGAGCCGAAATCCGAGCTCTGGTTGACCGAGATTGATAAGCGGATTGCAGCGGTGGTAGCGCAGGCCGACGCAGCCGCGCGTTCCCACCTGTATGCGCTGAATGTCGAGCATCTGAAGAACAAGGATCACATCGTCAGCCAGGTGGAACTCAACGAGCGCGGCCTGGAGTCGTATCGTGAAGCGATGGCTAAAGCTGTGCAGCCCCTGGCCAACATGATCGTCAAGGAAGCTCTATGGGACGACTACCGGCGCGGGCGTGAGCTTGATCGTGACAACGATCTGCATCTCAACACCTGGCTGCTCGGCCGGACCGAGGCTATCCACCCGCTCGCAGTCCGTTACTTTCTCGGCGAAGCGTGGCAAGGCATCAAGGACAAGCTGGCTCGCGCGGAAAGCGCGTTGAGCCGATTGGAAAAAAGCATCTCGGGTTACAAGAATCGCTGGGATGATCCTGAAACGCAGGAAACGGAAACGGCCGCGAGTGTTGCGAGGAAGCATGCCGGGGCCAATGCATTCCAGCGGCTGCTGAAACGGGACTTGCAGCCCTTTGCCGAGGACTATCAGGCTTCGGCCGATACTCAGAAGCAGTCGATCAGGAAGTGGAGCAGCCTCAAGGTCGAGCGGGACGTCATGGGCCTGCTGCTCGGCCATGTACAGGACATGCTGACGGATTGGGAGCGGTTTTTCCGTCAGCTTCAGGATGTGCAAGGCACCTGTGAGCGGGATGCCGGCCTTCTGGCCCGGAAGCACGACAGCAACAACGACCCGACCTGCATCTATGTACTGGCCTCCGAGGCACACAAGGCGGCGCTGTGGGACGACGAAGGCATTGGCATGCGCGCCAAGGATCTACCGGAGGATGTTGCCCGGCAGATTTACCTGGCGATGTACCGGCACCGCGCAGCACAACACTTCGATGAGGCGCAAGCCGTGGACGGCGGCACCGGCTGGATCGAAAAGCTGTTCCGTGAGCAGGTGGTCGGCTGGTGCCGTCGCGAGCTGGCGAAAAGTCCGGGACTGGACCTGGACATCAAGAGCGCGCTGGACCGCGAGCTGAAGCTGATTCAGGCGGGTGGCGGCGAACGCGACCGGACTGCCGATGACACATTCCGCGCGGGGGCTGCGAAACTTCGCGCGCTTGCCCATCCCTTTGTTCCGGTGAGCAAACAGTCGTTTGAATTCTGGTGCTTGCATCCCGATGTGGCCCGCAAGACGGGCGCGCGACTGCTCAAGGACGCAGTCGGCGATCCGCGCATCGACGGGGCCTTCGCGCGCAACGAGCTGGTGTTCCTGCGTATGACTTATGGCCTGCTGGCTACTGACCTTCCTTCGATGAGGGAAGCGCATGGAATTTATCGGCAGGCTTACGACAATCGCATCCGCCTGTCGCGCGAAAGCCCGCCGCGATCTTCGTCGCCGCACCTGGACTGGCGCTGGGACTCGCCGGCCTTCCTGCCGGAAATTGACGACGGGCAGCAAAAGCAGGCCATGCGCAATCTTCGCCGTGCCGTGCTGTATACGCTGGTTATGGACGGCTGCTCGATTTTCAAGGGAAGCGACGACGGAGAGCAGGTGTGGATCAGGAGCATGGGGCCGAGCAGCTTTTCGTCCTTGACGGACATGGGCAATCAACCGGTGTCGCCCACCATTCATGGACTGCATCTGGGTCTGGCCGTGAACTACGGTCTGGTCAAGGATGTACTGGTCCTGGCGCTGGAAAAAGAAGAGACGCTACGCCAGCAGCCGGAGCAGGTGCCGCTCGTCGTGAAGCTCGCGAACACTCTGGACGCGTTATTGCAGTCCACCGCCGGTGCTCCGACGCGGGCTGAAGGCGAGCGGCTTCGCAACCAACTGATCTCGACGCTGTTTAATGAAGTGCACGACATTTTCTTCCGCGCACTCCGCAAACCGAATTCCGCGAAACGATCCGCAGAGGTTGCACTAAGCGAAGCACACAAAAATTCCCTCTGGTTAACGCAAGGCGACGCCAGTCAGGAGGTGAAAGCGCTCGTCAATTCAATGATGCAGGAGGCGCTGAAGCCGAGGCAGGAATAGGTAAGGACTGGGACGTGTCACGCTGGGTCATCTGTTTCGACCCCTGGTATGGGCTGAAGCTGCCCGCGCCCGCGCTTTATCCGGAGATGGGTGAACGTTTCCGACACTATCCAGGCCTATTAACGAACGAGGATTGGCTGGATATTTCCGTGGTGTTGGCCGAAGCCAAGCCTTCTCCTGAATTCTGGCTTCTGGCACCGGCCGAGCGCTCCGAGCTCGAAGTCAGCCAGATCGTTCGAGAGCTGGCTGAGGTTCCAGGTATTCCTCCAGAGGTTGCTGGTTCTGGCTTTAACCCGACATTGATATTCTGGGGAACTACCCAGTTCTTGCATCTGATCGAAACGCCCCATCACGCCGACACTTCATCCGTTGTCGTCGATCTGTTGTTTGATGGGGACGCGCAGGTTCAGCAGCATTGGAGCCAGTCTTATCTGCTCCCACTAGCGCTTCGTTTCTTGCTCGAACGTGACCAGCATTTGACGAGAGAGCGGCGAGATGCGATCGCCCGAATCACGATTCGATCTCAGAGCGCGCCGCTTGTAGACGTGCTTCTGACGCTTCAAGGCCGCTTAACGGAGTTGGCCAAGCATGTGCGCTACGAGCAGGGGGCCTTAAGGGCACGCGCGTCGGAAGTCTCGTGCTACGAGACGAAGCTGGAGTCCTGTCCCGAGACTTTCGACCGATATGAAGCCCGTCCGCCTCGCCTCAGCAGTTTCTATTCAGAACGGGAGGATGAGCGGCGCGCCTATGATTGGCTGAAATCCGAGGTCGGTGATGTGTTGAGCAAATGGGACAGCTTCGTGCGGAAGGTAGGCGATTGGCAGCGCGATCAACGCCAGCACTTGACGGGTCAGAAGCCGACGCGGCGCCACACTGGACAGACGCCGGAAGAATTACACAGCGCGTTCCTCGGAGAACTGAACAAGCTGGGAACGTCCGAGGACGCAAGCTTCGCATCCGGGCAAGCCGAGAAGCTTGTTGACCAGCAGCTCGGGATGCTCGCCCGAGCCCTGCGGCGTAGACCGACGGTCCGCCTGTTCGCGTGGTTTTCAATTATCACCCTAGCTCTGGCAGGGACGTTCGTCTGGCAGGGGGCCGCGTTATCGCCAGGATCAGCGGCGTACGTTTGGGTTTGGCCTGGCGTGTCGCTCGTGGCGCTGGCGGGCCTATCGGCATTGACGTTGGAGCTTGTACAGATCGACAAGCGGAGGGCCTTGAAGGGAGCGGTCGCAGCGCTTGGCAAGTTGTATGGAGAAGCTATTCGCGCCGGCGACAGGGCCAAGGAAAATGCCGGATCATTCATTGCCCGCCTGTTGTTAAACCGCAATCTGGAAATCGTTGAAGGAGAGATTCGCGCACGGGCAATTTTGCGAAGTCAGTGGGAGTACCACCTGGACCAGATGCAGATTCACTGCGAGGCATTGGGCGACTGGACTTCTTGGGGTACGGAGGTCGCTCATCTGCCCGGCGCCGAAATTGATCCCGCGCGTCACGTGGCCGGCAACGTCTCCTATTGCTGGCGGTCTCCGGCCCACGCTCACGCCCAGCTCAAGCTCGGCCAGGACTGCTCGATGCTTGAGGACCGCCAGGGAAGATTTGCCGGTGTTGCGGAAATCCGAGTGGAAACGCGATGAAACTGTCGTGGCGGTTGCTCGGTTCAACGGCCTCGGTGCTCGTGAGCCTGGCCACCACGCTGTGGGTGTCAGTTCGCTGGGAGCAGCTTGAAGCAGGGCTGATTCTGTGGTCGCTCTTGATGTTGTGGCGCTATAACCTTCCACGCGATCACCGCTACCGACAGTGGCCATCGGCGATCGGGGCACTGCTCTGGACAGTCGCATGCGAGTTGTTGCTGCTGAAACTACGTACACCGTATCTGGGCTTTCTCGTGACGTACTCAGCCCCGCTTGCTTGGTTGGACCAAACATTGAGCATCCGGCTGCCAGGTGATGTGGGTCATTTCGTCTTGCTTGGCAATGCGGCCTGTCTCGGGGTTTTTGCGTTGTTCAAGTGCGTGTTCGTGATGATCGTACGGGAGATTCGCCCTTCACCTGCTTCCCGAGGCGCTGTTATCTGGCGGATCGCCTACATGCCCTCGCCACCGAGTTGGGGTTTGAAGCCGGGTTGGTTGTACGCCCGTTGGCTTTCAACCGGTGCCGCACTCGTTGGATTCGCGACTCTGCTGGCCGCATGGTTGATCCATGGCAGCCAGGTTGCCGGAATCTGGCTTCCGCTGATGCCGGCGGGCTTGTTCTTGGTGATGCTGGAGTGGGCGCTATGGCTTTCCGGCCCGGTGAATGAGAAGTGGCGTCCGGAGTTTCTGGGGTCTGACGCGAACGCCCTGACGGTTGGCAATTTCGACGAACTTTGGCGGCGCTACCGGTTGGCCTGGAAGTCGCGATGGCTTGCGGCGGGCAATCGCCTGCCGGGTACGAATCGCCATGCCTGAGAGTTCTCTCCAGCACCAGCGGGATTCGATTGTTCAACTGCGCCGCGCCCTGCATGCTCAGCGCGGCCTGGTGATACAGGCGTGGCCATCAACTGAGCTGCTGGCGGTGCTGCAAGACCACCTGGGCGAGATTTCGGCCGATGGCGGCCATGTTGTGGTGCTCGACGGCGGCGAGGCGACCAGTAGGAACGAAGCCTCCGGGTCTCTCGGAGGTCTGCTGCTCAACCGGGTGTTTCGGGATACGGTTCAGTTTACCTGCGGCAACGGCCTCTCCTGCTCACTCGGTTTCCTGACGAATGAGCTGGCGAAACCGGAGTCCAGTGCATGGATGGACAGGTTGCGCCTTGTCGTCGTGCCCGTGGGAGAACAAGTCTTCGCTTCTCCTGATGAATGGGAGCTGCTGGCTCTGAGTCTGAGAGATCGCACGCGCGAGCGCTCCATTCCTTACCCTCAGTTCGTAGTGGTGCTGGGGCCGAGACGCTCTCCCGAATCCGCGATCCGCGACACGCTGCCGATATACAACGAGGACGGAACCAGGCAGCTCGCCTGGGCGGAGGTCTCGTTAAGCGGCGGTGAACCACAGCAGGCGTGGTGGACCGTATGGAGCACCGAATCGCCCTTTGAGTATGTGGCAAACCTCAGCACCCATAACCGCGATCACTACTGCGGTATCGAGCCGGTACTGGCGCACTTCGCCGGCTTGTGGCGTCTCGAACACAGCCACGTGATCCCCCACGAAGCCGTGAGTACGGTGGATCAGAGGCAGGCGATACAGAAGGACAGTCCGCAGGTTCTCTATCAAGATGTCGATCACAGCGATTGGATCAATCTGCACAAGCGGTCCCGGTTCGTCGGTGCGGTCTCGCTTCGTGACTCCTGCGGTAATCCCTGGCGCAGCCTTCAAGCGGTTGCCGCGGCTGGGGGGCAGGACATCGTCATCAATATCGCCACCACACCAACGCTGCTTCTGGGGTATCTGCTGGCAAACGCCAAATTCTTTGCCCACCAGCCGCTTGAACCGCTGTCTCCGAAGATGGCCAATGAGGTTCCGTTCGATATCGCGGTCCAGTTGGTGAGGCGCATCAGAACGGCGGGAAGGTTGAGGTTGGAGGCCGTGTCATCGACGCTGGTCCAGGCTGGTTCGGACGTGGGCAGTGTCGGTCATGGCCTCCATACACTCAGGGAGCTGTTCTCCAGGCAACTGGGCGATTCCGTCGCAGATTCCATCGAAGTCAGCAGCAGTTCCCAGTGGAACTCTGCGCGAAGCCGGTTTGAGAGGGCGTCGTTTATTTCGCTAGGCAAACACAATCTCAGTTCGACAAGAATCGGGTGGCTGAACTATTTCGATGTACGCGACAGCGCCGGCACGGTTTACCGGCGCCTTCGCGCGGAACACGTGCTGCAAACCTGCCTCCCTGGGCAGATATACGCCATCGCCGGCAAGGCTTTTCTGGTCGAGCGAATATCTTGGACAGACCGTTGCGTCTTCGTGTCGCATGATGATTCTCGCGGGGAGCCGATGTACCGGCCGGCGCTCAACGTCGCGTCCGAGATTCCAGTTGCGCAATGGACCCAGATCAACCGAGAACTGCCCCAAGTCCAGATCGACGAGGTGCGCGTAGATGTGCGCTTCTATCGCACGGATTTCAGCGTCCGGACGAGCGGATACGTCGAGTCCAGTGGTCATTGGGCAACAGCGCCCGTCTGGAAGCAGCTGAATGAGTCCCCGGTTCGTCAGTACCGGCTCGGACGTGTCGCCAAGCTTAGGCTGCTGAAGGGGGACGGTGAGACGAGCCTGCTTTCTCCGCGGGCTGCGGTCGCCCTTGCCCTATGGCTCAACGAATCAGCCGTGACGCTATTCCCGGAGACGGCGCGCTATTTCCTCGCGGTGGCAGACGTTGCCGATGAGTATCGGCCTCCTGCTGCCCCACTTAGGCATATCGTTCCCCGACTGACAGGCGCGTGCAGGTCGCTAGACGACAGCGTGCTGGTATTTGAGGATTCGCACAGCGATTTGGGGTTGGCGAGATCGTTCGTCGATAACATGAGCTTCCTGCTCGACTTGTGCTACGACTACCTCGGCTGGTTTCTGGATGAAAATTCGGCGGAGGGGCGTATCGGGACGGCGGTATGTCTAGAGAACGAGTTTCTTCCCGCGAAGCCCTTCCTGGCCTTTGGCGCGAGCGCTTCGGATGAGGCGGTCGGCATTGTGGAATTGCGCGATGCTCTGCGACAGCTTGAACCCTGGTTCGGACGAGGGTCTTTCAAGGCAAGGCGCACGCAAGCTCAAACTGCCGCCGTCAGCTTGTCCTTGATCGAGGACGCTGGGCCAATAAATCACCAGAACTGCGACTTCTGTGCCAAGCAGGTCGAGCACGGTGAAATGCAGGTGATGCCAGACGATGGTCGTGTCCGCTGTACCGCCTGCGCAGCGCACGGTGTGGATAGCCTGGATCAGCTCAAGACTTTGTATGGAATAGCCCGTCGCTTTCTCGTTGAAACCTTGGCCGTGGGGTTCGTGGACAAGCTGGACGTAATCCTGGTCAGCCAGGCTGATCTTGCCCAGAGAATAGGGGAGCGTTTCATTCCGACTTCTGGATACGATCCCCGCGCGGTCGGTCTTGCCATTCCGCGTTCTCGCTCAATCTTCGATGACAAGCGTCACGAAGTGTTGATCGAATCTGGCTTTTCTCCAGAGGTCACTACCGCGACCCTGGTTCACGAATTGACACATGTCTGGCAGTTCATGTATCTCGACCACGACCGGATGCACCGTGAATACGGAAAGCTGCTGATCGAGGGGCACGCGCTGTGGGCCGAAGCAGAGTTTCTCAACTGCCAGGCAGCAACGCCGTCGCCGGGCCTCGCCGCCGAGCGCCTGAAGGAGGCGTTTGAGACGGCAGAGCAGCGGAAGTCCAGCGACGATGAGTATGGCCAAGGCTATCGATTATTGTGCGAAAGGATGGTCGGTCAGTCGAGAGGTAGCAAGGGTGGCGCGTTTGAATGGCTGAGAGAGACGTTTCCGCAATAATCGTTTCAGCAGTAGTCCGCAGAGGAACTCCTATATTGCCCTGCGAGGCGTGATAGCTTGCGAGTGGCTGACACGTTTTACTTCCACTCCTCCTCACTGCTCTGTGCCTTAAGCTGACTGCACACCCCGCGGCCGCATCACGCACCTTCCGCTGAAGCGCCGTACAGCAGCATCGCCAACCGGGCTATTCGCCGCCGGGGTCCGCATCTGTCGAGTAACAGTGCCCTGGAGGCGATTCGGACGGAGAGTGCGAACCCCGGTGTCGGTACCCGGCTCGTCCCGCCGGGTGGAGGCTGACGCGGCCTGCCATTCGCACTTGCGCTCATCATGCTTAGTGCGAGCAAGAGCAGAAAAGCACCTTCGGGTAACGCATCCGCTCGTGAAGTTTTGTGGGATTGCGCATTATCGCCAGTATATTTATTATTTTCAATATCTTACATGATGGCGCGTTTGTTGCTGCGGTCGCCACTGGTAAATCTTGGATACGCGAACGTGACTGAAGCGCTGCTTCGTCTTGATAACATCCACGTCTCATTCATTGGGAGCAATGGGTCCAGGCGGCTGCGTGTGTTGGAAGGGATTGATTTGGTGGTACCGCAAGGCCAGTTCCTCGCAATCCTTGGTCCGTCTGGCTGCGGCAAAAGCACGTTGCTGCGGGTGATGGCAGGCCTTATCGAGCCGGAGCGAGGTTCGGTGACCTGGCGAAGTGGCGATCTGGAGGAACGCGCGACGCGCATGGCTTTGAATTTTCAAAAGCCTGTTTTACTCCCTTGGCTGTCGGTAAGAGACAACGCGTTGCTTCCGTGTCGGCTGGGCGCGAAGCGCTTTGCTATTGGCGAAACAGAAATGGACGCCCGGCTTGATGAATTGTTGGCCCTTGCAGGTCTTGATCAATTCCGGAACGCCCTGCCGCACGAGCTTTCTGGAGGAATGCAGATGCGAGCGGCACTCGTCCGGACGCTGGTCACGCGACCGAGTCTGGTGTTTATGGACGAACCGTTTGCCGCAATTGACGAATTGACTCGCCAGGACTTGGGCCGAGAGCTACGGCAACTGATGCAGGAGTCAAACGCTTCAACCATCTTTGTAACGCACAGTATTCAGGAGGCTGCATTCCTTGCAGACCGAATCTGCATTCTCAGCCCTCGGCCTTCGCATCTCGTGGAGGACATCACTGCTAGCTATGACCAGCCAATGCGGGACGAGCAGCTGAGACGAGATAAGAGCTTTCTAGACCTGTGTGATCACCTGCGCGAGGTGATGGCACATGGCTAGCTCAGGCCGTGCGGGCAGGCGTGGGGTTATCGGCGTGGTATCCCCAGTTGTGCGGCAGTCGATGGAGTCACTGGCGGATTTCGACATCGTGGAATACGACCCTGAGGCACTCCTGTCGTCGGGCCAAAAAATGGCCTCCGAGCTCTCGCTCCTCGTAGTGGGGGGTGACTACAAGCCGTTGAAGCTGGCGTTGCCGGCACTCCGCTCGACCGTGCCGGACCTTCCCGTTGTGGCGCTCGCGGAAAGCCTGGACCGGCGGAGCCAACTCTTCTACCGCAACCATGTGGATGGCTTGTATCGGCTGCCTGGAGACGCACAGAAATTGGCCCGCATCGTGAGTACGCATCGCAGCCCCGCGCTTTCCGCAGGGGCCAGCCTTTGGAGCGGGAGTGCTGCCAATGGCCTTCTGGCGACATCCGTGTTGTTCTTGATTTGGTGGCTGGCGGTCGGGATTTTCAATCCCCCGGAGTACCTCTTACCCGGGCCTGTCGCTGTCCTGTCGACTCTCGCCGACCAGCCTTCGGCATATCTGACTCACCTGGCCGTGACCGGTTATGAAGCCTTGCTCGGCTTCATGGTCGGAAACACGTTCGGCATTCTCATCGCGATTGCTTTGTACCGCTACTCGCGCTTCAAGAAATACACATTGCCGGTGCTGATCAGTTTTCAAGCAATTCCTGTGGTAGCTCTCGCGCCCTTGCTAGTAGTCTGGTTGGGAACTGGATTGGCGTCGAAAGTAGCGATGGCCGGGATCATCTGCTTTTTCCCAATGGTCATTAATGCCTTACACGCTTTCTCCAACATGGACCGCGACTACGTCGAGCTATTTGATTTCTATCGAGCTGGGTACTGGTCGAAAATTCGAATGCTGCTGATGCCGGCAAGTTTCTCCGCAATTGTTGCCGCGCTGAAGATTTCGGGCGGACTGTCTGTTGTCGGAGCTATTGTCGCCGAGCTGACTGGAGCCGACAGGGGCCTCGGGTACATCCTCCTCAACGCATCCTACCGGCTGGAAACGGCTTCAATGTTCGTTGGCATGCTGTTATCTGCGGTCTTGGGAATCGTCTTCTTTCACATGCCTGCGTTACTCAAATACGTCGTTCCGCGAAGCTGGAGTTCCGGACTGTCATGAATAGGCCAGTCGTTGGGGTATTCGGCACGTGGCGCGCACCGAATGACTCGCCGATGTACAGGGCGGCCATGGATATCGGTCGCATTTGCGCCCGGTGGAACCTGCCGGTACTGACCGGCGCATACACCGGGATCATGGAGGCTGCCTGCCGTGGCGCCAAGAATTTGGGAGGGCGGACCACCGGGTACGCATGGAAAGAACTCGACGGGCAGCTTTCGCCGAATCCGTACCTCGATCAGGTTGTGTTTTTCGAGCGTGCCGCAGAACGCATCGCACGCTTGGTGGATGACGCTGATATCTGCATTTTCTTCCCCGGACGGACTGGGACGATCGCCGAACTTGCGCTGGCAACCGAGCTGCGGAGCAAGGGTGTGAAATCTTTTCCGCTCGTGCTCGTCGGAGCCAACTGGAAAGGCTTTTTTACGTGGTTGGATAGCAGTAACGGCGGGTTGCCGCTTCCAGCAGACCCCAGCGGGGCGGACTTCCCACTCTATGCCATCGTCGACGATGCAAGTCGATTTGAACAGTTTTTGATAAACCATGAATATCTTTGGCATCAATAGTAGTCGGGCCGCACCTCCTAGGGTCGATCCACAAAAGTCGCGCCCGGTGGCCGATGGCGGTGCGGCACTTCTAATAGATGGTCAGGTGTCCTGTGCGGCTATCGAAGAGCGGTTCACCCGCATCCGTTATGCGGGAGGCTTTCGGGAGAGCGCTCGAGCATGCCTGGAACAGAGCAACCTCGACTGGACAGAACTTGATGCCATCGGGCATTCAACCTGCTGCGACTCGATCTGGTCGAGTGAGAGCGACGTGATTGACGATATCGTCGAGAACCTGGACGGTCGAATCTCAAGGGCGGCTGCCAATGCTCTCCGGGGAAAGCTCGTCTCCGTCGACCATCACCAGAGCCACGCAGCGCTTGCGTTCGGAGGCAGCGGCTTTCGTCGGGCCTTGGTCGTCGTGGCCGACGGGATGGGTAATCGCAAGGGTCCAGCCGGAGAGTTTGATGTATCAGCGACATGGTGGCGCGGCTCGTTTCACCGACATAACTACTTCCTGTGCGAGTGGAACGAAGGTCGCATCCGCTTTGACCATGTGCACGAGGATGGCTGCGGGGCTGAGGAGATTGGCCTTGGCGAGGTCTATCGTGGAGTCACACATTATCTGGGGTGGCAGACATATCAGCATGCGGGCAAGGTGATGGCGCTGGCTGCGTTCGGTGACCCTTCCCGTTTGGGCAGCTTGCGTCTGATTGACTTTGTGCCGCCCATGTCGGTCCGGGTTCGAGTTCCGAACCTCCACTGCGATCCTGTCCGGCAGATCGAATCCGCAATACGTGGTGCTGGACATCCCATCCCGGAAAAGCTGCAACGTCCGGCATCACCGGACGACGCGTTCATGTGTGACGTAGCGGCGCTGGTGCAGGAGCAGCTCCAGTCATCGCTATGCCGCGCGGTGAGCGCGCTGGCGGATGAGCATGGTGCCGATCACGTGGTTTTCGGCGGCGGCGTGTCCATGAATTGCGTCGCTTTGGGCAAGCTTGCCGTGCAGAGGCCCGATCTGAGGCTGTATGTGCCTCCTGCACCGTCGGACACTGGCCTTGCGCTGGGCAACGCGCTTTGGGTGGCCTACGCCGCACAGTCGCCTGTGAGTGAACGCGCGGCGTTTTCTGGCATCCAATCGGCCGCCTTAGGCGTTGCCTACGGTCACGCCAAGATCGATGGCGCGGTATCAAAGCACCTGCAGCGCAATCCTCGCATCGTCGCCCGTCGCCACGAGGACGAAGCGTCGCTGATAGAGACCCTCGTCAACGACTTGGCGGCCGGCAAGGTTGTCGGATTGCGTCAAGGAAGAGCCGAGTACGGCCCCCGGGCATTGGGGAATTCCAGCTTGCTTGCCGATCCGCGAAGTAAAGAAATGCGTGACGCCGTCAACTCCTTCAAGCGACGCGAGCCGTTCCGCCCTTACGCCCCGAGCATCTTGAGCGAGCATGTTGCCGACTACTTCGAGATCGACACGCCAAGCCCGTTCATGAGCTTTGCCGGCCAGATCCGTCCTGAGCGCCAGCATCGGGTACCTGCGGTTGTACACGTCGATGGCAGTGCGCGCTACCAGAGCGTGGAGCCCAACTCAGGCTTCTATCGTCGGTTACTGGAAGCTTGGCATCGCGCGAGCGGTGTTCCCGTCCTGCTCAACACATCGTTCAATTTGGACGGGCAGCCTATCGTCGAGACGCCGGAAGACGCGCTCGCGTGCTTTGAACACAGCGGCTTGCCAGTCCTCGTACTCGGCCGCTGGCGGCTGGAACAGCATTAACCCCATCATCGGAGATGAAGATGCAAACTCAACGCAGCCGCATAGGCCTCTTGGCCGCTCTTGTGCTGTCCACCGCCGCGATGACGTCGGGATGCGGAAAGTCGGACCAGCGGGCCAAGTCGCCCGACGAAGGCGAGAAGGCCTTGGTCGAAGACGTACGCTTTCGTCTGGCATGGGTGTACGACATGGCCGAGGTGGGGGTGCTCGTTGCCAAGGAGCACGGACATTTCGAGAAGGAAGGCCTGAACGTCACCATCGAGCCCGGTGGATTTGGGCTGGATCCGATCAAGTTGGTGGCAACAGGCTCGGCGGACTATGGCATCGGCGGAGCCGGCAACCTGCTGTTAGCGCGTGCTCAGGGCGTTCCGGTGGTTGCAGTCGCCGCCGAATTCCAGAACACGCCTGTGGGCTTCATCACCCGCAAGGACTCAGGCATCAAGAGCTTCCCGGAGTTTGCGGGGAAGCGCGTCGGAGTCCAGACCGGAGCGGACACCGACGTGCTGTACCGGGCGCTGCTCGCAAAGCACGGTATGTCCTCAAAAGACGTCAAGGAAGTTCCGATCCAGTTCGACATGGGCCCATTCGTGAACGGGCTCATCGACGTTCTTCCCGCCTACGTTACCAACCAGCCGATCACGCTACAGAGTAAAGGATTCGAAACAACGGTCATCACGGCAGCGTCAGAAGGTCTCCGCTACTATGGGAATGTCTTCTTCACAACCGAGCAGAAGCTCAACAAGGATCCGCAACAGGTCGAGCGCTTCGTTCGTGCCGTTCGCGCTGGCTGGGCGGACGCGCTCGCGGACAAGGCCGGCGCTATTGCCGCACTGGCCAAGTACACCAACGAATTCAATGCGGACGACTTGGGCTTGGTGTACGACGCGGTGGTTCCTTTCATAAAGCCGGACGAGCCCAACGTTCCGTTGCTGGGAATGACTCACGCCCGCTGGGAAAACACGACGGAGGCCCTCCTGAGCGCCGGCCTCCTAAAGCAGGCGCCAGAACTATCGGCGGCCTTCACGCTCCGATTTGCGCAGTAGCGCGTCGCGTCGGATACAAGCAGGAGGCTTTCCCGCAGTGCGCGAGAATCCACAGCAGAAAAGCGTCCCAGGCTCCGACTTCGTTGCTCGGATCGACGAGTTGCTTGGCAAGGATTCCCCTGATTGCACAATTCCATGGAAAGCTTCGCCGGTACCTGATTGGGCCCGAGACTTCCATCCGCTGCGTATTATCGATCTGGGTACGGGGACCGGCGGTTTTTTACATTCGGTGATTGTGCATCTCCAGGAATGGGGTGTGCTCGATGAACTGGAAAATATCCTCCTCATCGAGAGCGACAGGGACCTTTTGCCGGGAGGGCCGGCTGTTTTTCGTGCGCACCTCACTAACCAGGCGAGAGCTTCGTCGTTTGCTAGGAATGGGCGGCTACCCACGATTGACGTTCACATCGAGCCCATCACGCTCGCCGTCTCCCGCTCCGGGACATCTACGACTATTCCGATTCTAGAAGCCTACCGCGATACCGATCTCACCCTATCTTCGCATCTTACTTACGTACTACTTCGGCGACGGATCAGGACGGGAGCTGGTGCAATCCCTTATGGAACGTACGTTACACCCGCGGGATGGCTGTGGTGCATCATCCGCAAGCGAGAGAGTCCGACCTATCGAGCGCGAACGCTCGACGAGCTAGGTGCTCTTGATGCCAAGCCTTTCGACTACTCCGAGATTTTCGAATCGCAGGTGCTGCCTTCGCTGCGAGACGCGCGAATGCTGGCAGTTGCAGATCACAACTACCTCCTTGATCGATCATTTCCTAGACGCGGCGAAGCAGCGCGTCTGCTGATGTGGTAGTGGATGCCGTCTGACAGTCCGCAGAATGGCCCATATCACCGGGCCGTGAACACACTTATTCAAAGTCCAAAGCCGTTATTCAGAGGGCGTCACTATATTCTCGGCAGGAGGGGGGTATGAACGATAGTTTTGAAACTTTTCCCTTGATGCAAGAGCTTGTGCGATCCACTCACCAAGGTCGAGTTGAACTTAAGCGGAGTTGCGTCTGGCTGTCTGGAAAGGATATAGATTTTAACAATTTAGCAGTCGATCAATTCCAGACATTCTTGCAGCCGTCTGCTGAATACGCTGCCTTTTTCCTGCGCGCACTGATCGGTAAAGTGGAACGACCTCAAGGGTGGCTGCAATGGGATCAGCACAAACTAGTCTCTGATCGCAAAGAATTAATCGCGGCTATTCAATCTGCGGACATAGAGCGCGTTTATGGTGCGGACCTGGTCGCGCGCATTTGCCTGACAATTGCTTTCATCGCGCGTAAGCAGAGCGCCAGCTGCACGCTTCTACCCTCCCTAGATGGAGGCATTGATCATCCGGATGCCGATTCATCCTGCGGCTGTAAGCTGCGCTTTCTCTCTGCGGACTTCGCAGAGGGTCGCGTAGTTGGTGTGAATCACGACTTAGATTCTGGACACTGGTTCGAATACCCGGACCCCCCATTCGTTCATTTCGGTTGGCGGATGCCTAGCGAGCGGAGGTACGCGATGCACCACACGCTTCGGCAACTCACCGCTGGCGAAATCGTAACCTTCCTGGCTTATCCGGAATTCTTCCAACACGCGGAGGCAAGCTTTGCCTTCCGTTGTCCAGATAAGGAGGCCAACAGCCGATCTTGGTTCCTGGACGGTACCCCTATGGTTCAGCACGTTACCAAGCCATATGTCGCGGCCAAGATGGAAGAGTTCGAAAGCCGATCCGACAAGGCGACAGCTTCGTTGTCGATTTGCTTAGGTATCCCGTCCCAGAAGAGTGCTTCTTACGACCCGCAGACGCAAAAGGCAGGCTACGGCGTCTTCTTGACAGCCGACATTGAGTGCCCCAATGGCAGCTGTACCGTAGATCCGGAACGCTTGGAACAGGCGTTGGCGAAACATTGCCTCCCGCTACGATACATCGTGCTTCAGTCGTTGGCCGGAAAATTGTTGCGCGAGGCACTGGCGAGGAACGCGGAACTGCAGAAATACGAGACGATGTACAACCTGCTCCGGCGCCCTCTGCGCGGCCTGACCCGAGCGATTGCAAAAGCAGAGCAGGACGCGTACGAGGTGTCCTCGGTCCTCTACGCGCCGCTCGATATTTTCCTAAGCCGCCAGCCAGCGATCGCAGTACTTTTTGAGCAAGGCAGCATCGTCAAAGTACCGTATCAAAAACGACCAGTCCGGATTTCGCACACTCCAGCGGAATACGAGAATTACGACGCCATAGCAGTTGCCGCCGAGTTGATACGGCGGCTGATGCCTAGAATTAAATTCACCAAAGACAGTAGCGACGCGGGCACACTGCGGGCAGGCCTGAATGAGCTGGGAACACAGTGGGGAGGGGTCGGGGCTCCCTACCAAGACTTCAGTCGGGCGCTCTATAATTTCTTTGATCCCGGATATTGGAAAGCGCCTGGAGACCAGTCCACCGCTGGTGCTGGTCATAAGCAGTCGTGGGAGGGATTGGCAAAATATGACGACGACAACCTGAATGTCGTTGCACGCGAGTTGCTGTGTGTTGCAAAGGATCTTTTTTTCACGTTGTACAAGCCTGACGAGGCATCTGAAGCTTTAAAATGGGGGATGCTTCGCGCCTATCTGAGGACGATCAAGAAAGCGGAAGGCGAATTTCTTAATCCGCCGGAGATATTGGCCAGTCCCATTGTCCTTGGGGAGGGCGTTAACCCTCTTGCAACACATGGGCACATAGTCGATTTTGTCAGCCGAGTGGTTGCGCAGCATTGCGCGTACAACGGCAGGCGCGGCGTTCAGCTAGACCTAGTGTTCAGCGAAGAAAAAAAGAAGCTTCAGATTGCGTCAACATGTAAGTGGATCCCGGAGAACGCGGAATCGGGGAAAGAGTCATTTGTCTGCTTCCTGGTTAAGCAAAGTGCTATGCGCAGGAGGGGCGCTCGTTCCACCAACCAGTTTGGTGACCTGAAACGACCATTTGTAGACCTTATACAGCGTGTTCCAGAGGGATTCGAACCAAAGATAACGAAGACTGAGTCACCTCCCTCCCTTGCGATTCAGATTGGCGGCGTCGCGTTTGAATTCACTGGCTCGACATTCACCATTTGTGGAGCAAGGCAATGACAGAGGTCAAAATGTTCTACTGGTTCGATCATAAGACGGAAAATGCAACTGACCCAACTCCTTCGAGCGAAGTTCTCACGGATCTGGTTGAGAAAACCGGAGCGAGCCATGTTAGTGGCCCTGAAAGTTTGCTTGCCGCCGGACCATGCGTCTGCTTTGTGCATGGGGGCACGGATCAGTTGTCCTGGGAGGGCATTGCTAGCAGTGACAATAAGAGATTTATCGTGTTGCTTAGTTTTGGCGGAACGGCGGGGGCAATTACGAAGGGAAACACTGCAATAAAATCCGTCGAAACTGAACGCCTGCGCATGGCGATCAGGCATCTGAATGTTGGTGATGTTAGGCGTTTTGAAAAATCGATCAACGATGGTAATCCAGACTGGTCGATCATTGAGTGGCGTCTTGAAACAAGTTATTCGGTCGCGTGGTACCTCCTTCGCGCATACGAGGTTGAATCAGCGAATCATACGAATACGGCTCCGGACAATAAAGTGCTCATTGAGTACAACAAGTGGGCGAAACAGAACAAAAAGGAACAAAAGCAGGCGCTGAATGACATGTCAATTCAGGACGTGCGTAACATGCTCACGATGCTGGGCTAGTGATGGCCCTGCCCATACTCTTAACCGACAGTGGGCCGCGTTGCGATGCGGCGATCATGCGCGGGCGCTTGAAGCATTCCTGGCTTGAGAACGAGCTTCTCAACAAGGGCGCCGCCATCGTGATCGCGCTACGTCGGGGTGGAGGCTGGCCGGAACTTGCCGGTTTCGATGCTCGGATACAGGAGGTGATGGAGCTTGCTGAGAGTGTGGAGTCTGGATTTAGTCCTGCCCAGCTCGTGGAGAGCAATGCAATGCTCGCATCATTGCCGGAGGAGCAGCGCAGGGCGCTTCGCGAGAAGGCCCATGCGGCTTACCTGCAATGCTTCGACGCCGCGGATGCATCGCAGCGCCTGCGGGATGCGGCCGTGCGCATGCGCGCGGCGCTCACCGCGTTGGAAGAGGTGTGGTGCAGGGGTGACGAGGAGCTGACGGACTCGGAGCTGGCGGCGGGCTGGGCAGAGGTGCGCGTGGCGGCGGAAGGGCTTCGCGCGGCGCTGGATCGCCTTCCCACCGGAATTGTGTTGCCATGACGCTGCCGCAGATTCTGGTGATTGATGACCAATTGGCTCGCAGTACGACCGAGCGTTTCGTCTTTCTTGCCGGAGCTGGATTGACTGGGGACCACAGCGAGCGAGGCACGGATACCCGTTATGCTGAACTGGTGTTCTGCGGCGCTCAACGGACGAAACGAGATCGGCTGGTCAATGATTTTGGAGTAGTGCGGGAGGTTGTCGCCGACGCGAGGTTTGACCTGCTGCTGCTCGATATGCAGTTCGATTCCGGTGTCTTGGATACACGCGGGCATCCTAGGGGTGAGCCGGGCGACGCTGATTTCGGGTTGACGCTGCAGCGTGATCTGAAACGCGAGTTTCCTGAACTGGCCGTCGTGATGTTGACAAGCAAGCGCCAGAAGGAAATCGGCGATACCGGAGTGCCTTATCTGTCCAAGGACGGTCTGGACGAGTATGCAATGCGCCGCACGCTGTTGCGCCACGGGCGATTGGATGCCGCTTCGCAACGCCTTCTGCTGGGGCTGGACGACCGAACCTGCGCGGAGGACTCGGCAACCCTCGCCGCCTTTCGTGAGGCGTTCCTGCACGCGCGCTCGGATGTATCGATTTTAATACTTGGGGAGAGCGGTGTCGGCAAGGAGGTGCTGGCAAGATACCTTCACCGCGCGTCCGGCCGCGCCGCAGGGCCCTATTTCGCCATCAACGTCGCTGCGATTCCGGAGGGGTTGGTAGAGTCTGAGCTGTTCGGAATCGGCAAGGGCGTTGCGAGCCAGGTATCTGGGCGGCAAGGCAAGCTGGAACAGGCGACCGGTGGCACGCTGTTTCTCGACGAGATCGCCGACATGCCCCTGGATGTGCAAGCCAAAGTCTTGCGCGCGCTTCAGGAGCGAAAGGTCGTTCGCGTGGGCCAGTCCGAGGAGATTCCGTTTGACGTGCGACTGGTCAGTGCGACGTCGAAGGACTTGGCTGGTCTGATGGGTTCGGGGCATTTCCGAGGGGATCTGCTGTATCGGATCAATACCGTTGCTATCACGCTAGCCCCCCTGCGCACTCGGCCGGCGGATGTTGCTCCGCTCTCGAAGGTTTTTCTCTTTGATGCTGCGCAAAAGCAAGGCAAGGTCGGCCTCTCATTCTCCGATGAAGCGCTGGAGCAGCTGCGACGTCAGGCATTTCCGGGCAATGTGCGACAACTCAAGAACCTTGTGGATCGGCTTGTCAGTCTGGCTGGCCCGCATCAGGTCATTGGCCGGCGTGAAGTGGAGGAGAATCTTGAGCGTGACGGGCGCGTTACGCCGAATCTGCCCTCGTCACGAGCGCCTGCAAGGAGCGCAGCAATTCCCGATGCGGGCTCGCTTGGCATTGACGATGTCCTGAACCTGCTCGCTGCGGTACCCGTGCGCGAGGACGATCCGGCCCTGGAGGGCGCCAAGGCTCGTCTCGACCTGGCGGGGCGATGCCTGAGCCAGCGGCTTGCCGGTGCCGCGTTGGAACGCTGCCGAGATCCAGTAAGGAAAAGCCTGAACCGCCAATCCGCAATGCGATTGCTGACCGGCGACGAGACGCTCAAAAGCAAGGAGCCGGCGCGCGTGATCAATCAGGTTCTCGGCAAGCTTCAGGACCAGACGGTAACCGATGACGATCTGGAAGAACTGATTGCGCTATGGAAGACGGGGCCACATTGAAGCTGAGCGCAATGGCCGATCAGGATCTTGGTTGCGTGCCAGCGCGTTCGCCCGAACTTTTGCGTTGAGGAGGGTTATCGAATGCGGCCAACGGTACTTGTTGCGACGACCGATCCACTGATTGCCTCTGTGTTGGGACGTGTTCTCGAGAATCACTGTCGTTCTCTCGGGTTGCGTCTCGATGTATGTCGTGACGGCAGAGAGGACGACGCCCAAAAGGCACGCAGCTATCAATGCGCGGAAGATCTCTTCGACCACCTGGAGCAGTGTTCTCCAGTCGTGTTGGCCGACACGATGGTTTTGCTCTATCTCGATCCTGTCGAACTGGAAGGCGCGTTCAGACCTCGTGCAGGTACGGGAGCATGGCACGTCACTCAAGCAGCCCGCGCCGGAGTGGCTGTCGAGTTGCTGCTGCGTTTCCCGCAGGTCTTTCCTGTCTTCATTTCTCTGGCCGTTCCGGCCAGTCCTGAGGGAGCGGGCGCTTCCGAGTTTCCTCTGCCAATGGTCCCCGCCGAGAAGGGCGACGCGAAGTCATTCGCAGCACTGTGCGCCGAGCACAACAAAGCGTACTTTCGGACTGAAAATAATAAAATCGAATCGGAACCAGTCGGCTGCTTCAACTCATTGTTCGCGTTTGCGACGCCACTTCATTTCGTTTCGCCCTTGGATCGCCCAGGCCTTGAGGCGACATTGGCGCGCTTCGCGCATGGCATGCGATGTTGGTTTGATCCGACGGGATTGCGAACGCTGGTCAAGAATCGATTTCTTGGCACGCTATTCGGAAACTCCACAAACTGGAGCACGACAGACGACAAGCGCTCGGAGTTGCTCAAACGGCTAGAGCAGGTGGCCGTTGCGATTGACGAAGAGCGAGAATTTGCGATGTTCAATGCTTACGCAGCTTGGAAGTACGGTCGGCGCGCTTGGGTTGTGACAACTTACCGTGATTTTCACGAACACCCTTTGTGGTTCAGCCTACCGGCCGGTCGCGGCAAAGAGATTGACGACAAAGAGATTGACGATGTCATCGTGCTTCGCGATGTCGATCTGCGCTTTCCAGATGTGCCGGATGGTCCGGATGGTGCGGATGTGCGCGCCCGTCTCCAGGACATTGACTCTGCTCAGTGGAAGAAGTCAGACGGCACGCCGAAGCTTGCCGACACCTGGCGTGCGCGCGCTGTGTCCGGAGAAGTCTCTGTCGTGGATGTGGATCGGACCGGCGCCAATTTGTTTGTAGGCCAGAATCTACGGCTAGGCCAAAAAAAAGAAGGAGAGGATCCCCCAGATTATCTCGGACTTCAGAAGCCAGTCAGCTCAATCTACGATTTCCGACTTATTTTGGGACCGAAAGACCGCAGTGCGCCTTCAAGCGTCGTGGCATGCCTGCGCGGCGTTATATCCGGCGACGCAATAGCAGGGCATGGGGCGCCATACTTGAATCTTGCCATCGCGGAGTCGTTGCTGGAGCAATCCAAGCGCAGCAGGGACAGTTCCAGCGCCTGCATTATTGGTGCGCTGTTGGCTTCGGAGGCGTATGAGATGCTGCTGGGCATGAGCAAGACGACGGCGCTTGAAGCGCTATTGGAAATGCATCGAGCGGAGGTTGCCGCCGAGGTGGCATTTCCGGGAGTCCGAAGCGGCCTGAGCATCAAGGAGCGCAGGCACGACCTTGAAAGCACTCTTCTGGCGCTGTACGGAAATCAGGAATCTGCTCGGACTAACGAGGTGCGGGAGACCTATTTGAGCCAGTTCTGGGCCGATCTCCGTATTCGATACCGCCAATCGGAACGATTTCGTGCCGCAGAAGAAGCGAATGCGAGGAGTTTGATTCACACGAGGTGGTTCTTGCCCGCGAGGTGGTCCTTGCCTTGTTTGCACGGCTTGAAAACGATGATTGTGCACGTCGCGACGCGAACGCGGTGCCTTGTTTTAGCAGCGCTGGCCATAATCTCCGTTGGCGCTACTCTTTATCCTGTGCTTGCGGGATGGGGCGTTGACCTCTCAGAAAAAGGGCTGACCATCTTCGTGGGGTTGTTATTTGATGTTGCGATGAGTTCATTAGCATTACAGCTTACCGATGGTCTGGGAGATCTCATTGACAAGGGCGGTGTCCCACTTAAGGTGCTGGCAGTTGTTCATCTTGTGGCGTCATACATTTTGTTCGGCCTGATGATTTCGAGGCTGTATCGCAAGATTACGCGCTCATGACCGAGATTTGTTCCGGTAGACGTTGACCTGCTGGTGAGGGGGCTGGCCTGGGGCACAACGCGCGGATGGGTCAGCGGGACGTCGTCAGGTTCTCCCCGGACGATCGGCAGCGACAGCTGTACGTCTGGGCCAGACCGGGACCAGCAAGACCACCCTGCTCGAAAGTTTGATCCTGCAGGATCTCAAAAAGCGCAGGGATTAGCGTCGTTAAGCCGTACGGGGATCTGGCGCACCGGGTTCTCAAGAAGTTGCCGGCCCGCTGCGTATTCCGAGCGATGCCGGCCACTGATTCCGACGCAAGCCGGCCACCCATTCCGAGCGATAGAGCTGGCTCCGGGATTCTGCACAACGATATAGGTGGATTTTCTGTTCTTGAGGCGATGATATGCCTCGTAACAGGAGCAGACATGAGCAGAAGAACCCGTCGGAACCACTCACCGACTTTCAAGGCCAAGGTGGCACTGGCCGCGGTACAGGGCGACGCCACGCTGGCTGAGCTGTCGAAACGCTTCGACGTGCACCCGAATCAGATCGCGACCCGGAAGGAGCAGTTGATCGCCAGCGCTGCGAGCGCTTTTGGCGGTGAAGCCAAGGCCGAGCCCGCTGTCGATCTGAAGACGCTGCACGCCAAGATTGGCGAGCTGACGCTGGAGAATGAATTTTTAGAAGGCGCGCTTATCAAGGTGGGACTGCTGAGCGCAAAGCGATGATCGACCGTACCCATGCCCTGTCGTTGACCCAGCAGGCGCGCGCCGTCGGCATCAGCCGTGGCAGCGTGTACTACCTGCCGCGGCCGGTGAGCACCGCCGACCTGGTGCTGATGCGCACCATCGACGAACTGCACCTCGACTATCCGTTCGCCGGGGCCCGCATGCTGCGCGACCTGCTGGCGCTGGCTGGCACGCGTGTGGGCCGAAAGCATGTCGCCACGCTGATGCGCCGCATGGGCATTGAGGCGATCTACCGCAAGCCCAATACGAGCCGGCGCCACCCGAAGCATCCGATCTATCCCTACCTGCTGCGGCAGCTCAAGATTGACCGGCCGAACCAGGTCTGGGCGATGGACATCACGTACATCCCGATGGCCAAGGGCTTCGTCTACCTCGCCGCCGTGATCGACTGGCACACGCGGCGCGTGCTGGCCTGGCGGGTATCGATCTCGATGGAGACGAGCTTCTGCATTGACGCCGTGGAGGAGGCGCTGCATCGCTACGGCAACCCCGAGATCTTCAACACCGACCAGGGCAGCCAATTCACCAGCCTGGCCTTCACCGATCTGCTCAAGCAGAACGGCATCGCGATCAGCATGGACGGTCGCGGCTGCTGGCGCGACAACGTTTTCGTCGAACGGCTCTGGAAGTCGGTCAAATACGAGGAGGTCTACTTGCACGCCTACGACTCGGTATCGCACGCCAAAGCATCGCTCGGTCGCTACCTCGACTTCTACAACACTCGCCGGCCCCACAGCAGCCTTGATCGCAAGACACCGGATCAGGTCTACTTCGCAGCACTGCCATTGGCCATGGCAGCTTAAAACCCCGCAGAGAATCCACTTATAAATTCAGGCCCGCTGTTCTGAATCGCCCCGCTTTTCGTAGAGGCTCGTTGGTTTGAGTCAGACCGGGACGGCCTGCTCGCTTTGCTGCTTCTGATAATAGGCTGCCTCGGCTTCAGCCGGCGGGACGTAACGATGGAGCTCAGCAGCCGACGGTGGTTAAACCAGGGCACCCATTTCAGCGTCGCCATCTCGACGGCTTCGCGGGACTTCCACGGTGCGCGACGGTGAATCAGCTCCGCTTTGTAAAGCCCGTTGATGGTCTCGGCCAGGGCGTTGTCGTAGCTGTCGCCCTTGCTGCCCACGGACGGTTCGATGCCGGCTTCGGCCAGACGCTCGCTGTAGCGAATCGATACATATTGCGACCCGCGGTCGCTGTGATGAATCAAGCCCTCGTCCTGCTCTCTGCGCCGCGCGTAGAGCGCCTGTTCCAGGGCGTCGAGCACGAAGTCGGTGCGCATCGACGTGCTGACCCGCCAGCCGACGATGCGGCGCGCGAAGACGTCGATCACGAAGGCCACGTAGACAAAGCCCTGCCAGGTCGAGACATAGGTGAAGTCGGAGACCCAGAGCTGGTTCGGGCGATCTGCTCTGAAGGCGCGATGCACGCGGTCTCTCGGGCAGGGAGCGGAAGTGTCCGGCGTCGTGGTGCGCACCTGCTTGCCGCGCACCACGCCGCGCAGTCCCTGCTGGCGCATCAGCCGCTCGACCGTGCAGCGGGCCACCGACGTGCCTTCACGTTGCAGCTGGCGCCAGACCTTGTCGGCGCCGTAGACCTTGAGATTGACACGCCAGACCTGCTCGATCTTCGGAATCAGCACGGCATCACGCTGGATCCGGGCAGGGCTCAGCGCGGGATCGCGTCGCCGGGCTGCGTGGCGTCGGTAGCCGGACGGGGCCATCTGCAGCACCTTGCAGATCGGCTCGACCCCATGGGTATCTCGGTGGGCCTCGACAAAGGCCCTCATCGCTTGAGGTGGCGGTCGAGCTCCGCCTGGGCGAAAAACGCACTGGCCAACTTCAGGATCTCATTGGCCTTGCGCAGCTCGCGATTCTCTCGCTCCAGCGCCTTCACGCGATCCTGCTCGACGGTGGTCACTCCCGTGCGCTGGCCCGTATCCCGCTCGTGCTGACGCACCCAGTTCAGCAAGGTCTGCGGCGTGCAGCCCATCGTCCCGGCAACCGATACCACCGCCGCCCACTGCGATTCGTATTCGCCACGCTGCTCAAACACCAACCGAATCGCTCGCTCCCGCAACTCCGGTGAAAACTTCGTAGATTTCCTCATGGCTCCATTCTCTCAAGTGATGGAGCCTCCACAAATCCCAGGGCGATTCAGTTCAGAGGATCGGGGCCAGCTCTCTTCGACCAACAGCGGTACGCCGCCGGCACGCTGAAGCACCAGATCGCGCTGTCCGGCGGCGAGCACGCGGTCACCGGCCAGATCGCCGAGCGTGTGCTCGGCATCGGCCCTGGGCAGTGGATCGAGCGTGTGGAATTGCAGGTAGGGGTAATGCATCAGCGAGGCACGAACTCGGTCCTTGCACTCATGAGCAGCAGGACGGGGTATGTCTGCGATTTGCTTCAGCAACTGGCCGATGAACGCGAACGAACCATCGTCAGCCCAATGCAGATCTTCGAAGATCAGTACCAGCGGCCGCTGCTGGGCTAGCCGCAACACCCAGTTCACGAGGGCTTCGTGCCCGCGCTTGCGTTGAAGTTCGAGGCCGCACTGCGTCGCGGGAGAGGGGACGCGGGTCACCGCTTCATCGCAAGCCTACCTCAGTATTCTACCTGGAACTGCGAAGCAAAAAGTGCCACCGCTGTCTAACTTATTTAAACAAACAATCTGGATCAACACTTAAGGGCCTATTCGGTAGCATTTTTACCTGTCGAGAGAAGCAAGTGCACACGGTCTACTCCGATACCGAGACGACAGGCTTACATGCGGACAAAGTTACCATCACTTTCAGCGCATCAAGCCTCCCAGACACTATGTCACCCGTACGATGAGACCTCCATTCTCATCATCCGGATACAAGGCCTCGTACGCGTACTTCTCTTGTCGTGAAGGACTGTTCCAAACCCGATTAAACTCCGTCTCATAATTGAAATAGAGCTTCGCGTCAGGTGCGTTGAACCTAACCATTCGCGCGATTGCCGCCATGTCCGGATGCTTGAACTTGTCTCCGTTGGTCGAGATCAGCACTTTCTTCGAGGGCGCAAGCTCCATGAGAGCTCGGCTGAAATTGCGGCTGCTGCCGTGATGCGGCGCTTTGAGTGCAGCGAGGCGCAAGGGATTCTCCGAAGAATGTCCCATGCGCTCGAGCGACTTTACGAGTACAGGTGCATAGGCATCCGCACCGAATAGAACTTTTGCTCCATCGAATTCGGCAATGAAGGCAATACTTGATCCGTTCGCTGGCGCTTTGTCCGGATCGAATGGGAGCTTGGCGAGCGCGTCCACGTTGTCGCCGAGAGTGTCGTCCGGCTCATCGTCTTTCAATGTACCACCAGGCAGCAATCCCGCCTTTTTACATTCGTCGATCCACGCTTTCTTCATTTTCTCGAGCTGGTCCCAGTAGGGCGACAACAATGTCAGTTTGATTCCGCTATCGAGTCTGAAACGCGGGAGCTCCTCATCCTCCTCGCAGACGACAGCCTTACCGTCGAAGTGCTGATTCCAGGGCAGTCCGTCATCGACGATCAGTTTTGAAAGAGCCTCGCCCTGCTTGGCGCCCAGCAGGTCGGGGCCACTAACGACAGCTTTACCTTCCAGGTGAGGAAACGCGTTGAACCAGACGTCGCCAAACGTCACATCCAGCGGCTCCAATTCCGAAAGAAATTTAAGGGACCCGCCGATATGGTCGTCGTCGACATGGGAGACCACGAATAGCTCGAAGTGCCGCTGCTTCTTTGGCAGCGCCTCGATTCGTTGCTTCAACGCTGGATAGGTTGGTGAAGGGCCGCAGTCGATTAGCATACGGTGGCGTTCGGCACCAAGCCCGTATTCCACCCACAGACAGTCTCCGTGTCGGGCAGGAAGCATGTGAATCTCGAACATGGCGCACCCCTACAGTTGCCAACTCATATCGCCATAGGCGACCAGACTCATCGCAAAGCCATCGCCCTTGGCTAAGGCGACGCGCTTCACTTCAAGAAACACCTCTCCGAACATTCGGCCCTTGTTCTTCGGGTCGTTGAACATAGGCAATGCGAGCGCAAGAAAGCGCGCCGCACGTTGCGCACTGATCGTCGACAAAGTACCCACGACCAAAGCGGCTTGCTTCCGCTTGAACCGCTCGACGAAATTCAGGAAGCCGACCTTCGGATCGGCTGTGCTGCACCCCATCAGGAATACCACGGGGGACGTTGAATTCGGACCTTTCACATAACTCGTCTCGAGGCTCGCCACCGGCAGCAGGTCCTTGCTGATCTCCAAGGCTGGCAAATGCGATATCGCGTCTTCGGTAGAGTGCGACAAGAGCAGCAGAAACCCGGGGGACTGTTCTGCGATCAAGCCCTTCCACTGCTTCCAGTCAGATGGCGTGCCTACCGCGTCGAAGCAATGCTTCAACACTTTTAGAAGCCCATCCGGCAAATCGTAGTCTGCCGCCTGCACACGATCACTTTTCGCGACCTGCGCCGAACGCGCCAAGTCCAACTTCCCGTTCAAAGGCGTAGGTACTGTAATCGTGGGTGACGTTCCGCCGCTTGGCACAATACCCGATGTTTGGCGTTCGATCTGCTTTCGAAAGCCCCAGAAGCGCACCGGACAAAGATGTTCGGGATCGTCGCGATTGGGGCAACTCTGATGCGCCTTGCTGTCTGATAGGGCTTCGGCCGCCTGTGGACACAGCGGCGGCTTGGCCGGCGGCACTTCGATCGGATAGATGAATTCCGCAGGAAAGTATGCTCCCGGCCTCGCCTCCACGATCTGGATGCGGCCTGCATCCCCATCGAGCGACCCAAGCTGCGATTCGATGTAGTCATAGAGCAGCCGGCCATGCTGCGCCAACCCGTAGATCAGGTTCGTCATCGCTTCTGAATCAAGGCTAGACTCAGCCCGGCGAAGCGCTGTCTCGTCGGTGAGGGCTTCTTGGAGCTTGCTCATCATTTCACCCATGCCAGCTGGTTCGAGGACGACCACGCTCGAGCCAGATAACATCGTGATTCCGGCTTGCCCTTCGGAGGAGTGGTTCACGACCAAAGCGGCGTCAAAGGGGGCTTGGTATGCGAGATTATGAAAGCCGGGCTGAACCACGTTTTCGATTGCGAACGAGTAGGGACTTTGCTGGGTCTCCGAATTCAGCTTTCCGTTCAGTCGGAGTGTTTGAATCACACGGTTCTCGTACGACACCAGCAAACGCGAGTAAAACGACTTCATGCCGGTACGGGTGTAGAACGTGAACTCTGCGCTAGTGCTCGGGCCCTGTGGCGGCAGGAAAATCTGTCGCTGTTGGGGTGCTGATCGCTCACCGTCATCGGCATCCGCATCGAGCGGCACAAACGTCACATCAAGTCGATGACCGCTTTCGGACGAGGGTAGCTGGTCAGAAGGGAAAGGCGCTCCGGCGCCGATGAAGTCGGATTGCGGTGGGCTAATCTTGATTGCAAGGTGGTAGAGGCGGGCCGGCTGCAGGTAAACGGTGGTCTCTTGCGTGTTCTCGTCGATCACCTGAGCCAGGACCTCTCGGTCGTCGATTTCGTCGACCGGCTGAGGCGGTAAAGCGCTCGCCATAGTAGGCACGCCGGACATTCGTGCTCTGCGATGGCGTTGGCCGGTGGCCAGAACGATGCTTTCATGCGCATCCACCAAATCGCTCGCGTCACCGCCCTCGGAACTCCATGGTCCGTTTTTCACCCGATCCTGAAGCGAACGAGCAAGGGAATCCGTCACTGGATCAGGGCGATTACTTGCCGCTAATCTGGGCCCTGTCGAAGCGGGTCGCGCGACCTCGATCGAGAAGCCTCTGGGGAGCCCCGCGCGCTCCAGCCGCAATTCCTGGGGCTGAGCCGAGAATTGATGGGCGGTGCGTGCGGCTGACACCCTCACGCTACTCCGCGTCGCTAGCGTCCGCGAAAAGAGGAGGTCGGGTGCAAGCACCGCGCTGCCCCGCATTCTCCGTCTTTCGCCGTACGTATTCCTGACCGCGCTGAAGAGCGCCACGTCGAGAGTCGCGTCATGCGAGAGCTCGCGTATTAGTTCAGTGAGCATACTGTGCAGGGGAACGCCAGCACGCAGGATCGCCACCCCAGCAGCGCGCGCCTCCTGCCGCAGTGCTGTCTTCAATGAGAGACCGCGATCGTCCGGCAGCTGGGTACCTCCGAGGACGAGCACACAGTCGGTCCGAGGCCGGTATGGTGCGTTGAGAACCTTGGCAAGACTTCGACGAAGGTCGCCAGGGAAAATCAGCAGTTCACATTCCGCACCTGGCTGTTCCATGTCGACCATCTCCCACAGCTTGCGATAGCCGACATCACCCAGAGCGTGCCCCCACCACTCGCGCCGCTCCGCTGATCGGGGGGCGCCGAGCACACCGATCCGCAACGGCCAGTCCCAAGCGACAGGCCAGTCGGGAGTGTCCATTCGCAAATACACCGAGCCTGCATCGACATCGGGATGCCGGCAAACTTCCGCCATCCAGCTCGCCATGACGGGATCGCCATCCTCCTGCACCTCTACCCGCGGTCGTGGCTGTTGAACCAAAAGGCTGCGCCAGCAGTCCGCAAGGACTTCAGCCGGAGCACGATTGGTTCGATAGCCGAGTAGGTCGTGGTGCAGCCACCAGCTCGCCACCTCTAAAAAGCCGTCTTCGCCCAATTGCCTCAAGTGACGAAAGATCTCTGCGCGTGTCGGATTTATCGGGAAGGCACCGGGAACGCTCAATAGAACGCCGAGTGCGGTGAGCGCCTGCGCCAATTCCCCCTGCGTCAATCCAGCACCGAATCTACCGAGATCGACGCGGTTCATATTAGATCCCGCGGCGACATGGCCGGTCTCCGCTCAAACGGTAGCGGTGAAAGTCTGGGGTGGTTTAGATAACGCAACTCTAGAGCCTCGTCAGGCTAGAGAACTCTTTCAGGGAACAGCTTCTTAATCTCCATGTGAAACTTGTTCGCTATCTGGTTGAAACCCGCCTTTCCCGGATGCATTTCGTTATGCCAGGACGCTGGCACTGGCTTCAGAGTTCGCTGCGCGTCAATAAAAGTCACGTTCGGCTTTGTCAGTGCTCGCAACATCTTCGCGAACTGCTCGAGCATTTCTTGAACGACAGCCGTCGACACGATCCGATCGCCGGGGAAGCGCCGCAGGTCGAACGCCGGCTTCAGCCAAGGACCGATGTGGCAGATACCTCGGCCGTCTGGAATCGCGAAATCGTAGGCATGGAATACCAGATGGGTCTGTTTACTGTACCTGTCGCGAATCTCGATCAGGTCCTCGTATGCCGCGAGGACCAGAGCAAGAGCACTGGTGAAGCGCGGCTGGTTGATTAGCTTGGCCGGCGGCGTACCTGCGCTGAAATCGCGCAGCCAGAGCGCGAGCGGCTGCGCGACGACATCGTTACCGCCGCCCGAGAACAGCATCAGCTCCCATGGACTACCGTCAGGGGCTCCCTCCTTCAGATGGCGCTCGATGAGTTGACGCTGTTCGACCCCGAGCATGAAGCGTGTTTCGTCGCCGGCCTTCGCCAGATTGAGGATTGGTACTCCCAGGCGCTTTTCGAGCCGGGGAATCAATCCGCCACCAAAGAACGGTACCGGATAGTCGAACCACGAGTCTCCCTCTGCCAATACTCGCAAAGGATTTTTTTCCGGCGAGCCACCAGCGGCTCCCGGGGCGCGCCTCCGCTCGTCCGCAGGCGCCTCGTAGGCCAAATCCTTGACGCCTCGCTTCTGCAACAGCAGGAGTGTGGCCTTGTAATCGCGGACCCGCTGCTTGCGCTGCTTTTTCTCCATCAGATCTAGCTTCTGACGCTGAGCAGCGAGCGCGACCGGCGTGATCTCAACGGCCGGCACGGCCGCAACTGCGCGCAGCATGCGACGCGGCGAGCCGGCGAGCCGCCGATTCGCCGGGGGCTTAGTCGGTTCGACCAATACACCGGCGATCTTGCGTGCTTCTACAAGCGTAAGGGGCCCGGTATCGACGGGCGCCTTGCGCTTCGCGCCAGGCCGTTGTTTCGATGCGGCGGATACCGCGCGTTTCCTTGTCTTGGACTTAGCCATCGGTCGTCCTTCCTTTTTGATCGTAAGCCTTGAGCAGGGAGTCGAACGCTTCGAGTTCGCGCGCCCGCTCTTTTTTTTTCAACTTGGCACGGCATGCAGCGTCGAAACGCTGAGGTCCCATCAGATGCGATACGAGTCGCTTCGGGTTGTGCCACATCGGACAGTCAGAGGGGCCCTTTTGGTGCGTATCGATGCCGGCAACGAACCCGGCCAGCGCAGTGACGGTCAGGTTGGCCAATGCGCGATCCGTGAGCGGCCCCTCCGACATCATTTCGTCGAACCCTGCGAAGGACACCAGCACGACCGGAGGTTTTCGCTCCGTAGGCCACCAGCCGTAGATGTTCAGCGTGTCGTCGTCCCGCATCCAGTGGCGGGTGATGCACACGAGCATCTGTGCGCCAACATCCGTAGAAGCGCGCTCCATGCGCGTGGCGAGCTTCTCAGCCCAAAGATACGGTGTCCCACCGGGCGACTTGGTTTCGACATCCCAGACATCGAGGGGTGGGGAGAGGTCGACCCGTTCGAACTCGAAAACCGACTGCGCTTGGTTCATTTCCCGCAAGGTGAGATCCAATCCGGGGAAGACGCCGTCGATGTCCCAAACCGCCACACGCTTTCGATCGGAGGGAGACCGGCTCGTTTGTTCGCGAGCGGCCGGCGATGATGCGGTCTTCTGTGTCAACGTTGGCTCGCATAAGGGTTGTGCGGGGTCGCGCGCATACACCACCGGTACCGCCCAATCGATGCTCTCTCCGTGGATCGAGCAGTTGACGGCGATCCGCGCTTCTCGTGCCGCGGGGCCCACACCCATTCCCTGAGCGAGCGCCCAGTAGAAGTGCTGCGCGAACGACGTCGCCGAAGAATCGAGAACGCTGTACTGATTGGCGACCAGCGCGGGGATTCCGTGCGAGACGAGAGCTTGTGCGGCTCCCTTGTTGAAGTCGGCTCGGCTACCCGTGCCGGTCTGACACGCATTCAGGAAGATCAGGCTGATGCCTCGCCCGCAAAAGATTTCGCGCAACGAACGCTCCGGCACCTCGACGGCTTGACCATTCTCGTTTTCGAATACAAGTGAGCCGACGCCAGTTTTTTCGTCAAAAGCGCCATGCCCGATGAAGTGCACGATGTCGAATCGAGTGGTCGAGACTCGGCTTAGTAAAGAAGTAGGTGTCGCGCGCGGCAGCGTCTCCACTGTGACGAGGCCGGCGGCGATGAGCGTGTCGAAGCCCCGCCGGATCATCTGGTCTTCCTGGCTTACGGACAAGAGACCGAAACCGACGGGCTGCGCTGCCACCACGAGAATGCGCAACGGTCCCCGCTTGGGTGCGATCCGTTCGGCCGGAACGGCGGCGAGAGCATTGCGAACGAAGTGCACTTCCTCGGTCGCCAGGAAGCTGCGGCGTGTCCGGTCGTAGGCAAACTCCCACGGCTTCTCTGCGATCCAGGGGATCATCGAAGTCAGCACGACATCCAACTTGCAACCCTGCTGGCGTGAACGCGCCTCGTCATAGAGACGACGTACCTCTCCGCGGAACAGCGTCTCGAACAGATCGTCGCCAAAAGCGATCATTTCGCTGTCTTTCGGGAGCGTTCCCTGCTCGCGGTTCGTGTACTTCTTGATCCGCTCGTGGATGCGGATGATGTTGCCGAAGCGGGTCGGCGAGTCATTGTCCGCTCGCAAGCGCATCGTCTCCATGACGCGAGCGCCGGCATAGCTTGCAAACACTCGGGCGAAGTTGGCCCGACCCTGTGCCGATCCCGATTGGCCGGTGGTTGCGTCGAAACCATCGAGGATCACAATCTGCAGCGCGTCGTCCGCCGACACCGGCGTGCCGACGCTGGTCGCAGGTGGTGCGTTCACAATATCTGGGACGACGACCGGCGCGATCGGTTCGCCTCCCTTCAAAGCTCGAGCGCCCTTCGGATAGATTCGGGCTGCGAAGGCATGGTCGTTCCCATTGATATCCTCGCCGCCGGGAATATCCTTGCCGTCTTTCGTGATTTCGCCAGGGATCTGGTAGCACATGATGGACAGCGGATCGCTCTCGGTCGTCCCCATCAGCGAACGCGTCTTCAACGGTGTCAGCACTTGAGCGTCGGTTTCAGCCTTCGACCAATTCTGGGTATCGCGGAAGTAAGCGATAGCCTTGCGGCGGTCAATCTGTTTGACCAGATCGGAACGCATGTGCTCGTGCTCGAATCCCAGCGTGTGACCCGCCTCATGCCGGACAACGCGCAGAAACTCCGACTCGGGCGTGCGCATCGTGAAGTCTTGCAGGTTCATCGTCGGTTGATTCGCCTCGATGCCGAGAACCTCGGTACCGATGTACGACCAGAACCCCGCATCCACCTCGGGTTGATTGACGCGGGTAATCCGTACCATGCCGGTCTCGCGGGTTTCGCTGAAACGCACGTTCGCCTGTTGTCCCCAGGCATTCATGTGCAGCAATATCCGCTTGCGTAGCGCGACAGAAGGATTGTCGAGAAATTGGACCGTCAGTTGAGCGCCAGTCGCCGGCCAACGGCGTGCGATGAGAACAGCCAACCGGCGCTGCCCTCCACGCCGCATGGCGGTATCCGCGGTGCCGTGTTGAATCGCATTGGCCGGATTGACTTCCAGGCTGCAGCGTGACGCGAGATTCGCCTGCGCCGGCGTCAGAAGGCGTGGCCGACAAACGATGATGCGGGACATCGCGTCAGCCGAGTTTGATGTTGGCGATGTACTTCCCGGCGTCCGCTTCCAGGCGGTCCAGGACGTCTCCCCGACGGCGCGCATAGAAATCCGCGTTGAGGGTCATCCGTTGCGCGGCAGTCCAGAAGTGCAGCTTCTGGCTTCCCCACTTGAAGAAAAGGAAGCGTTTCCGCTTGTCCACACTTCGAAAATAGAATGCGCCTAGTGCCATCGTGAGCGCTCCGTTGGCGCCGCGTTGCACCGATCCGAGTTGGAAATTACCACTGTCCTCGGAGCTCGAGTGAAAGTCGAACAGAGTGATGGCTTCATCACCCTCCTTCAGTTTGGAGAGTGCATCTACCGATGCCTTCAGAACTCCGAGCTGATTCTGCGTCGCGATGGCGGTGATGATGGCGAGCGCCGCGGCGTCCATTCGAAACTCTCCATCACCTTGATTGAAGAGCGAGAACGCGAACTGCTCGCTGGCCCATCCGAGATTCCCCAGAATCTCGATGTACTTGCCGTACCAGGCCTGCGTTTGGGTGAACCGGTCGAATGCGCCGCTCGCGCCGCGCTGCGCCAGCTGCGCCGAGTAAAGGACATCATCCTTCTCCTGCGCCGACACTCCGTCGACAAACGACAGCAGGCTGCCGACATCGATTACTGCAGGGCCATTCAGGGCTTCCGCCGGCGCACGGCGACGCGACGAAGTACGTTCCTCGGTTGCGAAAGGTGAAGACTGGGCAAGCGGCAGCTCATGAACGTATGCAGACAATCCCGTCGGAACAATGGCGTGACCAGGCATCGTGGAGTTTGCCTTGCGCGAAGCGGGGGCTTTGGCTCGCTGTGCCTTGGCCGTCCCTTTGGTCGTCGCCTGCGGCGCCGTACTCGAGATAAGGCGACCCTGCTCGTCGAAGACCGCGTTTTCGATGAACGAAACTTCCTTCTCGCTATACGCAGGGTCCCAGTGCGTGTTCTCGGGAACGTGGCAGTGACCGTAGTGACCGCCTTTGGTCTCCCAAGTAATAGCATCTCGATTGTGACCGCCAGGGTCTTTGCCATTCTTTGCCGGACGTGGATGACCGGCTGGCCAGACGTTGGGCACTCCATGCGTGGCTTCGATCCAACGGCACAGACGTGCGAGTAGTGTCAGGGCCCTTGGGTCTTTTGGTAGGTGAGCGAAGCCGACGAGTTCGATCTGGACCGCGCCATCGCGATTGGTCTGCACCCCTCCAGGCGCATTGCGCAACGCTCTTGCGCCCTCTGCAGTATCCACGTGCTGAAGAATGCGCGTGGCATCCACAGTGAAGTGTGGATCGGACCTGTTCTTCTTAAACGCATTCAATGCCCCTTCGGCGGTGCTACCCTCGGTCGTATGGTGAACGATCTTATAAGGTCCACCGAGATGCGGTCCGGACGACCCGGATATCGGATGCCAATCAGCAAATGGGCAGCGCGCCATTTTACTCCTCCCTTAGATATCCCGCGTGAGCTCCGAGTTCCGATCCACATCACTGTCTCAAGCAGTCGCCGTCGCAGACCGATCGGTCTTAGTGGGAATACGAGCCCCACTCTCGTTCGTCCTTTTAGTCCATTTCTCTTCGTTATACCAATTCAACGTTCCCCAATGATAGAGACAGCACCCGCACAAATGGGACGCAGAACCTCGGATGATTCGTCCGTTCATACGAGGTTTTAGAGCATCGTTGTTGCATAAACTATATATATATTGACATCTGCATTGATTAGGCAACATGCTTGTGTCCATGAAGCAACCTGTCGCCACTATCGAGAAGTCCGCACTGGGGCTTGCGCGCCGCAAAGTTCTGCTGCGCGCCCGTGACCTCAAGGCCCAGGGCCTACCTACCGTGGTGCTCACTCGGCTGGTTGCCGCCGGGAAGATTGAGCGCGTGGCGCGTGGCCTTTACAGCCTACCGAATCGCCAGCTCAGCGAGCATCGCTCGCTGGCAGAAGTTGCCCTGCGCGTTCCGCGTGGCGTGATTTGCCTGCTCTCCGCGCTGCGCGTGCATGAGATCGGCACTCAGGCTCCGTTTGAGGTCTGGCTGGCGGTGCCGAATAACGTCGTTGCTCCGCGCTTCGATCAGCCCGCGCTGCGTATTGTCCGCATGTCCGAATCGACGCTGACCGAAGGCATTGAGCGGGTGATCGTGGATAGCATCACTGTTCCCGTATTCTGTGCGGCCAAGACGGTTGCGGACTGCTTCAAATACCGTAACAAGATCGGTCTCGACGTGGCGCTCGAAGCCTTGCATGAAGGCTGGCGAAAAAAGCGGTTCACGATGGATGAACTCATCCGCTACGCCACGATCAACCGGGTGGCCAACGTCATGCGCCCCTATCTCGAATCGCTTACCGCATGAGCCGCAATCTGGCCGCTTCGATTCGTGCTCGACTCAAGAATGTGGCCGATTCGCGTAAGCAGGATTTCAACCTTGTGCTCACGCACTATGGGTTGGAACGACTGCTGTACCGCCTGTCGGTTTCTCCGCACGCGTCCAACTTCTTGCTGAAAGGAGCACTGCTTTTTTCACTCTGGTACGACGTTCCACACCGGGCGACACGCGACGCCGATCTGCTCGGCTTCGGCCCGGATGACATCAGCTCTGTTGTCAAAGTGTTCCAAGACATCTGCGGAATTGCGTTCGATGACGGCATCCAGTTCGACCCGCAGCAGGTCACAGGCAGCGAGATCCGCAAAGAGGCTGGCTACGGCGGAGTGCGCATCGAAATTCTCGCCAAGCTCGACAGCGCGCGTCTCACGCTGCAAGTGGACATCGGCTTCGGCGACGCCGTGACGCCGGCGCCGGAGGCCGTTCAGTACCCTGTACTGCTGAACGATTTGCCACCACCTCAGCTACGGGCTTACCCGAAATACACGGTGGTCGCCGAGAAGTTTCACGCGATCTGTCTGCTTGGCATGGCCAGTAGCCGGATGAAGGACTACTTCGATCTATGGATTTTGCTACGCGACGACTCGCTTGATTCGGTCGAGATGAAGCGCGCAATTGAAGCCACCTTTGCTCGCCGGCGGATGGTGCTGCCTGCGGGGACGCCGGTGGGTCTGAGTGATGGCTTCGCCGACGACGCTGCCAAGCAAGCGCAGTGGCGAGCTTTTCTGAGAAAGAACCGGCTCGAAGAACTTGCAATGGACGTTGTCATAGGCGTGCTTCGCACCGCATTCGGCAAAGCTGGTGTCATCCCGCCAGCGACCGAGTGACACGATTCATATTCGTGCTTTTTCTGCGCTCAGCAGTTTGATCTGACCCCGCATCTCCGCCGCCTCGTCACGCGCCCGCCGTTCGGCCTCGCGTACTTCGGCGAGTTCCTTGCGCAGGCTCTCCGTGGCTAGCCGCAGGGCTTCGAGCGTGGCTTCCGCGCGCTCCGCGCGCTTTGCAGATTCGTTCGCCATTTGGCGGCTTTCGGCTGCTTCGGCGCGGGCTTTTGCGAGCAAGTCGGCGTCGCGCTGACGTCCTTCGATGGCGCTGTCGCGGCTGGTCTCGGCCTTCACCAGCGCCTTCTGTAGGTGCTCAACCTCACGCCGAGCGTCCTGCTCAATCTTGCGAGAGCGGGATTCTGCATTTCGCTCGGATTCTCGCGCCGCCTGGCTGTCCGACTTTGCCGCTGCGCCTTCGCGGGTAAGACGCTCGATCTCGCCGTGCTGCGCCTCGCTACGAGCCTCAGCACGTTCGGCGCGGCTGGTGGCTTCCTGTGCTGATTGACGCGCCTGCTCCAGATCGTCGGCGGCCGATTCCAGGTCGCGTTCGAGCCGCTCGATCTCCAGGCTGGCTTCAGCTCGCGCCGCCTGGGTAGCCTCGACTTGGCGGCGGGTGTCGGCTTCGATGGACTCGATGGTGGCCATCGTCTGCCGCTGCACGGCGGTGTAGACGGCGGCGACGGCCTTCTGGCCGATCTCGATGAGGTCGGCAGGAATGTCGGCGATCTTGCCGGGGCCGGTTTGTTGGGCCTGCATTGCTTGTGCGAGTGCCCTGTTGATGGTGGTGTAGCTGCCACCGCCGAGCTTGGCGCGCACCCGTTCCAGGGTGGGTTCCAAGCCCTCGGCGGCGAGCTTTGTTGGAGTTGACCCGGTTCCGCGGACGGATTGGGATTTGATTCTCAAGCGTTGGCGGTTGTGTTGGGAAGTGGCGTGTTGGGGTTTTTCCTTTCGTAGTTGATGGGTGATTGATGGCCCAGGGCCGA